>JAFLEE010000116.1 GCA_017302015.1 Spirochaetota bacterium | reverse complement strand
GTGGGTCCACTGGAGGAAAAGTTTAAGCAGAAGGAAGCGGTAGAGCAGGAAGAGCAGCAAGGTGCCCACCGCGAAAGTGCCCACCCGGGGATCCTTCAAGATGGCCAGGCGATCTTCCGGGGTGCGATCGGCGAAGAATGCGTCGGCGACATCGGCGAGACCGTCGAGATGGAAGAACCGGTTCAGGCAATAGGGGAGCGCCAGGAGCACGAATGCTTGGACTTCCACGGGCGCCCTCGCGGTAGCCAGGACCCTCCAAGCGATGAAAAGGACGCCCCCATAGAAGAGGCCCACCACGGGAAAGAACACCGCGGAATGGCGGGAAATCTCGTCGCTAAAGGCGACCCGGCCCGCGAAGGGCACCGGAAGCCGGGTGAGGGTCATGAACGCCAGGGCCAGAGAGGAAAGGAGGCCCTTCATTTGAGCCTCAAGGGGATGCCCGATACCACGAAATGGGCCTCTTGCGCGGCCGCAGCGACACGTTGGTTGATGCGCCCGTGGGCATCGCGGTAGGCACGCGACAGGGGATCGGCGGGCACGATGCCTAGGCCGACTTCATTGGAGATGAGGAGCAAGGTGGAGGCGGAGGCGGCGGTCTTTTCGAGGAGGCGTTCGAGGCATTCCATCGCGAAACCCTCGTGGGAGTCGAGGGGGCCCGGACGGACGAAGACATTTCCCAACCAGACGGTCAGGCACTCCAAAAGAACGACCGGGTGGGTGGCGAGGGCTGCCTCGGCCGCCCGGTCGATGGCCACCGGTTCTTCAAACGTCTCGTAGACGCCGCTGCGGCGTTCCCGGTGGATGCGGATGCGCTCCGTGAACTCTTCATCCATGGCGACGGCGGTGGCCACATAGCCGATGCGCGAAGATTTCGCCTCCGCCAGGGTCTCGGCGGTCCGCTCGGCGAATCGGCTTTTCCCGCTGCGGGCCCCGCCGGTGATGAAAATGAGTCGGCCCATGGGGGGGATGTCCTGGGGAATTATTGCCCCGGGAAGCCGGTGGGTCAAGGCCCGTTTTACCCGGAGCCTGGGCCCTGGGTGCTTTCGCCCTTGTCTCCCCATGCGAATCCCGGCCCGGACGAGGGCCACTCCCATTTATTGGCCTCCGATCGGAAAATGGGGCCAGGAGCCAGGATGACTCCGACTTGGACGCCGTGGCAGGAAGCCGACCCGAGGCGTGAAACAGGAGGGACCGCGTGCGCCACCCCATCGCCCCGAAGAACCGCCCGATTCGACCTCACTCCAGGCTCCGGCTTCCGCTTTTCCTGGCCGCGCTCCTCTGCGGTCCCTGCGCCGCCGACCCGAACATCGACCGGCAAGATCTCATCCGCGGGGTGAACACCGTCTATTTCGGCCAGTCTTTCGCCCTCGCCCTCGGGGGGAGCAATGGCTTCGCCGCCGTGAGCGCCCCTTTCGGCAGCAACCGGGCCGCGGTCGCCGTGGGAACGCGGGTCGGCAAGGGGCGGCTCTTCGTCTTTGGGGGCGCGGGCGCCCTCCACGATACCGAGGCCTACACCAATTCGGACATGGGCACTCTCCTGGTCAACGCGGCGCGCTGGACCGCATCGGGCAACCCCAATGCCGGGGTGCTCGCCGCCCCCGAGGCGCTGGCCTACCTCGAAATGAAGAAGGTCCCTGCCAAGGCCGTCGGGGCCGACTGGATGAGGGAGCTCCCTTCCTACACGGTCTTGGTAGGCGGCGAAGCGCTCTGTGCGCTGAAAGAAGGCCGGGAGGCGCTCCTGACTTATCTTTCCAACGGCGGCGGGCTGGTACTGGCCGCGAGCCCCGGCCTCTGGGCGGGCTCCAATCAGGAGGGGGAGATCAAGACCCTCTATCCCGTGAACCAACTCACCTCGGGGCTCGGCATCGCCTTCTCGACGGAGGAGATCGCCGAACCCTCCACTGGGTATACCGCCGAGCACAATTTCGAGGCCCTCCTCAACGCCTTCGAGGCCATCGACCTGCTGGCGGTCCAGGCCCAGAAGGAACCCCCGCCCTTCATCCAATCCCTCGAGCAGGCGTCGGCGACCCTCGCGCTGGCCTGGAATAGTTTTCCGCCCGCCGATCCCGTCGTCTCCGCGGCCTTTCTGGCCCAGAACGAAGCGTTCGCGTTCCCGACCCCGGTGGAGCGCAGACCGATCCTCATGGAGAAGCCGGTGAAGCGCCTGCAGGTTCGCGTCGTCAATGATTGGCTCCATTCCCTGCCCCCGGAGCGGATGGTCGCCAATGCCGCCGGGACTGAATTTCCGGGGACGATCCCCCCGAAGACCCCTCGGGTGGCCAAGACCGTCTCCATCCCGACGAAAGTACCCCGCTGGCATAGCACGGGGCTCTACGCGGCCGCGGGGGAACGGATCTTCATCTCGCTCCCCAAGAGCGCCACGAGCCTCGGGCTCGGCCTGCGCATCGGCGCCCATCGGGAAGACCTCTGGACCGAGGACGGATGGACCCGCTGGCCCTCGCTCTCCTGGACCTGGGACCTCCAAACCCGCGAGACCACGGTCGCCAGCCCCTTCGGCGGCCTCATCTACATCACGGTGCCAGAGGAGATGCCCGACTTGAAGGTGGACGTGCGCATCAGCAACGCCGTGGAGGCGCCCCTCTTCGTGCTCGGACGCCATACCGCCGCCGATTGGAAACTCGCGCGGCGCTTGCCCGCCCCCTGGGCCGAGTTCGTCTGCCGGGGCGTGGTCCTCACCGTGCCCTCCGATACGATCCGCATCCTCGACGACCCGGCCCCGCTGCTGCAATTCTGGGAGAAGGCGGTCTTCGCCATGGACCGACTCGCCGGCCGCCAGGAATCGGAGCGCCTGCGTCCCGAGCGGGTCGTCCTCGACCGCAAGGTCATCGGCGGCGACATGCGCTATGGCTATCCCATCACCGCCCTCCCCCGCTACGCCTCCGAGTTCACGGTGCTCCCCCTCATCCGCGATGACACGAACCACCCCCGGGACCACCGGATCTGGTACGAACTGGGGGTCAACCAACTCAGCCCCGCCTGGATCCCCGAGGGGATGGAGCAGGTCTTCGGCGTCATCTTCTCCATCCATATCCAGAACGCCGTCTGCGGCGGCCCCATGGAATTGGTGCGCGACGGCGACCTCGCCTACGGGAAGCGCCAAAAGATCGTGGAGGCCTGGAACGCCGATTCCACCCGCACCTTCGCCAATACGCGGGACGCGGGAACCCTCTTCTTCTGGGAACTCATCGAACGTTGGGGTTGGGATGTCATGCGCCGGGTCATCACCGGCTTCCGCACCCATCCCCCCGCGGTCGGCGAGGAGACCACCAAGTGGGACGAGTGGCTCAAACGCCTCAGCCAGGAGACCAAGCGGAACCTCGGGCCCTTCTTCACCCTCTGGCGCATCCCCGTGAGCCAGGCCGCCCTGGATTCGGTCCAGGCCCTCGGCGACGCTTGGCTCCACGTCGATGTGAAGCCAGAGGAATGACCCCCCGATGATCCTCAATTTCGGCTCGCTGAACGCGGATCTCGTCTTTTCCGTCCCCCATTTCGTCCGGCCGGGGGAAACCCTCGCCAGCGACGGGGTCGCGCTCCACGCCGGCGGCAAGGGGGCCAACCAGAGCATCGCGCTCGCCCGGGCCGGGGCGAAGACGGCCCATGCCGGAAAGATCGGGCCCGATGGCGCCTGGATGAAGAGCCGCCTCGACCAGGAGGGCGTCGACACGCGCCACGTGCTGGTGGACGATCGGGTGCTCTCGGGCCAGGCCATCATCCAAGTTAATCCCCAGGGGGAGAATTGCATCCTCCTCTCCGCGGGGGCCAACGGGGCCATCACCCGGGGCGAAATCGACGGGATCCTCTCGAACTACGGCCGCCACGACCTGCTCGTGCTGCAGAACGAGATCTCCGAGACGGCCCACCTCATCGAAGCGGCCCGCGCCCGCGGCATGGTCGTGGTGTTCAACGCCGCGCCTTGCACGCCCGCCGTCAAATCCTACCCGCTCTCCCTCCTTAGCCTCCTCGTCGTCAATGAAACCGAAGGGGCCGATTTGACCGGCGAAACGGGTGTGCAAGCCATCCTCGACGCGGCGGCCAAGCTCTGGCCCGAAACGGCCCTGCTCCTCACCCTGGGGGGCGAGGGCGCCTGGTTCGCCCACCGCCAAAGCCGCATCCACCAAGGCGTCTTCCCGGCCAAGGTCGTCGATACCACCGCCGCGGGGGATACCTTCCTCGGCTTCTTCCTCGCCGCCTGGTCGGGCGGGGCGTCGCCCCAGGAAGCGCTAAAGCGAGCCGCCCTAGCCGCGTCCATCACCGTCAGCCGCCCCGGGGCCGCCGATAGCATCCCCACCGCCCGGGAAGTCGACGATGTGCTTCGCACGCTCCTTCCGGGCTGAGGGCCGCCACCGGCCATGGCCATCCAGGAACTCGATTTTCCCGCGGACTTCCCGGCGATCCTCTTCACCTACGATATCCCCCGGGAACTGAAGGAGATCCACTACCACGATTGCCTGGAGGTCGGCCTGATCGAGACCGGCACCGGGACCTTCTGGATCGGAGAGAAGAAAGTCCCTTTCAGCGCCGGCGACCTCTTCCTCATCAATAAACTCGAGGGGCACCGGGCCCATGCCGCCGGTTCGGCTTCGGTACGCGCCCGGTTCCTCTACTTAAGCGACCGCTTCCTCGAGATGCTGCTCCCCTTCGCGCCGGGGGTGGATTTCCTCAGGCTCTTCTCATTAGGCGGGCCCCGCTTCGAGAACCGTTTCCGCAGCGAGGGCGCCACCTGGGCCCTCCGCGCGGCGGTGGAGGAGGCCAATTCGGGGGACCCCCACGGCAAGGTCATGGCGCGCCTGCACGTGGCGAGGCTCCTCGTGGAACTCACGCGGCATTTCAAGCGGCAACTCCCCGCGGCGGCCCAGGACGCATTCTGCGAAAAACTCCCCGGGCTCCTCGACCATATCCTTACGCGCCTGGATTCGCCCCTGCCCGCCGCCGAATTGGCCGCGCGCACGGGGCTTTCCGAGGCGCATTTCAGGAAGCGCTTCAAGGCCTACACCGGGAAATCGCCCCGGGAATGGGTGGAGGAGCGCCGCCTATTCCGCGCCCACATCCTTTTGGCCAGCAAGGGCTACCCCACCCGCCGGGCCGCGGAAGAATCCGGCTTCGCCGATTATAGCGCCTTCCAACGCCAGTTCAAGAAACGTTTCGGCCTGAACCCCGCGGAGGTGAAACTGAGTTCAGGCCCCTCGCCCATGGGCGTGTGAAGACCGCGGCGCCCGGGCCTGTGCGCCGGTTTATCCACGCTTTTATCCGATTCGACCGCCCATTTCGCCCGGGGAAGCCTAGAATTCCCCCATGAAAACGAACTCCCAACCCCTTCCGAATTACGCAGAAAAGGTCTATGCGGGCGTCCTCGGTAAGGTCATCGGCGTCTATCTCGGCCGCCCCATCGAGGGCATGAAAAAGGCGGATATCGAAAAGAGCCTCGGCCTCGTCGACCATTATGTCCACGAGGAAAGGGGCGTCCCCCTGGTGGTCTCCGACGACGACATCTCGGGCACCTTCACCTTC
This sequence comes from Spirochaetota bacterium, assembly GCA_017302015.1. GTDB lineage: Bacteria > Spirochaetota > UBA12135 > COTS27 > JAFLEE01 > JAFLEE01. Next base: position 7,304 of record JAFLEE010000116.1, on the reverse strand, counting down.
GTGCGGGCCCTGGAGGATTCGGGCAAGGGCCTGGGCACCCGGTCGCTGGATTTCGGCCGGGCCTGGATGAATTACCTGGTGGAAAACCGCACCGTGCTCTGGTGGGGCGGCCGCGGGCTCTCCACCGAGCACACGGCCTACCTGAACCTCAAGGAGGGGATCGAGGCGCCCGACTCGGGCAGCATGGCGCGCAACGGCCGGGTGGTCGCCGAACAAATCGGGGCCCAGATCTTCATCGACGCCATCGGTCTCGTGACCCCGGGGCGCCCGGAACTCGCCGCCGGCCTGGCCGCGGAAGCCGCCCGGGTGAGCCATGATGGGGAAGCGGTCTACGGGGCCCAGGTGGTGGCGGCCATGGTCAGCGCGGCCTTCGTCGAGAGCGACATGGAGAAGCTCCTCGATCTCGGGGTTTCCTTCATTCCCAAGGACTGCCTCATCGCCCGGGTGCACCGGGACGTTCGCGCCTGGAAAAAAGAAGACGAGAATTGGCACCGCACCTTCCAGCGCATCGACGAGGCCTATGGCTACCGCCGCTACGGGGGGAATTGCCATATGATCCCCAACCACGCCCTCATGGTCCTCGCCTGGGCCTACGCCGGCTCGGATTTCCGCCGGGCCCAATCCATCGTCAATACCTGTGGCTGGGACACCGATTGCAATGCGGCCAATGTGGGCGCGGTGATGGGCGTGAGCCTCGGCCTCGACGCCCTCACCCGGCCCTACGATTTCCAGGCGCCCTTCGCGGACCGCATCGTCCTGCCCACCGCCGAGGGCACCCATGCCACCACCGACGCCCTCCTGCTCGCCGACCGCCTCGCCCGGTTGGGGCGGACCCTCATGGGCTGGCCCGCCGAGGAGGAAAAAAAGGCGGGCGCCTGGCACCATTTCTCCATGCCCGGTTCCCTCCACGGCTGGATGGCCGAAGCCCTCGACGAGAGGCGCCCCGGGCATTGCGCCCTCTCCAACCCGGGCGGCCACCTCGCCATCAAGACGCCCCCCCTGCACGAAGGCCGTAAAGAGTACGTCTCTACGCCCGTGGTGGCGATCCCCGGCGGCGGCGGATATGCGGTCATGGGCTGTCCCCGGCTCTACCCCGGGCAGCGGGTCACGCTCCAGGTGAGGATTGCCAGCGCCTCGGGGGATGCCAAGGTGAGGCCGTTCTTGAGGCATTTCCAGACCGCGACGAAGCTCTTCGATGGCATGGCCTTCGGCCAGGAAGCGGGCCTTTCGGCCGGCCGGGCCCTGATCCTCGAGATCGGGGTCCCCGAACTCGGGGGCGACCCCGTCTCGTCCTTGGGCCTCGAGTTCTCGGGGAGCGAGGGAGCCCAGGCCCAATTGGAGATCGACCGGGTCTGCGTCGACGGGGCTTGGTCGTTCGAACTCGCCCAACCGCTCCAGCGCGACGCCCAGGCGCCGGGTTGGATCAACGCGGTCTCGCGCATCGCCTGGGGCTTCTCCGACGACCCAGAACCCCTCACCCGCCTCAACCAGGATCAGGACCGGGGCATCCTGGCGACGGGCACCTTGGATTGGGCGGACTACCAAGTCTCCGCCCGCCTCAGCCTCCATCTCCCCGGAAAGGGGGGGCTCGTCGCGCGCTACCAGGGTCTCGGTCGCTACGTCTCCCTGGAGGGGAATGGCCAAAGCCTGGAATTGATGGAAGTTCTGGACGGAGCGGTGACGGTACTCGCTCGCGTCGACGCCCCCTGGGCTTGGGATGAACTCCACAACCTGAAACTGGAGTGCCGCGGGGAACGGATCGTCGCCAGCGTGGATGGCCGGAAAGTCATCGAAGGAAAGACTCGCTTGACCCGGGGCGGAGCGGGGATCCTGGTGGAGGCTTGCAACGTCGGGTTCAGCCAGTTCCGGGCGGCGAGCCTTTAGGGGAACCAGGCCACCCGGTTGGGCAGGATCTTGGAGAAGACGCCCTTGGCGTTCTCGGGCCCCACGAGGAAATAGTCATCGGTCTCCCGATCGACCTTGAGTTCGTGCTTGACCGGCCGCAGGGCCCCGGCCACCCAGACGTAATAGCGCGCCTCGGCCTCTTCGACGAAATCCCGGGGAACGCGGAAGACCGGCGGGAATTCCCCGAGGACGAGTTCCGCCCACACGGTCATGCCGGGCTTTAGGTGTTCCACCCCTTTTCCCCCATCCACCGTGATGACGATCTCGAAGGTGCGCTTCTCCTTGAGCAGGAGTTCCTCTTTCGCATAGCCGGCCACGGAGGCCACCCGGCCGACCAGCCTGGCGTCGGGGTAGGAGCGCAGGCGCATGCGGGCCGGGGTGCCCGGCTTCACCCGGTTGATTACCCGCTCCTCGAGGTAGAGGCGCACCACCGAGGTGGAGAAGGCGGGGAGGCGCATGAACTCGCGTCCGTACTCCATGAAATCGCCGATGGCCGCCTTACGGTACATCCCCCCGAAAGTCAGGAGGGGATAGACGGCGATGGAATCGATGGGCGCGGACACCTCGTACTGCTTGAGCCATTCGACGTCGCGGGCGAGATAATCCCATTGCTGCTTGATCCAACCCAGGCGACGCCGGCCCAGGTAATCCATCTGGTACTTCGTCTGGTCGATGCGCCGCTTGGCGTTGTCGAGGTCGAGTTTGGCCTGGCGGTAGGAGGCCTCGGCCACGGCCTTGCGGAACTCGGACTCGAAGCGCAGGGTCTCCATCGAGAGCTCGTACATCTTGAGGCGCTCGATGGCGTTGGACCACTCGCCCGCGTAGTTGTAGATGCGGATATTGAAGTCGAGCACCGAGGCGATATAGTCGTTGGTCAGGCGCAGGATCGTGTTGGAGAGCGCCTGCATGTGGGTGTAGACGGGCGCCGGGTCGAAGCGGGCGATGATGTCGCCCACCTGCACGCGCTTGCCCTCCTCCCAGAGTTCGATGAGTTGGCGCTCGTAGGGGGTCTTGGGGGCGTTGACGGGGATGTTCTCCCGACTCTCGACCTCGCCCGTGACCTCGATCTTGTCGGTGAAGGGGCCCCAGACGACGGGGGATTCGATCCAATTATGGACGATGAAGCGGTCTTTGAGGAGCCAGAAGGCGAGCCCGCCGACGAGCGCAATGCCGAGGGCGGAAAGCGCGACGATGGCGACGAGGCGTTTCTTACTCATGGCGCAGGGCCTCGATGGGGTCGAGTTCGCTGGCGTTCTTCGCCGGATAATAGCCGAAGACCACCCCGATGAACACGGAGACCGAGAAGGAGACGATGAACGAGGAGACGGGCATGTAGGTCTTCCACCCCGTCATGAGTTCGATGCCCTTGGTGAGGAGGATCCCCGTGACGATGCCGATGAGGCCCCCGGCGAGGCAGAGCATGATGGATTCGATGAGGAATTGCATGCGGATATCCCGCTGGGTGGCCCCCAGCGCCCGGCGGATGCCGATCTCCCGGGTGCGCTCCATGACCGAGGCCAGCATGATGTTCATGATCCCGATGCCCCCCACGAGGAGCGAGATGCTCGTGATGAGGATCATCACCAGGTTGAAGAGGTTCTTGGTCTTCTCCTGCTGCTTCAGCAGCAGTTCGGGCACCGTGAGGGAGAAATCCTCGATGGAGAAATGGCGGCGCAGGAGGATCTTGCGGATCATGGGCACGCTGCGGCTGATGTAGGCGGTGTCGTCGATGCGCAGGATCAGGCCGGAGAGGGGCGCGGCGAAGGCGCGGAAAGTCTCGCGCAGCACCGGGTGGTTGAGGGGGATGAACACGGTGTCGACCGTGCCGCTGCGCGCCTTGACCACGCCGACGACCTTGAAATAGCGGTTATTGAGGCGCAGCCAGCGGTCGGCGGCCTGGCCGCTGGGGGCGGCGGCCCCCTCGGCGACGTCGTCGCGGTAGATCTTGCGGTAGAGCGGCCCGCTGAGCACGCAGACGCTGCGGGATTCGGCGAGGTCCTGCGGGTGGAGGAACCGGCCGCGCTCCAGGTCGACGGTGAGCACGTCCCCGTAGGCCGGTTCGGTGCCCAGGATCTGCACGTTGTTCTGGTAGCCCTCGCTCTGGACGAACCCGTCGAGTTTCAGCAGGCGCGAGGCCGCGCTGATGAACGGAAGCGTCGCGCGCAGGAAGGCGAGGTCGCCCTCGGCGAGGCCGTCGGAGAAATAGCGCCCCTGCTCGGCGGCGTTCTTGCGCTCCTCCGGCTTGTCGTCGATGAACATGTTATTGATGCCCAGTTCCTGGATCTGGGCCAGGGCCTCGCGCTTGGCCCCCTCGCCGATGCTCATCATGGCGATCACCGCGGCCACCCCGAAGATGATCCCGAGGATCGTGAGGAAGGAGCGCATCTTGTGGTCGAGGAGCGATTTGCGGGCCACCCCGATGTACTTGATGGTCTTCACCGGTTCCCCCCGCCCGTCTTTTCGGCGACCCGCTTCCAGGCCACCCGCGGTTCGAAGACATTGGTCAGCCGCAGGACGCGGCGCTGGTCGTCCGCGAGTTTCACGAAACGGCCGGGAGCCGCTTGGGAAAGCACCGCCAGGCGCTCGGTTCGGTCGGCCAATTCCAGCGGCCATTCCCGGATCTGGCCATTGGTCACGATCCAGGCCATGGGAGCGGAATCGGGGCCGTGGAGGAACGCGAGGGGCACGGTGAGGACGTTCTTCAGGTCGCTCACGGTCACCCGCACCCGCGCCCGCATGCCGGGCTTCAGGGCCTCGGGGGCCTCCCGCAGGATCTTCACGGCCACGGGGAAGATCTTCACGAAACGGTTCTGGGTCTTCACCCGCGCCACGGGGTTGAGTCGGCGCACGACTCCCGGATAGACCTTCCCGGGATCGGCCTCCAGGCTGACTTCGGCCTTCTGGCCGACCGCGAGGCGGCGCACCGCGTCTTCGCCGGCCTCCAAGGCCACGTTCATGTCGAAGAGATTGGGGATGGAAATGAACACCTGCCCGTAGCCGAGGTTATCCCCCACGGACGCCTTGCGTTCCTGCCCCGCGATGCGGATGTTCGGGTAGGTGATGAGCCCCTCCGCCGGGGCGCGCACCTCCAGCAGGCCGAGCCAATTGCTCATCATGCGGATGCGTTCGGTCACCTGGTTGATCTGGTCCTCCAGGCCGCGGATCTCGAGGTCGCGTTTGCGCTCTTCCTGCACGATGCGGCTGCGGGCGAGGTCGAGTTCGGCCATGGACTGCCGCAATTTCGCCAGGGCCTTTCCCCGCTCCATCTCGACGCCGAACTCGGTGCTCTCATACTGGGCTTGGCTGGCCTTTTGGTCCTGGACGGAGGTATCGAGCTGCTGCTGCAGGTCGGCCAAGCGCTGGCGATAGGCGAACTTGAGGTCGAATTGCTGGGCCCGGTAGCCGCCCCGCTCCCACCGGGCGGACTCGATGGAGAGTTCGATGTCGGTGGGGTCGAACTTCGCCACCGGTTCATTGCGCCGAACGAGGGCCCCCTCCGGCGCCATCCACACGAGCCCCCGCCGGAACCAGGGGATGAGCGGGGTGAGGACATTCACCGCCCCCTCGGACTCGAGAACCCCGCCGGCCTCCCAGACCACGGCGACGTCGCGGCGCTGGGCCTCGGTCCACTCCAGCACCCAGATCGGCTTGGGCCGCTTGACCCATAGCAGAAGCCCGACCCCGCCGGCGAGGATGCCCACGGCGGCGAACGCGAAGGCGACGGCCCTACCTCGCGGCATCCTTCCATTCCCGCAGGTTGAGCGCGTCGAGGCGCGCGTTGGTGGCCGTCAAGGCCTCTTGATTGGCGTGGTCGACGAGGAGCACGCGGCCGGGGAGCCCGTTGGTGAATACCGCCAGGGATTCGGTCTGGTCGACCAGGGCCACCGGGGTATTCCGGAGGGTCTTGCCGTCCCAGGCCCAGACCGATTGCTGTCCCTGGACACCGCTGACGAACGGCAGGGGCAGCGTGACCGCGTCGCGCCATTGGCGCAGGGCCACGGTGACCCGGGCGTTCATGCCGGGCTTCAGCCGTTCGAGGTCCTCCTCGAGGATCTTCAGTTTCACCGAGAACACCTTCACGAACTTGTTGTTCTCCTTGATCTTGGCGAGGTTGGAGATGTGGATGATGACCCCGTGGTAGACGCGGTCCTTCCAGGCCTCGAGCACGAGGTCGGCCCTCTGGCCGAGGGCGATCTTCTTGACGTCGTCCTCCGAGACCTCGATCTTCACGATCATACGGAAGAGGTTGGGCAGGGTGAGGAAGACCTGGCCGTAATAGAGCGAATCGCCGACCTGGATCTTGCGGTCCTGCCCGTCGATCTTGATGAGCGGGTAGACGACAAGACCGTCCTCCGGCGCCGTGACGACGAAGCGCTCGACGAAGAGGGCGTTCTCGTCGATCTTGGCCTGGGCGTTGGAGATCTCGTCGTTGATCAGCCGCAGGGCCGTGTCGCGGCGGCCCTCCTCGGCGCGGATGCGGGTGCGGGCGAACTCCACCTCCATCTTGGCCTGGTTGAGGCTGACGAGGGCCTTCTGGCGGTCGATATCGGCGGCGAAGGCCATCTGGTCGTGGTTCATCTGGGCGATCTTCTGGTTCTCGACCCTCTGGCTCACCCGGTTCTTGAGGTCGTCGAGGGTGATGTCGTACTGGACCTTCGTGTCCTGGTACTTGGCGCGGATATTCACCATATCGAGTCGCAGATTCTCGCCGTCGCGCTCCAGGTCGGAGGTGTCGCATTTCGCCAAGGGCATGCCCCGCTTGACCACCGCCCCCTCGGGGGCGAGCCAGATGAGGAGCCGCCGGTAGCGTGGCACCATGGGCGCGATGACATTGACCGAACTCTCGCTGTCGAGGACCCCGCTCTCGACGAGTTGGATGTTCACCGTCTCGCGCCTCGGGGCGGTGTAGTAGACCACCGCCGCGCCGCTGGGGCGCAGCAGCTTCGCCGCGATCCCCGCGGCGGCGAGGGCGCCCGCGAGGGAGATCCACAGCCACTTGTTTTTAAGCAGACTTTTTTTTGTGCTGGCCATGTTTCTTCCCGGAAGCCACGGGGCTCTTTTCGATGCCGTGGCGCCCCCGGGCTTTCTGGAGTTTCTCGTCGATGCTGGGGGCGACGGGGGCAATGGGGGGGGCCGGGGGTCGCAAAAGGTCCCCGGGGGCGGAATCCTTGGGGGCCGCGCCGGCGGCGGGGGTGAGCCCCCGCTTCACGCCGAGGCCCTCGTGGCCCTTCTGGGTGGTGGATTGGGCGCTGGCGGCGTCTTCCTGGACCACCCCGTCCTTGATGAAGATGATGCGCTCGCTGAAGGCGGCGATATCGGGCTCGTGGGTGACGAGGATGATGGTCGCCCCGCGGCGGTGGAGTTCGGTGAAGAGGGTCATGATCTCGACGCTGGTTCGG
>JAFLEE010000115.1 GCA_017302015.1 Spirochaetota bacterium | reverse complement strand
GCCTTGAGATGGAAACCCTCGAGGTTGCTGTTCTCCCCGGCTTGGTCGCGCGTCAAGGTTTCGCGCACAGGGGTGCGGAAATCGGCCAGGGACCGCACCGTATCGCCGCTAATTTCCCCCCGATCCCCGCGCACCAGGAGGCGGTGGGAACGGATCCAAGAGAAGTATTGGTCCCCCGTGAAATCGAAAACGCCGAGTTTCCCGCCCCAATCCAGGGAAGCGATGAGCTGCGACGATTTTTTGACCTCTTCCTTCGCGGGGGGGCCGCCGCGCCCCGGGCCCTCGACCCGCATCGACTCGAATGTCATCCCCGAGATGGTGACGGGCGCGGCCATGATCCCAAGCAGTTTCCGCATGACCGCAACGCCGTGGTACCCATGGGCCACCGAGACTTGGGCTTGGGAAATGCCGCCGATCTTTCCGGAGGCGGAGATGGCAATGCACGTGGCCAGATAGGGCTGGAAGGGGTATTGTTCCGCGACCTGGACCTTGGCGCCCGGCGGCAAGGCCCCGAGAAGTTGCTCCAAGCCCGCCTGATCGGGCGCCGGGGGCGTCTCCGCGAGCACCGCCAGGCCCTTCCCGGCAAGTTCGAGGATGAGGCCGGGCGTCACGGCCCACGGCACCGACAGCACGATGAAATCGGGGCGTTTGGAGAGGAGCCCATCCAGTTCCCGAAACGTCGCGACCCCCCATTTGGCCTCGAGGAGCGCGCCTTTGTCCGCATCGCGCACGACCATCCCGGCGACGGTGAATGTTCGGGGGCATTCGCGGGCCACTTGAAGGTAGGCCCCCGTGCGCCAGCCGCCGCCGACGATGCCGAACGTGATCATGATGGACTCCCTCGATCGCCCGTGTTCGTCTGACCGGAATTTCTATCCCCCTGTTTTCGCATCATCTTCTAGTTTCCGTCCATCTCTCTCGACTCCCGAACCTCTGGGTGGGCTCTCCGGGGCGTCGATCGGTTTCCGCTTGGGTCCGGCAGGATGGAAGCGGATTCGCAGTGAGGATAGAATCGATAGGTCATCGTTCCCGCCGCCCGATCGGACGTCAAGAAACTTCGAAGAGGGGGATTCCCGTGAAAGACATCTGCGTCATCGGCCTCGGCATCATCGGCTCGCTCTGGGCCCGGCATTATGAGGCGGCCGGCCGCTTAGCCGCCACCTGGAATCGCAGCCCCAAACCCGGGGCCCCGCTCCCAAGGTCCTCCGCGCGGGAGGCGGCGGCCGCGTCGAAAATCGTGCATATCGTGGTGGCCGACCCGCCCGCGGTGGAGGGGGTCCTCGAGGCTCTCGCGCCCGCGCTCACCCCCGGGCACCTGGTCATCCAATCCTCCACCATCGATCCCCGTTCCTCGGCCTGCTACAGCGCCCTCGTGCACAAAAGCGGCGCCCGCTATGTGGAGGCGCCCTTCACGGGCAGCAAGCCCGCGGCGGAATCCAAGAAACTCGTGTACTATCTGGGCGGCGAGGGCCCCGACCTCGACCGCGCCGAACCCATCCTCGCGCTCCTCTCGGAAACGCGGCTTCGCATCGGGACGCCCGAGCAGGCGGCGAGCCTCAAACTCTCCATGAACCTTCAATTGGCGATCATGATGGAAGCGCTTGCCGAGAGCCTCGCCTTCGCCCGACGCGCCGGGATCTCCGACGACCTCTTCTTCGCGGCCCTCGAGAAGAACGCCGGCGCCTCGGGCCTGACCCGGCTGAAAGAACCCAAACTGAGGGCCCGGGACTATTCGCCCCAATTCAGCGTGAAGCACATGCTCAAGGATGTCCGCCTGGCGCTCGGCGAAGCGAACGGGGAGAAGCTGCCCCTCACCGATGGGGCCCGCCGTTGCCTGGAAGCGGCCTTGGGGAACGGCTGGGGAGACTTGGATTTTAGCGCGGTGGCCAAGGGCTTCGACCCACCGGCGAATTGACCCTCCCGGATTCTCGCCGCATCTTGCTTCTTCGAGAAGGGCGGGCCGCAGGGCGGCCAATGCGAACTCGGTCTATGGCTTTCCAGGGGCGCCCCAGCACAAGGCTCACTCCAACCATGATTTTGCGCGACCACCGTCCGCCCCCGACGACTCGGAGGTCGTCACTTCGCGATCTTGAGCACCCGATGGTTCGCGCTGTCGGCGATGTAGATCGTCCCAGCGCGGTCCACATAGACTCCGTGGGGGCGGCGCAATTCGGTCTTGAGGGGATCCGCATCGAGATTCGATCCGGCCTTCCCAGTGCCCGCCACGCGTTCGATCTTTCCGGTGGAGGGAAGATAGCGGCGGACGAGATGGTTTTCGGTGTCGGCGATGAGGATGCTATCCTCGAGATCTGGCCAGGCGTGCTTGGGTCCGTTCACCTCCGCCTCGAGGGCCGGGCCCCCGTCCCCCGCCATGCCCTTATTCCCGGTGCCCACGACGGTGCGTAGGGTTCCATCCGGACCCACGGCCCGAAGGGCATTCCCGCCGCGCTCCACGATATAGATCCGCCCCTTGGAATCCACGCAGACCGCCCGGGGGTCGACGAGGGGGCATTCCAGGGCGTTGGAACCGTCACCGGGCACGCCCTTTTTCCCGTTTCCGGCCGCCGTCCCGAGCATGCCGGTGGCCATGTCGACGCTGCGGATGCGCCGATTGCCCAGATCGCAAATGTAGAGGGTCCTACGGTCCGGGGAGAAATCGAGGCTGAAGGTCCCGCGGAAATAGCCGGCCACGGCGGGACCGCCATCGCCGCCGAAGGCATTGCTGCCCGTGCCCGCGAACGCGAAAACCCGCCCACTGGCGGGGCTATAGCGGCGCACGACATTATTGAAGGAATCGGCAATGAGGAGTTCGTCCTCCGGGGTGAGGAGGATATGGTGGGGGGCGCGCATGGCCACTTGGAGCGCGGGGCCGCCGTCGCCCCGATAGCCGCCCTTGCCCGTTCCCGCCACCGTGCGGATGATCCCCGAGGGGTCGACCAGGCGGATCTTCCCGTCGAATTGGCAAATGTAGAGGTTGCCGCGGCGGTCCATGGCCGTGGCGAAGGGTTCCGTGACCCGGGCCTCCTTTGCCGGGATGCCGTCGGATTCATTGCTCGTGCCGCCGGCAACGAGGGAGAGAGTGGCGGCGGGGAGGGTCACCACCAGCATGGCCAAGAGGATCATTCGGCGCATGGCACTTAGCATCATGTTGAGTCTCCTATCGGATTGAATGGCGTGCGGGCGGGAAGCCCGTGCGGTATTCGCTCCATTTCATCCGCAAGCTCCCACGAACCGGGGCTTATTCTTTCCCTTTCGTCGCCGGCGTAGCCCGCTCCTCCGGCATGAGCGTCACCATCGTGTACCCGCCTGGTTCGAACCATGCGGCGACGCGCCTCAGATTCTCGGGGGTCACCTGACGGATGAATGCTTGGTAATTGGTGAGGCGGGTGGCGTCGCCCTTCTCCGCGGTCCAGACCTGTTGGAGGCGCCAGCGCCAGGCGCTATTTTCGCGGCTATCCCTCTCATCCGCCCGGCGTTCGGCTTCCAATTCCTTCTTCATGTCTTCGGCCGTGACCCCGTTGGTGCGGACGAGGTTGATCTCGGCGAGGGCCGCCTCCGTAAGTTTCTTCGCATTCTCGGGGGCGCACGGTAGGGTCAGGCCGAGCATCGCCCGCTCGCGGGGCAGGCGGTCGAGGGAAACGCGCAGGCCGAAGCCGTAGACGCCGCCCATGTCTTCCCGCAATCGATCCAGCAGGCGGCGGCGAAGGATATTGCCCAGGGCCCAGGCCACATGGCTATCGAAAGGCGTCCAAGTGGCGGGCCGTTCCTGGGTATAAACGACCCGGCTCTTCTTATCGGTGCCCTTGGTGAGGACCTTTTCCAGGTTGCCGCCGACGGGCTTGAGGCCGCGGTCCTTCCAGGTCTCCGCGCGATGGGTGGAGGGGAGGTTCCCCAACCATGTGACCAGCAAGGGGGTGATCCCCTCGACTGTAAAGGATCCCACGAAGAAAAAGGTGAAGGCGGAGGCGTCGGAAAAACGGTCCTTCCAGACCGATAGGGCCCGGTCGAGGTCGACCCGGCCCCATTCCTCGGGGCTGCGCAGGGAGACGGGCGCGCGGGGATGGTTCCCGTAGCTCACGCGCACGGCCTGGTCCTGGAACCAAGCCATGGGATCGCGGCCGCCGTTTAGGTCGGACTCCTTGGCGCGGGTCAACCAGGAACCGAAATCCGTCGGATCGCGGCGCGGCGAGCGCATGGTGAGATAGGCGAGTTCCAGCATCGTACTGAGGTCATCGCGGGTCGCGCTCCCCCGGAGTCCTTGGCCGCATTCCTCGAGGAAGCCGCCGACGCCCACGCTCTTCCCCGCGAGGATCTTCTCCAGGTCGCTCTTGCGGAAGGCCCCCAAACCGCAGGCCGCGACGATCTCGGAGGCGTTGATCGCGCTCAGATAATCGCCATCGGAGACCGTCGAGTGCCCGCCCGGGGCCCAGGCGGACATGAGGATCTCATCTTTCTTGAAATCCGTGGGCTTGAGGACAGCTTTGAGCCCGTTGGCGAACGAGAGCTCGGTGATCCCGGGTTCGATCTCGCGCTTCGCCACGACGACCCCGGGGGCCGGGGGACGCTCCACCAGCCGATCGGGGAGGGACTTCTCGGTCCACGCGGGGGGGCGATTCGTGGCGGAGGCCGCGGCGAGGGCGAGCATCTGGGCCTCGGTGGGCCGGGGAACGCCGGCCTTGGCGATGCACTCCATCGACACCGTTCGGTTGGGCGCCGAGAGCATCCGAGACATCTCGAGGCCGACCTCCCCGAGACCGAGCGCGGGGACGATGCGGTTTCCCGCGGCGTATTCCCATTCGATCCCGGGCACGGCGACCCCGTCGGCGAAATGGTTCAGGTAGGCCGCGGCGAGGCCGGGGGAGTCGGTCTTGGAGCGCTCCTCGTAGCGCCGCGCGAGTTCCTTCAGCCAGTTCTTCTTCGCCCGCTCCAGTTCGCCCGCGGTGAATCCGTGGAGCGCGAGGCGGCGCTGTTCGAGGAGGAGCAGGTCGAGGCCGCTGAAGAGGTTCGATTCGGCGACGTTGGCACCGAAGAAGAAGACCTCGCGCCGGCGCGTGCCGTAGGGCCCGCAGAAGACGTACTGGCCCAGGAAGGGCGGGGGCGAGGCCTGGCCGATCTCCCGGAGGCGGCGCTGGGCCATATCGAGGGCCAATTGGCGCGCGATGCGCCCGCGCCACTGGGCCTCCGTCCGGAGTTCTTCCGGGGGGAGGAGCGTCGAAACCGATACCGAGTTCACCGGGAACTCGGGGTCGATGGAAAGGCTCGCGGCCGTCGCTTTGCGGTCCGGGATGGAGGCGCCCACCTTCGCGCGCGCCCGCTTCGACGCGGGGATCTTGCCGAAACCGGATCGGATGCGCCGTTCCACGGCCGCGGGATCCACATCGCCCACCACGACGAAGGCCTGGAGGTCGGGCCGGTACCAATCGCGGTAAAACCGGCGGATGGACGCCTCGCTGCAGCCCAGGATGGATTCCCGGGTGCCGATGGGGAGCCGTTTGGCGTACTTGGAATCGGGCCAGAGCACGGCGAGGAGTTTCTGCTCGGCGCGATCGGAGGCCCCCTGGTGGAGGCGCCACTCCTCGAGGACGACGCCGCGCTCCTTGGCGAGTTCTTCGGATGCGAAGGTGACGCCGTGGGCCCAATCCTGCATGATGAGGAAGCCGTTGCTGAGGATGGCTTCCTTGTCCGTGGGCAGATCGAGCATGTAGACGGTGCGGTCGAAGGTCGTATAGCCGTTGATCTCGGGCCCGAAGGCCACCCCCACGGACTGGAGGTAATGGACGAGGTCGTTCTTCGGGAAATGCTCGGTGCCGTTGAAGCACATGTGCTCGACGAAGTGCGCCATGCCGAGTTGGTCGTCGTCTTCGTCCACCGACCCGGCGTTCACCACCAGGCGCAAGGACACGCGGCCCTCGGGCTTGGCATTGGAGCGGATGTAATAGGTGAGCCCGTTGGGCAATTTCCCCGTGCGCACCAGGGGATTCAAAGGAAGGCCCGATTCGGCCGCGAGCGCGGCGCACGCCAGGACGAGGAACAGCGTGGGGGCGCGGAGGATGGGGGGGATCATCGGTTCAACCTTCCCGGCTCACAGGATCCGGTGGTCCATTTTAGCCTTCCGTTCCCGGAAAACCGAGGGGTCCGCGGGCCACCCCAGGGCTACGAGGCTGATGAGACGTTTGCCACCCACGACGCCGCAGAGGGCGGCGATCTCGCCGGCATAGGGCTTCTTATCCCCAGCGACCCAGCATGACCCCAGCCCGAAATAGCGCGCGGCCAACAGGAGGTTCTCCGTCGCGGCCGAGCCGTCCTCCAGGTAATACTTCGTCTCCTCGCAGAAGACGCCGATGCAGATCGGGGCGATGGCGATGAATTTCCCATTCTCGGTGAGGCCGGCCAGGCGCGCGCGCACCGCGGCGTCTTGGACCACGACGAACTCCCAGGGTTGCACGTTGCGCGCTGTCGCGGCCAAGCCCCCCGCCTTCACGATCTTTTCCACCATCGCCATGGGGATCGGATCGCTCCGGAACTGTCGCACGCTTCGCCTCGTGTAGAGCATTTCGAGTCCGTCCATCGGGCCACCTCAATGGTATTATCGCGTGACCGTGACGATGTATTCCCCCCCTGGCACGCCGACACCTTTCTCTCGCACACGAGGGCGAGGATTCTCAAATGTATAATGCCCCATGAAACCGTCCGTCGGAACCGCCAAGGAACTCAACCTGAAGATCTGGGAGAATGCCTACCAGAATCTGAATGTGGCCGCTCGCTACTCGTACGAGCCGTTCATGGAAATCATTGCCGGATTGATCCGTTCTCGCCGGATTGCGTCGGTCCTCGACTTCGCCTGCGGAAGCGGAAACCTCGGCTTTCATCTCGTCGAGATGCAGGGTTTCAAGGAGCTCCGCATCGACGGGGTCGACATCGCCACCCAGGCCCTCCCCCTCGCAGCCCAATGGTATTCAAACGTCCATGGGACCGATGGCACCCATCCCCCCCCCGGGAAGACCTACGACCTCATCTGCTTGAACTGCGTCATCGAGCATATCGACAAGGATCCGCTCGATGAGCTCTTGGCCAACTTGTATGAGAGCCTCAACCCCGGAGGCACCCTGTTCCTCGTCGTCCCCCATGCCTTTAGCCCGCGACGCATTTTTGCCGGTCGAGAGAAGGAATGGAAACGCGAACGCGAGGAACTTGGGCATGTGAGCTTCCACACATATGCCTCGCTGCACCACCTTCTGAAGCGGCACGGGTTTACCGGGCTGCGCTTCTCCTTCCCTACCCGCTTCCGCTTCACCCGCCTCCTCACGGGCGCGAGGTCGCGATGGCTTCCTTTGGGCCCTTTCTGGACGATCCTCCATCTCTTTCCCTTCTATTTTTTACGCGATAGTTATTGCCTCGCCTGCGTGAAACCCCTAAAAGGCTGATCACGGGAAAAGGCATCGTCGCCGACCTCAAGTCCGCGATCCCAATAGACACCTCGACCGACTTGGCCCCGTCGATGGCGGAAGGTCCATGCCCAAGCAATCGGAGGCGTCTTTTCGGTCAGGCGCCACCGGCGCGGCATCGGAGCTACTCGGTGAAGCGGTCCGAGAAATTGGTCTTCGCGTAATGGCTGACTTTGAGGTTGTCGATCGTCCCATCGGCATTTCCGTTGCCCGCCACATGGTGCCCGACGTAGACGTTATTGAACGTCGGCGCCTGCCAGATCCCGTAATTCGTGGCGCAGTGGAGGTTCCCATCCACATAGCAGCGGACCGTATCCGAACTCCCGGCGATCCCGTCCTTGTCCCAGACCAGCGCGAAATGCATCGCCTGTCCATTGCTGAAGGTGGGGGTCGCATGAACGGAGACATTATTGAAGAGGCTGAAATAGAATCCGCCTGAATACCAACCGAGAATCAGGCGATTGCTCGTGACCCCGGTATCGCAGTCGAGGAGCGTTTTATAATTGCTGATTCCCACGCTGCTGAAATTGGGCGAAAAATAAAACTCCACGGTACAGGCGGCCGTGCTGATCACCGACCGCGGGAAACTGAGGTAGCTGGTATTTCCCGTAATCTGGGCGCCGCTGCCGAATTTCGCGTTCGTATAGGAAATCGATCCACTGCGCGTCAAGTTCGGGCCGATGGAGCTGTTCGAAACTTCGGAATCGGATCCTAATTTATTCCAAAGCACCAAATTGGATAGGGATGCATTGGTGCTATTAGTCGCAGCGCCACTCGTAGTATTCGTGGCATTCGTGGCATTCGTGCTCAATATCGGCTGCAACACCGAGTTGAGTTGTGCGCAAGCCACGATGAGTGAAATCGCGAGGACGAGTACGAAGGGAGCCAAGATAAAACGCCATGTCAACATGCGGGCCTCCAATACCAATTTTCGAGCCCTTCGGGTATATTCCGATTAACGACCTCTACGGCTCTTGCTATAGTAACACAACCCGCCCGTTCTTACGAAAGAAAACGAATTCGGCTTGCTCGTGGAGCCTGAGTCAATCCAGGTTGACAAATACACGAAAAATCTGAAGAGGAAAGGCAGGACAACGGGGCAACTCAGGGCTTGGATCCGAAAATATTTCAATTGCGCGAACAAAGCCCGGTGACGGCAATGCTCTTTAACCCCGCTATCCGAATGGGGGAGGCACCCCCTCATTTACTCAGCCAGGCAGCGCGCGAAACCCTCGCCGCCCGCCATTCGCTTGGAGTTGCCATCTTCCATCCTTCAGGAGAATTCAAAAAAATGGGGGCCGGGAACCTCCATCACCTTTCGGGTTTGGATTCAATATTTCGCGGATGCCGGAGCACGCCGACGATAGAACGAGTAGCTCCCCACCAGCAACGCCACGACCAGGGCGCAGACCCCCGCCCCCGAAAGCCCTGCCTGGTCCACCACCCGGCCCACCAAGGGTGCAAAGACCATGACCCCCAGGGACTGGAATTGCGCTTCCACCGAGAGAACCGCGGCCCCGAACTTGGAATCAGAGACGTCATCGAGCCGGTCGAGGAAAAGGGGCCGCCAAAGGTTCTCGAGCAAGATGAGCAAAATGAAGCCGCCGACGGCGAGCGAGGCCGTCCAGGGGAGCGTCGCGCGGGCGGCGAGCCCGAAGGTGAGCAGCAGGGCGACCAGCGAAACCGCGATCCAAAGGAAGGGCAGGCGGCGCCGTTCGAGGGCCTGGAATCGGTGGCTCTGGCGCGACCCGATGGCGGCGGCGATATTGAGGGCCGCGTAGATGAGGGCCAGCAGCACGGCGGCGCGCTTCGTTGGGTCGAGTCCGGAGAGGGGGCCGACCGCCATGGGCGCCGCGAGAGCGAGCACCATGAGGGGCTGCACGTAATCCCGCACGGTCTTGGCCACGGCCTGGAGCGCCGCCGACTCGATGAAGAGGCCGCGCAGCGGCGCCTGGCGGAGGCAGGAGAGGGTCTCCCGTCCCATGGTGCGGACCACCGTGGGGAGATGGAAGGGCTCCCGCTTCCGCTCCCCCTCGAGGACCTTGGGATATAAACCCACGTTGAGCGCGTTGGCCAGGTAGGGCGGGATCGTATAGAGAAAGATATGGGCATATGCCCCGGTGGCCACCATGAGGAGGCCCGAGGCGACGGAGGAGACGGCCGAGCCGATCTTCGACCAGGACCGCGTGAAGCCGTAGACCGCGGCCTTCTCCCCTTCCCGCCCGTGGTCCCGCAGGTGCTGGAAGATCATGGCCTTGTGGGTGCCGGAGCGGAACGACTCGCCCACGGCGAAAAAGAACATCGCGACGAAGAGGAGCGGCAGCGAGCCCGCCAAGGCGAAGCCGACGAACGAGAGGATGTATGCCGCGAAGCAGACCACGAGGGAGAGGCGACGGCCATAGAGGTCGGACAGGAACCCCGCCGGGATGCCCATCACATTGACCCAGACCTCGCGGAAGGAGTAGAGAAGGCCGATCTGGAAGAACGTGAGCCCCTTCGACTGGAGCACCAGGATGAAGAACGGCTCGTAATACTGCTGGTTTTTCAGGAACCCGTAGAGGCTGAAGCGCCAAAGCAGGGGATCGCGGGAGGGGCCCGGGACGCTCATTCGCCGATTTTCACATCACGCAATCGACAACGATATCGCGGGGTGGATGCGGCCTTTTTTCGAGAAATCAATCGATGGAAAGGAACGATTTCGGGTATCAGGATCTTTATGAGGGATCCACCGTGCGGGCAGATGGAATGAAAGGGTGCGGGGGAAGGTTTACGTTGAGCGTCTGAGGAGGGTCCGGAGTGGAGACTAGGCTTCATGGAGGGATGGGGGGGGATTCAAAAATACAATTTCAGAGAATAGGGAAATCCAACCCAAATCTCTGAAATTGTGTTTTACCCTCGCCCCTACCCCCCCAGATAATCCCGCAGGATCTTGCTATTGTCCGGCCGCTTCAGCCGCGCCAGCGCCTTCCCCTCGATCTGCCGGATGCGCTCCCGCGTGACGCGGAAGACGTAGCCGGTCTCTTCCAGGGTGTGGGGGCAGCCGTCGATGAGGCCGTAGCGCATCTTGAGCACGTTGCGCTCCCGCTCGGGGAGTTGGTTGAGCACGCGCTCGATCTCGCTGCGCAGCATGCTGAAACTGGCGTTATTGCGCGGGTTGTCGACCTCTTTGCTCTCGATGAAGTCGCCCAGGTTGGAGTCGCTGCGGTCGCCGATGGGCGTCTCGAGGCTGATGGGGTCTTTCGAGACGTTCTTGACGACGTTCACCTTCTTGACCTTCCAGCCGAGGATCGCGGCGAGTTCCTCGTTGGTGGGCTCGCGGCCGTGCTCCTGCAGGAAGAGGCGCGTCTCGCGGCTGATCTTGTTCACCTGCTCGATCATGTGCACCGGGATGCGGATATTGCGGCTCTTGTCGCTGATGCTGCGCATGATCGCCTGGCGGATCCACCAGGTGGAGTAGGTCGAGAACTTGTAGCCCTTCTTGTAGTCGTACTTCTTGACCGCGTTCATGAGGCCGATATTGCCCTCTTGGATGAGGTCGAAGAAGTGCAGGCCCCGGTAGGTGTACTTCTTGGCGATGGAGATCACGAGGCGCAGGTTCGCCTGCACCAGTTTGTTCTTGCTCGTGATGATGAGGTTATTGGCGACGCGGATGCGCTCGGCCCAGGAGCAGATGCTCTCGGGGCTGGCCTGCAGCCCCTTCACGGCGTGGTCGGCGGCCTGCCAATTCTCGACGTAGCGCTTGGCCACCGACACGAGGCTCGGCCCCGGCAGGCGGGCCTTGCGGCCGAGTTTGGTGATGAGTTCCCGGTCCTGCTCGTGGGCGACCGCCTGCTTGAACTCGGCGGTCGTCAGGTGGTAGGTCTCCTCGAGGGTGCGGCACTTCTCGCGGGCGCGCAGGATGGCGCGCTCGGCGTCCTGGATCTGGTGGGCGAGGTCGATGTAGATGGTCTTGGTGATCTGCTCTTTGCGGAAGAGTTCGGCGAGCTTCTTCTTGACCTCGTCGTGCTTGGGGGTCTGCTTGTTCCAGTCCTTCCCCTCTTTGTAGTTCTTCTGCTTGGAGAGGTAGAGCTTCAGGAAGGCGCGCTCGAAGACGGCGTAGCGGTCCTTAAGTTTCTTCTTCTCGACCGCCGAGACGTTGTAGATGCGCGGCGGGTTGAGCACGTCGAACATGAGATCGGTGATCTTCTTCTCCTTCACCTTCTCGATGCGGCGGAAGATCTCGTCGTAGACCACCTGGCACTCGTGCACCAGGTCGACGATATCGTTGTCGCCCTGCTCGATGTTCATGGCGAGCTTGCGCTCTTCCTTCTTGGTCAGCAGTTTGACCTTGCCGATGTCCTTCAGGTAGAGGCGGATGGGGTCATCGAGCTTGCGGTTATCTTCCGCCAGCTTCTCCATGAGCTCCTGCATCTCCTTGCTCTGGATGAACTCGCCCTCGCCGCTGTCTTCGGGCTTCAGGTGGAGGTCGTCGACGACCTCGATGCCCTGCTCGGCCAGGAGCAGGTGGATGCTGTCGAAGCTGTCTTCGTGGTTGAGGATCTCGGGCGGGAGGCTCTTCTGGATGATGCCGACCGTGAGCTCTTTTTCCTTCTGCCCGGTCTTGATGAGCTTGAGGACGTCTGGATGGTTTTTGAGATCGATCAGGGTGTTTGGCAGATTCGACATAGGGGGAGGGCTCCAGAGGGCCGAAAGACCCCCAGTTTTCCGAAAATCAGATTTCTAAATTTAATGGATAGAACGCGAAAATACAAATTTTTGACGTGTTTTTTCACGATTCGAAGCATTTTCAATTTTTTACAACCAAATCGGTACTTTTAGACCCCGACCGTGAATTTTTTGGAGTCCGGGCCCTCCCCACCCCCCTCAAAAATAGACCAGGTCGCCCCGGCCCACCGGTTCCTCGACGATCCCCCCGGTATGCAGAAGTTTGACCTTCATCGAGCCCTGAAAATCGAAATCCTTCACGAGACGGCCCTTGAGTTGGATCGTGACCCTTCCGCCATCGCGCCCGAGGATGACCGCCGTGCCCTTGGGGATGAACGCGCGCCCTTCCCACTCCCTCGGCAGGAGGAACAGGTAGCGGCTCTCGCTGCTTTTCGCCGGGGCGTCCACCAGGGGGGCCTCGGGGAGCGCGGGGGGGCGTCCCGCCAGGGGGTCCTTCACGTCCCCGACGCGCGTGTAGACCTTCACCCCGTCGCCGTCCAGGGGGACCGCCGCCAGGGCCGGCACGGCCTTGCCCAAACGATATTGAATTTCGTCCTTGTCGAGGTACTGGTAGCCCGGCGGGAGATCGAGCCTCTGGTGGATGGCCTTTCCCGAGAGCAGGCCCGGATTCTCGAAGAGCTCGGACAGGCTCGCGCCCCGGCCGAGGATCACCTCGCTCTTTAAGCGCAGGGCCGCTTCGCCGAACAGGGCCTGGCGCGCGAAGAGCGCCCCGAGGACCAATACCCCGATCCTGAGTTCGGGAACGCGCATGAATTCTCTTAGCATCGTGGTCTTCTCCAATGGTTTCGTAGGTGGCTCCGGGGAGGCTCCGCCGCGCGGGGGCGCTTGGCCCTCTGCGCGCGGGATCGGACCGGGG
>JAFLEE010000114.1 GCA_017302015.1 Spirochaetota bacterium | reverse complement strand
GGTCACGAGCCGCATCGCCGCCGAGCGCGACGCCAAGGGCTTCATCCTGGATGCCACGGGCCGCTCTCTCGTGCTCGCCATCCCCCACCAGCGCGCCGGGCAATGGCTGGGGAGCGTCTACCTCTACTACGATTGGGCCAATCTGCTGGAGACCTCGGGCTTCCGGGGCCGGTTCGATCCCCCCGGGAAAAAGATCGCCCTCACCCCCGCGGGCATGGCCGTCTGCGCCCTCGACGACGAGCCGCCCGAACCGGCCCTCCTCGACCGGCTCGACGAGCACCTGAAGACCTACCGGACCGAGCGGGGCCAGTATCATCTGGAGGACCGCGGCCGGAGTTTCCAATGGGCGACCTTGAGCCCCTTTTCCGTTCGCGTGGGCGTTTGGTATCGAGATAATCGCCTGGGCATCCCCACGGTTTCCCTCGTCCTGCTTCTCGCCCTTCTCCTCTTCGTCGCCGCACTCTTCTACCTCAATTACCTCGTCCTGACGAAGGAAGAGGAAGCCGGCGCGGACGGCGGGGATCCCGAACCTCTGCCCATGGGCGAGGCTCCCCTTTCCCGCGATCCGCAGGAGCGTTTCGAGGCCTCGATGGAGGCGCACCGCGCCAGCGCGGCGATGGAACGGGAGTTCCTCGGAATTCCCCCTGCGCCCCTCTCCGCGGAAGCGGTGGAGGACCCGGGAGATCGCGCCCGGAGCGCGGCGAGGGAAGACCTCGGCGAACGGGCCGAGGCGGCCCTCGCGGAACTCCCCGAACTTCCCGACCTCACCGAGGATGCGGAAAAACTCGGGGCCGCCCCCGAATTGCCGACCCTCGAAAACTTGCAAGAAGAGATTCCCAGCGGCGTGTTCGCCCCGCGCCGGCGCGAAGTTCCCCCGAGTATGGAGGAAGACGCCCCGACCCTCGCGCCGCCGGAGATCCCGTCGGAAGTCTTCGACTCGCCGCCCGCCGCGGACCCGAAACTCTCCCACCTCATCGACTCGGTGGACTCCGATCTCCCCGCGCCCGTCCCCCGCAAGGTGCCGAAGCCCGCGGCCCGCGCGGCCGCTCCCCGCCCCAAACGCGTCAGCGCCGCGCGCATGACGCTCGTCCAATTGGCCGAATCGATCCAGAAGCGCAAGGGAATCTGGAGCCTGAAGAAGCAGATCGCCGCCGACCTGCTCAACCGCTACCCGCGCCTGCGGGAGGCCCGCATCGCCGTCCTCATCGACAACGGGGAAGCCCACGTGCCCTTCCAGGACCACGGCCTGAGCAGCGCGACCCGGGGCCGGCTCTCGATCCCCCACGGGAACAAACTCTGGACGAGCTTCCTCTCCCGGGGGAAGATCGTCCACATCGCCCGCCACCCCGAGAAATCCGAGCTCCTCCGGCGCTGGTTTGGCCCGGAGGATTGGAAGGGCGTCACCCAAGTCGCCTTCATCCCCGTCCCCTCGCGGCAGGACGGCATCTTCGTCACCTGCCTGGCCACCGGCGATGATCCGACCCTGCCAAAGAAGCGGTGAGTGCTGCCGGGGCCGCGGACACACCCCGGTGACCGAAACCGACCTCCTGCGTATGGCCGCGCACCTGGGACTGGGCCCCGAGGACGTGCGCGTGCGCTTCCTCAACCGCGACCCCGATGGGTTCAGCCTCAAATGCCGCAACCCCGTGCTTACCGATGCGGAGTGCGTCTTCCTCGGCGAAGAAGAGGCGACAGCGGGCAGCGGGCGCAAACGCCCCGCGTGCACCCTCTACGAGGCCCGCCCGGAGGCCTGCCGCACTTGGCCCTTCTGGGAGCGACTGGCTTCGGACCAGGAGCATTACGAGCAGAGCCGCCGCACTTGCGGCATGCTCCGGGACGCGGACCACGCCGCGTTTAAAGCCGAGTTTCTCCGTCGGCGGCGATGACCCGGTTCTCGGGCTGGGCCGCGAGCACCTTGGCCCCGTCGGGCAGGCTATGGGTGAGCCAGACGTTCCCCCCGACCACGCACCCCGTGCCGATGACGGTGTCGCCGCCGAGGATGGTCGCCCCCGCGTAGACCGTCACGCCGTCTTTGAGGGTCGGGTGGCGCTTCACGCCGCGCTGGTTATGGGTCTCGCTATTCTTCGGGTTCTTGGCGCCGATGGTGACGCCCTGGTAGAGGGTGACGCGCTCGCCGATGACCGCGGTCTCGCCGATCACCACGCCCGTGCCGTGGTCGATGAAGAAATGCCGGCCGATGGAGGCGCCGGGGTGGATGTCGATGCCGGTGCAGCGGTGGGCCTGCTCGGACATCATGCGCGGGAGGATGGGGACGCCGGCGAGGTAGAGTTCATGGGCGATGCGATGGGTCGCGATGGCCTCGACGAACGGATAGGCGAGGAGCACCTCGTCGAAGGAGCGCGCGGCGGGATCGTTCTGCAGGGCCGCCGCGACGTCGGTGCGCAGCTCCTCCCGGATGGCGGGGATGCCCGAGAGGACCCCGAGGGCGATCTCGAGGGCCCGTTTCTTCTCGAGTTCCCCGGGGCTCAGCCGGTGGACGACCACGCCGAGTTGGCGGTGCAGGAGGCCGAGGCGGCGGCGGGTGCGCGAGCGGAGTTTGCCGGCGAGGCCCTCTTCGCAGAAGACCCCGGGAAAAAGAACCTGGAAGAAGAGTTTCCGGATTCGGTCGACGGCCTCGCGGCTGGGGAGTTTGGGCGGGCGCGGGGCCTTCCCGGCCGCCTTGGGGGCGGCCTCGAGGGCCTCGCGGCGGTAGGCTTCGACGAGGGTTTCGGAGAGTTTCCGGAATTCTGGGTCTTTCACGATGGGGGCCTGGCGATGAGGGTCTGGGCGTCTTCCCGCGCCTGGCGCAAAAGGTCGAAATCGCGCACCAGGTCGGCGAGACGGAATCTTAACATCCCGGCCTGGCGGGTCCCCAATAGTTCCCCGGGCCCTCGGATCTCGAGGTCCATCTGGGCGATGGCGAACCCGTCGTCGGTGGCCGCGAACGCCTCCAGACGCCGGCGGGCCTGCTCGTTCGCCTCGCCCCCGATGAGCAGGTACACGAAGCCGGCCTTCTCGCCCCGCCCGACGCGGCCGCGGAGTTGGTGGAGCTGGGAGAGGCCGAAACGATCGGCGGACTCCACGATCATCACCGTGGCGCCCGGCACATCCACCCCCACCTCGATGACCGTGGTGGCGAAGAGCACCTTCACCTCCCCGGCGCGGAAGGATTCCATGGCCCGCTGGCGCTCGTCATCCGGCAATTGGCCGTGGACCATCGCGGTCGGGGCGGCCTTGAAGACGAGGTCTTTAAGGCGCGCGGTCTCCTTGAGGAGGCTGCGCATCTCCTCCTTCGCCCCCGGGGCCCCGCTCTCGCCGATGGCGGGGAACACCACGAATCCCTGCTCGCCTCGGTGAAGGCGGTCGAGCATGAAGCGGTAGGCGTGGGCCCGCTCCGCGGGCGGAAGGATTTTCGTGCGGCGCCCGGGCCCCGCGTTGGGGCGCTCGGTCAGGGCGGAAACGTCGAGGTCCCCGAATACCGAAAGCGAGAGGGTCTGGGGGATGGGCGTGGCGCTCATGAGGAGGAGGTCGGGCTTGCTCCCCTTGTCGCAGAGGGCGGCGCGCTGGTCCACGCCGAAGCGGTGCTGCTCGTCGATGAGGACGTACTTCAGGTCTAAGTACTTCACCTCCTCCTGGAAGAGCGCGTGGGTGCCCACCGCGATCTTGGCCTCCCCGGAGCGCAACCGGCCCAGGACCTCGGCCTTCTTGGACGGGGGGAGGGCCGAGACGAGGAGTTCCGTCTCGAGACCGAAGGGCGCGAGGATCTTCGAGAAGACGCGGTGGTGCTGGCGCGCGAGGATGTCCGTGGGCGCCATGAGCACGGCCTGCTTTCCGCCCCCCGCCGCGAAGGCCATGGACAGCAGGGCGACGAGGGTCTTCCCCGAACCGACCTCTCCGTGGAGCAGGCGCTGCATGACCGCGGGCGATTTCAGGTCGGCGAGGATCTCATCGAGGGCCCTGCGCTGGGAGCCGGTGAGGCTCCACGGCAGTTTGGCGATGATCTCCTCGTGGAGGGCCTGCACCCGATAGCGCTCCGGCTCCTTCCCCGATTTCGTGGCCATTTTTTTCCGCGCGAGGGCGTGCTGGAAGGCGAAGAGTTCCTCGTAGGCGAGCGCCGAGCGGGCCGCTTGGAGCGCCTCCGGCCCCTCGGGGAAGTGGACGTTGTGGATGGCGTCCCGACGGATGCCAAGGCGGCGCTCCTTGACGAGGTGGGGCGGCAGGCGCCAATCCAACTCTTCCTCTTCCACCCGCTCGAGGGCCGAGGCGACGACCTGACGGATCCGCTTCTGGGCCAGGTTCTCGGTGGACGGATAGATGGGGACGATGCGACCGAGGTGGAGGCTCCCCTCGGTCTCCTCGTCGAAGATCTCGTAGTCCAGGAGGTTGAGGCTCAGTTCGCCGCGCAGGGCCTTGAGTTTCCCCGTGAGCAGGTACCAGCCCCCGATCTTGAAGAAGCGGTGGCGGGGGCTCCAGGCGGCGACCTCGACGCGGCGCTTGCCGTCGCTGAATTGGAAGCGGGCGATCTCCCGTTCGCGGAAGGTGAATTGGCCGCGCTCCTCGCAGACGACGAGGAAACTCGCGATATGGCCCGGGTTCTCCACCGTCTTTCCCCACGCGTCATCGATGCTGGAGAGCGTGTCGCGGTCCTCGTAGCGCGCGGGGTAATGGGCCAACAACTCCCCGATCTTCCGGATCTCGAGGTTCGCGAAAAGGCCGGCGATCCCCTCCTTCACGCCGGGGAGATCCGTCAGCGGCGCCTCGAGCCCGCCGCGGCTCATGTGCCGTAGCGCGCGAGGAGGGTCTCGGCCGCCGCGGCCCCTGGGAGCGCCTTCTGGCGCAAGGAGCGGGTGAGGAGCCAATGGGTGAAATCGCGCCCGAGGCTATCCAGGAGTTCTTGGAATTCCCGGTGGGAATCTCGGTCCATATTCCCGCGGTGGGTCTCATAGAGGTGGAGGAGGGCCGGCCAGGCCCTCCGTAGGGAAAGACCCCGGAAGCATCGAAGCAGCTCGCGCAAGATGGGCCCTTCCGCATGGTGGGCCGCGTCGAAGAGGAGTTCGTATTCCCCGCGGGCCCTCAGGGCCGTGGCGGCCGTGGATTGGACGAACGGATTGCGGCTATGGAGGATGCGGTGGCGGAGTTCTTCCCTGGGGAGCCGCCGCACCAATGGGTCGATCTTCGGCGCCCGGTAGCCCTCGGGGTAGGGAAACCTCGAAAAACGCAGCCGCCATTCATTCGCCAGATGCCGCAATCGGAACGGCATTTTCGGGGACCGGCCCCCCTCGGGAGCGGCCGACCGGGCGGCGCTACGGGGGATCGCGATCTGCTCCCGCTCCAATTCCTGGTCATAGGCGCGGCGCGTCTGGGGCGAGCGGAGGGTTTGGTAGGCCACCAAAGCTTTCTTGAAGAACTCGGCCCCGCGGGGGCTCTTGTTCACGTCCGGATGCCACCGCATGACGGCCTTGCGCCATGCGGTGCGGAGTTCCTCCTCGGTAAAGGCGGCATGGAGGCCGAGGAGTTCGTAGTGGGAAGGTCCCTTCATGGCTTCGCCCCCACCGCCGCATGGTGCAGGCGGAACGCGTGGTTGCGCCCCGTGTCCAGGTCGCGAGCGCTCACCTCCAAGGTGCCGCTGACGTCGAGATCGAAGCGCACTTGGATGCGCGGGATCCCCTTGGGCGCCCGGCGGATGTCCTCCAGCACGAAGCGCCCGAGGCTGAAGTTTTCGGCGGATTGGTGCCCCTCGCCCTGGAGGATGTGTACTTCCACCGATTTTTGGTCGTCCGCCAGCGTGGTGAACAGCCGTTCCTCCGTCACGGGGATCGGCGTGTTCTTCTTGATGACGGTGGCGAAATACCCGTGGTCGATCTCGATGCCCAGGCTAAACGGGGTGACGTCAACGAGCACTTGGTCGCGCAGCGTCCCCTCGAGGATGGACGCCTGCACGGCCGCGCCCCGCGCGACCCGCTCCAAAGGCGCCTCGAGGTCCATGAGGGCCGAGGGGAAGAGGCCCGCGAGGCCCTCGGCGACTTTGGGGATGAGGCAGGAACCGCCGACGAGGAGGACGCGTCGGATATCCCCATGGGAGAGGCCGGCCTCCACCACCGTCTGTTCGGTGAGCCGCAGGCATTCCCGCAGCCGGTCGGCGATGAGGTTCTCGAACAAGCCGCGGGGAACCTCGAGGTCGAGGTGGAGCGGCCCCGACTCGTTGGCCGAGATGAAGGGCAATTTGAGGCGCACGGTGGGCCGACGGCTGAGTTCGATCTTAGCGGCCTCGACCGCCTCCGAGAGTTTCTGGGAGGCCAGGGGATCCTGGCGGAGATCGATGCGGTGGGCGGCGCGGAAGCCCTGCGCGATATGGTCGAGGAACAGGCGGTCGAAATCCATCCCGCCCAAATGGTTGTGTCCGCTGGCCGCGCGCACCTCGAAGATCCCGCCGTGGCGGATGAGCACCGAGACGTCGAAGGTTCCGCCGCCGAGATCGAAGACGACGATGGCCTCGTCTTCGTCGGGCCCCTCGCCGAGGGTCATGGCGGCCGCCGTGGGTTCGGAGACCAGGCGTTCGACGTCCCACCCGGCCCGGTGCGCGGCTTCCCGCACCGCCTTGCGCGCCGCGTCGTTGAAATAGGCGGGCACGGTGACCACCGCCTTGGCGGGTTCGCCCCCGGTGAAGGCGCGGGCATCGTCGCGGAGTTTCTTGAAGACGAGGGAGGCGAGTTCCACCCGGGGATAATGGCGCCCGCCGAGGACGACGTCGTCGGCCGTCCCCAGGTCGCGCTTCAGGTTGGCGAGGGTCCGATCGGGATGGAGGAGCGCCTGGGCCTTGGCGGGGGACCCGACGATGAACTCCCCCCGATTCCCCACCGCGACCACGGAGGGGGTCAGGTAGGCCCCATCGGCCCCGGGGATGAGGCGGACCTCGCCGCCTTCCAGGTAGGCGATGAGCGAATTGGTGGTTCCGAAATCGATGCCGAAAATCATGGCGCCCTCAGCGGATGGGTTCCTGGAGGATCATCTGGATCTCCGTGAGGGAGAGGCCCAGTTTCCGCGCGATCTCCCGGGCGTTCTCGCCCTTCTGCCGGTAGAGGAACTTCACCTTCTCGGAGATGGGAAACCGGTCGAAACGCTCCTGCTCGCGCTGGCGCAGGTAATTCACCAGCCGCTCCTCGGCCTCCTCCTCCTTGCGGGAACCTTCGTCGACTTCGAGGAGGTAGGCCTCCTCTTCCACGGGCGCCGCGGGCGCTTCCGGCGCCTCTTCCTTGGGCACGCGCCGCCGGGGCGGCCGAATCGCAGCCGCTTCGGGGCCCGTGGGGGCCCGATCTTCCGCCCGCCCGGGCGCCACCGCCGCAGAGATCCGTTTGGCCTCGCCCCCGTAGAGGTCGAGCCGCTTGAGTTCGGCCAGCCTCAGATCGAGCGCTTCCTGCGCCTCCCCGGTGCGCCGCACGAGGTCTTCCAAGAGGCTGATCTGGGAATCGGCCTGCTGGTTGAAGGCGTGGATGACCGCCGCGAGTTCCTGCTTGATGGAATCCGCCTGGACCAGCTTCTGGAACCGTTCCCGGAAATAGAGGAACACGCAGACGGCGAACAACGCGTTGAGGACGAGGAGGATGATGAAACTCATTCGGTGATATCCAGGAAATTGCCCTTGAAATCGTCCTGCAGGCCCTTGCGGGGGCCCGGTCCGGTCGGGGGCTTGTGCTTGTGCTTGTTTTTCTCGGGCTTCACGGGTTCGGGCGCCTTGACGAGGTCGCCCTCCATGGCGGACTTCTCGGATTTCGGCTCTTCGGTCTGCCGCGTTCGCGTCTTGGCGTCGATGCGGTCCTTGTCCTCCTGGCGGCGCTTGATGCGGGCGTCCTCTTTTTTGCCCACCTCGCCCATCTGGTTGAGGAGCGTCTGGAAATCGATGGGGCGCAGCGACATCTTATTCCCCCCCGCCCACGGAGCCGGGCCGCCCCCCGCCCTTGTAGGGGGAGAATTTCACCCGGTCGTGGACCATTTCATCCACCGTGGCGATCGTCGGTTGATTGTTGTCGCGGGCGACCTCGAGCATGGCCGTATTGCAGGTGAGGATACTGCCCCGGTAGATCATCTTCACCCAGGAGACGCTGCCGACGACGGGGCTATGGGCGATGATCTCGAGGAGCTGCTCGAGATGGGCCTTGTCCTCCTCGATCTGCGCCTTGAGGGTCTCGAGGCGGCCCTCCATTTCAGCGAGGGTCTTCTGCTTCTCCTCGTCGAGTGCCTGCATCTTGAGGGTCGTGATGTCGAGTTGGAGGGGGGCGACGAGGGGCTCGTTCTTCTCCTGGCGCCCCAGGATGTCGGCGACGCCCTCGCGGATCTCCGGCGGCACGCCGACCTCAATGACCGTCTTGATATTGCCGGGCGAGCCGATGACGCGGGCCTTCACGTCCTGCAGCGCCCGGGTGAGGCCGCCGCGGATGATGGCCTTCTTGCCGCCGACGATCACGCTGCCGCCGGCATGCACGGTGCAGTTCATAATCTCCTCGGTGCTGACCACGTTCCCGCCGGCCTTGACCACCACCTGCTCGAGGTACTTGGAGGCCACGTTCCCACCGGCGATGAGGCGCCCGTTATTCTTGCCCGAGGCCCCGAGTTTGATCGTGATGTCGCCGGTGGCCTCGAGCACGCAGCTGCCCACGGTGCCCTTGACGTCGATGTTCCCGCCGGCTTTGATGTTGAAGCCGTCGAGGACCTTCCCGGTGACCATGACCGAGCCCATATTGGTGATGTGGCCCGTCTTCGGCCCCACATCCCCGCTGACGATATAGACCGGCTTCACGGAGATGAGGGCGTTCTCCATCACCGCGTGGCCGTTGACCTTGGCCTTGAGCATGGTGCCGTCTTCGGTGATGTCCGTATTCTCGCCGCCCTTCAGGTCGATATCCTTCCCGTCCCGGGCGGGGAGCATCTGGCCCAGCAGGTTGACGCCGGGGATGCCGCGGGTCGGCGCCATCTTTTCCGCCAGGATCTCGTCGGCCATGACGTTAACGATGAGCCCCAATTCGGAGAAGTCGACATCCTCCTCGTCGGAGAGGGCCAGAGGCTTGCTCTTGTCGCGGAAGGTGACCTTGTAGTCGATGTAGGCGTCCTTCCCCTGCACGGCCGGCCGGCCCTCGGCCACCAGGATGGGGATGCTGAAGAGGTGCTTGTCGAGGGCGTTCCGGATCTTGTCCTCTTGCAGGCCCTCGACCACCCGGTTCTCCGCCAGGATATTCCTCACGTCCTCGAAGTCGATGAGGCGACCGTCCATCTTGGGGGGGATGATGCGGATGAACCCCTTCATGCGGTCGTCGGACATCTCGAAAAAAACCTTCCCGTCGTTCTTGAGGTTCGGCTTCCAATCGCCGAGCTTGAACGGCTTCACGTCCTTGCGCTTCAGGAGCGCCTTGAGGAGGGCGTCCTCCATGCGCGGCAGGCCGCGGTGCTCGAGGAGTTCCTGGACCTTGGATTCGTGGACCGGCATCCCCGTCCCGGTGGGGGGATGGAGGACGAGGTATTTCCCTTCGCGGGTGATGCGCACCTCGGCGTGCCCGTCCCGATCCATGGGGATCGCCTCCGCGAGCATGGAATCGCCGGCGGCCTCCACCTCCGCGGTCCCGACGGGGGCCCGGGCGCCCCTCGCGGTGAACGCGATGCGGAACGGCTTCGACGCGAGGCCGAAGACGCCGCGGCGCCCCTGTTCGAGGATCCGGTAGGAGAGTTTGCTGATGTCCGCCCCCAGTTTCCCGGAGGCCTGGTGGAACGCCGCTTCGAGGCTCTCGGCCTCCACGAGGGTCTCCCCGGGCCGCAGCGCGGCGGCGTCCCCGCCCCCCCGGTATTTCCCCTCGAGGAGGTCCAGGGCATTGCCCCGCCGCGACGAGGGCGGGAGCAATTCGTCCTTATGCTGGAGGAGATATTCCCGGAAGTTCATGGGTCGGCGCCGTCACACCAGGGATTTCTTGATGGTGTCGAGGCTGTTGCGGATATTGCGGATGGCCTTGGTGTGGAGCTGGCTCACCCGCGACTCGGTGACGTCGAGCGCCACGCCGATCTCCTTGAGCGTGAGGTCCTCGTAGTAGTAGAGGATGAGCACCAGTTTCTCCTTCTCGGGCAGGCGCTGGATCTCGGCGGCGATGATCTTGCGGATCTCGCTGCGCTCCACCTCGTTGTAGGGGTTCTGGCTCTCGTTGGACTGGATCGTCTCGATGACCGAGATCTCGTCGTTATCGTTCCCCACGAGGAGCGTCCCGTCGAGGGAGCCCACCGTGCTGTCCCCGGCCATGGCGGTGATCCGCTCGACCTCGGTGGTGGAGATGCCGGTGATGCGGGCGAGCTCCTCCAGGGTGATCTTCCCCCCGTGCTTGCTCTCCCATTCCTTGCGCTTCTCTTCGATGAGCTTCTGCTTCGTGCGCACGGAGCGGGGCACCCAGTCATCTTTGCGCAATTCGTCGTAGATATGGCCGCGGATGCGGGTGATCCCGTAGGTCTTGAACTTGATGTCCCGGGTCGGGTCGAATTTCTCGATGGCATCGAGGAGGCCGAGGGTCCCGTAACCCACCAGGTCGTCGAACTCGATGGTCTCGGGTAGGTTGTGGTGGATCTTGCCGGCCACGTACTTGACGAGGGGGGAGTATTTCTTGATGAAATACACCTTTACCTGCTCCCGCAAGGCCTCTCCCGAAGAGGGGATGCGGTAGGATTTCCAGAGCTTGATCTCCTCCTCCTCCGAGATGTCGAAGGTCTGGGGCACCAGGTTGGTTTTTCCGTTTTGACTGCTCACGATCCCCTCCCGTTTGGGTGTGCGTAAATCATTGGTTCATCACCGAGCGCACGGCTTTGGCGAGAACTTTTTCGTCTTGATCGAATTGGGCGGCGGCATCGGGCTTCCGCGGCGGTAGGCTCGCGGCGGGCGTTTCGGCGGGCTTCACCCATGCCTCCGAGATGACCGGGGTCGACCCGAAGATCCCCCGCCCCGCCGGCGCGGCGGCCTTTTCGGAACCGAGCCCAAGGCCCGTGCGGGCACTCGGTGCGCCCTCATCCGCGTCGTCCCCGGTGCTCAGGTTGAGGTTGAGGCCCCGAGTCGCGCCGGACGGGCTGTCCTCGCCCGCTTCGGGCGCGGAATCGCTGGAGGCCGGGGATTCCGGCCAGATCGCCTTCTCGAGGTCGGGCACCAGGAGGCGCAGGGCTTGCCGCACCCCGAAGGCCAGGCCGCCCCAAACGAGGGCGCTGAGGAGCGGCTTATAGAGGAGGGCGCCGAGCCCGCCGTCTCCCGCCAGCACCAGGACGAGGCTGACGAGGAAACCCGCGGCCGCGGCGATCAAGTAGGGCTTCATTTCGGCGAGTTTTTCTTTCATGGCGGCTCCTAACCGAACAACCTGCGGAGAAAGGCGCCGAGCGCCCCTTCATCCCCGGCATCTTCCGCCGACTTCCCGCGCAGGCGCTCCGCGATGGCCCGCACCCCGGCGGACGCCCGGCATTTGGGATCCATGGCGAGGAACGGCTTGCGCTGGTAGACCGCCTTCACCACGGCCTCGTCCTCGTGCACCATCCCCAGCAGTTCGACTTCCAAGCGCAGGAATTGCCGCGCGATGGCGCGGATGCGCTCGGCGACCTTGCGCCCCTCCGCCACCGAGGGGATCCGGTTGATGACGAGATTGATGTTTTCAGTGCGGCCCGCCGCGGCCAGGCTCTTGATGAGCCCGTAGGCGTCGGTGACGGCCGTGGGCTCGGGAGTGGTGACGATGAGTACCTGACGCGCGGCCTGGAGGAACGCGGTGACGTTGGCCCCGATGCCGGCCCCCGTATCGATGACCAAGTTGTCGTAGGCCCGCAGGATGCCCAGGCTCTCCACGAAGCGCGCGCGCGTGGCGTCGTCGAGGTTGGCGAGTTCCTGGAAACCCGAGGCGCCGGCGACGAGATCGGGGCCCCATTGGGTGCGGAAGACGATCTCCTCGAGTTTCTTCTCGCCCTTGAGCACATGGAAGAGGTTCCATTTGGGGAGCTCGCCCAGGACGATGTTCACGTTGGAGAGGCCCAGGTCGCCGTCGAGGATGCAGGTCTTCTCGCCCGCGAGGTGGAGGGCGAGGGCCAGGTTCGCGGAGAGGTTCGTCTTCCCCACGCCGCCCTTGCCGCTCCCGATGGCGATGACCCGTTGGCGGCCGCGGGGGGCCGCGGCGGGCGCGGGGGCGCCTTGGCGCTTCACTTCGGCCATGGCGCGCCGCAGGGCGGTGGTCTGGTCTTCTACGGCGCCCATTCTTTCACCAGGTGGCCCGAGAGGGTTTGCCGATTCGCGAGGAAGAAGGTGTCGGGGACCTGCTGCCCGTTGGTGATGAAGGAGAGCGGCCGCTGGGCCTTGCGCACCTGCCCGAGCACGCCGCCCAAGGAGACGGTCTCGTCGCTCTTGGTGATGAGGATCCGGTCATAATGGGCCGGGGCGAAGGTCTTCATGACGCGCTCCAGGTCGCGCTCCCGCATGGAGGCGTTGAGGCACAGGTGGACTTCCTTGGGGATCTGGACCTCGCCGACGAGGTCGAAGATCTCAAGGAGACGCTTCTCCTCGCCGTGGGGCAGGCCGCCGGTGTCGACGAAGATCATGTGGGCGTCCATGCGGGCCTTGATGAGGCGGATGAGG
This sequence comes from Spirochaetota bacterium, assembly GCA_017302015.1. GTDB lineage: Bacteria > Spirochaetota > UBA12135 > COTS27 > JAFLEE01 > JAFLEE01. The sequence goes on along the minus strand of JAFLEE010000114.1, from coordinate 439 downwards.
TCGGCCGGCTTCTCGATGATCTCGAAGGGAAGGTCGAGGATCTCGGCGTAGCGGCGCAGCATGTCCACGGCCATGATCCGCCAGAGATCGAAGGTGGCGAGGATCGCGGTGCGCTCCTCCTTCACGCCGTAGCGGAAGGCGATCTTCGGGATGGTGGTGGTCTTCCCCACGCCCGTCGGCCCGATGAAGAAGATCACGTTCGGCGTGGTCTCGTACACGGTAATGCCCTCAGTATAAGTGTAGAGCGCCGCGACCGCCTCCGCCAGCACCGCACGATCCTCCGGGGTGCTCACCCGGTCGAGGCCGCTGCGCCGGGCCGCGATGTCCGCGGTCTCCCGGTCAAAATCCTGGTCGAGGAGGAAGGCGGCGACGGGGTGCTCCGTGGACGCGATCGTCGCAGCAGGAACGGGCGCTTGGACGGGGAGGCGCGCCGCCGCGG
>JAFLEE010000113.1 GCA_017302015.1 Spirochaetota bacterium | reverse complement strand
GCGGGATCTTGGGGAAGGGAAGGGGGCACGGGGGCGAGGGCGTCGGGGGCGGTCAAGGGAGGTCCTGGGGCGGCTTCGCGTAGGAGAATTAAACGCGCACGTGGGAAGAGGCAAGTTCGGCGAAAAAGCGCACCTGGGCTTGGAGCGCCTTGCGGAAATCCCCCAAATGAAGGCTTTCGTTCTCGCCGTGGGCGTTGGTGGAGGGATCTTCCACGGGGATGAGGAGGGCGGGGATGCCGCCGAGGGCGCGCACCGTGTCGGGGACGAATGGGATCGTGGCCCCCGAGCCGACTTCGAGGGCCTCCCGGCCGTAGGCATCGCGCATGGCGCGCTTCATGGCCGCGAAGGCCGGGTGGGCGGTGTCGGTTTTCCACGGCGGCGCCACGTGGTCGCAGGCGATGGAGACTTCGAGGCCCCAGGGGACGCGCGCCTTGATGGCCTCGACGAGGAGATCGCGAACGCGGGCCGGGTCTTGGCCCGGCGCGACGCGCACGCCCAGGCGCGCCCAGGCGGCGTCCATGAGCACGTTGCCGCCCTGCTTGCGGCTGCCCGATTCGATGGCGTTCACCACCAAACTCGGCTCGCGCCAGGTGCGAAGCAGCACGCGGTCGCCCTCCTCCAGCAGCGCGACGCCGGGGCGGACGGTGGCGTTTTTCCGGAAGACCGCGACGTCATGGTGCAGGCTTTTGAGGCCCTGGAGTTCCGCTTCGCTGGGAGGGATCACCCCTTCGTAGATGCCCGGGACGCTGAGGCGGCCGCGTTCATCCGTCAGCGAGGCGATCACGCGGCAGAGGGCGGCGATGGGATCGGGGATGGCGCCGCCCCACATGCCGGAATGCAGCGGCTTGTCCAGGCTGCGGAGTTCGACCTCGGCGACGAGGATGCCCCGCAGGCTCGTGGTGAGCGAGGGGATGCCCGTCTCGTAATGGTCGAGGTCGGCGACGACGAGGACGTCGGCGGCGAGGTCCGCCTGGTTGGCCCGGAGGAAGTCGGCGAAATGTGGGGAGCCGATTTCTTCCTCCCCGTCGAGCACCACGATGAGGTTCACCGGGAGTTCCTGGCCCGACTTGAGCCAAGCGCCGGCGGCCGCCACGGCGAGCATCACGCCGGCCTTGTCATCGGCGCTCCCCCGGCCGTAGAGGCGCCCGTCGCGCACTTCCGGGGCGAAGGCGGGGCTTTTCCAGCGCTCGGCGCGCATGGGGGGCTGGACATCGTAATGGGCATAGAACAGCACCGTGGGCCGGTCGGGTCGGCGTTTGGAGAAGCCCAGAATATAGGGCGGCGCGCCGGGGTGGGCCCGCTCTTGCGCTTGGAGGCCCGCTTGGGCCAAGAGGCCCAGGCACGCCGCGGCGGCCTGGCGAGGCGGGGCGGGATCGAACCCGGCGAAGCTGATCGAGGGGATGCGGATGAGGGCCTTGAGATCTTCGAGGGTCTTCTCGAAGTCACCGGCGGCGTAGGCGAGGGCGGCGTTCAGATCCACATCGAATTCTACCGTGGATCTGGGCCTCCCGCTTATTTGTTGGGGTTCCAGGCCAGGGTCAATTGGAAATGCTGCTGCACGCCGAGGCCCTCGAGGGGCTGGAGCGCGTAATCCAAATGGCCGTCGAAATGGGCGATGGGGAATTGGATGCCGGCCCCGAGGCTCAGTCCGCGGGCGCTTTGGGCGTTGTCGAAGAGGTAGCCCGCCCGCGCCGTGAGGAATTGGAAGAGGAACGCCTCGACGCCCGTGGAGAGGCGCATGGTCTGGTCCGCCACGGTGAGGTCCCCGTCGACGAGGGCCTTGAGGGCAACCTTCTTCCCGAGGGGAAGCACGTAGGCCGTCCCGACGAGGAGCGACAGGGGGATGACATCGGGCTGCCCCGGCACGCCGCCGCGCCCGATATTCCTCGCGATGAAACCGAATTGCAAGGAGCCCTCCCTCGCGAAGGCGCCGGGGAATGCCAACGCCAGGCCCGCATTCAATAAAAAGGCCGACAGGGGCGTCTGATCGAGGGTTTCGGTGACGATTTTTCCCTTGATCCCCAGATCAAGGCGGAAAGGCCATTTCGCCGCGGCGCCGAGGGCGAACGCGGCGGAGATCCCCCCGCTCGTGATGCCGGTCCGGATGGACCGTCCGGGGTCCCCGTTATAGAGGATATCTCCGGTAATTCCTTCGATGGCCAAGCCGCAACCCGAGGCGGCGAGGGTGACATGGGAAGAGGGCTTGAGCGAGGCGGCCGCGCTCCACAGGGTCATGCCGAGATAGGGATTGACCGAGCCGGAGAAGCCGGGCCCGGTGAGCGCCGCGAGGGTCGCGGGGTTATGCCAAACGCCCTCCAGGGATCCCGATTCCGCCACGGCGGCCTGCCCCAGACCGGAAGAGGCCGCTCCGAACCCGATTTCCAGGAAATCGAAGGTCGTGTAGGCCCGCGCGGGAAGGGCGAACACCAAGAAGAGCAGCATGGTCCGAATCGTTGTTTTCATGGGTGCTTTCCAAACCTCAACGGGAGACGATGAGGGTCAGGTTGAAGAGTCGATGCTCGGGGTCTTCGATGCGGCACGGGTAGATGCCGGGCCGAATCCGTTCCAGGGTCGCCGCGCGCAAATCCCACCGGAGCTTCCCCCCGATGATCCCCTCCGGCGGAAGGCGGATCACCTTTTTCCCAGAAAGCGTATAGATATCCACGGTCGTCCCGGTCGGGAGATTCGCGAATATCACGCCGCTCCCGTCCCGGCAGGGATTCCCGAGGATACAGGGCTGCACCAATTCCGAAACGGTGGTGAAAAGGCCCGAGAGGTCGACATTCGAGTAGATATTCGTGTCGCCCGTCCACCCACCGAGCATCGGGACGAAGCGCAGGTCGAGGGGCGTTTTCGTGTCGAAATCCTCGGGTAGGCTCCAATCGGCGGTGAATCTTCCCCAGAATCCCAATTCCGGTCGGGTGACCAGCTCCGGGCCGAAGTTCGTCCACCGACCTGTGCCGGTGGGGGCCCAGGCCAATTCCGCTTGCGGCGTTTCCACGCAGGTTCGGCCCATGACATAGCGGATCCGTAGCAGGTGCTGATAGGGGATCGTTTGGCACGTGGAGATCGTGAGGGTGACCTGGGGCACATTGGTGAGGAGGACGATCGACGAGGTCTCCGAAAGCGCGTTGGTGGCCATGGCGTATGAGATCGCGCAGCCGGCGGGAGCGTTGGAATCATCGAGATAATTCCGTACCCCGGGGCCATAGACGACGCTGGCGAACGATTCAAGGGGCATCCCGTTGGTCGAGCGGAGGAGATACACCCGGCAATTGGGCAGAGTCCAGTACAAGCGAACCCGATTCGGTCCGATTTGGGAGACGACAGGCGGCGGGGCCGCAGCGGGGAGCCACCCGTCGGACAGGAGGATGGCGCACGTGGCCCATAGGGCCGCCATGAAAAACCGGGGGGGATTACGGAAGCGTTGAACGAGCCGCATGAAGGTCTCCTCGGTCATTGGGTCTCTCCCGGGGCGCCTTGGCTGCATCGGCGGGGTCCCATCCTGCCTAAGGTTCGTGCAATTTGGAGGATACGGAAAGCGGGCCAAATCCCACCGCCGCTTGGTGCGCGCTCCGAATCCCCCCTCGGGGAATACATTCTGGTAGGATCAGACCCGGGTGTAGATTCGGGTGGATGACGCCCCGAGTTCCCCGAGGAATCCGAAAAAAAGCGACTTTTTTTAAGTTGCGGAGCCTCGAACGGGCGCCCTCCATTGTAAAATTTGCCGAATGTTGCGCCACGAAATCGTCGCTTTCCTCCTCGGCCTCGGCGCCCTCCTCGGGGTGGCCCGCCTCCTCGGCGAATTGGCGGTCAAATTGCGCCAGCCGATGATCCTCGGCGAAGTCCTCGCCGGGATCCTCCTCGGGCCCACGGTTTTTGGCCTCCTTTTCCCGGCCGCCCAAGGGGTGCTGTACCCGGTCTCGGGGCCGGTGCTCCACGCCTATGAAGGGGTCATCACCATCGCCTTGGTGATGTTCCTCCTCGTCGAGGGCATGGGCATCGAACTCGAGGATAGCCGGGGGGAACGGCGCCCCGCATTCTTCGTCTCCCTGCTCGGCGTGCTGGTGCCGCTCCTCGGGGGTTTTTGCCTCGCCTATTTCAAGCCCTCGGCCTTGGCCTACCACGGGCCGCGGCCCCTGGCTTTCGCGCTTTTCTTCGGCACCGTGCTTTCCATCACCAGCCTCAACATCGTGAGCCGGATTTTGAAGGACAACCGGATCTTCCGCACCGAGGCGGGGGTCGTCACCCACGCGGCTTCGGTGGTGGGCGACGTGGCCGGGTGGCTTCTCTTCGCGGCGATCCTCACCCTCTTCCGCGTGGGCCCCTCCGCGTCGCCCAATCCCTGGCTCAACGTGATGTTCGCCTTCATCTTCGCCGGGCTCATGCTGACGGTGGGGCGTTTCCTCATCGACCGGATCCTCCCCTTCGTCCACGCCCACGCGACCTGGCCCGAGGGCATGACCGGTTTCGTCATCACCCTGGCCTTCGTGGGCGCGGCCTTCAGCCAGTGGATCGGCGTCCACGCCCTCTTCGGGGCGCTCCTCGTCGGTATGGCGGTCAGCGGTTCCCCATGGCTGGCCGAGCGCAACCGGCGCATGACCCAACGGATCGTCTTCGCCCTGTTCGCCCCGCTTTTTTTCGCTTGGACGGCCCTCTCGGTCGACTGGGTGAAGCATTTCAATCTCCCCCTCGTCCTCGGGGTGTTCGGCTTCGCCGTCCTGGTCAAGGTCGGCGCCGGCTTCGTCGGGAGCCTCTGGGGCGGGCTGAGCCCCCGCATGGGCTTCCTCGTGGGTTTCGGCATCAATGCCCGGGGGGCCATCGCCATCCTTCTCTGCTACGTGGCGCTGCGCTACCAGTTGATTTCCGAAGAACTCTATGTCGCCCTGTCCCTCACCGCCCTCGCGACTTCGGCCCTCGCGGCCCCGCTCATCCGGTTCCTCTCCGGGAAAAAAGCCATCCCCTTCTGGTCCTTCTTCCATCGATCCCACTTCATCCCCCGCCTGCGGTCCCGCAGCGCCGACGAGGCCATCCACGACCTCTGCCAGGTCCTCGCGGCGGCCGCCCACCTCTCGGTGGAAGACCTCATCCAAAGGGCCCGGGAACGCGAGTTGGTCATGCCCAGCGGGGTGGAGGGTGAAATCGCCATCATCCACCTGCCGTTCCCCGGCCTGCGGCAACCCCTGATCTCCGCCGGAATCGCCGAAAATGGCCTTGATTTCAGGGCGGTCGACCATAAACCGGCCCGGGTCGTCTTCCTGGTGGCGAGTCCCGCCGGCCAAGGCGAGCAGGAGCTGGAAATCCTTGAGGAAATAAGCGATACTTTCATCAAACCGGGCATCGTCGAGTTGGCTCTGGAGGCGCGGGACTACACGGAGTTCCTGGCCATCCTGAAGACCAGTTCAGCCGAGCACGGGTAAGGAGACTTCCATGGCCGAAACCGAATCCATCTCGCTCTTCCGAAGTGAAAAATGGGCCGTGTCCATGTATCGCATTGGGCTGATTTTCTCCGCCTTTTCCCTGGGTTGCGCCGCGGCGTGCCTCGGCTACCGGCTCTGGAACCCCATGGCCGAACTGGGGAGCAGCATGTCCATCCCCGTGGGCAATTCCGCGCTCTTCAGCAAACTCTTCATCTCCTCCCTGGTCAACCTGGCCGGGGGCGTCGGGTTGTCCATGATCTTCCTCTCCATGCGTAAGATCACCACCCTGCGCGTGCTACAGATCGCCTATATTCCCGGCCTGTTCCTGCTGATCGCGGCCACCATCGGCGTCTCCCAGCGCTACGGCGCCACGGGCATCTCGCTCTGGGGCTCCACTATCGGCGTCTCCTGGATGCTGGTGTTCTACGCCATCCTCGTGGCCCGCGAAGCCATGGTCTCCAAACTCCTCGAAGGCTGGATCGTCGTCATCGGCAGCCTCGTGCTCGCCGTCGGCTTCCTGGTGAACTTCATCCAATCCCAATCCGTGAAGGTCGATGTGGAACTCGCCTCGAACCTCGCCGCCGGCGCCACCCAGGCCGATCCCATCATGTCGCTCAAAGTCACCTTCTGGGCCTTCGCCATCACGGCGCTCCTCGGTCTCGTGCTCGGCTTCCGCAAACTCATGCGGCCCATGTCCGACGACATCATCAAGGGCGACTAAGCCCCCTCCTTCCCGCGCGCTCAGGGCCGCCCCATGGCGGCCCGTTTTATTTCAAGGTTCCCCATGCCTCTGCCCATCCTCAATGTCAAATCCAAGCACGTGGAGCGCCTGCACCACGGCCACCCCTGGGTCTTCAGCAACGAACTCGTCCAGGTGCCCACCGACCTCGCCCCGGGCTCCCTCGTGCAGGCGGTGGTGGAGAAGGCGGGAAGCCTGGGCGTGGGCTTCTACCATCCCCACAACCTCGTCGCCCTGCGCCTCCTGCGTCTGCCCGCCGAAAGCCAACCCGGCCCCCGGCTCTCGCCCGACTTTTTCATCGCGCGGTTCCGCAATGCCCAAGGCTACCGGGAGCAGGCGGGCCTCGACACCCGGGCCTGCCGCCTCGTCTTCGGCGAGTCCGATGAACTCCCGGGGCTTATCCTCGACCGCTATGGCGACTACGCTGTGCTCGAACTCCTTTCCGCCGGCATGGACCGCCACCGGGAGGAGATCGCCCAGGCCATGAAAGCCGTCTGGCCCGATCTTCGCGGGGCGCTGCTGCGCCACGATAGTTCCCTGCGGCGGCTCGAGGGCCTCCCCGAGGGCCCGGAGGAAGACCTCTACGGCCAGACCCCCGTCGAGATCGAACTTTCGATGGAGGGCCTCGCGTGGGGCTTGACGCTGCGCGGGGCCCAGAAGACCGGGTTCTTCCTCGACCAGCGCGAAAACCGCCTGCACGTGCGGGGCCTCTCCCGGGGCCTGCGGGTGCTCGACCTCTTCTCCAATCAGGGCGGCTTCGCCCTCCAGGCCGCCCTCGGCGGGGCCCGAGAAGTCACCGGCATCGACGCCTCGGCCCAGGCCATCGCCGCGGCCACCCGCAACGCCGCGCGCAACGCGGCCGCATTGGGAGGGTCGAAAGTCGAGTTCGCGGAGCGGGATGTCTTTAAATTCCTGGAAGAAGCCGCGGCCCGCCGGGAAAAATGGGACCTCATCATCGTCGATCCCCCCGCCTTCGCCAAGACGAAAAAGACGGCGGTGAGCGCGCTCCACGGGTATGAGCGCCTGCAGGGCCTGGCCATCCGGGTGCTCAACCATGGGGGCTTCCTGGCCACGGGTTCCTGCTCGATGCACGTCGAAGAAGACCGCTTTTTCACGGCCGTCAGCCGGGCGGCCCGGGCCCAGCAGAAGCGCCTGGTCTGGATGCGCCGCGGCGAGCAGGGCGCCGACCATCCGGTCCTCGCCGGCATGCCCGAGACGCGCTACCTGAAATGGGGCGTCTTCCGGGTGCTGCCGGGCATGTAGGCGGTTATTCGCGCTTCTTCGTCTCCGGCGGAGCGACCTTGGGGGGCGGGTTCTTATAGACGTCGCCCAGGGGAACGATGCTGACTTTCTCGCCGAACTTGAGGCTCCCGATATGGGGATTCGCCGGGTCGAGGAGGTCTTGTCCGTCCACCCGGAAGCGGTAGAAGACCTGGTCGGGGGTCATGGTCAGGGTGATTTGCCAGTACCCATCGGCGCGTTTCATGGGATCGGTGTAGGGATCCCAATGATTGCGGCTGCCGACCCAATAGACGTTGGTGTAGCCGCGGTCCTTCAGGAAGAAGAGGTAGCGATTGGCGCCCATGGCCCGGGGCGAGACCTTCATCTGAACGAGGCTGCGGTCGAGGCGCAGGGCCGAGATGCGGCTGCCGTACTGGTCCGGGACGACCAGGGGTTGCTGGGGGTCGTTGACCCAGAGCCGGTTGATGTAGAAGCGGTAGGGATAGGTGCCCGCGGGGATCTCCAGGGGGAGGAAGCAGTACCAGACCCCGTAGCGGTTCTTGTGCATGGCGAAATGCTTGTTCCAGTCCACGAAACTTCCCGAGAGGGAGACTTCGTCGTCCGCCCCCGCCTCGCAGGTGAAGAGGATGCCGTTCTCGTACACCACGGGCCGCGTGATGGCGCGGAGCTGGTCTTCATAGTGCCCGTCGAGGCGGCCCTCCACCGAGACGCAGGAGGGGTTCCCGTCCCCGGCGTCGGGCGACGGGCGCGGCGCGGCGGCGAGGGACGCGGCCAAGAGGACGGCCGCGGGGATCCGGAAAAGAAACTTAGACATGGCCGGCGTCGCGGCTGGCCAGCAGCCGAAGGAGGTCTTCCCGGCCGTAGAAGAGTTTGAGCGCCAGGCCCTCGCCGCCGAGGGTCTTTTTGCGCTTGCCGTCGATGAGGATGGAGACCGAATCGATCTTCTCGGGCACGAGGGACCCGCTGCGGTCGCTCAGGTCGAAGACCGTCCACAAGACCTGCTGGATCTGCACCTGGAGGCCGAGGTGGCCGAAGCGGTTGAACTCGAAGGCCTTGTTGAAGTCGAGAAGCAGCACCCCGTTCTCGATCCACGCCTTGTTGAGGCGCACGTTCTCGGGGAAGGGGTTGAGGAACCCCTCCCGATCGGGGCGCATTTTGACCAGATGCTTCACCGCTTCGCCGTAGGGGTTGCGCTCGCCCCAGGCGAAGGCCGATTTCACCGGCAGCACCCGGGCGGCCCCGGTTTTCCGGTCGAGTTGGGTCAGGAAGAAATTCCCCTCGTATCGCAGTTCCTGGGCCGCTTCCCGGGCGGGGCGGGCCGCTGGCTTGGCGGCAGCCTGGACCGGTTTCGCCTGGGTTTTAGGGGTGATCGGGGCGGCGGCATTGGTCGCCGGGGGGACGGGGCTCGGGGCGGCGTTGGTGGGCGAATCGGTGACTTCGCTCTTCACCGTGCGCAGGAAATTGGCGAAAACGGAATCGGGGCGGTGTTGCACCTGCCAGCGGATATAGAACCAGACCGCGAGCCCCATGAGGATGATGGCGGCGTAGAATTTGAAGCGGGTGTCTAAAACCGGTCGGCCGGGGGCCCCCCGGGGGCCAGGAAGGGCGGGACGGGCCCCGGAATGGGCGGGAGGGGGCAGACGACGACGCCGGGCGGGGGCCGCTTGGAACCGATGGAGGCTGGATTTATAGTCGCGCACGGGAATTAGGGATTACTTCAAATTTCGGCATCCCCGGGCCGACCGTGACCAAAAAATGGAAAAAAACCATTTCGTGGGCTAAAATAGGGCATCTAAACGAGGAGGGGCGCTTGAAACGTCGCAAGAGCAAGGCGAAGCTGAACAAGAAAAAAGTACGCCGTAAACGTCGGCTGAAGAAGCTTCGCACGGGCAAATAAAGACCCCGATCCCCGGCCGAAAGGCCGGGTTTTTTTTTCGGGGGGAACCCGATGCGTAAACCTGATGCACCCCGAGCGCCGCAATAGCCGATTAAAACATCGCGTACGGATTTCCAGCGGGGGCCCATGAATCCGAAGCAAGCGCCTTCATGGCGAGCGCGTGAACCTACGATGCCGGGAAGGCCCGGAAGGGCTTATTTTTTAAAGAGTTCCTTCGCTTCTTTGCTGAAGCGAAAGACGACTTTCTGGCTCTTGGGTTTCGCCGCCACCTGGATTTCTTTACCGAAGGAGACGATGGTGCGGGCCGGCTTGGCGGGAATTTCCCGCAGGAGGACCTTGCCGAGGCCCGGGATGGGCGCGCCGACGGGGGCGAAATCAAAGAGGATCTTCACCATTTCTTCGACGAAGGCGGCGGCCTGTTTTTTATTCGTTTCGATGCCGGTCTTGGTCTCAACGGCTTCCGCGAGGTGGGAGATGAGTTGGGATTTGGAGTAACTGCGATCGCCCTTCTTGGGTTTCTCAAGCAGAACCGGCTTGTTTGTCTTGGCCATGGAAGCTCCTGTCGGTGACGGATGGGCTATTTTGCACTAGCTTTTCATCCCTTGTCCAGTGGGAAAATGGCGTTTTTCCTTGAAAAAAGGCCCCGATTGGGGGGGCGAGACCGCCTGGGCTTACCAGGTCGTAAGCCTCGCCCCGGCGATCCCGCGCCGCAGGAGTAGGACTTCGGGGGTCCAGACCCGGTCCTCCCGGAAGGTGCCGTGGCCGATGGCGGTGGGCGTCCCCAGCGTGAGGGGGTTGGGGCCCATCAAATTGAAGAGGTCCGTGGGGAAGACGCATTCGAGGCGGTTTTCGCCGGGGCGAAGCCAGGGGGTGATATCCCATTCGAAGGGCGCCCAGAGTTTCACGCCGGCTTCCTGCCCGTTGACCCGCAATTCGAGGCAGGCCGCGGCCACATCCGAGAAGGCGAGCAGGGCGCGCTCGGGCCGCCCCTTTAATTCGAAGGCGCATTGGAAGCGGAGGGTGCCCGCGTAGAACGGGTAGCCGCAGGCGCTCACGTTGCTGAAATCCAGGCGGGCGGGCTTGGTCCCGATGGCGAAGCGGCGGTTTTCCCAATTCACCACCCCGAAATCCCCCACCAGGTAGACGACCTCCAATTCGGTGTTGCGGTAGGGGAACTCGGCCTCGCCCACCCGTCGGTGGCAGCCGGAACGGGTGATATTATTGTGTTTCCTTCCCCCGATCACCAGGCGGTTGGTCCCCGCCTTGAGGGCCTTCGAGACGTCGAGGGTGGTGAAGGCGAGATCGCCCAGGTAGCGCCCGCCGTCGGGCTCGATGGGGACGCCGTTTAAGCGGATCTGATCGAGGTGCGGGGCCATTTCCACCACGGCGCGCACGGGCGTGGCGGGAAGGGCATCGACCTCGAAGGTGTACTCGGCGGTGAAGGGCGTTCCTTCGGCGGCCTTGTAGAAGTGGGCGTCCCAAGCCTTGTGGATGGGCGCATCGGTGAGGACGGTCGCTGCACCAAGTGTGAGGGTGACCCGGTCGACCCGCAGCACGTTGGGATCATTGGCCGTCCCCGTCCAGGCCTCCAGAGGGAGGATTCGAGACGGCGGGGTCAGGACAGCGGGCGCCGTGGCCGGTCTCTGGGGGCCTTCCACCAAGAGTAGGCCGTCGCCCCCGGTGAACTCGTGGTCTAGGACAAAGGCCCCGTCCTTCACCTCTCCGGGGAGCGCCTTTTGCCCGCCGTTCCCGCAATCCCAGGCGTCCGCGGAGAAGGCCCCGGGAAGGCGGATGCGGGCGCGCACGGTCTTCGTCTCGGAGGTATTGGCGAGGAAATGGAGGAGGCGTCCATCGTCCAGGCGGCGGCTATGGATGAACACCTCATCGGCCTCCGCGCCGAGATCCAGGTTCGTGACGGAGACGCAGTCCGTTTTCCGGGCCCGAAGGTGGTCGATGAGCGCCTCCGGCGAAGCCACCACGCTCGCTTTGGGGAACTCGGCGCGCACATCCAGGGGCTCGCCTCCGTCGATCAGGGAAGGCAGCGGTTCGACGAAGACCAGGTCGCCCCCGGCCAGGCAAAAGGCCTTCAGGTCTTTGACCGTGCGGGTCCGCCAGGTGAGGCTCGGTGGTACGATCACGTGGCGATATCCATGGCCGCCGATGGTGAAGACCGCGCCATCGACTTTGGCGTGCCCTTCCATGATGATCTCGTCGCCGTAATGGAAATCCAGGCGCTTGGCGAGCAGCCGGTCGGTGAGGGTCTTGAAGGCCTGGTCGAAAAGCGCCAGGTTCCCGCCCCGGCCGAGGGCGCCGGACCAGGGGCCGCCCTCGCCCAGGGGCTGGTAGGAGGCCCAGGCGCTGCCGATGGGATGGAGCATGAGGATATCGAGGTGGCGCTTGCCCCGGGTGAGGGCCAGGTTGAGGCGGGCGAAATGGTCGGCGAGGGGCTTCTCCCAGGGCCACCAGGGCTGCTGGTGGAAGAAATTGGGCGGGTAATCCCGCTTGCGCTCGCCCATCATGGTGTAGAGGGAGAGGTGGTGGTTGACGAAGTTCACCCCGAGGGCGGCCTCCCAGTGGTGGATCCACCGGCGGCCCCTGAAGTCGAATTGCTGGCCGCTGATGCCGAAGACTTCGCAGAAGGTGCGTTCCTTCCCGAGTTGCTCGGCGGCGGAGGCCACCTGCTTGACGGTGACGGTCTGGTCGACGTGGCGGGCGAGCTTGTCGATGCCCGGCCAGTCCATATGCTCGTAATGGGGCATGGCCGCGCCGATCCACTGCATCTGGTAGCGCAGATTGTCCTCGGCCATGAAGTGCCCGGTGAAGAGCAGGCGGTTCTTCTTGCAGGCGGCATGGTAGGGCTTGGTGAAGCTCTCGAGGAAGAGCCGTGTGGCGCAGTCGAAGAAATCGAAGCGCACTTTGGCCGAATCGCCGCGCTCGAAGAAGAGGGCGGGGAGGGCGGGGAGGAGGTCGTAGCCCTTCCGCTCGCGGAAAAAATCGGGGAGGGCGTCGGTCCAGGGAAGGCCGCCTTCCCCGGCCTTGCGCATCAAGTAGCAGGGCTCGTCGGTGAAGATGCCCGGGATGGCCTTCCCGAATTGGTCGCCGACTTCCTGGGCGTAGCCATCGATGGTGACGCGCAGGAACTCGGCCACCGCCCGGGGGTTCAAGGTATCGATATACGAGGCCCCGTTGAACCAGGCGTCTCCCAGGGGGAAGAGGTGCCGCACCAACCGGTAGGTTTTCCCGTCCACGACGGTTTCCCCAAGCGGCGTGTCGGTTTCGGGATTCTCGCTCCCCGCCGGGACGCAAAGCAGCGCCTTCATGCGGAAGGAGGGATCCTTCTCGGGAACGAGGCCGCCGGCGAATCCGCTGGGCCATTTATCCTCGTCGTAGAGCCAGGCTTGGGTCCCGGTCTTCGCAGCCTCTTCGGCGCAGGCCCGGATGAGGGAATGCCATTTCTTCCCGAGATAGGGGGTGATGAGCCCGACCCGGGAATGCATGAAATAGCCCCCCCAGCCCTTTTCCTTCATGTCGCGGATCTGGGCGCGCAGTTCGTCCTCTTGGAGATCGGCGTTCCAGGACCAAAACGGCGCGGGTCGATAGGTGGGGGCGGGATTTTTAAACTCGTCGGGTTTCAAGGGGTCTCCTGTGGAACGTGGGAAAAGACGGTGATGGGGGAAGTTTAGCGCCCGCGCCGCGGGCCGTCCACGCCCATTTTGTTCCACTGATGCGATTTTTACCTCATCCCGCCCCACCCCCAACCCCTCCCCTGGGCCGAAAGCCAATGGGAGGGGGAGGATTGGGATCAGGGGGCGCTCGGGCGGGGGGGGCTCGGGGGGGCCCGGCGGAAATCCGA
>JAFLEE010000112.1 GCA_017302015.1 Spirochaetota bacterium | reverse complement strand
CCGGCAGAGCGCGCTCCCGCCCTGGCGCGTCCTGCGGCCCCTCCACTGGCTAAAGACGCGCAAAGTCTTCCCCGCGCCCCCACCGCGCCCCCCGGGGCCGTTCCTAGGGCCTCCCAGGCCCCAAAACAGGCCGCGCCCATCGCCCCCGAGCGCGATGGGGGGAAAAAACCTTCCCGTCCCATCCCCGATTCGGTTAAAGATGCGGTGGACCTGTTCGAGGGCGAAATTCTCGATCCCGACGCCCCCTAGGCATAATTCGACCCCCTTCACGAGAGGCCCCCCATGAATCCCCAGATGAACCAGATGCTCCGTCAGGCCCAGAAGATGCAGAAGCAGATGGCCAAGATGCAAGAAGAACTCTCGGCCAAGGAGTACGAGGCCTCCGCCGGGGGCGACATGGTCGTCGTGCGGGTGAACGGGAAAAACGAGGTGCTCGCCGTCAAGATCCAGAAGGAAGTCGTCGATCCGACCGATATCGGCATGCTCGAAGACCTCGTGCGCGCGGGGGTGAATGCCGCATTGGGCAAGGCCGCCGAAGACGCCCAGAACGCGATGAAATCCGCCACCGGCGGGCTCGGACTGCCGGGGCTCTGAAGCGGGTGGCGTCCCTATTCACCAAGGTGCTCTTCGCGCTGCGGCGGATCCCCGGCGTGGGACCGACGAGCGCTGAACGCATGGCCTTCCATTTCCTATCCATGAAAGAGGAGGATTTTTCCTTCCTCCTGGGGACGATCCGGGACTTCCGTGAGAAAACGAAACTCTGCCCCGTCTGCGGCCTCGTCTCGGAATATTCCCCCTGCCGCATCTGCGCCGACCCCGCCCGGAGCGAGCGGCTCCTCTGCGTCGTGAAAGACGTCCAAGACGCCTTCCGCGTCGAGAAGAGCCGGGCCTTCAAGGGCAAGTACCACGTCCTCGGCGGTCTGGTCTCGCCCCTCGAGACCGTGCGCGAGGAAGACCTCTCCATCGACCGCCTCGCCACGCGGGTGGCTTCCGGGGTCGATGAGATCCTCTTCGCTTTCGAACAGAGCGTCGAATCCGAGGTCACCATCAAGGCCGTCACCCGGCGCCTTTCCGCCTTCGGGGACGTCCGCTATTCCCGATTGGCCGTGGGCATCCCCTCGGGCGCCGGATTGGAACACCTGGACGCGGAAACCCTTAAAACGGCGGTGGAGAATCGAACGCCCCTGACGGCCAAGGGCGCGGTGAAGGCCCCATGAAGCATCCCAAAGAACGCCGCGTCTTCCTCCTGGGCTCCACCGGGAGCATCGGCTCCAATACCCTCGATTGCATCCGGCAACTGGAAGCGCGGCCCGGCGCCGGGAAGTTCCGCGTGGTCGGTCTCGCCGCGGGGAACGATGGGGCCACCCTCTCGGAACAAGTGCGCGCCGTCAACCCGAAAGTCGCCTATCTGCGCAACGAGGCGGGCGCCCGCCGCCTTTCCGAAGAGTTTCCCGACCTGGAGGTGCACACCGGCGAACGGGGCCTCCTCCAGGCTATGGCCGCCGTGAAGTTCGACCTCTGCGTCAACGCGCTCGTGGGCAGCGCGGGGCTGGTGCCGACGCTCTACGCCATCGACCGGGGCGCCGATATCGCGCTGGCGAACAAGGAGACCCTCATCATGGCGGGGCACCTCGTCATGGAGCGGGTCAAGAAACGGGGGGTCTCGCTCCTGCCCATCGACAGCGAACATTCGGCGATCTTTCATCTTCTCAAGGGCATCCGGCGCAAGGAGATCCATCGCCTCGTGCTCACCGCCTCCGGCGGCCCCTTCTGGAACAAGGAATTGGGCGACCCGACCCTCGAGGAGGCCCTGGCCCATCCGACCTGGAAGATGGGGAAGAAGATCAGCATCGACAGCGCCACCATGATGAACAAGGGCTTCGAAGTCATCGAAGCGCATTGGCTGTTCAAGGTGCCCTTCCCCCGCATCGACACCGTCATCCATCCCCAATCCATCGTCCACTCCATGGTCGAGACCGTCGACGGGGAGATCTACGCCCAATTGGGACCCAACGACATGCGCCACCCGATCCAAAACGCGCTCACCCATCCCCACCTCCTCGAGACGCCGCTGAAGCGCCTGCGGCTGGAAGATCTGGGCCAATTGGCGTTCCATCCCATGGACCTGGGGAAGTTCCCCCTGCTCGGCCTCGCCTACGCCTGCGGTGAGCGCGGCGGCTCCTCCCTGGCGGTGCTCAACGCCGCCAACGAGGCGGCGGTCGGGCTCTTCCTGGAGAAGGCCATCCGCTTCCGCCAAATCCACGAATTGGTGGCGCGGGCCCTCGATGCCCACCGCGATATCGTCCAACCCGACCTCGAAACCATCCTGGACCTCGACCGTTCCGTGAAGGAACAGGTGCGCGTCTGGGGCCAATCCGGAGCCTGACACCATGTGGATCTATTTCGCCGTCGCCCTCCTGGGCTTCGTCATCACCATCGTCGTCCATGAATTGGGCCATTTCTTCATGGCCCGCCGGGCGGGGGTCAAGGTCGAGGTCTTTTCCATCGGGTTCGGCCCCCGGCTCTTCACGTTCTGGCGCGACAAGCACGGCACCGAATGGATCTTGGCGCCGCTGCCCCTGGGGGGCTACGTGAAGATGAAGGGGCAGGAAGACCTGCCCACCGGCAAGCCGATGGAGCACGCCCCCGATAGTTTCCTCGCGAAGGGGCCCTGGGCCCGCCTCTCCATCATCGTGGCGGGCGTGGTCATGAACGCGGTCTTCTCCTACCTCCTCCTCTCCATGGCGTATATGATCGGAGTCCCCTTCATGGACAACCGCATCGCCGGTGCCGGACCGGGTTCCCCGGCCGAGGCCGTCGGCTTCCAATTCGGCGATGAGGTCGTCTCCGTCGACGGGAAGAGCATCGAGAGTTGGGAAGATCTCTTCACGCGCCAGGCCTTCCTCTCCCCGGGACGCGAGGTGAACGTGGAGGTGGTGCGCGAGGGGAAACGGCTTTCCTACCGAACCCTCGCGGTCGCCGATCGGGAAGGCGGCCAAAGGCGTGGCGCCACCCTCGGCCTCAAACCGCTCCTGACCCCGGTCATCATCGAATGTCCCGTCGGGAGCCCCGCCGCCCTCGCGGGACTTCGCACCGGCGACGCCATCTTTTCCATCGCCCCGGAAGGCGCCCGGGAAAAGGCGGTGCGCGGCGCCGAGGCCGTCTCGCGCTTCATCGAAAACCATCCCGGCGGGCGGGTGGAACTCGTCTTCGAAAGATTGGGGGTGAAGAAGGCCGTGCGGGTGGATTTGGGCCGCCGGGCGGAATACCTCTCCGGCGTCCAGACCCTCGCGGTCGTCGACCCCATCAAGGGCAGTCCGGCGGAAAAGGCGGGAATCCTGCCCGGCGACCGGATCGACTCCCTCGACGGTGTTCCCATCCGGGGATGGGAAGACATGGTCGTGCGCCTCCAAACCGTGCCGCCGGGAAGCGCCCTGCGCCTCGATGTCAGCCGCGCGGGCACCAACCGCATCCTCCAGGTCATCCCGGCCTTCAATCCCAGCGAAGAAAAACTGATGCTCGGCGTCAAGCCTTCTTCCGCGGAAGGCGGGGCCCGCAGCCGTTCCATCTCCTGGGTCGCCCCGTGGATGGAAGCTTGGCCGGGAGGGGTTCGCGTCGGCGACGAGATCTCCAAGACCCAGATGCCCAAGACGAACCTCGGGAAGATGGAATGGTCGGTCTACCGCTTCGGTCGGGAGGTCCAGGTCTCCATCCCCCTCGACCGGGTCGAAACACGGTCCATCGGCGAACTCGCGCCCCTTTCGGTGAAGGAAAAGATCGTGCGCTACGGGGTCTTGGAAAGCCTGTGGAAGACCGGCGGACGGATCCCCCGGGAACTCGGGGAGGTCTACCTTTTCCTGGGTCGGTTCGCCAGCGGAGCCTTCTCGTCGGAATACGTCATGGGCCCCGTGCGCATCTTCCGGGAATCGGCCCGGGCCGCCAAGGACCGCGGCTGGGCGTTCTTCTTCCTGCTCTTCGCCAAGATCGGTTTCAGCCTCGCGGTGCTCAACCTCCTGCCGATCCCCGGTCTCGACGGGAGCCACGCGGTCTTCATCGGTTGGGAGATCGCCACCGGAAAGCCGGCGCCGGAGAAGGTGCAGCGGGGGGTTCAAGCCGTGGGCGTGCTCCTCCTGCTGATGCTGGCGTCCTTCGTCCTCTTCAATGATATAAGCCACTTGATGCGCCCGTGAAACGACCCGCGCGCTTTCTACGCGGGGCGGTGGCGGCCTTCCTCCTCGGGGCGCCGGCGTGGCTCGGGGCCCTGGAAGTCTTCAATTTCCCGGACCTGGTCACCGACCTGAAGCCCCTGGAGATCGGGGATTCGAACAGGAAATTCACCCCGCGTCCGTGGGGCATCGAGACCAATTGGGATTGGTTCGACCTCGGCCAAGCGCCCAAGGCGCAAACGGAACTGGGCAACGCGCTTCTCGACCTTCGCCTGCGCCAGTATCTGAAGGACCCCGACCGGGCCTTCCTCTGGGACTATTTCCGGTTCGACGCCTATAAGCGCCAACTCTTCTACCAGATCCAGAGCGCCCCCGAGGTGAAGAAGCGCGCGGACCAGCCCGCGGGCGGCCTGGCCTTCAGCATGGAGAGCATCGAGACGACCATGCGCCTCTATGGGAACCAGACCCTCAACTTGAAATGGGGCACCGCGGGCTACCTCAAGTACCTGGACCCCGGCGCCTCGGCCGCCCCCCGGTACAAGTACAGTTATCTCTACCCGACCTTCGAGAAGGGGGCCTTGGGGCCTCCCGTGAGGCCGTTCGCCTCCGATAACCTCCCCTTCACCGGGGAACGCCTGGTGGCCGACGGGTTCACCGCGGACCAGAACCTGGTCATCAGCCTGCAGGGCACGATCGCCCGGAAGGTGGAGGTGGAGGTGGATTACGACGCGCGCAGCCGGCGCAATAATTACCGTGTGGAGTACAAGGGCGACCCGAACGAACTGATCACCAGCGTGCGCCTGGGCGATGTCGGGGTCAACCTCGGGGGGAAATCCCAATTCGTCACCGGCGGGGGCTCCCAGAAGGATGCCTTCGGCCTCGAGATGAAGGCGTCCCGCAAGAACTTCAACATGTCCGCGAGCCTGAGTTTCACCAAGGGCGTGAGCGTGCGGGAGGATTTCAACATCGGCGAGGCGGTCCAGAGGAAGGATATCACCTACGCGGCCAACCGCTTCTACCAGCTCCCCGACCGCTCCATCAAAGACGCCTTCTTCTTCGTCTCGGTGTCCGGCACCTCGACGAATACGGCCGATGCGGTCTTCACCTTCCTGGATCCCCAGGGGACGGCGAGCCGGGTGTATTTCCAGCGCCTCGACGGCTCCCGCTGGCGCATGGACAGCACGGCCGGGATCTTCGACTGCATGGGGCAGAAGCCCGGCAGCCCCTATTACTCGGTCCTTTTCTACAGCCGCAGCAATAACCTGCCCGCCAGTTCCAGCAACTGGGCGCGCCAGATG
The DNA here is from genome assembly GCA_017302015.1 of Spirochaetota bacterium. GTDB lineage: Bacteria > Spirochaetota > UBA12135 > COTS27 > JAFLEE01 > JAFLEE01. The sequence continues at coordinate 7,765 of JAFLEE010000112.1, read as the reverse complement.
TCCAACCTGATCTTCACCCCGCTCACCTTCAGCACGAACCTCCCGGTCTTCCAGAATTTCGCCCTCATCGATTTCCCCCTCGTGACCGCCGCGGACCTGGGCGATAGCCTCGAACTCCGCAACCACTACGAGATCGACTCCGGCTTCGACATCTCCTCGTTCCGCATGAAGATCCTCTCCGCCAGCGGCGACCTGATCGACCCCGTGGTTTGGATCGGCACCTACAATACGCGGTTCCAATACTACGGGAATGCCGAAGTGTTCCCGGATCGGGGCTACCTGCGCTTCGAGGACCGCCGCGCCCTCACCAACCGGCCGGCCTGGTACGCCGGGATGTACGACGCGCTGACCCCGCTCGAGGCCAATAGCCAAATCCGCTTCTCCTTGTCCTACCGCGCCCCGGCCCAGAACTACATCAGCCTGGGGCACCCCAATATCCTCCCCAACTCCGTGGTGGTCGTGCGCAACGGCCGGTTGATGGCCGACAGCGAGTACAACGTCAACCTCTACAGCGGGCGCATCACCTTCAACGCCACCACGCCCCTGCTCCTGGGGGACAAGGTCGAGGTCTTCTACGAATACCAGCCCTTCGGCAGCAGCCTCCAGCGCGTCCTCGTCGGCGGCCGGGCGGACTACACCTTCCGGGAGGGCAGCTATATCGGCTCGAGCGTCGCCTATTCCAGCGGACAGACCAGCCTCACGGCCCCCCGGGTGGGCAGCGAAACCACGGCGCAATTCGTCGCCGATGTCGATACCCAACTCGACCTCGTGGCCCTCCTGGCCCGCAAGCGCAACAACGACTGGAGCGTGAACGTCTCCGGGGAATACGCCTTCAGCCTCTTCGACCGCAACGTGCGCGGCGTCGCCGTCTTCAACAATATGGAGCCGGAGGATACGGAATACGCCTTCAACGCGGCCAAGAATTTCCAGAACTACTATTTCACGGCCAACCCCCGCCTCGATGGCGCGGAGAACCGCCGCCTCGGGAAATCCTACTTCGTGGATTTCAACCTCTATAACCTCTCGGGCACACGCACCGCGGTGCCGTTCGATCTCGTGGACGAGATGGGCATGAGGTCGAATACGGCCGACGGCGTCGTCAACCACCGCCAAGACGTCAATTTCAGGCCCTTCGAAGTGCGGCCCGGCCCTTTCCAGGTCTACGGCGAGGGCCAATTGGACCGGGCCCAATTCCCGGAACAATCCTCCCTCGTGTTCGACTACGATTTTTCCCCCGTGCGCTCCAACGGCGGCACGTCCCTCGGCTACCTCTCTTTCGTCGCGCCGACGACCTATTTCGGGGCCTACGGCAATCGGGGGATCGATTTCACCCGCTTCCGGCGCATGGAGATCATCTACAAACTCATCCCCAGCGTCGACGAGGGGGGCCTCGTCGGCGACGAGACCAACGTGCTCGGCTTCTCGATCGATGTCGGGCAACCCACCGAGGACCTCGACCGCACGGGGACCGGCCCCTTGCGTGAGACGAGCCCCAACGATCCCCTCGGGTTCCCCTTTTCCTACAACCTGGGGACGACGCCCATCCAGACCCGCATCGGGGGGGGATGGCGCGGTTGGCGTTCCCCGGCGACGGTGGATGAGGGGAACGGGCGCATGGATACCGCGGATTTCAACGGCGATACCCTCCTGAACACCAACGAGATCATGACCACCTTCCCGGGGGCCGCGACGACGGGCGGCGCCACCAATTTCTTCCTTTTATGGAACTCCTCGAAAGTCCTGGATGCCCAGGAGCAGGCGCTCACGAATATCGCCGGCCTTCAATACCAGCGGCTTTCCAATACCACCGGCGGCACCGACCCCCTCCAGAAGGAGTCGTTCTGGAAAGTCAGCATGCCCCTCCAGAGCCTCGCCGGCACCAACGTGCTCTCGGCCGCCCGCTTCTTCCGCGTCAACCTCCTGGAAACCTCCAACACGCGCCCGCGCGGCCGCCTGGTCATCGATTCCATCACGTTCAAGGGCTCGAGTTGGAACGCCACCCGCGTCGACGGCTTCATCCTTCCCGCGACCCCGCAATTGTCCGTCTATACGATCAACACGCTCCAGGACGATTATTACCGGCGGAACCACGTCGCCCGGGCCTTCCGCAACGTGTACGAGGACCTGAACGGATCGCTCCTCACGAGCGAATACGACCGCCTCAGCGAATCGGCCCTGTCGTTGGAGTACAACCTGAACGGGGTTCCTTCGAGCGGCTTGGCCGGTTCCACCGACGGCCGCATGGCCTGGGTGGAGACCCTCCTGCCCTCCGGGGCCGTGGATCTCTCGGCCTACTACCAGATGCGCTTCTTCGTCTTCGCGCGGGAACAGAGCGTCGACGGGGCGGAGCGGCTCGTCTACCGTTTCGGGAAGAACGAGCAGAACTACTACGAGCTCAGCATCCCCGCGCGGATCATCAGCAATTATACCGGCGGCACTTCGGAGACGCTCTGGCACGAGTTCTCCATCATCTTCCGCGGGAAGACCCCGGATGAGGAAGCGTCCACCCGCAGCAAGCGGGGGAGCAACCAATTCCTCCTGGCCCACCGGAGTTCCAAGGTGATCGGGCGGGGGAACCGGAACACCGAGACCCCCTTGCCGATGGCGCTCTCGGATTACGCCATCACCAAGAAGGGCTCGCCGACGCTCTTCGAGGTCGCCTATACCGCGGTGGGCGTCGTCAACCCGGACTCGGCCCCGCGGCGCGGGAATCTTTGGGTCAACGATATCTACATGGCGGAAGACCAGGTGCAATTCGGCCAATCCTACCGCTTCGGGGTGGCCGTCGGGAAGAAGACGCCGGTGCGCGTGCGCGAAACCGAGATCCTTTCCGGGCTTTCGGCCGGGCTCCAGGTCAGCCATAACGGCCTCAATTTCAGCAGCCTCGACCTGGCGGGCAACCAGACGCAGCGGGAGTCCGTCTCGATCAACGCGGGGATGAACGTGCTGCGCTCCCTCTCCTTCGGCTACGAGATGCTCAAAAACTATTACGTCAGCCAATGGGACGATGCGCTCATGCCGAAGGAGAACCAGGGCGTGGGGGACACCGCGGTGACCCGCTATAATCTCGGCCTGAAATTCCCGGCCCCGCTCGGCCGGTTCACCCCCGATATCAACCACTCGGTCTCCAGGTCCACGAGCCGCGCCGTGCGTTTCGTCCCGGTGGACAGCACGGGGAGCAACGTCTCCATCGATCCCGCCACCGCCAAGCTCCGGGTGGAAAACCAGGAGAACGTCATCAAATCCTATTCCCTGGGGGAGAGCAAAACCTGGGCCATCACCCCCAAGGTCTCCGTCGGGCAGTCCTACAAGATCGGGGCCGATTTCACGCGGACCTTGACCTTGGCGACCAACCTCCTGCGGTCCGATTTGAGCGTCTGGAACGAATCGGGGAGCCCCTGGTATCCGGTCGAGGCCCTCTTCGGCCTCCCCGCCGCCGCGCGCTCGCCCGTCTACCAGTATTTCCCGGACTCCTTCCAATCCATCGTCAAGAAGAAGGATTACCTGAGCCAAGCCGACTACCAATTCCGCCGGAGCCAGGAACTCACCTTCGACCTCGCCCTCTATGAGATCCGCCTCAACTTCGGCACCTCCTGGGGCGAGTCGACCTATTTCAGCCTCACCAATTCCTCCAACGCGAACTTGGAGGAGATCCAGCGCCTCTTCGAGCCGGAAACGCTCTATACGAACTGGTACGAAACCTGGTGGCCGGAGATCCGCAGCCTCTGGCAGGACCACCAGATCAAGGACCTTTCCCTCATGACCGGGGTGGACCGCTCCTACAACGCGAGCCTCAGCGTCGCCCAACCCCTCCTGAAGGGCCCCGTCCCCATCCTCGGCGGAGGATTCTCCCTCTCGGGGAGTTGGAGCCACGCCGAATCCGATTTCCGGAAGGCCCCCCGTTCCTTCGTCGCGGCGGATTACCTCGCGGGCTCCCTGGCGTCGATCCCCCTGGAAAAAAGGGCCCAATTCACCTCCTACGCCGTCCAGGTGCAGGACTGGTTCACCAACCTGGTCACCACCCGCGATCTTCGGGACGATTTCACCCTCAACCTGAGGATCCCCTTCGCCTTCGGCGATAAGTTCCTGATCCAGGGGCTCCCGATCAGTTTCACCCGCCGCGTCTCCCTCACCGCCAATGACCAGCTCTACGAGAACCCCGGCACCATCCCCCTTTGGCAGTCGTTGAACCGGGATTTCCCCGGCTCCACGGGGTCCTTCTCGGACGGGGATTCCCAGCCGGCCGCCGTCCAACGCGCCGTGCCGCTCCTCTTCGGGTCCCTTCCCTGGTTCGACCTCGCGGGACCCATGGACCTCTATTTCTTGGTCCGTTCACTTTTCGAATCCCCGGATGTCGTGGCCCGCGCCCGCATGGAAGCCTTCAACCAGGGGAGGGCGGCCCGGGCGGCGACCCTGGATCGGGTCATCCAGTACGTGACGCGGCCCGTGGTGGCCGACGGGGCTTCGGCCACCACGCTCCTCGATGCGCACCGGGACTATGCGGAAAGCGCGCTCCAAAGCGATTCCTGGGACCTGACCCTGACGCTGCGTCGTTTCCCGGTCATCGACTATTTCCTGCCCGATACGTTCCGCTTCTCCGGGGGGCTCACGACGGGAAAGACCACCTCCCAAATCCAACAGAACTTAAGCCGAAATTTCTCCATCGACAAGAAGTTCGACCGTTTCTCGCGCCTCCTCTCCAGCCTCTTCAAATCGGGGAAGGGCTTCTCCCGCGGGGTGGACCTCGACGCCAATTACACCTACAAGGAAACCGAGGATTACAACCTGAAAACGGTCGTGACCGCCCATAATTTCCGGGCGGGCACGACCCTGCGGCTTTTCCGGGAACTCACCATGGGGTTCGTCTACGAATTGGGGGTCAGCCGCAACGACCAACTCCTGCGTTGGCGCTACGGGGACCGTTCGGGCTCGAATCGGTACGCGGATTACCTGGGGATCGGCGACCCGGCATGGGTGACCGTCACCAATAACGGCCTCGAGGAAGTCCTCAACGTCGGGAGCAACGAGAACTGGGTCCAGGCCACGACGAGCGGCGGGCTCCCCCTGGAGCGCAGCGACCTGATCACTTGGCGGCATTCCCTCGCGGTCAATTTCCGCTGGAACGAGCCCAAGCCGCTGACGATCAAACTCTTCAAGCGCGAGTTCAAACTCCCCCAGAACACCTCCCAACAGATCGGCCTCAACCTCAATTGGTACCAGTATGAGATCCCCGCGGTGGACGTGGGCGCTCTCCAAGCCGGCAATGTCGCCCCCATCCAGCAGCCCAACGTCCAAGCGCTGAAGAACCTGAGCAATTTCACCGACCCGAACCGGGGCGAGTTCTCCCGGTGGTCCCTGCGAACGGGCTATAATTCGACGCTCCCGTTCACCCAGAATTTCAGCCTCAATTGGGGCGTTTCATTGGCCCTGGTGGAGCGCATGCAGGCCCCGAGTTACGTGGCCTACCTCGGGGTCGACTACGAGAAACTCACCGCCTCCCAAAAACTCAATTGGGACCCCACTTATATGCGTCAATCGGACTATATCCAATTGGGCGTCGAGATCAGCGTGGGCGGCTCGCTCCGATTCTAAGCCCCGGCTAGAACCGAAAGGCGAGCGTGGCCCGCAGCGGTTCCCCGGGGAACCAGGAGACCCCCCCGGCAACCCGCGAATCGAGTTCCCGCAGGTCCGCGCGGGCCCCGGCCCAGGAGAGGAACCCATGGACCGCGGCGGAAGCGATCATCACCCCGAGGAGCGTCTCCGACGGGATGTGCGTGGTGGTCGTCGACAATTCCCGGAGTTCCTGGGTGGCGGAAAGGGCCAGGGCCACCCCGGTGACGTGGAAAACGAGGGCGGTGGCGAAGATGAAACCCGCGCCCCGGGAGGGGAAGTGGATGAAATAGTTCGCGCCGGGAACCAGGCCGGCGAGCCCGCAGGCGATCGGAGTCCAAACCGGGTGGCGCCAAGCGGGATGCCAAACCAGGGTCCGGCCCGACTCGCCCTCGAACTCGGCCCAAGCGAAGCGGCCGCTGCCGTCGCGGAGCATCCATTCGCCGTCCCCCGGGGAAAGGTTCGTCAGGAGGACGCGGCTCTCCCGCGCCAATAGAAGGCGGCGGGTCCCCCGGTAGAGATCCCACCCGGGTTTGCGGGCCCTGATGTCGAGGTTCCAGCCCGCTTCGGGAAATTCGATCATGGCGCGGACATCCTCACCGCCTGCGAGGGTGATCGTGGAAGTCCATTCCTCTGGCCCCCCCCGGGAGGCGGAGAGAACCCAGGTGCCGATCGGGAGGAGATTCCGGCCGACCCGTAGGGTCAGTTCAGCCTTTTCGCCGGCTCGGACCGCGACGATCCGGAGTCGGGCCGGGGGCGGGGAAGGGGCCTCCACCAGCACGACGCCGTAGCGGGCCTCGGCGCCTTGGGCCATCGCAAAAAGGCCGTAGATCGCGAGGGCAAGGGGGAATCGAATTGCCATGGAACCGGTCGTCCCGGGCGCGAACTCCCGCGCCGGGGCTATTTCTTCTTCCCGATGACCGTATCGCCGGCTTTCAGGAAGCGAAGCTGGTCGCTTTGATCGATTTCGGCGGTGCAGAAGTATTCCTCGATCTCCTTCGGCTTGAGCACGCCCAAGGCGGGGAGGTCGGTCCGGGTGCCCGAAAAAACTTCGAGCCGTTTATCGGGGGAGAGCCCGTCCCGGGCTCCGACCCCGATCACGAGGTGGTCGGGACGGGCGACGAGCACGTGCCCCTTCGGGGGGAGGGCCTCGCGCAACCACCGGCCGAATTGGGAGAGGAGTTCGAGGTACTTCTCCTTCCCGTCGGTGACGAAGGTCTTCTTTTCGAGGGGGATGCGCTTCACCGCATCGCTGAGCACGAACTCGACCTTCAGGCGCGTCGCCTGCTCATCGATGGAAGCCGAAAGGTAATAGTCGCCGGGGTCTTGGGTCAGCACGGTCTCGAGGGGCCGGCCGTCCTGGAGCTTCGCCTGCACGCCGTGCATCTGCCCGAGGCGGTCGAGCAGGAGTTGGCGGAAGACCTCGTCGACGTTGCGGGTGGCGCGCGAGGCCACGGGGATCGCCGCCACCAGGAGGAGGCGCTGCTTCACGAAATCCACGGCGAGGGGATCCAATTTATAGCGCCGTTCGATGGATCCGGAGAGACGGCGCTCGTTGATGAGGATCTTGGCCTCGATCTCGAACTTCGACACGATGGAGAAATTCCGGATGAGTTTGAGTTGCTCGAGGTAGGAACTCGTCCACCCCAGGTCCTTCAGGAAGGACGCGTAGCCGAGGCGGTCGTCCAGGTTCTGGGGGACCAGGCGCACGAGGCGGAGCCACGAGAGGTGGGCCTTTTCGTTCTCGCCGCGGGAGAGGAACCAGGCGACGCGTTCGCGGTGGAAGCGCGCGTATTTCTCCCGCAATGGGTCGGTGAGGGGATAATTGCGCAGCACGATCTCTTCGGCGAAGGCGCGCACCGCCTCGTTGTTCTCGTCGAGGGCGAGGCAACGGTCCAGGGGCGGGAAGAGGTTCAAGTCGTTATAGGCGCGGTCGGGCATCGTCCACGGGCCCTTGCGCCCGATGAGGTACTGGCAATAGGCCAGGTCGTATTGGCTCGCCGCGTCCCGGTCGGTGCCCCGGCTCTTCTTGAGGAAATCCGCCAATTCGCGGTATTTCCCCCCCCGGAAATAGACTTCCCGGAGTTGGGCCAGGTATTCGGGCTTCTCGGGCTTCCAAAAGAGCGCCTTCTGGATCGCGGCGAGGCTTTCGGCC
>JAFLEE010000111.1 GCA_017302015.1 Spirochaetota bacterium | reverse complement strand
GCCGTCCCCGCCGAGGTCATCCAATACATCCTCTTCCACGAGGGCCTCCACCGGAAATTGGGCAAAGACCACCGAGAAGGCGGCAGGCGCTTCCACTCCCGCACCTTCCGTACCCTGGAGCGCACTTTCCCCGATTGGCGCAAATGGGAAGCCTTCCTGCGCCAGGATTGGCCGAAGATCGCGCGTTCCTATTGACCTGCGGCGCCCGCGGGCCGTCCCTACGTGGGGCCGTTTTCCCCGATGCTATAATTTTTTCCCCGACGGGGCCCGAAGCGCCCCCCGCCCGCGATCGCGCCCTGAACCCCATCCCACGAGCCATCCATGATCATCCCCAATAAACCCCGCCTCACCGACGAGGAGTACGCCACCCTCAACGCCATCGCGGCCGAGTTCCACTGCAAGGTCGGCCAGATCCACGGCGAAGCGATGGACGTCTACCCCATCATCGGGGATGAGAGCGACGACCTCCTCATCAACCGCATCGAGGGCCTCCCCTTCGTCGACCACGTGGCCCGCGTCCAGGAGCCCTACAAGCTCATGGCCCGCGGCAATAAGATGGGCATCACCGCCATCAAGGCGGGCACGGCCGAGATCGGCCGCGATTTCGCCCTCATCGCCGGCGCCTGCACCATCGACCCCAAGAACCCCCAGTACTTCATCGAGACGGCCTTCGCGTGCAAGGAGGCCGGCGCCCGCATCCTGCGTGGCGGCGTGTGGAAGCCGCGCACCAATCCCCATACCTTCCAGGGCGACGATAAGAGCCTCCAGATCCTCATGGACGCCAAGGCCAAAACGGGCCTCCCCGTGAACACCGAGGTGATGGACGAGCGCCAGCTCCGCCTCGCCCTCGAGGCGGGCGTCGACATGCTCCAGATCGGGGCGCGCAACGCCCTCAATTATTCCCTCCTTAAGAACGTCGGGGTCTCCATCAAGGGGAAGCCGGTGGCGGTCATCCTGAAGCGGTCCATCCACGCCGGGCCGATGGACGAGTTCATCTCCGCCGCCGAGTACATCGTCGCCGGGGGCAACCCGAACGTGGCCCTCTGCCCCAGGGGCACCGTGCCCAAGGTCGACGGGTTCCGCTATAATCCCGACGACCACATCACCATGCTCCTCAAGAAGAAGACCTGGGCGCCCGTGGTGGTCGACCCCTCCCACGCGGTGGGCAACCCCGCCTACGTGCCCCATGCCTGCCTCGCCGCCGCGGCCTACGGGGCCGACGGCGTCATGGTCGAGGCCCACGTCAATCCCAAGGCGGGTCTGGGGGATGATCCCAAGCAGGCGGTGACGCCCGACGTTCTGGCGAAGGTCTATAAAGATTGCCAGGCGATTTGGCGCGTCGCGCGCGGGTATACCTGAGGCCTTCTCCCTACCTTCGCCTCCCTCGAGGCGGGCCCTCCACAGACACGGGCCGGCCGTCCTGGCCTGGGGCTTTTGGCTTAGCCTATCTCTCTGACTAGCGGCGAATCCTGGGCACCATGCGCCCATCGCGTTCCCGATGGAAATTCGGCCCCTCGACGGCGATCTCACGCCGCGATCGCTTGGCTGGACTTTTAGATCGTATACGATATATTAGTTCACGATCAATAGGAGACCCCATGACCGACCTCCATGCCTTTACCCTGCCAGCCTTGGGCAAGGGAGAACTTCGCCTCGCCGACCACGCCGGAAAGGTCCTCCTCCTGGTGAACACCGCGAGCCATTGCGGTTTCACGCCGCAGTACGAGGGCCTCGAAGCCCTGCACCGGCGCTACGCGGAGAAGGGCCTCTCGGTCATCGGTTTCCCCTGCAATCAATTCGGCCGCCAAGAACCCGGCGAGAGCGGCGAAATCGGTGCCTTTTGCCAAAAGAACTACGGCGTGACGTTCCCTCTTTCCGACAAGATCGAGGTCAACGGGGCGAACACCCATCCCCTCTGGGAATACCTCAAAAGGGCCAAGCGCGGGATCTTCGGAACCCGCGGCATCAAATGGAACTTCACCAAATTCCTCGTGGACCGCGAGGGGAAGGTGGTGCGCCGTTTCGCCCCGACCACCAAACCGCAAGATATCTCCCGGGCCATCGAAGCGCTCCTTTGAACGCCGCGGATGGGGCGCTTCGCCTCGAGAACCAACTCTGTTTCGCCCTCTACGCCGCCAGCCGCGCGGTCATCCAGGCCTACCAGCCCCTGCTGAAGCCCCTCGGCATCACCTACCCCCAATACCTGGCCCTCCTCGTGCTGTGGGAGGGCGGCTCGCCTCGGGTCGGAGAGATCGGGGAACGACTCGACCTCGATTCGGCCACGCTCACCCCGATGCTCAAGCGCATGGAAAAGCAGGGCCTGCTCGCCCGCGACCGCCAAACGGTGGACCAGCGGCAGGTGCGCATCCGGCTCACCCCCGCGGGGAAGCGCCTTAAATCCAAGGCTGTTGGGATTCCCCACACCCTCGCCTGCCGCTACGGGGCGGAGTCGATCCGGCAACTCCTCGGCCTCAGGGATTCGCTCCATGACTTGAGGGGGCGTGTCCGCGCCGGGGCGCCCGCCACGGCCTAGGCCGGCCTATTTCAGCAATTCCGCCAGGATCTGGTTCACGCTCTTCGGATTGGCCTGGCCCTTGGTTTCCTTCATGACGGCGCCCACGAAGAAGCCGAGGGCGTTCTTATTGCCGCCGCGGTACTTGGCGACGGGGTCGGGGTTTTCGCGGATGAGCCTCTCGCAGATGGCCCGCAGGGCCCCGTCGTCGCTGATGACCTGGATGCCCTTCTCCTTCACCAGGTCCGCGGGCCGCTTGCCCGTCGCGATCATCTCGGCGAAGAGTTCCTTGGCGATCTTGCCCGTGATGGCCCCTTCGCTCACGAGGCGAACGAGTTCGCCCAGGGCCTCGGGCTTCACCGGGAAGGTCTCGATCGACCGGTTCCCTTCGTTCAGGGTGCCGGCGATCTCGGTGGTGATCCAATTGCAGATCTTCTTCGGCTCGGCGGGGAAGGCGGCCACCGCCGCCTCGAAATAGCTCGCCATCGGCTTCTCGGAAACGAGCACGTCGGCGTCGTAGAGCGAGAGCCCGAAATCCTTCTGGTAGCGGTCGCGCTTGGCGTCGGGCAATTCGGGCAGGGCCGCCGCGATGGCGTCGACCTGGTCCTTCCCGACCAGGACCGGCGGGAGGTCGGGCTCGGGGAAATAGCGGTAATCGTGGGCGTCTTCCTTGCTGCGCATGGAGCGCGTCTTGCGCTCGACGGGATCGAAGAGGAGGGTCTCGGTCTCGACCTTCCCGCCGCCCTCGAGCACCCGCTGCTGGCGGCGCACCTCGTACTCCACCGCCGCGAGCAGGCCCTTGAAGGTGTTCATGTTCTTGATCTCGGTGCGGTTGCCGAGGGCGCTGGAGCCCTCGGGCTTCAGCGAGATATTGGCGTCGCAGCGCAGCGAGCCCTCCTCCATGTTGCAGTCGGACACGCCGAGGTACAGGAGGATCGAGCGGAGTTTCTGGAGGTAGGCCACCGCCTCGAGGGCCGAGGTGAGCTCGGGCTCGGAGACGATCTCGATGAGCGGGGTGCCGGCGCGGTTTAAGTCGACGTAGCTCTCGGCCACCGCGCCCCCCTGGCCGTGGACGAGTTTGCCGGCGTCCTCCTCGAGGTGGATGCGGGTGAGGTGGATCTTTCGCGCGTACTCGCCGCGCTTCGGGTCGTTCACCGAGATCTCGAGCCAGCCCTTGGAGCAGATGGGGTGGTGGTACTGGCTGATCTGGTAGGCCTTGGGCAGGTCGGGGTAGAAATAGTTCTTCCGGTCGAACCGGCTGTACTCGTTGATCGTGCAGTGGAGGGCGAGGCCGGCTTGGATCGCCTTGCGCAGGGCCTCGCGATTGAGCACCGGCAGGGTGCCGGGGTGGCCCTGGTCGAGGGCCGTGGTGTGGCTATTGGCCCCGGCGCCGAAGGAGGTCTCGGCGTGGGAGAAGAGTTTCGTCTTGGTATTGAGCTGGACGTGGACTTCCAGCCCGATGACCGTATCCCAATTCATCGCGGCTGCTCCCGGTCCCAGGCGTGGGCGGCGGCCAGCACCCCGGCTTCGTCGAACGAGCGGCCGATGAGCTGGAAACCGATCGGCAGTCCGTCAGCGTCCTTCCCGCAGGGGACCGAGATCGCGGGGACCCCCACGAGGTTGGCCACCACCGTGAAGATGTCGGAGAGGTACATCTTGATGGGGTCCTGGCTGCGCGCGCCGATCTTGAACACCGGCTCGGGCATGATGGGGGTGAGCACCAGGTCGACCTTGGCGAAGGCGGCGTCGAAATCGTTCTTGAGCGCCCGGCGGACCTTCATGGCCTGGAGATAATAGGCGTCGTAATACCCCGAGGAGAGCACGTAGGTGCCCAGCAGGATGCGCCGCTTCACCTCGAGGCCGAAGCCCTCGCTACGCGAGTTGAAATATAGTTCGCGGAGGTCTTTCGCGCCCGGGCTGCGGCGCCCGTAGCGCACGCCGTCGAAACGGGCCAGATTGGCGCTGGCCTCGGCGGTGGCCACGACGTAATAGGTGCCGATGGCGTACTTCGTGGCGGGGAGGGACAGGGGAACCATCTCGCAGCCCTGGGCCCGGTAGAACGCGACGACCCGCTCGACGGCCGCCCGAACGACGGGTTCGACCCCCTCGGAAAAATACTCCGCGGGCAGGCCGATGCGTTTCCCCTTGGGGGAGGCCTCGAGCGCCGCGCGGTAATCGGGCACCGGGGCGTCGACGGAAGTGGAATCGTTGGGATCGTAGCCGGCGATGGCCCCCAGGAGGATCGCCGCGTCTTCCACGGTGTTGGTGATCGGGCCGATCTGGTCGAGGGAAGACCCGAAGGCGATGAGCCCGTGGCGGGAAACCCGGCCGTAGGTCGGCTTGAGGCCGACGATGCCGCAACAGGCGGCGGGTTGGCGGATGGATCCGCCCGTATCGCTGCCCAAAGCGGCGATGGCCTGCCCGCCGGCGACGGCCGCCGCGGAGCCCCCGGAGGAGCCCCCGGGCGTGTAGGCGCGGTTGACCGGGTTTCGTGCGATACCGTAATGGGAAGTTTCGGTGGACGACCCCATGGCGAACTCGTCCATATTGGCCCGGGCGAAGGGGAGGCCCCCGTTTTGGATGAGCCGCGACACGGCCCCGCCGGTATAGGGGGAGACGTAGCCCTCGAGGATTTTGCTGGCGCAGGCGACCGGCAGGCCCTCCACGTTCATATTGTCTTTGACCAGGATGGGCGCGCCGGCCAATGGGGCGCCTTCCCTCAGCCCCGCGGCGAGCGATTCGGCTTTCTCGGGATGGAGGCCGATGATGGCGTTGAGTTTATCGGGGCGCCGGTTGTCGTCTTCGACGGCCTTCACGCACGCCCGGGCGAGTTCCCCCGGCGTGTATTCCTTCTTCAGGAGGCCGCGGATCGCTTGGGCCAAGGTGAGTTTTTCGGGATTCAAGGGGAAAACCGCGGGGGGATGCCAAAAATTATAACATCCTCCTTCGATTGAAATTCCCCTTCCGGAAGGCCATAATTCCCCCCCGTGCCGGTCAAACCCGGCAAACGCCTCGGCCCCCTGCGGGCCCGGCCCCCTGGAAGGAACCCCCCGTGAGCCAACCCGTCATCACCTCCGCCCGCTTCTTCGTCGGCCGCACCGGCGACGGGCTCATCTCCTTCGGCTCCGGCCAGCCCGACCTGCCGCCCCCCCGCGCCGTCTTCGATATCCTCCCCCACTATAGCGCCTTCAAGTACGGCCTCACCCAGGGGCAGGAGAACCTGCGCGAAGCGCTCTCCAAGCAGTACCCCCACGCGAGCCCCGAGCAATTCGTCATCACCAACGGCGCCAGCGAGGCCCTCGACCTTTCGCTGCGCGTGCTGGCCCGTTTCCACGGCGCCAAGCGCTGCCTCATCCCCCGCCCCTACTATTACTCCTACCCGTTCAACGTCGAGTTCGCGCCCATGGGGGTGGAGTACTACGACCTGAAAGACGGCAAGATCGACCTCGACCATTTCCTCGAGCAGATGAAGAAGGCCGACGTGGTGCTCATCAACTCGCCATCCAACCCGACCGGGGCGGTCCAGGACATCCCGGTGCTCAAGGAGATCGAGCGCCTCACCCAGGAGAAGAACCTCTGGGTGATCAGCGACGAGGTCTACAAAGACCTGATCTACGACCGCGACAATTACCTCATCCAGGGCGAGCGGGTGATCACGATCAATTCGTTCTCCAAGACCTACGCCATGTGCGGCTACCGCGTCGGCTACCTCTACGGCCGCCAGAGCGATTTCATCGACATGGTGGTGGAGATGAAGAACCACACCTCGATGAACACCAATATCCTGGGCCAAGAGATGGCCTACACCGCCACCTGCGTGCCGATGGACGAGATCAACAAGCAGGTCGCCGTCTGGCGGGAGCGCCGCGACACGATCTACGACGGCATGAAGGCCCTCGGCCTCGACCTCTGGAAGCCCGAGGGGGCCTTCTACGTCTTCCCGAAGATGAAGGATTCCACCCGCGTCGTGAACGAGCTCTACTATAAGCACAACATGATCACCTACGACGGGGCCTGGTTCGGGGCCCCCGACCGGGTGCGCTTCAGTTACGCCCTGGAGGTCTCCAAGATCCTCGAGGGCCTGGAGCGCCTCGAGGGTTACCTGAAGAAGAATCCCGGGGTGGTCTCCGGCTGACCGGGCGAGATCGGGCCGGGGGGCATGGTTCGGGCCCGCCGCCGGCCATGGCATGATCCAAGGCCGCGGAAAGCCCGTGGACGCTTCCCCGGAGAGGCATTAACTTAACCCCATGGAAACGCCCCATCCCATCATCCTCGCCGACGAAGTCCCCCCCGACGAACTCGTCCTGTTCCCCACCAGCGAACGGCCCGTTTTCCCGGGCATGGTGGCCCCCCTCGTCTTCGCCCAGGCCCCCAAGCCCGAGGCCCTGGAGTTCATCGCCCAGAAGAAGAACCAGTGGGTCGCCCTCATCGAACTCACCCCGGGCTTCATCGCCGCCCACGGGAACGACGGATCCTACCAGAGCGAATTGACAGTGGGCGATCTACGCCCCATCGGGTGCGCCGGGCGGGTGCTCAAGATGGGCCCCACGCCCGACGGCGGCTTCCACATGCTCGTCAACGTCCAGCGGCGCATCACGGTGGCCGAGATCGTCAGCAACGAGCCCCACCTCATCGGGCGGGTGGTCTACCACGCCGAGGCCGTCGACGTGAACGACCCCCAGGTCAAGGCGCTCATCCAGGCCCTCATCTCCAAGATCAAGGAGCTCATCAAGCTCAACGCCGTCTTCAGCGAGGAGATGAAGCTCTTCATCTCCCGTTTCGGCTCCAACGCCCCGGGCCAGCTCACCGACATGGTGGCGAGCATGCTCTCCACCATCACCACCGAGGAACTCCAGAACGTGCTCGAGACCCTCGAGCCCCTCGAGCGCATCCAGAAGGTGCTCCACTTCGTCCACCGCGAGGTCGAGGTCAACCTGGTCAAGGAGCGCATCAACAAGCAGATCGAGGAGAAGGCGAGCAAGCAGCAGCGCGACTTCTTCCTCAACGAGCAGCTCAAGATCATCAAGAAGGAACTCGGCCTCGAGAAGGACGAGAAGAGCGCCGACCTCGACAAGATCCGCGAGAAGGTCGCCACGCTCAAACTCTCCCCCGAGGCCCAGAAGGTGGTGGGCGAGGAGCTCGAGAAGCTCAAGCTCTACGACGAGCGCAGCGCCGAATACGGGGTGCTGCGCAATTACCTCCAGTGGATCATCTCGCTCCCCTGGGGCGTCTTCACGGAGGACCAGCTCGACCTCGCCCGCGTCATGAAGACGCTCCACCAGGACCATTACGGCATCCAAGAGGTGAAGGACCGCATCCTCGAGTTCGTGGCGGTCCAGAAGCTCAAGAAGAGCGTGGGCGGCTCCATCCTCTGCTTCGTCGGCCCCCCCGGCGTGGGCAAGACGAGCCTGGGAAAATCCATCGCCCACGCCCTCGGGCGCAAGTTCTATAATTTCTCCCTGGGCGGGATGCGCGACGAGGCCGAGATCAAGGGCCACCGGCGCACCTATATCGGCGCCATGCCCGGCAAGATCGTGCAGGCCCTGAAATCGTGCGAGACCGCGAACCCTGTGCTCATGCTCGACGAGATCGACAAGCTCGGCATCAGCCACCAGGGCGACCCCGCCTCCGCGCTCCTCGAAGTGCTCGATCCCGAGCAGAACCACGCCTTCCTCGACCATTATCTCGACCTCCGTTTCGACCTCTCCCGGGTGCTCTTCATCTGCACGGCCAATACGGCCGACACCATCCCCCCGCCGCTGCTCGACCGGATGGAGGTCATCCCCCTCTCCGGCTACATCCTCGAGGAGAAGGTGCAGATCGCCCGGCGCTTCGTCATCCCCAAGGCCCTCGCCGCCCACGGCCTCGAAGCCAGCGACCTCCAGATCGAAGACGGCGCCCTGGAGAGCATCATCCGCCACTACGCCCGGGAATCCGGGGTGCGCAGCCTCGAGCAGCAGATGCGCAAACTCTGCCGCAAGGTCGCCAGGGAGAAGGCCTCGGGCAAGGCCGCGCTCCTCACCGTCACCCGGGAGAACCTGCGGAAATACCTCGGTCCCCTGCGTTTCACCGAGGATTCCCCCTACGACACCATCGTCCCGGGCATCGTCACCGGCCTCGCCTGGACGTCCCTGGGGGGCTCCACCCTCTACATCGAATCCCTGCTGGTGCGGGAGGCCGCCGGAAAGGGCTCCCTCAAGATCACCGGCCAACTCGGCAAGGTGATGGAAGAATCGGCCCAGATCGCCTGGAGCTACGTCTCGGCCATCGCCCCCGCCTGGGGCATCGCCCCCGGCTTCTTCGTCGACGCCCAAGTGCACCTGCACATCCCCGCCGGCGCGACCCCCAAAGACGGGCCCTCCGCGGGCATCACCCTGGCCCTCTCCCTCTTTTCCCTCGCCCTCGGGCGGCCCGTCCCCCACGACTTGGCCATGACCGGCGAACTCACCGCCTCCGGCTACGTGCTCCCCATCGGCGGCGTGCGCGAAAAATTGGTGGCCGCCAAGCGGGCCCTCAAAAAGCGCGTGCTCTTGCCCGAGGAGAATCGCCGTGACTACGAGGAACTCCCCGCCACCGTTCGCCGCGGGCTCAAGGTGAGCTTCGTCAAGCGCTTCGAGCAGGTACTCGCCCACGCCTTCCCCAAGCTCCGCAAACCCGCCCCCGCCCGGGCGAAGAAACCGGCCCACTCGCGACCATGAATTGGATCCGCCGCGGCATGACGCTGGAACGCTACCTGTTCACCAGCTTCCTCAAGGCCTTCCTCGGGTCGGTGGGGTTCTTCAGCCTCATGTTCATCATCGTGTCCATGTCCCAGGAATTGGCGTGGCTGCTCCAGGTCTCCGACCGCACCTCGACGCTCAACCTTTTCCTCTATTTCGGCTACCGCCTGCCCTTCTGGCTCACCTACACCTATCCCCTCTCCGCCCTCTACGCGATCGTGTTCGTGCTGGGAAAGATGAACGCCGAGAACGAGCTCATCGCCGTCTACAACGCCGGCGTGCCCCTCGACCGCATCCTCATCCCGGTCTACCTCTTCGTCTTCCTCCTCTCCACCGCCTTCCTCGTCTTCGACAAGGAGATCTTCTACACCCCCAACCAGAAATTCCGCGCCCTGCTGCAGAACCTGCGGGACCCCTCCCGCAAGGAGTTCGAGGGGCCCCGGGTCCGGGAGAACCTCACCGTCTTCGGCGCGAACAATAAGATCTATTTCATCCGCCTCTACCACCAAACAAACGCGGTGCTGCAGGACACCCATATCCTTTACCTCGACCGCAAAATGAACTTCAGCCGCCTCGTCAGCGCCCAATATATCCGCTGGGGGGAGCCCGCGGGCTGGACCGCCCAGGGCGTGGTGGAACGCCAATTCTCCGGCGGCGACACGAATAACATGCGCACCAGCGCCCACGAGACGATGAAACTCGACCTCGAAGAGACCCCCTTCCACTTCGAGGAGACCTACGAGCGGGAAGACCTGCTCGCCGCCCGCGACGCCCTTCGCATCGCGAAAAAGTACGAGATCATCGGCGGCGATTTCCGCGCCTGGTACACGATCTACTACGCGAAGACCGCCATGCCCTACATCGCCTTCGTCATCCTGTTCTTCGGGGTGCCCCTCTCGACCTTCTCACGGCGAAGCACCCTGGTGCTCTCGTTCCTGCTGGTCCTTCTGGCCACCTTCCTCTACTACATCTTCAACCAAGTGGGCCAGAGCCTGGGCAAATGGGGCGCGCTCCCCACCTGGATGGCCGGCTGGTTCGGGGCCATCGGCTTCATGTCGATCGGCGTGGCCCTGAGGCGCTTCCTGAGGGTCTAGTTCCCCAGCACGCCTTCCTTGAGCCGCGCATCCAGGCGCCGCCAGAGTTCCAAGAGTTCCCGGTTGACATCGGCGAAATCCCCCTGGAGACGCTCGGCCTCCTGGAGCTTGATGCCCCGCTGCATGATGCGCACCAGGCATTGCTCCAAACGCACCACCGCGTTGGCGTAGGTGAGGAGCAGGGGATAGACCTCGGCCTCGGTCACCGGCAGGGCTTCGCGGCGGTGGCGGGCCAGGGCGCCGTAGAGGTCGCGCAGTTCCCGCGAACAGGTGGAGAGTTCCTCCAGATCCGCCGGATCCGGATCCTGGTTGAAATAGCGGTCGCGCAAGGGGCGGGGCGCCTCGGCGGCCTTCCGCTCCGCCAGCAGATTGGTGAGCGCGGCGAGGAATTCCTTGGCCGAGAGGTTCTGCTTGTCGTTCGGGACCTGGGGCGGGTTCATCGCGGCCAGGAACGGAAGGAATAGGTTGGTGGGCCATTGGACCGCGACGTTCACGGAGGGCGCCGCGGCCGGCTTCTGGTTCGTCTCGGCGAGCTTGGCCGGGGCGACGTTGGTTTCCCGGGGCGTTTCCACCGGGATCGGCTGGGGAGCCACGAAGGGGATGAGCGGCATTTTGGGCGGGACCCAATCCACCTCGACGGCCTCGCCCGAGATCAGGAGATGGTAGGTCTGGCGCGATGCGTCGGCGCTGGCATAGATGAGGGCGGCGGCGTAATAGGTCCCGTTCTCGTCGGGGATGAAGGTGGTGCTCCCGCCGGAGGTGCGCACGCGGTCCACCAGGAACGCGTTGGTGAGGTCGCTCATCTCGGAAAACGGGGCGTCGCGCCGCATGAAAAAAGCCACGGTCCTCGCGCTGGCCTCCCCGGTGCGCACCCGCAGGATCACCTGCCGGTTCGTGGCGCGGGCCTGGAGCAGGGCCGGCCCGATGAGGGGCGTGGCGCTCTCAAGCCACGCGCCCCAGACCGGCGCCAGAAGCGCCGCGAGGCAGGCGAGGGCGTTCCCCAGGAACCGCCAATGAAGGAACCGACGGATCGGGGCGTGGTCCATCGGGGGAGCTTACTGAGCGCGTTCCTCGAGGATGAGGACCTTCCCGGCGTCCCGGGCGGTGACGAAGAGGCGACCAGCCACCCACAAAACGGCGGCGGGATAGGGCGCCCCCTTGAGGGAGATGACGGCCTTGGGCGCGAGCACGGGATCGAAGACCTGGATCTCATGCCCCGGACCATTGGGGACATACACGTTTCCCGCCGCGTCCAGTCCGACTTGGCCGGGGTTGAACTCGAGTTTCCGTTCGGAGACCAGGGCCCCTTCCGGCGAAGCGAGCACGAGGCGCTGGTTTCCCCAATCGCTGATGAGGAGCCGATTCTCGTCGGTCCACTTCACGTCGCCGGGGTTCTGCAGGCCGAGGTTGCTGAAGGAAGCGCTCAGATTCTCGTCCTGGAGGATGCGGATCGCCTGGTTTTCGCTGTCGGCCAGGGCGATCTTGCCCACCCGGCCGGCGATCCCCATAGGCACGCGGTAGGGCTCGTTGGGGCTCGTGACGCTGTCGAAGGAGAAGTCGGGGTTGAGGAAGGTCAGGCGGTTCTTCCGTTGGTCAGAAACTACGGGAGTGGGGGCGAACGCCACGCCCACCGGGAAGGCGAAAGCCTGTTCGCCCTCGAATTTCACGGCCTGGACCCATTTCCCGTCCATCGTCCAAACCGCGAGGCGGGCGTTGCCGCTATCGGCGACGACCAATTGGTTCCCCGAAGAAGCGATGCCGTGGGGCAGGGTGAGTTGTCCGTCGCCCGCGCCGGCGCTGGCGATCGAGTCCACTTCCGTCCATTTTTTGATCGACGAAGCCAGGGGAAGGCTCAATTCCTTCACCTCACCGCCGGAGAGGGTGAACTCCAGCGAACCGGGTTTTTTCCCCGCCGCGAAGATGTTCACCCGCCAATTCCCGGGCTTGAGGATGACCTTAAAGAGCCCGGGGCCGAGACGTTCGAAACTCTCGGGGCCGAAATTCCCGTCCCCCTGGAGATCTTGGATGGAGGCGTTGGTGAAGTCTTCCGCGCCGCCGAGGGCCAAGCGCACTTCGGAGGGCATGGGGAACAGGTTGGGCGAGAACGCGAGACGGCCCGTCTGCCCGTTATTGAACTCTTCCGTCACGCTCTTGTACCCGAAGAGGGCGAGGTGCAGGCGGTGCTGGCCGCGGGCGACGGTCACCTCGAGGGGCGTGCGCCCCACGTAGCGGTCGTCGATGTACACCACGGCCCCTTCCGGCCGGCTATAGACGGCGACCGTGCCGCCCGCCCCGAGCCGCTCCGAGGGTTCGAGGACCGGATGGGACTTTCGTGCCGGTGCCGGGATGGCCAAGAGGGCCAAAACGGCGGAAAAGAGGGCGATCTTTTGGGTACGACGCATGCCGGTTCATTATCGACCGGAAAAACGAAGGGCGAGATAAAAAAATGCGTTTCGTCAGCGGGTGCCGGCGGCCTTGGGCAGCGGGCGTTTCACGACCCGTTCATAGGCCTTGTGCATCTCCCGCACGGCCTGGCGCCCGAGTTCACCGGCGACTTGGAGGATCTCGCCCTTATGGGACCGCTGTTTTTCCAGGGTATCGAGGATCTGGTCGAAATCGGAGAGGTAGGGGGAGGCGTCGTCTTTGATGATGTAGGTGGAGACCGCCTTGAAGGACTGCTTCCAGACCAGATTCCCGCCACGGTCGTACACTTTGGCGGTGCCCTTGAGCGTCTGGCGCCACAGGGAGACTTCCCCCTCCAGGGTCGCCCAGGCGTCGCACCCGTAGCGATCGAGGAGGACGTCCATGGTGGGGTAGCGCCGCCGGTCGAGGTTATCGCGCATCCAGATGGGCTCTTCGGCCGGAACGCGGGCCTCGCCGGAGGCGTTGCGCGTGCTTTCGGCCGCCCCGACCGCGGGCCGGGGAAAGAGGAGCTTCTCGTCGTCGTTGGTCGGGCTACGCAGCGCCAGTCGATCGCCGAACTTCTCGTTCCATTCGCTGATGAAATTGGTCCGGAAGGCGTCGCCGATGAAATGGATGCTCGGGTATTTGACGGGCTCTTCGTCTTGGAGCGAACCGTTCTGCAGCCGCATGGAGACGATGAGAACGCTCTTGACCTTCGGCAGGCCCTTGCCAAAGGTCGCCTGATCGCAACCGGCGAGGACGAGGGCCGCGGGGATGGCCAGAAGGAGGATGGAACGCCGCAAGCGGATCACTTATCGCTCCTTGCGGGAGCCCGGTTCGTCGCGGCGCGCCCGGGCGCCGTATCCTGGGCGCCGCGCGCGGGCG
>JAFLEE010000110.1 GCA_017302015.1 Spirochaetota bacterium | reverse complement strand
CGAACAGGGTCTTGCCGCCGGGAAGCTCCGAGATCATGTCGTCGTAAAGGGTGTTCATCTGCTTTTCGGTGCGCAGGGCCATCCTCGATTTCGGGTCCCAGTACACCCAACTCATCGCCCGACGCATCCGCAGCCTGCAAGTTTTCTCCGTCATCCTCCCCTATAACGCCACCCGGGAAGATATCGAACTCTTCCACCCCTCGGGCCTCATCCTCTCCGGGGGCCCCTCCTCGGTCTACGGCCCCCACGCCCCCCTGCCCCACTCCACGATCTTCGATATCGGGGTCCCCGTGCTGGGCATCTGCTACGGCATGCAGCTCCTCGCCCACCTGGGCGGCGGGAAAATCGCCCCCTCGCCCCAGCGCGAATACGGCTTCGCCGAACTCGAGTTCGTCAAGAGTTCGCCCCTGTTCGAGGGGGTGCCCGACGGGTCCCAGGTCTGGATGAGCCACGGCGACAAGGTCGGCGACCTGCCCGAGGGCTTCGAGATGGTCGCCCGCAGCGACCGGGCCCCGGCCGCGATGCACAACCTCGTCCTGAAGCATTTCGCCGTCCAATTCCACCCCGAGGTGGTGCACACGGTGGAGGGCGGCAAGATCCTCTCCAATTTCGTCTTCGGCATCTGCGGGGCCAAGGCGACCTGGACGATGCCCTCCTTCATCGAAGAGACCATCCGCCGCGTGCGCGAGCGCGTGGGCGAAAAGAAGGTGGTCCTCGGCCTCTCCGGGGGGGTCGACAGCACGGTGCTCGCGGTGCTCCTCCACCGGGCCCTGGGCGACCGGCTCATCTGCGTCTTCGTCGACAACGGGGTGCTCCGCCTGGGCGAGGCGAAGAAGGTCGCCGAGACCTTCCAGAAGCACTTCAAGATGAAGCTCCACGTGGCCGACGCGCGGCAGAAATTCCTCAAGGCCCTGCGTGGCGTCGACCACCCGGAGAAGAAGCGCAAGATCATCGGCAAGGTCTTCGTGAAGGTCTTCTTCAAGGCCATGCCCAAATTCGACTTCCTCGCCCAGGGCACCCTCTACCCCGACGTCATCGAGAGCGTCTCGACGAAGGGCCCCTCCGACACCATCAAGACCCACCATAACCGCGTCGACCAGATCCTGAAACTGAAGAAGGCCGGCCGCGTGCTCGAGCCCTTCGAGGAGCTCTTCAAGGACGAGGTGCGCCTCATCGGCCGCGAACTGGGCCTGCCCGACGAGATCATCAATCGCCACCCCTTCCCCGGCCCCGGCCTCGCCATCCGCGTCATGGGCGCCGTGAACGAGGAGCGCCTCGACATCCTGCGCCGCGCCGACGCCATCCTCATCGAGGAGATCAAGGCCGCCGGCCTCTACGAGAAGATCTGGCAATCCTTCTGCGTGCTGCTGCCCGTGCGCACGGTGGGGGTCATGGGCGACCAGCGCACCTACGGCCAGGTCGTGGCGCTGCGCATCGTCGAGAGCGTCGACGGCATGACGGCCGATTACGTGGTGCCGCCCAAGTCACTCATCACGCGCATCACCGCCCGCATCGTGGGCGAGATCAAGGAAATCAACCGGGTGGTGCTCGACGTGACCTCCAAGCCGCCGGGGACCATCGAGTGGGAATGAGGGCGCCGGCGGCGCCCGTCCCCCTTTGACGGGAAGGTCGCGGCGATCTCAAAACCCGGATATTGAGGGGATCTTCAAAACCTCGCCCTGGGATGTCCTCTCCGTCGGATGCCGAGTGGAACTCGCGGTCTCTCCTTCCCTGAGGTCTTCGCGCTCTCCGAAGCCATGAGAGGGATGCCGGGCCCATGGGAAAATCCGCTTGAGGACCGACATGAAAACCGGAAAGATACTCTTCGCAAGCCTCATCGGCACCACGATCGAATTCTTCGATTTCTATATTTTCGCCACCGCCGCCGTCCTGGTCTTCCCCAAACTCTTCTTCCCCCACGGCGACCCCGCGGCGGCCACCCTCCAATCCCTGGCCACCTTCGCCCTGGCCTTTTTTGCCCGGCCCGTGGGCTCGGCCCTCTTCGGCCACTTCGGCGACCGCATCGGCCGCAAGGCCACCCTAGTGGCGGCCCTCATGACCATGGGGCTTTCCACCGTGCTTATCGGCTTCCTGCCGACCTACGATTCCTGGGGCATCTGGGCCACCCTGCTGCTCTGCCTGTGCCGCCTGGGCCAGGGCATCGGCCTCGGGGGCGAATGGGGGGGAGCGGTGCTCTTGGCGGTGGAGAATGCGCCGCCGGGCAGGAAAACCTGGTACGGCATGTTTCCCCAATTGGGGGCGCCCCTGGGGTTCATCGCCTCCAGTTCCACCTTCCTCCTCCTCAGCCGGTGGATGGGCGAGGCCGACTTCTACGCCTGGGGATGGCGCATCCCGTTCATCGCCAGCGCGCTCCTCGTGGCGGTGGGCCTCTATGTGCGCCTGAACCTGGAAGAAACCCCCGACTTCCGCCGGGCCCTCGAGAACCGGGAGCGGGTGAGGGTTCCCATCACCCGGGTCGTCCGCCGCCAGCCCCTCCCCCTCCTTTTCGGCACCCTCTCGGCGGTGGCCACCTTCGTGACCTTCTACCTCATGACCGTCTTCGCCCTCGGGTGGGGCACCTCTCACTTGGGCTATACGCGCACCCAGTTCCTCCTCCTCCAACTCGTGGCGGTGACGCTCATGGCCGTGACCATCCCCCTCTCGGCGCTCCTGGCGGACCGCATCGGACGCAAGTGGAGCCTCATGCTCTCTTCGGTCATGGTCATCGCCCTCGGGCTCGGCTTCTCGGGCCTGTTCCGCGGGGGGAGCGGCCAGGTGCTGGCCTTCCTCTCGGTGGGGTTCGCGGTGATGGGCATGACCTACGGCCCCCTGGGCGCCGCCTTGTCCGAGGTCTATCCGACCGCGGTGCGCTATACCGGGGCTTCCCTCAGTTTCAACTTGGCGGGCATCCTCGGGGCGAGCCTCACGCCGGCCATCGCCAATAGTCTCGGCCAGAAATACGGGCTGGCCGCCGTGGGCGCCTACCTGGCCGGCGCCGGACTACTCTCCCTGCTGGCCACCTGGGTCCTGACCCTGAAAAAACCCGCGTAGGAAAACGGCGGGCGCTTCGGCCGGCGCCTGCGGCCGTCACGGGATCGGGATGCCGAAATAGTCCTTGGCGTTATTGAAACTGATGTTACGGACCATAGTGCCGAGCAGTTCCATGTCGGCCGGGATCTCGCCATGCTCCACGTCGCGGCCGAGGAGCATGCAGAGGATGCGCCGGAAATATTCGTGGCGGGGATAGGAGACGAAGGAGCGGCTGTCGGTGAGCATGCCGACGAACCGGGAGAGCAGGCCGAGGCTCGAGAGCGCGTTCATCTGGCGTTCCATGCCGTCCTTCTGGTCGAGGAACCACCAGCCGGAGCCGAACTGGATCTTGCCGGGTACGCCGCCGCCCTGGAAATTGCCGATCATGGTGGCGAACACTTCGTTGTCGCGCGGGTTCAGGTTATACAGGATGGTTTTGGGGAGCCGGTCGTCCTGGTCGAGGCGGTCGAGGAATTTCGCCAGCGGGGCGGCCACGGCGGCGTCGCCGATGCTGTCGAACCCCGTGTCGGGGCCGAGGGCGGCCTTCATGCGGGTGCTATTATTGCGCTGGGCCCCGATGTGGATCTGCATGACCCAGCCCTTGGCGTGGTCCATGCGGGCGAACTCCAGGAGCATGGCGGAGCGGAACTTGAGGAGTTCCTGGCCGTCCGGCGCCTTCCCGGACCTCACCTTCTTGAAGATCTTGCGGATCTCGGAAAGGCTGAAGTCCTCGGCATAGGCGGTTTCGAGCCCGCGGTCCGACACCCGGCACCCGTTCTCGCCGAAAAAGTCGTGGCGCTTCTGGATCGCGGCCAGGAACGCGTCGAAATCCTTCAGCGAATCCCCCGTGAGCGCGCCCAAGCGATCCACCCAGGCGTTCCACGCCTGGGGCGCTTCGATGGCCATGCCCTTGTCCGGGCGGAACGACGGGAGCACGACCGTGCCCAGGCCGAGTTTCGCCACGGCCCGGTGGTGCTCCAGGCTGTCGATCGGGTCGTCGGTGGTGCAGATGACCTTCACGTTGGACCGCCGGATGAGGCCGTGGACGCGGAATTCGGGGGTGGCGAGTTTGGCGTTGGCCTCTTCCCAGATCTCCCGGGCGGTCGCGGGGGAGAGGAGCTTCTCGATCCCGAAATACCGGCGGAGTTCCAGGTGGGTCCAGTGGTAGAGGGGATTGCGAAGCGTCTGGGGCCCGGTCTCGGCCCATTTGCTGAACTTCTCGAATGGGCTCGCGTCGCCCGTGATGAAGCGCTCCGGCACGCCGTTGGTGCGCATGGCGCGCCATTTATAATGGTCGCCGCCGAGCCATAATTCGGCGAGGTCGGCGAACGCCTTGTTCTGGGCGATCTGCTCGGGGGGGAGGTGGCAATGGTAATCGTGGATCGGCATGAGCTTGGCGTGCTCGTGCCAGAGGGCGCGCCCGGTCTCGGTGTCGAGCAGGAAATCCTCGTCCAGGAAGGGCTTGATGGCCATGGGGTACTCCGGGGAAATGCAATTGATTGCATGATTTTAGGATAAAGCGAGCGGGAATGCCAAGGACGCGCCTCCCGCGTTGCAAGCATCCCATTTCGGGATTACGATACCGCCTCGACCCTTGGAGGCCTCCCGTGGCGTGGTGGATCAACCTGTTCCTGAAACTCTTCTTCCTGCTGACCCCGTTCTTCGTGCTCTCCTCCTTCATCAGCATGACGGCCGACTATACCCCCGGCCGCCGGCGCCTCACCGCCATCAAGATGACGCTGGCGATCATCGTCGTCTGCCTCGTGCTCTTCTGGTTCGGCGCCGCCCTCTTCCGCATCTTCGGCATCACCCTCGACTCCTTCCGCGTGGGCACCGGCGTGCTCCTCCTCATCAGCGCCATCGGCCTCGTGCGCGGGGGCGGTACGGGGGGCCAAGAGAAGGAGGGCGAGATCGCGGTGGTTCCCCTGGCCATCCCGATCACCGTGGGGCCGGGGACGATCGGGGCCCTCATGGTGCTCAGCGTCGAACTCCCGTCCATCGGCACCAAAATGCTCGCCCTTTCGGCCGTGGCGGCGGCGGCCATCGCCACCGGCGTTCTCTGCCTGCTCTCCGAAGCCATCCGAAAGATCCTGGGAGAGAACGGCCTCGCGGTGCTCTCCAAACTCACGGGGCTGGTGATCGCGGCCATCGCGGCCCAGATGATCCTCATGGGGGTCAAGGCGGCCCTCGGCGCGCCGCAATAAAGATACGGAGTGATTCAGGCCCAGGATCGGTCAGATCATGCGCCCGCGCGACAACTCGCGAGTTCAAATCCAGAGATCGTTCGACTTGTTCATTTCCCGGATACGCTCGAGGAGTTCGACGGCTTGCTCGAAGCCGCGCCGCGTCAAGAGGAACCGGTTCTTACCTGTTTGAAGGCACCAAATGGCGAAATTCCCGGCGCGAGCCGTGAGGATCTCGCATTCGCCCAAATTTGTTGGAACGAGACTTTTCGCCGTCGGCGCGCCTCGGATCCGGGAGAAAAATCGAGGAACGGTTATTTCCCGCCCTTGAGCACGTTGCGCACCCGCTCGAGCACCTTGGCGCGGTCGAAGGGCTTCACGATGAAATTCTTGGCGCCCTTCAGGAGGGCGTGCTTGACCGTCTCTTCTTTGCCGAGGGCGCTCACGACGATGACGCGGGCCTTGGGGTCGAACTCGATGACCTGCACGAGGGCCGAAAGGCCGTCGAGCTTGGGCATGGTGATGTCCATCGTGACCAGGTCCGGCTTGAGTTCCTTGTAGAGCGCCACGCCCTCGGCGCCGTCTTCGGCGCATCCGCAGACGTCGTACTTCTCCGAGGTCAGGATCTGCGTGATCTGCTTGATCACGAATTTCGAGTCGTCCACCACCAGGATGCGGTAGGGGGCGCCCTCGGGGCTCAGGCCGTCGGGGATGCGCTGGTTGATATTGGACAAGTCGACCGGGATGTTCGCCATGCTCCATTATATGCCGGGCCGGGGGTAAAAATCAAAAGGACGTTCTGGATGGTAAATTTCGGCATGAAACGCTCATTCCGCACCCTTTCCCCCATGGAAATCCTCGCTTTAGCCATCAGCGCCGAGGAGGAAGACGGCCGAATTTACCAGGAAATGGCCAAGGCCGTGCTCCCCCGGAACCCCGACCTCTCCCGGGCCATCGAAAAGATCCGCAAGGAAGAGGACGGCCACCGCAGGGCCCTGACGACCCTTTTCAGTAAACTCCACGGGGAAAGCATCCCCCTCATCCGCCGGGAGGACGTCTCCGGCTTCCTCGACCACCGCCGGGATTTCACCCGCGTCGGCGGGATGAGCGACCAGGCCATCGCCGAGCGAATCGCCCTCTATGAACTCGAGGCCCAGCGCTTCTACGAGACCGCCGCCCAGACGACCTCCCACGTCGAGGCGCGCCAGCTCTTCTCCGACCTGGCCGAGGTGGAGCGCAACCACGAGTCCCAGGCGCACCACGTGCTGGGCGGGGCCATCCCCGAGGTGGAGGAGGGCCGCACGCGCCGCCAGCTCTTCATCCTCCAGATCATCCAACCCTCCCTCGTCGGGCTCATGGACGGCTCCGTCTCCACCCTGGCCCCGATCTTCGCCGCCGCCTACGCCACCCAGAACTCCCACAGCACCTTCCTCATCGGGGTCGCGGCCGCCGTGGGCTCCGCCATCAGCATGGGGTTCGCCGAGGGCCTCTCCGACGATGGCAGCCTCACCGGCCGCGGCAAACCGCTGCTGCGCGGCGTGGTCACCGGCCTCATGACCTTCCTCGGGGGCATCCTCCACACGCTCCCCTTCCTCATGTCCGACGTGCAGAGCGCCATCGGGATCTCCGTGGGCGTCGTCGTGGTCGAACTCCTCGTCATCGCGTGGATCCGCAACCGCTTCATGGAGACGCCCATGATCCGGTCCATCCTCCAGGTGATCGTGGGCGGGGCGCTGGTGTTCCTCTCGGGGCTGCTCATCGGCCACGGCTAGGAGCCAGTGGGGCTTATCCCCGCTCGCCGCAATCGCCAGGCGTCACCCGCGTTAAACGGGATCCGCCCTATCGACGTGCCTCCTCCGCTGGGCGAATCCGGCAACGATCGCGCCTATCGAATGAACCCCCGCGGGCTCCCGGGCGCGCGGACCCGGCGAGCCGCGCCGGCTTAGTTCGCCTTGAGCAGGTCGCGCAGCGTCCGCTTGGCCAGCGCGCGGTGGGCGATCGTCTCGACGCGGGAGAGGCGCGCGGCGATCTTGGAGGCGAGGACGTCGCCGCCGCGCCCGCTCGGGAGGGCGGGGAGTTGGATGGCAAAGAGATCCCGCACGAGGATGGTCTCGGGGGCGGCGGTGAGCACCCAGCGCTCGTTGCCCTTGGCGATCCAGCGCTTCTCCACGAGCCAATCCAGGCCGGCCTGGAAACGGTCGCCGGTGACGGGGACCAGCGCGGCCAATTCGGGTTCCGTGATCCCGCCGTGGTGCTGGTAGGCGCCTTCGCCCAGGGCGAGGAGGATCGCCAGTTCGGGGACGGCGTTGCGGCTATTGCGAAGTTCCTCGTCGGGGTCGCGTACGTGGGCGAGGAACCGGTTGAGTTGCACCCCGAGGAGCACGACGTACCAGTTGAGGTACATCCAGAGGAAGAAGAGGGGGACCGCCGAGAGGCTCCCGTAGATGGCGTTATAGCTCGTGAAGCGCCCGTACCAGAACGCGAAGAGCATGCGCAGGGCCTCGAGACCGACGGAGGTGACGATGGCCGCCAGAGCCGAGTGGCGCTTGGAGACGTGCGTATTGGGGAGCACGGTGAACATGAGGAAGAAGACGAGGAAGCCGAGCACCCAACTGAGGGCCTTCCCGGTGCGGGCGAAGTACCAGCCGGTCGGCAAGAATTGCCCGAGGAGCCGCCCGACCTCGCCGGAGAGGGCGAAGGAGAGGCCGAGGAGGAACGGGCCCAGGGTGAGCGCGAGCCAGAAGATCGTGAGGTTCTGGAAGAGGTTGCGCCGCACGCGCACCTCCCAGATCCGGTTGACCATATTATTGAGGTCGAGGAAGACGCTGGCCGTGGTGACGAAGAGGGAGAGCAGGCCGATGGCGGTGAGTTTCCCCGAATTATTCGTGAACTGGCGGAAGACGTCGCGCAGGACCGTGGAGGCCTGGGGCAGGATCACCCCCAGGAGGGCATCCTCCAATTGCTTCTGCATGGCGCTGAAGGCCTGGAAATTGGCGAACACCCCGAAGATGATCGTGATGATGGGCACCACCGAGAGGATGGTGCTGAACGAGAGCGAGGCGCTGCGGATGGGGATCTCGCTGCGCAGCGTCAGGCGGTAGAAGAGCCAGGCGAGGGACGCGAACCGGCGGCCCCGGGACAGCAGAGCCCGAAGGAACGCCCTCATCGCTTGAAGACCCGGTCCTTCAGGCAGCGCTCGACGGCGTCGACGTCGGCGGGCAGGGCGACGGGGGGATTGCGGAACTGGCCGGTGTAGTCTTCCCGCGCGCCGTGGTGGTAGTCCACCTTGAATTGGCTGAACTTCAGGCCGTGGGCGGTGCTCACCACGACCGTGCGGTGCTTGCGCTGGATGACCCCGCGGGAGACGAGCTTCTCGAGGACGGCGAGGGCGACGCCGGTGTGCGGGCAATTGAAGAGCCCCGTGAGGTCTCCCCGGGCGGCGGCGTCGGCCAACTCGGACTCGGTGGCCTCCTCGACGAGGCCGCCGTTTTCCTTCAGCACCTTCACGGCCTTCTTCCAGGAGACGGGATCGCCGATCTGGATGGCGGAGGCCTGGGTCGTGCGGGCCTTGACGGCCTCGAACGTCTTGAATCCGCCCTGGAAGGACCGGTAGAGGGGGTTGGCGTGGGCGGCCTGGGCCACGACCAGGGTGGGGATGCGATCGATGATCCCCAGGGCCTTGGCTTCGAGGAAGCCCTTCCCGAGGGCCGACACGTTCCCCAGGTTCCCCCCGGGGATGATGACGAAATCGGGCACTTCCCAGCCGAATTGCTGGCAGATCTCCAGGGAGATGGTCTTCTGCCCCTCGACCCGCAGGCTATTCATGGAGTTGGCGAGGTAGATGGGATGGCGCCGGGTGATCTCTTGCACGATCTTCATGCAGCCGTCGAAATCGGTGTCGAGGGAGAGCACGTGGGCGCCATTGGAGACGGGCTGGATGAGTTGGGCGATGGAAATCTTGTTGGCCGGGAGGAAGACGATGGACGGGATGCCCGCCCAGGCGGCGTAGGCCGAGAGGGCGGCGGAGGTGTCGCCGGTGCTCGCGCACGCCACGGCCTGGATGGGTTTGCCGGTCTTGAGCATGCCGTTGACCTGGCTCACCAGGACGGTCATGCCGAGGTCCTTGAAGGAGCCGGTATGGGTCACGCCGCATTGCTTGATCCAGAGGTCGGAAAGGCCGAGTTGCTCCCCCAGGCGCTTGGCCCAGAAGAGGTTGCTATTGCCCTCGCACATGCTTACGATATGCTCCGGATCGATCTGGGGGAGCACCAGTTCCTTCTTGTTCCACACCCCGGAGGCGTAGGGCCATTCGATGGTCCCCTGGCGCCCGTCGAAATGCTTGCGCCACTGGGCGCCGCTGCGCTCGCCGCGCAATGCCTCGAGATCCTGGCGCACCTCGAGGAGCCCGCCGCATTTGGGGCAGGTGTAGAGGATCTCGTCGAGGGCGTGGGGCGGCTCCCCGCAATCCTCGCAGCAATGGAACTTGGCAATGTTTCGCGTCGTTTCAATCATGGGGCACCACCGTCTCCTTTTCCCTGGGAAGGCGCATCAGCCGAGGTTCGGCGCGAGCCACCGGGCCGCTTCGGAAGCGGGCCATCCCTTGCGCTTGGCGTAGTCCGCCGCCTGTGCTTCGTCGATCCGGCCGACGGCGAAATAGCGGGCCTCGGGGTGGGGGAAATAGAACCCGCTCACGGAGGCGCCGGGCGACATGGCGAAACTCTCGGTGAGGGTCATCCCGGCGTTCGCGGTCGCGCCGAGAAGCTCGAAGATCGAGCCCTTTTCCGTATGGTCGGGGCAGGCCGGGTAGCCGGGAGCCGGCCGCACGCCCTGGTACTTCTCGGCCAGCAGCGCCTCCAGCGGCAGAGTCTCCCCCGGCACGTTGCCCCAAAGACGCAGGCGCACTTCCCGGTGGAGCCATTCGGCGAACGCCTCGGCCAAACGATCGGCGAGGGATTTCACCATGATGGCACGGTAGGGGTCGTTGGCCTTGTCGTGGCGGGCGGCGAGTTCCTGGGCGCCGTGCCCCGCGGTGACGGCGAAGAGCCCGAGCCAATCCGGTTTGCCGCACCCGACGGGAGCGACCCAATCGGCCAGGCAGAACGCGCTCTGGTCGCCCTTCTCGATCTGTTGGCGCAGGAAATGGAAGCGCTGGCGCTCCTTCTTGCGGGACTCGTCGGCGTAGACGATGACGCTATCGCCCTCGGAGGCCGCCGGCAGCAGGGCGCAGATGCCGTGCGCCTTGAGGAGGCCCTTGGAGACGATCTCATCCAGCATGCCCCGTGCATCGGCGAAGAGTTTCTTGGCCTCCGCCCCCTGGCGGGCGTCCTCCAGGATCGCGGGGAAGGTGCCGCGCATCTCCCAAGCGTGGAAGAGGGGCGCCCAGTCGAGGAGGGGCATCAGGGAGGCGAGATCGTGGTCCTTGAACAGGTGGAGGCCCGGCTTGGCGGGCTTGGGGGGCGTGTAGGCCTTCCAATCGACTGGGGCGCGGCGCTTTCGGGCCTCCCCGAGGGAGAGGAGTTTCACGGCCTTCTGGTTGGCCGCGTGGCGTTCCCGCAGGCTCGCGTGCTCGGCGTGGACCTCGCCGATATACTTCTCCCGGCTGGCCGGGTTGAGGAGTTTCTCGCACACCCCCACGCTGCGCGAGGCATCGAGGACGTGGATGACGGGCGACTTCGTCGCCGGGGCGATCTTCACGGCGGTATGGGTCTTGCTGGTGGTGGCCCCGCCGATGAGCACGGGCACGTGCACCCCGGCCTTCTCCAGGGCGCCGACGACGTGGGTCATCTCCTCGAGGGAGGGGGTGATGAGCCCGGAGAGTCCCACCAGGTCGATGCGCTCCTCGAGGGCGGCCTTCACGATGCGGTCGGCCGGGACCATGACGCCGAGGTCGACGATCTCGAAGCCGTTGCAGGCGAGCACGACGCTCACGATGTTCTTGCCGATATCGTGCACGTCGCCCTTGACGGTGGCGAGGAGGACGCGGCCGGCCTTGCGGCCCGCCTGCTTCTCCTTCTCGAGCCAGGGGAGCAGCACCGCCACCCCCTTCTTCATCACCCGGGCGCTCTTGACCACCTGGGGGAGGAACATCTTCCCCTCCCCGAAGAGGTCGCCCACCACGTTCATGCCGTCCATGAGGGGCCCCTCGATGACCCGAAGCGGGCTGCCGAGGGCGAGGCGGGCCTCCTCCACGTCGGCCTCCACGAAGGCGTCGAGGCCCTTGATGAGGGCGTGCTTGAGCCGTTCGGCCACCGGGGCCCGCCGCCAGGCGTCGTCGACGACGGCGGCGGCGCCCTTGGGGGCCTTCACGGTCTCGGCGAATTGGACGAGGCGCTCGGTGGCGTCGGGGCGGCGGTCGAAGAGGGCGTCCTCGATGCGTTCGAGGAGGTCTTTGGGGATGTCGTCATAGACGGTGATCTGCCCGGCGTTCACGATGCCCATATCGAGGCCGGCCTTCACGGCGTGGTAGAGGAAGGCGGTGTTCATGGCCTCGCGCACCACCGCGTTCCCGCGCAGCGCGAAGGAGACGTTGGACACGCCGCCGCTGGTGCGGGCGCCGGGGAGGTTCGCCTTGATCCACTGGACCGCCCCGAAGAAGTCGATGGCGTAGCGGTTGTGCTCCTCCATCCCCGTGGCGATGGTGAGGATGTTCGGGTCGAAGATGATCTCCTCGGGGGGGAAGCCGACCTCGGAGACCAGGAGGTCGTAGGCGCGCTTGCAGATGGAGGTCTTGCGCTCGAGGGTGACCGCTTGGCCCTCCTCGTCGAAGGCCATCACGACGACCGCCGCGCCGTACTGGCGCACGCGCCGGGCCTGCTCGAGGAACTTCGCCTCGCCCTCCTTCAGGCTGATGGAATTGACGATGCCCTTGCCCTGCAGGCACTTGAGCCCCGCCTCGAGCACGCTCCATTTGGAGGAATCCACCATCACGGGCACCCGGGCGATGTCGGGCTCGGCGGCAATGAGTTGGAGGAAGGTGGTCATCGCCTTCTCGCCGTCGAGGAGCCCGTCGTCCATGTTCACGTCGATGATCTGGGCCCCGTTCTCCACCTGTTGGCGGGCGACGGCGGTGGCCTCGGCGAATT
Organism: Spirochaetota bacterium; assembly: GCA_017302015.1. Lineage (GTDB taxonomy): Bacteria > Spirochaetota > UBA12135 > COTS27 > JAFLEE01 > JAFLEE01. The sequence continues at coordinate 1,328 of JAFLEE010000110.1, read as the reverse complement.
GGCCCGCGAGCACGAGCTTCTTGAAGGCGGCGCTTCCGGCGACATTGGTGCGCTCGCCGATATTGACGAAGTTCGTCCCCGGACGGAGCAGGAGGGGCTCGAGCCCGCTGAGGGCCGTGAGGCCGTCGGGCTTGGGGACGGCCCGCGGCGGGAGGCCCCGCACGATCTCGGCGAACGCGGCGATATGGGCGGGCGTGGTCCCGCAGCAGCCGCCCACCAGGTTCACGAGGCCCGCATCGGCGAACTCCCGCAGGTACGGCGCCATGCGGTCCGGCGTCTCGTCGTACTCGCCGAATGCGTTGGGCAGGCCGGCGTTGGGATAGGCGTGGACGGGGACGGTGGCGATCTGGGCCAGGCTCTCGAGGAACGGCCGCATCTCCCGGGCGCCGAGGGCGCAATTGAAGCCGATGGTCAGGAGGTCGGCGTGCTTGACCGAGGTCCAGAAGGCCTCGGGCGTCTGGCCCGAGAGGGTGCGCCCGCTCTTGTCGGTGATGGTGCCGGAGACGATGACCGGCTTGCGCACGCCGGTCTTGCGGGCGTTCTCCTCCACAGCGAAGAGCGCGGCCTTGCAATTGAGGGTGTCGAAGACGGTCTCGATCAGGTAGAGGTCGACCCCGCCCTCGTCCAGGGCTCGGATCTGCTCGAGGTAGGCTTCGGAAACCTGCTCGAAGGTCACGGCCCGGAAACCGGGATTGTTCACGTCGGGCGAGAGGGAGAGGGTCTTGTTGAGGGGCCCGATGGCCCCCGCGACCCAGCCCTTGCGCCCCGTCTCTTTGGCGAGGCGGTCCACGGCGCGGCGGGCGCAATGGGCGGCCCCGAGGTTCATGGCCCGCACCTGCTCCTCGAGGCCGTAATCGGCCTGGGCGATGCGCGTGCTGCTGAAGGTATTGGTCTCGACGATGTCGGCGCCGGCCATGAGGTAGGCGAAGTGGGTCTCTTCCACCAGGTCGGGCCGTGTCAGGCAGAGGATGTCGTTATTGCCGCGGAGGTCTTTCGGCCAATCCTTGAAGGCCTCCCCCCGAAAATCTGCCTCGACCAGGCCCTTTTTCTGGAAAACCGTCCCCATGGCCCCATCGAGGAGAACGATTCGTTTCGCAAGTTCGGCGCGCAGGGGATGTACGGGGGGCAAGGGAACCTCTTTGGATGGATGGGGGTGGGAATTATACCAACGGAGGCTGTTTCTCTTAAGGGCGGGGCGGGATGGGAAATTCGGGGCCCTAAAAACGAATTTTCAGAGAATAGGTCGTAATGGATGCAATCTCTGAAATTGCGCCGAAAAAAACCCACCCAGCGCCATCCCCTCCCCCCCTCCCGGCAGTCCATCCCCC
>JAFLEE010000011.1 GCA_017302015.1 Spirochaetota bacterium | reverse complement strand
AAGGGTTGCCCGCAGGGCAGATCCAGGCTAAAAACACCCAAAAGAAGACCTACCGCTTGACCGGAATTTAGGTGAGGCAATGGGGGTGGGTTTCGTCCGGATTTTTAGGTGAGGCAACTAGGGAATCAACCAAAAAGCCCATCCCATCAAGCGAATTCCAAGGGATTTTGGCTTTTCGGGGCCGCACCTTGGTCCTCGTTGACTTAGGCCCCCCTCCGCCTGTAGAGTACCCCACGGCCCGAAGCCCCCAGGATCCGACCTTGGACCTCATGCACCTCGCCCACGTGATGAAAACCGCCCGCCTCGGCCAACGGCTGACGGTCGAAGCCTTGGCCAAGCGGGCCGGGGTCAGCAAGGCCTTCATCTCCCGCCTGGAAAATTTCAGGGTCGCCCCCTCCCTCGCCACCCTGCACGCCATCTCAACCGCCCTGGGGATCCCGATGAAGGACTTCTTCGAAAAGGAGAGCGTCCCCCCCCCGATCCTCTTCGGCCGCTTGGAAGAGGGCCGCCCAGTGGACCGCGACGACGCCGGCCGTTTCGGCATGACTTACCTGGCCCAGGCCTGGGAAAAAATCGATCGCGGCATGCATCCCTTCCTCGTCACCTACGAACCCGCTTCCAAGACCCGCGAACTCCTGGCCCATGATTCCGAAGAGTTCTTCCTCCTCCTCGAGGGTCAGGTGGATTTCCTCGCCTACGATGAATCGAACCCCCGGCGCATGCGTTCCGGCGACACGGCCTACCTCTCGCGGGGACTTCCCCATGCGGTGCGCCTGCCAGCGGGCGTTCGAAGCGCCAAGGCCCTGGTCGTCTATCGACTGAGCGATCTGCCCCCCGGCGAAATCAAGCCTCCCGCGAAGAACCCGACCAGGTCGTCAAAGCGCTCGCGTAAACGCCCTGCCTGAGGGGCCTCCCCTGCTCTCGGGATGTTTACTTACTTGTTTACTTTATGTAATATCTTAGATTACCAAATTGTCAACCCCCTGCGACCTCCTTGCCCGCAGCCCGTCCCCGGCCTAACCTGAGAATAGGCGGTTGCGCCTTCCTAGCGGCGACATCCCCTGGAGAACCCATGATCCGAACTGGCCTCACCGCCCATCGGGGCGACGCCTCCCGCGCTCCTGAAAACACCCTTCGGGCCTTCCGCCTCGCCCTGGAACTTGGGGTCGATTGGATCGAAACCGATGTGCGCCGTACCCGCGATGGGCGCCTCGTGCTCCTCCATGACGACCGCACGGGTCGCACTTGCGACCTCGACCTTGTCGTCGGCGAGGCCACTTGGGCCGAACTCTCCGGCCTCGACGCGGCCACCGAGTTCAGGAAGCGCCACCGCCTCGATGTCGAAGCCTGCCCGAAGGAGCCCATCCCCCTCCTCGAAGAAGCCCTGCGACTCCTCGCATCCCATCCCGCCACGCGCCTCTCCCTCCAACCCAAGGACGATTGCGTCCCCGAGATCCTCCGCGCGGTCCAAGCCGAGAACGCCGCCGACCGCGTCGGGTTCAACGACGGGCATTTGGAGCGCCTCCAGCAGGCCCGCCGGGCGCTTCCCGGGGTTCCTGTCTTCTGGGATCGGGGGCCATCCGACCCGATCCGAAGCGATGTGGCGATCGCGGCCGCCCATGGCTTCCAGGCGATAGTCCTCCATGACAGCCTAGCCGCCGCGCCCCTCGCCGACGCCATCCGTCAGGGCGGGCTCGAAGCCGGCCTGTGGACCGTCAACGATCCGCTCGCCCTCGCGCAATGGCGGCAATCGGGATTCACGCGGTTTTACACAGACGACCCCGCTGCCATGATCCAGAAGTCGCGCGACGACTCTTTGGCTCACTTCGCGCGACGCCCCGAAATCATCGGCCACCGGGGTTGCTCCGCCGAGGCGCCGGAAAACACCCTCCCGTCGATCCGCCTGGCGTGGGAACAGCAGGCCGACGCGGTGGAGATCGACGTCACCCTCACCCGCGACCGCGATATCCTGGCGATGCACGACCACACCCCGAAACGCTACACCGGGATCGATCGCCTCCCTGGGGATCTCACCCGGGCCGAGTTCGAGTCCATGGATTTCGGCGCCTGGAAGGAAAAGCGCTGGGCCGGCACCAAACCCGCCTTCTTCGACGAGATTCTGGCCACGATCCCCCCCGGCAAGCGGCTCGTCACCGAGATCAAGGCGGGGCCCGAGATCGTGCCCGCGCTCGCGACGGCGATCCAACGCTGGGGCGGCGACCGTGACCAGGTGGTCTTCATCGCCTTCTCCTTGGAGGTCATGAAGGAGGTCCGCGTGGCCCTCCCCGGGCACGAATGCTATTGGCTCCTCGATTTCCGCCCCGAGGGCGATGGATGGGCCCCCGATTACCGCGAGGCCATCGCCACCGCCCGCACGCTCGGTTTTTCCGGCCTCGACGTGGGCACCCGCGGTCCCTACGACGCGTTCTTCGCCGAGGCCATCCGCTCAAGCGGTTTGGGCCTCATGGTGTGGACGGTCAACGACCCTGAGACCGCTCGGCGATTCATCGCCTTGGGCGCCCACGGCCTCACCACCGACAAGCCTGGTTGGCTTAAGAACGCGCTTCGCGGGGGGTGAGCGAAACCATGCCGACGCCGAAGCCCCCCATCCAGGTCATGGCCCATCGCGGCTGGCCGTCGACCTACCCCGAAAACACGCTCCTGGGTTTCGAGAAGGCCCTCGAACTCGGGGTCGAGATCCTCGAGTTCGACGTGCGGCTGACGAGCGACAAGGTGCCCGTCATCATCCACGACGCGACCCTCGATCGCACCACCACCGCCTCCGGGGAAGTCGGGGCAATCACCGCGGCGGAACTCCGCCGGGTGGACGCCGGGAGCCGCAAAGACCCGAGCTTCGCCGGGCTTCCCGTGCCGACCCTCGCCGAGACCTTGGATCTGGCCGATCGATTCCCCGCGGCGACCCTCAACGTGGAACTCAAGGACGCCACCGAGGAGAATTGCGCCCGCACCATGGAGGCCCTCCTTGAGCGCGGCCTTCTACAGCGTTGCGTACTCACCAGTTTCGATGCGCGCATCCTCCACCACCTCAAGGACCATTGGCCCGGGGTCCGCACCCAGGGGTTCCCCGGAGAAAACATGTCCCACTTCCAGGCGGGCCCTTCGGGCACCTACTCCAAGATGGATTTCGTGGGATTCCCGGCCTCCGCCGCCACCCCGGCGCGCATCGCCGAGTTCCGCGCCCTGGGAATCATCCCCGGCGCCTGGTGCGTCGATACGGTGGAAACCCTCGAGGCGCTCCCCCTCGACGAACTGGAGATCCTCACCACCAATAACCCCCCGTGGCTGATCCAAACCCTGCGGGAAAAAGGACGGCGCCCGTGAAACGCCCCAAAACAAGGCAACGACCGAACCCGACGAAAGAAAGCTTCCGAAGCGAAATCCTCTCCGTTCCCGGGCGGGCAACCAAGCCTTGCGCCTGCGGCAAGACCCACCCGATCACCACCCGACGCCTCGTCACGGGCCCCGGGGCCCTCGCCTCCCTCCCCGGGGTGCTCGCCGCCTGCGGGCTCTCCGGCAAGGCCCTGGCGGTCTACGACCGGAACACGGCGCGCCTCGCCCGCAAGGCCATCGCGCCCCTCGTCGATGCCGAGTGCTTCCTCTTCCCGGACCGGGGCGCTGTCCCCTGCGACCGCAAGTCGCTCGGGCGCCTCGAGGAGGCCATCCATCCCGGCATCCGCTTCGTCATCGCCGTCGGGTCCGGCACGATCAACGACCTCGTGAAGATCGCCGCCGCCGGGAAAAACCGGCCCTACCTCGTCATCGCCACGGCCCCGTCCATGGACGGCTACCTCTCGGCCAACGCCGCCGTGCTGGTGGACGGCGTCAAGACGGCCGTCACGGGCCTCGCGCCCGCCGTCGCCGCCATCGCGGATACCCGCCTCTTCCGCACCGCGCCCGAGAAGATGATCCGCGCGGGGATCGGGGACGCCCTGGGGAAGTACGTGGCCAACGCCGAGTGGCGCATGGGCGAACTGCTCGGTCTCGAGTCCTTCTGCCCCGAAATCTGGAAGCGCATCCGTCGGGAACTCGATGCCCTCCTCGACGCCGCGAGCCGGGGCGGCTCGCGAAGCGACGCCTTCCTCGAGGCGCTCATGCGCACCCTCCTGGTCACCGGCATCGCCATGCAGATGAGCGGCAACTCGCTCCCCGCCTCCGGGGCCGAGCACCATATCTCCCACGTCATGGAGATGCGCGGGTACGCCTCGAAGGGGCACGCCCCTTCGCTCCACGGCCTCCAGGTCGCCTTCGGCACCTGGTGGGCGATCGGCTTCTACGAACGGCTCTTCGATCTCCTGGGGGAAGACCGGCCCCTCCGGGTTCCGGCGGGTCTCTACAATAGCCACCGCAAGGATTGGAAGGGCCTCGGCATCGATCTTGACGGGGCCATCTCGAAAAAACTCGCGCTCCTCGAAAAAGTCCCCGCCACCACCGCCCTCCTTCGGCGCAAGGTCGACCCCGCCGCGCTCCGCCCCTTCTTCGCCGACCGCAAGCGCATCCTCTCCCTCTATCGCCGCTTCGCGCTCCCGAACACCCCCCGGGCCTGCGGCCTCACCATGGAAGAGGCTCGCTTCGCCCTCACCCACGCCAGCGATCTGCGGCCGCGGATCACGGTGATCGATCTCCTTTACGCCGCGGGCGAGATGGAAGACGCGCTTAAACCGCTGAAAAAAACGTAGCGTCGGCCAACCGCCCGGCGCCGGTTCAGGCCTTCGGCTTCCCTTGGCGCTCCCACCAGGTGCACCGGCATTCCCCGTCGTACATCACCGCCACGCAGCTATTGCAGGGCCCGCAGGCCAGGCACGGCGAGACGTGGGAGGGATCGCGGCGGATCTTCTCCACGAAATCGGGCTCGGCCACCAGGTTGCGCGCCATGGCGACGAAATCGAACCCGGCGCCGAGGGCCTCGTCGATCTTGGACTTGCGCACGATCCCGCCCAGATAGACTAAGGGGAGCTTTACGGCGGCGCGCACGCGCTTGGCGCCGTCGAGGAAGAATCCCTCCTGCCATGGATACTCCTTGACCATGATCCGGGAGAACGCCATCATCCCGAGCTTGATCAGCGGGCTTTTCTGGGCGCGGATGAGTTCCCGGTGCGGGGTGGTGCCGCGCATCATGAAAAACGGCGTGATGCTCACGAAACCCCCGGAGAGGACGAGGGCGTCGGCGCCCTCCGCCTCCAAGATCCGCGCGACCTCGACCCCTTCGTCCGCGGTCATGCCCCCGCGGAATCCGTCCTCCAGATTGGTCTTCACGACCACGGCCATCGAGTTTCCGGCGGCCTTCTTCACCGCCCGCAGGACCTCCCGCATGAAGCGGGCCCGGTTCTCCAGGCTGCCCCCGTAGCGGTCTTTCCGCCGATTGGTGTGGGGCGAAAGGAATTGGCTGATGAGGTAGCCGTGGCCGGCATGGATCTCCACCGCGTCGAAGCCCGCCTCCCTGGCCGTCGACACCGCGCGCCCGTGGGCCTCCACCATCCGCTCGATCTCGGCTTCGCCCATGCGCCTCGGCAGGGCCAAGCCGAAGAGATTGAAGCGCCCCGACGGCGCGACCGCCCGCTCCCCCGAGACCTTTCGGTCGCTCATATTCCCCGCGTGGCCGAGTTGTACCGAGACGGCGGCCCCTTCCCGGTGCACCGCGTCGGTGACTTTCCGGAAATCGGGGACGAGGCGGGGGTCCATCCATGCCTGGTGGCGGAAGGTCCTCCCCCCGTCCACCACCGCGACATAGGCCACCGAAGTCATCCCCACCCCGCCCGCCGCCACGGAGCGGTGGTATTTCACGAGGGAGGGCGAAGGCACCCCCCCGGGGCACATCCCCTCGAACGCCGCCGCGCGGATGATGCGGTTTCGAAGCTTGAGGGGCCCGATCGCGCCCGTCGAAAAGAGAATATCGTTCACGAACTACCCCCACACACCCAAGACTGGGTGTGGCGTTCTTTCCGGCGCTGCTAAGGGAAGGCGTTTTTTAATGACTTTCAGCGACTTTCACTCGGCGCGCACGCCACGAGGGCATTCTCGCGGAGTGGCACTCTGGAAACGCACGAGGCGTTTCCAGGGCGCGTCGATGAAAGGCATTAAAAAGCGTCTTTACCCGCGCGCCGGAAAGAGCGGGGGTTGATCCCTCGCCCCCCCTAGCGAAGCTTCAGGATGAGCAGCGTCTCGTCGTCGTGCTGGGGCGCCGTGCCGCAGAACTCCTTCACGTCGGCGTAGATCACCTTGGTCATCTCGTTGGCGGGCTTGTCCATGTGGAGCTTCACCTGCTCCTTGAGGCGTTCGATGCTGTACTGGTCGCGCTTCAGGTTCATGGCCTCGGTGATGCCGTCGGTGTAGAGCACGAGGATGTCGCCCTTGTCGATCTTGGCCGTCTTCTCCTCGTAGGCCGCGTCGCGGGCGATGCCCACCGGCACGCCGCCGGTATCGTAGAGCTCGAACTCGTCGCGCTTGGCGTGGTAGACGAGGAGCGGGCCGTGGGCCGCGTTCGAGTAGACCATCTCGCCCTTGTTCATGTCGACGATGAAATAGTAGAAGGTGGCGTAGCGGTCCATGGTGGAGCTGTTGCACAGCGCCTCGTTGACGCGCTCGGCCATGACCTTGGTGGAGCTCGTGCTCGCCGCCATGGTGCGGAAGACCGTGGAGATCATGACCATGACCAGCGACGCGGGGATGCCCTTGCCCGCCACGTCGCTCATGATGACGCCGAAGCGGCCCGGCTCGAGGTTCATGATGTCGAAATAGTCGCCGCCGACGCCCTTGGCCGCCACCGAGAAGCCGTGGAACTCGTAGTTCTCCTGCTCGATGTACTCGGTGGGCAGCAGGTTCTGCTGGATCTGGCTGGCGATGGAGACGTCGCGGTCGCTGACCTTCTTGGCGATGCTCTCCTGGATGAGTTCGAAGTGCCGGATGGCGAGGATCGTCTGCTTGCCCAGCACCTGGCAGAGCGAGAGGTCGCTCGGGGTGAAGCGGGAGTAGAGGTCGTCCTTATTCACCACGCCGATGACGCCGATGGCCTTGTTCTCCTCGTCGAGGATGGGCACGCAGATGAGCGACTTGATGTCGAAGGCGTCTTTCGTCGTCTGCTCCACCAGGGGGTGGGGCTTGTCGAGCAGGTCGTTGACGTGGATGGGCTCGCGGGTCTCGGCCACCACCCCGGCGTAGGTCTTGCCGTAGCCGAATTTCTCTTGGGAGGTCTTCTGGTTGATGGTGTCGTGGCGGTAGACGGAGATGTTCTTGGCGGGCCGCAGGGGCGGATACACCCCGGCGATCGACACGTTCTCGAAGGCCTGCTTGTTCTCGCGGTAGAGCCACATGGCCGCGCCGGCGGCGGTGGTGGTGCGCGCGGCCGACTCGGTGATGAGCTTCAGCACCTCGTCGACGCCCTTGGCCTTGGTGATGGTGTTGTTGATGAGTTCGAAGAGCTCGACCATGATCTGGGATTCGCGGGTGACGGCGTTGACGCGGTCGCGCGATTCCCAATAGGAGATGCTCGAGAGGTGCCCGGAGAAGAGCATGAAGAAGAAATAGGCGACGGCCTGGGTCGCCTGGCCGAGGTAGACCACCGTCGGGCTCGAGCCGGCGAAGATGAAGACGCCGTTGGCGAAGAGCGAGGTGCGGCAGAACATCTGCAGCACCCCGATGCTGGTGACGAGGTGCGGGTCGTCGGGATCGGTGTAGTCGGAGAGCTCGTTGGATTTCCGCACGAGCTGCTCGAGCATCCACATGTTGAAGAGGTGGGTGCCCATGACGATCCAGTGCTGCTGGTTCCCGATCCACGTGGCGGTGACGAGGTCGCTGCCGGCGAGGAACCCGAGGGCGATGATGCCCGCCAGGATGCCCCCGTTGAAGATCAGGTAGCGGCGGCCCGAGGCTTTGCGGTGGATGAGGAGGAAAAGGACGTACATCACCGCCAGGGTGGTGACGGCCTCGAGGATGGCGTTGTTCCAGGCCGTCCAGGGGATGCGCTCCCAATTGAGGCCCGCGTCCCAGACGATGTGCCGGTTGACCAGCAGCATCAGGATGGCCTTCAGCAGCAGGATGCTGGTGGCCGCCACGAGGAGGGGGATCGCCGGGTTGTTTTTCCGGCGGTATTCGAAGAAACCGGCCAGGGCGATGAGGAGGAAGGCCATCCCCAGCATGATCGGGAAGGTGCTATTGCGGAAAATGGCCCCGATTTCGGTCAGACTGAATTGATTGAGCACCACAAATCCTCCACCCGACGCCCCGAGGGGTCGAAGATTATAGGCCGGGGCCCGATTTGCGTCAAGAAAAGCATACGTTTACACCCGAAACGCCGCGGGCCCGTCCCGGTCCGGGGCCTTTTGGCAAGGGCCCCCGGGGGGTTTGAAATCACCCCCGGGGAAGATTAATATGAGTACATGAAACGACCCGAGCGATCGCAACTCGAGGGCGAGGTCCTGCAATTCGTGCCGACCATGGAGCCGGCCGTCGGCACCCTGCTCGTCGCCGCGCCCAACCTTGCCGACCCCAATTTTCGCCGGCGGGTACTGCTTTTGTGCGACCATAACCGGGAAGGGTCCTTCGGGCTGGTCATCAACCAGCCCCTGCCCATGCGCTTGGGCGACGTCGTCGAGCGCCACCGCAGCGAACTCCTGCTCCACCAGGGCGGGCCGGTCCAGGAAGAAACCCTGCACTTCATCCATAAGCGCGCCGACCTCGCCCTCGGCAGCCGCGAGATCGGGCCCGGCCTCTTCTGGGGGGGCGATTTCGAGAAGGCCCTTCGCCTGGTGGAAAAGGGCGTAATGGGCCCCGCGGATATCCGCTTTTTCGCCGGGTACGCCGGTTGGGGCAAAAACCAGATCGCCGCGGAGATGCGGCAGGTCTCTTGGTTCGTGGCCCCCGTGAGAAGCGAGTTCCTGTTCTACCCCCTCCAGCCCGGGAGCGAAGACATCCTATGGAAGCGGGTGCTCCTCTCCCTCGGGAGGCGCTACGAACTCCTCTTTAATTACCCCCTCGACCCCTCCCTCAATTGATGGCCGGGGGCTTCGGGCGCACATCCCTGTTGTTAACCCTCCTCGCCTTGGGGGCCTGCACCGGGAACCGGGACGCCCTGACCCGGGCCATCAAGACCCGGGATGACGCCGCCCTCGCCGCGCTCCTCGACAAGGGCGTCTCCACCGAGACGCGCCTGGCCTTCGGGAGGCGGCCCCTCCACCTCGCCTGCGAGAACGGAAACGCCAATGCCGTGACCCTGCTTCTGAAGGCCGGCGCCCGCGTCGATACGCGGGACGGGCGGGGCGCCACACCCCTCCAGGTCTGCGCCGACCAGGGCTTCGACGGCCTCGCGCTCATGCTCCTCGGCCGCGGCGCCCCGATCGACGCCGTGGACGGGAACGGCAACACGCCCCTCATCGACGCCTGCATGAACGGCAAGGTTCGGGTGGTCGCCGTGCTCCTCCAGAACGGGGCCGATCCCCGGCTCAAGAACAAGTTCGGGATGACCGCGGCCTCCCTGGCGAAGCAATGGGGCCACGACGAGATCGTCTACCTGTTGGAGCGGAGATCCTCCGGCTCGAAATAGGCGGCTATTCGACTTGGAAAAGCCGGGTCTCCCCCGCGCGCACGTTGAGCGACAACTCCCTTCCCGGGTATTTTTCCCCCGAAACGAGATCGCGGACGCCCGCGCCCGACGGGAAGGAGAGTTTGAGGGGCCCCTCCTTCACGGTGTGCAACGAGACCAGGCCTTCGTGGGCCCATACATGGGCATCTTCCCCGGTATAGAGGTGGACCCCGCTTCGGCGGGACATTTCGCGCAGCAGGGCGGTGGGTAAATCGGGCACGGAGCAGAAGAGAGCCCAGCGGTTCCCGGGAAGGGCCCGGGCGAGCACCGCGGCCCGGCCGTCGGGGAAACGGGCCCAGACCTCATCGCCGGCGCCCTCTCCCGGGGACAACAAGGGTGCGACATTGGTGCGGACCCCGAACGCCGCCGGCAGGCCGAGCCGCAAACCCGCCGCGGTGGCCGTGGCCATGGCCGCGAGGTCCTCCGGCATCCGCTCCACCTTGAACCCGGTGAGTTCTTCCGTCGCCTGCGTTGAGAATCCGGCGTCGTCCAGGTACCCCGGCGCCCAGCACCAAACGACGCTGGAGGCGGCAAGGGAAGAGGCCAGGCGTTTGCGCTGCGCGGCGGTGAGACGGAAGGCGTTGAGGACCACGTGGAGACGGGCGGGCGCCTTCCCGCCCACCACGTCGTCAAGGAGCCATTGCCCCGAAGGCGCGCCCACGCGGGAAAGATTGGTGCGGCTTTCGTAGACCAGGCTGCGCATGCTCTGACGCGCCGCGGCATTGCCCGCCATCCAAAGGCTGCTTTCCTCATCCGCGACCAGCGCGATCTCGGGCCGGAAGGGTCTGGGCGCGGCCAGGGACCGGTCGAGGGCCGGCTTCAAGCGCGTTTGCTCTTCCCAAAGCCGACCATCGTTCCACCAGCCCGTGGCGCCCAGGTCCATCCACCAGGTGGGGAATTGGCGGATCTGGTTCTGGGCGAGGTTGCGCCGCACGACCGCGAGGCTGTCTTCCACCGTCGCGGGGCCCGATTTCCAGCCCGGGTAGTCGAAAAAATTCGGGCGGGCGAGCCAGGTGGAGGTGTCGTCCTCGTTGAGCCAGAGTTTTCCGGCGAGGGCGAGGCTTTCCCCCGCGGCCATGCACGGGCCGCCGCCGCCCGCCTGCCGGTCGGTATAGCCGATGGGGCCGCAGAGGATATCCACGTCCGGGTTGGCGAGGAGCCGCCGCAGGGCGAAATGGCCCGTGCACGCGGGGCCGTTCGCGTAGGTCGCCATCTCGAAGGTGTATCCATAGAATAGGAGGACCAGCCGCTTTCCCGCCGTCTCTTCGCGCACGACGCGGGCGAGCGCCAGGAGGAGATCGGCCATTTGGTCCTGGAGGAAACGGTTGAATAAAACCCGATCGCCGTCCATCGCCGGATCCAGGAAGGCCATCGGGCCGACGCCCCGCCGGTCTTTGGCTTCGGGGAAGGGGCCCCGGCCCTTCTTCCGCCAGGCCTCGCGCATGGGTTCCTCGAATCCGACGAACCTCCACCCCCAGGCTTCGGGGTAGAACCACTCCCCGGTGTTCTGGCCCGTGAGGTGGTAGCCCGCGAGGGAGGCGCCATAGGCCTTCTCCATGGCGCGCAGGACCCCGCGCAGGGCCTCGAAGGCATCCTTCCCGTAGGCCATCGAGGCCACCGAGGCATGGGCGGATTTTTTCCCGTCCTCGTATTCCACCAAGTCTGCAGGATGGGCTCGCCTCCAGGTCTCGGGGGGATTCATGCTGAGGCGCGGGATGAGTTTCGCCTTCGGATTGGCCGCGAGCACCTCGGCGCAGGCGCGCAGGGTCGAGCCGTAGTCGACGGGCTTCCCGCTTTCGGGCCAGGGGCAGGGGGCGTCGAAACTCACGAAATCCACCCCGTGGGCACCCGCGAGGCGGACCTGCTCGGCGAAAGGCGGCCTCATTCCCCCATAACTTCTGAAATCCCCGCCCTGGCGCTTGAACTCGACCCTCAGGCGGCGCTCGCCCCCGCCAGCCCTGGCCCTCATGCGGAGTGCATAGCGATGGTCTTTGGTCAGGGCGATGGGCCCGTAGAGGACGTGATAGCCCTTTAAACGAGGGTCCGTTTTCCCCGCCTTCCCCGGTTCGGGAGGGACGGATTCACCGAGGCGGATCGCCAAGAAAGTTCCTTCGGGCCCCGCTGATCGGGAAAGGGAGGCGGGTGCCGACGCTTCACTTTTCCAATCCCGCCACTTCCCCGGCAATTCCCCGCCGTTTTCGAAGGAATCGGAGAGGATTTGTTCCCCGGTAGTGAGGTCCGTCAAAGAGACGTCATCCAAGAAGAGGCTTCCCGCTTCCTCGCCGAGGCGGAAATGGAGGTGGGCCTGTGGGTCGCTCTCCGGGGCCGTGATCTCCACTTCAATTTTTTGCCATGCCGCGCCCACGTTGACGAATCCCGAACGGGTCGCCGACGTGTAGCCATAAAACATGCGAGTGGAGATGGCCACCCCATCCTCCAAGATCCTCGGAACCCCGTTGGAAGAGACGAGGCGGTAGTCTCGCCCATGGGCCCAGGGGAGTAGGCCTAGGAGGAGCGAGGCGACGATGAGAAGGCGGTACGGATTGTTGGCGAGCATGGCCGATTGTAGTGTCCGAGGCGGACTTTGCCCACGATGGAAACCCGCCCCCCTTGTCGTTTTTTACGATTTGTCTTGCGCTCGGTCCGCCCGCGGGGCAGAATAGGGGCATGCCCGTCCGACGCGGAACTTCCCTCTCCGACCCGGGGCGCGCCAGCGCCCTTTCCAAGGCCCCCGGCTTCGCGTCATGGTCCCGTTCCCTTTTTCGGCATTTCGGCGTGCCCGTGCGGTTGGCCGATCCGGCGGGCGGAGTCTTCTTGTCGCCCGACCTCGGGGAGCGGCCCGTGAATTATTGCGATCTCCTCGCCCGCCACCCGGCCCTGTCGGCCAAGTGCCGGGAATGCAACGCCCATTTCGTCGGCGAGGGTTGCCGCCGTGGCCGCCAGATCCCGTACCGCTGCCACGCCGGCCTCACCGATGTGGTGGTGCCGGTGATCGTCGGGGGAAGACCCGTCGGAGCCCTCATCACGGGGCGCCTGCGCCTCGAACCCACCGGGGAAAGCGATTTCCAGCGGCTCCCCAAGTCCCCCATCCCGGGAGCCTGGAAGGAAGCAGATTGGCGAAAAGCCTGGGATCGCCTTCCCCGATGGGATGCCCGTCGCCTAGAATCCCTCCTCGACCAATTGCGCCTGGGGGCCGCACGCTTGGCCGAATCGCGGCCCGCCCCACGACTTTCCGCCCGCCCTGAGATCGGCCTCATCCTCGCCCATGTGCGCGCCCGCTTGGGCGAGCCCATCTACCTCGACGAGGTGTGCCGCGGTCTGGGCCTCTCCCGAGCCCATGTCAGCACCCTGTTCCGCCGGGAGACGGGGGGCACGTTCGCCGCTTGGGTCGCCCGCATGCGCCTCGAGGCGGCTTGCACGCTCCTTCGGGAGTCCGCGATGCCCATCCACCGCATCGCCTCGGCGTGCGGCTTTCCCGATGCGCCCCATTTCAACCGCTGTTTCAAGAAATACGCCGGGGACAGCCCGGGGAATTGGCGACGGGGCGCCACGCGCGGTTCGAGCCGTGCATGCGACTTCGATCGCCCAGGGGAAGAACCGGCTTCCTCGGGCCGGCCTTCGAGGTAGAATAGGGGCCGGACGACCCATGGCCCCCGAAGACACGCCGATTCCCGAAAGCGGGGCCCCCGCCCCGACGACCGCGAAAGCGCCCCGGAAGAAAAAATCCCCGGCCCCCCTGCGCTTCGCGGCCATCGATTTCGAGACCGCCGATTACCAGAGCGATAGCGCGTGCTCCATCGGCGTGATCGTCGTCGAGGACGGGCGCATCCTCCACCAAGTCCACCGCCTCATCCGCCCCCCGCGCAGCGCCTTCGTCTTCTCCTACCTCCACGGCATCACGTGGCGGCAAGTGGAAGGGGAACCCCCCTTCGGCGAGGTGTACCCCTCGCTGAGGCCGCTCTTCGAGGGCGTGGCCTTCATCGCCGCCCATAATGCCTCGTTCGACCGGGGCGTGCTGGCCCGTTGCTGCGGCGTCTCGGGCCATCCCCTTCCGACGGCGCCCTTCCTCTGCACGGTGAAATTGGCGCGCAAGGTATTCCGCATCTTCCCCACCAACCTCGCCGCGGTCTGCCAAAACCTGGAGATCCCGCTGAAGCACCACGACGCCCTCTCCGACGCCTTGGCCTGCGCCAAGATCGTTTCCCTCGCGGCGGAGAAGGGCGCCTCCTTCCGGGGCATGACCCTGCCCCCTGCCAAGCTTCCCCCGCCCCCCGCGCTTAGCTGATCCCTTTGTCCCGCTTGGCCGTCCAGCCGGTCTTGGATTTCACGAGGCGCCAGGTGCCCAGTTCCAGCGGTTTCAGCGCGCCCAATTTCAGGGGCTTCCCCTGCCAGACGGCCTTCACCGTCTGAGCCGAGCGGCCCCGATTCTGGAGGCGGAGGGCGAAGCCTTTCCCGTCTTCGGCGGGCTTCAGCGCCGAGAATTCAATTGAAGGATTCTCGAGGAAGAGGAGCGAGGCGGAAGGCGGAAGGCCCGCGGCCTTGCCCTTCCCGCTCCATTTCTTGTAGGGGCAGAGCGCCACGAGCGGTGGCTTCTCCAATTCCTGGGCCAGGCGCGTCCAGTCGGCGCCGCCGGGGGCGAGCACCGCGCGGAAGCGGAGTTCCCCCGCATCCACCGCGGGCTTCCAGGGCTGCTCGGCGGCCGCATGGCGCTTCTCCGTCGCGTAGCGGCTGGCGCGCACGATCGTGGGCCGCAGCGCGCCGTCCTTGATCTCGTAGCTCGCCAAGGAATCGCTGGCGAATCCGAAGCGCTTGCCGACGACCTGCCTGCGCGCGGGCACTTCGCCCACCGCGCCCCGATCGATCTCGCCGCCGGGCACATCGAAGCGGGCCTCGTCCATCCCGGGGAGGACGAGTTTGAGGCGGGCGCCCCGCTCGTTCCAGAAGACCCGGGCTTCCAGGTCGACCGCATCGCGGCCCCCTTCCAGGCGGAAGGTGAGCTCAAGCCGCGAGTTCTTCCCGCAGAAGCGCACCCAAAGCGCGGCGCGCAGGGGCCCCTTCTCGAGCACCTCCACCCCGTCGATCTTCCAGGTCTCGAGGAGGGTGGAGAAGTCGAAGGATTCCTTCTCCTCGCCCATGCCGCCCCAGGAGCCCCAGGGATCGTCCACGACGATGGCGCCGAGGCCCTTGCCGTCCAAAAGCGGCTTCCCATCCCGCATCAGGCTCACGGCCTCGCCGCCCGCCTTGGCTTCCACCGCCCAGGCCCCGCATCGAATCGATTCGGGGGACGGCGCGCCCGCATCCGCGCCCTTGGCGGTCACCTGCCGGGCGCCCTCGACCCAACCCATGGAATACACCGCCCAGCCCATGGCCGGGATCTCGGCGGGGAACACGATGCGCCGGCGCCAGGGGATGTCGAGGCAGACTTCGCTCTCGCTCTCGATGCGCTGCCACGGCCGCAGGGATCCGTCGGGGGCGCGCAATTCGATGCGGCACTCTTCGGGCTTGCCGCGGTGGGCCCAGAGGGGCCGGTCGTCCATGCTCGCTTCCATCTCGAGCATCCCGCGGTACGGCCAGGGATGGGGATTGAAGAAGACGAAGGGGATGGCGGAGGGCTGGTCGGCCCCCGGCTCGGGCACGCGCACGTCGATCTTGCGGGCCAGGTCGAGGAGCGCGTCGTTGGCCGCGCCCTGGGCCTGGTGGATCGCGACGCCGTTCGAGGCGATCTGGTCTTCATAGGCGCGCTCGATGGAGGAGCCGGGGATGATGTCGTGGAAGGCGTTGAAGGTGAGCGATTTCCACGCGGCGCCCAGGTCCGCCTTCGCGGCGAGGCCCGCCGCGCTTAAGGCCGCCGCCGCACTCTCGGTGCGCAGCACTTCGGCCTCGGCCTTTCGGTATGGGAACTTGAAACGGGCCACCGAGGCGTAGCACCCGCGCAGGCAATAATTGATCTCGCCCTTGATGACGGGGTACTTGGCCCCGGCCTTCTCCGCCGCACGCAGCGCCGAGAAGAGGCCGGTGAGATGGGAGAAGCGCACCTCCACCTCGGGATGGGCCTTGGCCCAGGCCTGCACGTCGAGGAGCTGGCGCCGGCTCGGGCCTCCGCCGTGGTCGCCGAGGCCGACGAAGAGCCCCATGATCCCCTGCTTCTTTTCGGCGGAATACTTGAGGGCCCCGTCGAGGCGCCGGGGAATCTCATCCCGCTCGCAGCCGTACCAGCCCACGGGCACCCGGTAGCAAAGGATGCGCCGCCCGCTCGCCCCCTCCCAATAGAAGGCGGGATTGGGGATGGAGAAGAGGTTCTCCTGGGGACGGCTGAAGGCGAGATTTTCCATCCCGCAATCGGCGAGAATTTCGGGGATGCCCATGCTATGGCCGAAGGGGTCCGCCGACCAGGCCGACTTCGCGGTCTTCCCGAGGTTCGCCTGGAACCAGGCCTGGCCCTTGGCGTAGAGGCGGAAGAGCGTCTCGGTGGAGGGGAGATTATGGTCGGGTTGGATATAGGTGCCGCCCACCACATCCCAGCGGCCCTCTTTGATGCGCTTGGCCAGGCGCTTCCAGGTCTCGGGATCCCGCGCTTTCACATGCTCGTAAATCGCGCTTTCGCCGCGGATGAAGGTGAGGGCGGGGAACTCGTCCATGAGATCGAGCACCGATTTGCAGGTGGCGATGCCCTGGTTGAGGCCCTCGCGCCAATCCCAGAGCCATACGGGGTCGAGGTGGGCGTTGGGCACGAGGTGGAAGACGGGGCGGGAGGCGGGGCGGGAGGGCATCGGGAAACTCCTGTGGCGGCGTTGATGGGTCGAAAGATCGGGGGGGGACGGACCGAATCACGGCAATAATAACCCAAGCGGGATGGGAATACCATGGTCTTTCTTGTGGCAGGGCTGTGGAAAATGGCTGCCCAGCGATCGAGCGAAGGCGGCATCCCCCCCCCCTTTTTTTTGTTACCTTTCCCTGAGATCAACGTAGTCCCATTGCCGGATGTCCGGAGGAGGCTACGATGACGAAAAATTGCCTGGTGATGCTCGCGTACGGGGTGCTACTCGGTGCGCCCATAGCGGGAGCCTCGATTTCCTATTCATTCACCTGCCGCACGAAAGTCATCCGCGGAAACGACGTTTTCTACGAAAACCGCGCCCATCCCTACGTATTCCGCGTCGAGGTCTGCGGCGACTCGGGGGTGGCGAAGGCGGAGGGCGCTAAATGGGGGAAACCGTTCATCGAGGCGGTGCCGGGCGAGCGCTATTGCGTGCGCCTCCACAACCCCCTTCCGGTGAGGGCCGCGGCGAATCTGGTGATCGACGGCCTCTCGAGCGTCAGCGGCGAGCCGGTGGCCCCGGAGGGGGGGTCTAAATGGATCCTCGAGGGGAACACGGAACTCACCCTGCGCGGCTGGCAGGTCTCCGGGAAGGAGGCCCGCCGCTTCGTCTTCACCGAGCGCGGCGAATCCTACGCCGCCTGGCGCTCGGGCGCCTGGGGTCGTGACCTTTCGGTGAATTGCGGGGTCATCGCCGCCGCGTTCTTCTGGTCGAAGGGCGATCTGGAAGCCTGGTTCGAGGACCACCCGATCGTGGAGCGGGGCCATGAGGCGCATCTTTCCCGCGAAAAGGCCCCCGCCGTGCCGGGGTGCCGGTCCTCAGCCGATTCCGCCGGCACCGGGATGGGGGGGCGGGAAAGCCATCCCGTCCAGACCGTCGCCTTCCATTACGACTCGGGCATGTATCTCGCCCGGCAGGCCGTCGTGCTTTATTACGATTTCGCGCCCGTCCGCGAACGGCCGACCCCGTTCCTGGAACGCTGGGCGGTGGAAATGCCGATGGGCCGCGACCGATGAGAGTTTCGACTTCCCCGTCGAGTCGGCCACCTGTCCTACTCGACCCGCAAACCCAACCGCGTGAAGACGCGGGGGATGATGAGGGAGGCTAGCCAAGCGTAGCCGGCGTCGTTGGGGTGCAGGTCGCCGAGGGGCTTCGTCGGCGAACTGAGGGCCCGGGCCACCCCCTGCCCGAGGTCGATGCAGTGGATCAGGGCGTCGCCGCCCTTTTGGCGCTCCTCCACGGCGGCCTTCAGATCGGCCGCGGCCGCCTGGTTGAAGGGAATCATCACGAGGATCGTCGCGCGGGGCGCCGCCCCCCGCAGCGCGGCGAGGCCGCGGCGAATGCTGGCGGCGACGAGCGCTCCATCGCCCTTGTACCAACCCTTGTCGTTGGTGCCGTAATTGATGAAGATGAGGGCGGGCTCTTGGTTGACCTGGCCCCAGCCGCTTAGATGGCCGTTGGCGTCGAGCAGGCTATGGCGATCCCCATCGATCTTGTTCCAGCGGCTGGCGGCGTCGAGGTAGACGATCGCCCCGTCGGCGCCGTTGGTGATCACGTAATAGCCCGGCACGTCCCGGGGATTGTCCCCCGGGGCCAGCCAGCCGCTCCAACCGCAGGCGCTCTGGCAGAACTCCCATCCCGCCCCGGCCAGGGACTGTCCCAGCAGCCAGCCGTAGCCCGCGAGTTCGCCACCCCCAATGCCTTCGGTGATGCTGTCCCCGAGGATGAGCGCCCATGGGCCCGCGGCCTTGCGCTCGACGGGGCGGGACTCGTCGTCGACACGCAGCCCTTCGATGCGCAGGGCGTTGGTCGCGGGCATGCCGGGCGCGCCCCAGCGATCCTGCTGGCGGGAGGCGGTGAGCACCACAAAAAGCTCGTGCGGACCGCTCGCCTTGCGCAGTTCCACGATCTCGAGCTCGTTCGTCACCGGGACCTTCGCCCTCCAAATGCCGTCGATGGCGTAGGCGAGGCTCGGGCGGCGGTACTTCTCGGGAAAAAGGCGGTCGTCCAGGAGCAGCGTGGCGCTGGGCTGGGCCGCGCCGCTCTGCCAGGTCCAACGCATATAGGCGCCCGTGTTCCAGGCCTGCCGGTACTTCGCGCCGCCGCGGCCCTCGTCCCCGGCCCAATTACCCGGGGACCACGTGGCCGCGGGCGAATCGACGGGAAAGACCCGGGCGGGATGGAGACGGGGCCCCATCGAGGCGAGGAGCAGCGAAAGGAGGACCGCGCGCCGGGGGGTCTCGAACCAGATCTTCATATGTTATCCTTATGGATTATTCAAGCTGCGGTCAGGCGATCCCGGGCGCACGCGCGCTTCCAAATCGATGCCCATCCACCGGTCAAAAGGGGCCGCGGACCCACCGTCCGAAGTGTAAATTGAGCCCATGGGGCCGTCCACCCATCGCCCATCGGAGCGTCCGTCCGGCGGCACGGGCGCCGAAGCGCCCCCTCAGCGCCTTCGGGTGCTCCCGCGCACAAGGAGTTCATGGGGGATGAGAACCGTAGGTCGGGGCTCCTCCAGCCAGTCGAAGATCGACTTCGCGTAGGCCCCGAAATCGTTGCGCACGGTCGTCAGGGGCGGGTCGAGGTACTCGGCGAAATAGAGGTCGTCGAACCCGGCGATGCCGACCTCCTGGGGGATGCGCTTCCCCGCATCCCGGACCGCCCGGTAGACCATGGGGGCGATCTGGTCGTGGTGGATCTTGATGAAGTCAACTCCCCGCTCGAGCAGGGCGCGGGTCGCGACGTAGACCGCCTTCGGCGAGCCGAGATCGGCCCTGAAGACGTCCCGACGATGGTCGAAAAAGCCCGCGCCGTGGGCGCGGCTGAGCTGCTTGAGCCGCTCCTCCTGGGGGCTGACGAAGACCTTGGTGCCCGGGAGCCCCGGCGGCAGGAGGTAGGTGAGCACCGCGGCCCGCCGGTAGCCGGCCTCGGCGGCGTGGGCGAAGATCTGCCCCCAGGCGAGGTCGAAATCCATCGAGAGGAAGGAGACCCCGTAGCGTGCGCGGTCCCGTTCGCTGCGGACATCCAAGACGAGGAGCCTCTCCCCGAAGCGCTCGGCCAGCGCGGCGCGCTCCCCGGCGTTCATGCGGTCCCAGAAGCGGAAGAGGATGAGCTTGTCGAAATCGTAGGAGAGCATGTCGCGCAGCATCGAGGCGGCGGTGGAATAGGCGTCGAAATTGAGGAAGGTCATCGCGACCTTGCGCTGGATGCCGAGGCGCAGGACCCGGTGCTTGAGTTCGTTGTTCGCCAGGTCGTCGAAGCGGTCCGCGGCGAAACCGATGCGCCCGGCCCCCCGTTGGCGCAGGGCGCTGGCGAACATGTTCGGCTTGTAATGGAGCTTTTCCGCGATCCGAAGCACCTTGCGCCGCGTGGCGGCGCCCACCTTCGCCCGGGAGCGGGCGCTCGGGTTGAGGGCGACGCTCGCGGCGACGATGCTCACCCCCGCTTCGGCGGCGATATCCTTGAGGGTGGGGGGCCGGATCGCGCTTCGTGCCATGCGGGGGCGCCTAATCCGGCCAGACTTGAGCGCGCGTCTTCATCCCCGAAAGTCCGCGCACGTACACCGGCGAGCCCGTAAGCGAAAGCGTGACCTTCCCGCCCACCGCCGCCACCGTCTTCTCGTTCCCCATGAGATCGATGACCGTGACCGCGCCCGCGGCGGGAAGGGCGACGGAAACGGGGGCCTTCCACCGCTCCACCCAGGGCTCCCCGGGGCGGCGGTGCTGGTCGGCGTACTTTTCCCGGGGCCACCAGGGAAGATCGGTCTCGCTCTTCTCCCGGTAACTCCATAGCAGGTCGACGGGCTCCCGGCCCCCGAAACGCAGGCCGTAGAGATCCTCCGCCCCGAGATCGAGGCGCCCTTCGCATCGCCGACCCTCGAGCTGCTCGGTCATCGCGGCGTAGGCGGCGAATTGGGGCTTCGGCGTGAGGTCGGCGTAGACGATGCCGAAGCTGTATTCGATATCGGTGGATTTCTGCCTCTGGGCGAACCAGGTTCCGTCGCGGAAGGTGTACCAATTGACCACACGCACCCCGCGCGCCAGCGAGAGCGCGTAGGTGCGCACCAGATAATCCGCCGAGGTGCGCAGATCGGCCTGGGTGCGCGACGGGGGGGTCGGCGAGTACATCTCCGTGAACCATACCGATTGGCCCCCCTGGGCGGCCGCGGCGAAGGTCGTGTCGAGCTGGGGCCGAAGCCGCCAAGACTTGTCGGCGTCCACGTATTCGGGGGCCCGGGGATGGCAGCCGGGGTGGATGGCGTACACATCGCAGGCCTTCCCGCCCCCCGCAGCGAGGAACTCGTCCATCCATTTCTGGTCCACGCCGCCGAAGCCCATCGTCATCACCTTGCACCCCGGGGCGACCTGGCGGGTGATCTCGAAGGCGGGAGAAAGCACGTTGCGGGCGTAATCGCCGCCACGGTCCTTACGCAGGTTCACCTCGTTGCCGAACTCGAAATACGGGGCAGGCACCAACGGCGCGAAAGTCCCCACGAGGGTGCGGATGCGCTCAGGGAAATCCTTCCCCGGGTCGTCGGATTTGGGCATCTGGACCTCGCAGAACGGCATAATGCCGCGGCGCAGGGTCTGCCCGATCGTAGTGCGCACTCGCGAGAGGACCTCTTCGCTATAGGGCGTCTTGAGCGACAGCCCGTGGTTCCCCCGCAACCACCTCACGCCCATGCGCTGCAGGAGCGCTAGGCTGGCTTCCGCTTCCCCCTGATCGGGGTACTTCCATGGTTCGGCGTTTAGGGAGGCGATTCCGAAGGGCGAGTCGGGAAGAAGATTCGTCGAGGCCCTCGCGGGCAGGACGCTGAAATGGGCCCGCAGCGGCTCTGCCCGTCCGGCGTAGGAGAGGGTGCCCGCGAAGAAGAGCATGCCCCTTTTGCCGTAGGCGACCTGGACGGGGATCTCCTTGGATTCCCCCGGCGCCAGCGTCTGGCGGGCTTCGCCGCTCCAAAGTTTCGCGCCATAGTAATCGTAGAGATCCCCCGCGAAGGCCGCCTCGCGGGCCGCCCGCTCGACATTACGCAGCCGCACGGCGAACCGGATCGGCGCCCCCGTGTCGAAGGCATGGCCGATCGCGGGGCAAACCACGCGCGCCGAGAGGGAGCGCTGGCCGGCCAAGGCCGCGAGGTCGACATCGTCGTAGCGGTCGGTTTCTTGGGGAGCGAGGAAAGTGGTTATGAAAGTTCCGGCCAAAGTCTCGCCGTTGGTCAGCGGAAGGTTCATCCCCAACCCCTTGGCGAGGTTTCCCTCGTAGATCCAATCCGGATCGTACCAATCGGTGACCACGATGAATTTCCCGGCCGCAAAGGCCATTTCCCGCACTTGGCATTCAAAATCGCGGTAGGGGGTATCGCCCACCACTTCCCAAGCTTGGGCCCCCGTGGGGACCACGAGGCGGTTCACCGCCCTCGTGCGGGCCGAGGCGATGGGCCCGGCGGGGGTGAAGGTCAATTTCTTCGATTTCAATTCGCGCTTGGCCCCGACGCAAGCGACCCGCCAGGCGACCGTGAGGGCCTCCGCGAAGGCGACGAGGTCGGCCGACACCGTAGCCTCGGCGGCCGCCGATCCCGCCAGGGCGAAAAGGACGCGGCGGGCGTTGGAGAGCGTTTCGAACCTCTTCACGCCGCTGGTGGTGAAGGAACTTCCATCGGCGAAGGCGACCGTGAGTTTCACGTCTTTCACCAGGTTGACGGCGCCACCGCGACCGAGGGCATCGATGGCCAATCCGGAGCCGGTATCCACCCAACGAAGCGCCCGGGTTTCGCCCAGGTTCGTGGCGCCGAACGCGAGGTGGCCAGCCAAAAGGAGGAAATAGATGGATCGCGCCATGGGAACCCCGCTAATTTAACGTTTAATTATTCTAGCGGCGTACGCGCCCCTTGTCAAGGCCAGTCGCCGCCGCCCGAAGATTCGAGACGGTCCCGCGCGCGATCGCGCCCCGAGCCGCCCCCCGTCCCCTAGAACTCCCTCGCCATCGCCAGGGCCAAGGAGGCGGTCCATCCATAATCGCGGATGACCCGCAGGCCCTCGGTGCGGCTGGCCTTGCGGAGTTGGAAGCGCGGGTCTTCCTTCCCGTCGACGTCGTAGTATTCGCAGAGCACGCCGGTGGTTTGGTACCAGCGGGCGAGCTCCGCCAAGGTCTTTCCCACCAGGCCCTTGGCGTCGGCGGCGAAACCATAGCGGCGCAGCCCATCGGCGATGAGGTAATTGGAGTTCACCCACATGGGGCCGCGCCACATATCCTTCGCGAAGGCCTTCTCGGCCGGAGAGATGGAGGGCACGGGCACCCGGGTGGCGAAACGCTTCGGATCGAGGAGCGCCTCCCGCAGCCGGGCCGAGCGCGCCGGGGTGGGGATGCCCGCCGCCAGGGGATAAAAACAGGCGGCCGACTGGACGCGCACGAAGGCCCCCGCCTGGTCGAGGTCGTAGTAGAGGCCGTCTTCTTCGCACCACATGAGTTCGTTCACCCGGTCCGCCAGGGCCCGGCGTTTGTTCTCCCACGCCTCGCTCTCCGATTTTTTCCCCAGGGAGGCGGCGAGCCTCGCAAGCACGGCGTACTCGTTCGCCGCGAAACTCACGAGGTCGATATGGTCATCGGGACCGGGGTGGTCGAAGCGGGTGCTATTATCCCAGCCCGACTCGCCGCAGCGGCAGGTGACGCTGTCTTCCGCCTTGAGCCAGCCCAAGAGGCCGCGCCCGGCGCCGACGCGCTCCCGTCCCATCCAACCCAGGAAGGCGGAGAGTTTTCCGTAGGCCCAGACCCGCGCCTTGGGCTCGAGGCGCTCCACGGGAAGTACCCGGTCGAGGGCCCAGCCCAGGATGGGGGGTTGGGATTCCCCGTTTAAGCGGTCGCCGAGGGGATCCACGGAGATGGGGATGAACCCGTTCCCATGGGTGCGCTCGAGCACGGCGAAGATCGCCTCCCGCGCCATGGCGGCGTCCAAATATTTCCAGCCCAGGGCGTGGAACGCGGAATCCCAGATCCACATCTGGCGGTGCGGCGTGCGGTCGGGGGTGGTCCATCGCATCGAGGTCTTCCCCTGGGCGGATTCCACGTTGACCCTGAGGATCGACGCCGCCTTGGCGTCCATCATCCGAAGCGAAGCCGAGGGCGTCTTCGGGGCCCGATAGCGCGACCAGAATTGCAGGTGGCGCTTGCGGGCGGCGTCCACGAGGGCCTTCTCTTTGACGCCGCCGGGGCCGCTCACGGCGAGGGTCGGGGCCGACGGGTAGACGGCGCGGATGAGGAGTTCCGAGGGGCCTTCACCCAACTCGAGGGAGCCTTCCGCGCAGGCGACGGTGAAGCCCTTCCCCGAAATCGACGGGCTCGAGATCGCCGGGCCCTTCTTCCACAGGAGCAGGGGGCGTTTCACCCCCTTCACCGAGAGGAAGAAAGACGCGCGGTCCACGGCGAGGAGTTCCAATACCGAAGAACCGCCGCGCTTCCAGAGGATCCGGTCGTTGGTGACCACGCTCCCCGCGGCGAGTTTGCGCGGCACCTTGAGGCGGGCGGCCTCCCGGGGATCGGCGCTGGTGAGGTGGAACTCGAAGGCCGCGGCGAGGTGGATTTGGGCGGGATCCCTGAGGCCCAGCACCTCGAGGCCGAAGCGGCCTTCCAGGAGCTTCCCCACCACCGGGCGCGCATAATCGGTGGGGGCGTCCAGGCCCGAGAGGGCGAACGGAGCGCCTTCTCCCCAGACATTCGGCATGGCGATTTTTGGGCTCGGTTTCATGGCGTTCCCCTGAGAAGATTCACGGAATAGGCGGGCAAGTTCCCGTCGTTAAAAGATTGCGGCGCGACTTGCTCGATTTCGCCCGGCTGGGTTCCGTAGCCGCCATAGCGGCGGACCAGGCCGAGTTCCGGTTTCGCGGCCGTGAGCGTCTGCCTCGATTCGATCCGATTCGGCCAGGCGAACGCTTGGGCCGTTCCGTTGACCACGAAGTACTTGGGGCCCCGCCCGTCGCGGGCCGCGAGGACGTGCACGCCGCGGGGCGTCGCGGGGGCCTCGGGGAGGAGTTCGGCGTCTTTGGAGAAAGCCATGAACATCCGCAGGGCCTCGAGCACGGGGGTCGCAAGATAGGAGCCCTTCTCCGGGAAATAGAACACCGACTGGGCCCCCCAGATAGAGAAGGGTCGCTTTTCCGCCTGGCTGACGCGGGAATCGTGGATGAAGTGGTGGAAGGTGGCTCCCTCGACCCTGGGGTGGGCGTAGATGGCCATGGCCGTTCGGGCCGTGGCCAGCGCGGCTGCCATGGATGTGAGAAGGTCGTTTCGCCGCGCCGAGGCGACGCCGTCGGACTGGACGCCCCACTCGCTGACGTAGAACATCGACTTCTCGAAGCCCGCCTGGTCCATGAGGCCGGCGAGCAGGTCGAGGCTGCGGTTCACGTTGCGCACTGCGTAATCCATGAGGTGGTTCTCGGCGATCTGGTTGGTCGAATCGCTCAAGTACGGGTAGAGGTGGGGGGCGAAGCATTCCACTTTGCCGGCCCAACCCCGTTGCTTGAGGCCGGCGAGCACGTCGCGGCTCCAGGCCACGTAATGGCTGGCCAGGGGGTTGGGCGACCAGGAATCCAGTTCCCCCAGGCACACGATCGCCTTGGCCGCCGGCAATTTCGCGCGGAGCATGGCGAGGTGGGCCGCCACGATCTTGGCGTACTCGTCGCCCTTGAGATCCCAGCGCTCGTTGTCCATCTCCCAATAGGAGACCGTGTCGAGATAGCCGCCGTGGACCACGAAGTCCACGAGTTTGGCGTTCCCCGCCACGATCCGCGCCAGGTTCGCCTCGTCGAAGGTCCCGGCCTCGAGGGGGTTCTCGCGCTTCATGCGCTCCTCGGGCAGGGTCTTCACGTAGCGGAACTCGCTCCCGTCGAACATCGCATGGGTATTGAATTGGAGGATGAGCTTCACCCCCTGCGCCTTCGCGGTCTCGAGCATGCGCGGGATCGTGATCATATTGCTGCGGTCGCCCCATTTGTGGAACCACGGTTGGATGACCCCGTACTGGCCGCCCTTGGCGGTGAGCACCGGATACCAATCCTTCGCTTCCGCCGGCCAGAAATTGAACGAGATCTCGAGGCCGTAGGGGAAGCGCACCAGGCCGCCCATGGATTTCACCAGATCGCCCCAGGCCTGGGGATGCTCGAAGGTCCCGGTTTTGGAGGCGTTATAATAGCCGGCCACCGAAAACGCTCCGGCGCCGAGGCGCTTGGCGGCGCGCAGGCGCACTTGGTCGCTGATCCGGGCGGCATCGGGGGGGTTGCGCTTCATATCCTCCTCGACCGCGGGGAGGAAGGCCTGCTTGAGGATCCCGCGCTCCACCGGGGAGAGGGTCGCGTCCGCCCGGGTGATGGCGACGATGCCGAGGACGGGGGCCCCTTCCGCCGAAAGGAGCTCCAGGGATTCCACGCCCTTGCCGGGTTGGGGATTCACCCAGCGGTAGCCATAGAGGCCCACCTCGCCCTTGGCGCTCTGGTCGCTGGCGACGCGGGCGAAAAGGCAGGCCTGCTCGGCCTCGAGTTCCCGGAGGCTCCACCAATCCTGCACTTCTTTCCCGACTCGGATGGGGAGATCCAGGAGGGAGCCGTCCTCGTACTTCACGCGGTAGGTGCCGGCCAGGGCGCCGTCCTTCGCCCACGCGGCGGCGTGGAGGAAGAGGAGGGAGTCGCAGGCCCCCTTCACGGGGATGGGGCCGACGCGCCTCGGGAAATATTCCCGATTCTTCGAATAGAGGAGGATCGTCGACTTGCCGCCGTTGCCTTCGGGCGGGATCACCATGAAGGGGATCCCGCGCAGGAGGAGGGGGCCCGTGGGGAGTTTTCCCAGATTGTTCCTGCCCTGGTCCGTCCAGCCGCCGATCTTGTCGTCGGCCGTCTCATCGGAGAGGCCCATATTGGCGAAGGCGCGAAGGTTGAGTGGATTAAACGATTTGGCGTCGAGAGCGGGCTGGGCTACGGATAGTTTCTCAACGCGGAGCGAGGCGCGTCCCCCGCCCGTATTGAGGAGTTGGATGACGAACGCCGCCCCGCCCGCCCAGAACTTCCCGGTCAGCCCGTGGGCCTGGGTCTGTTCGAAATCGCTCCCCTCCCATTTCACCGAGAGGTTCTTCTCGTCCAAGCGGAGCGCGAGATCGAGCGCGATTTCTTCGCCCACCGCGGCGACGGACACGCCCGGGTACTTATAGTAGACGAAGTTTCCCTGGCTATCGCCGCGGCGCTTGCCGTCCTCGCCGGAAGCTTCCTTCACCGAAAGCGCCGCCTCCACCGCCTGTTTTTTGCGGCTGAAGCGCAGCGAGAGGCCGACTTGGTTCGGCGTGGATTGCAGGCGTTTGGCGCCGAGGTCGGGGGTGAAGCCCACGAAGGCCACCGCGTCATCGGGCTCCCCCTGGGCGCTCGCCCGGAACACGGCCCGCAGGCGGATCGTGACCCCCTCCTCATTCCAGAAGGGAAGCGCTTTACGGGATGAAAAAAAGGCGCTGGCCCAACCCTGGTCCTTCGGTTTGATCTCGAGGGGTCCCCCGTTTAGGGGTCGCGGAGGTTCGCATTGAAGGCGCCAATCCGCCTCCAGGAACCCGCTCCACGTTCGTTCGAGGGGAATAGCCCCGAGGGGAAGGGCCGCCAGGATGATCCCCGTATAAATAAGGCGCGAAAAGACTCGGGAAACTCGTTTCATCGGCCGGCCCGGGCGGGGGCGCTGGGTCCAATCCCTTCGTTTCAAGGCGTGCTCCGTGGGCCGGGGGCCCCCCTCATCTTGCGCTATCCGGGACCCGGCGGCAAGACAGAAGCGCGCATCGGATAGGACTCGTTTTAGCTCCCGCCCCCCGGGGCGCCTTCTTGGCGCCGGCGCCACTCGCTGGGGGTCATCTGGAAGGCCTTCCGGAAGACGCGGTTGAAGTAGGAGGGGTCCATGAACCCCGCTTCGCCCCCGACGCGGGTGATCTCCAAATCGGTCCCGGAGAGGAGCCGCCGCGCTTCGCGCAGCCGACGGTCGTTGAGCGCCTCCTTCACGCTGAGCCCCGTGGCCCGCAGGAAGCGCTGGGCCAGGCGCGCCGGGCTCAGGGATTCCGCCGCCGCGAGGGCCGTGGTGGTCAGCGGTTCCTGGAAATGCTCCCCGATGCGGGCCAAGGTGGCGAGGACGGCCGAGTCGGGGGCTTTGAGCGGTTGGGGAGCGTGCCGCGAGATGAGATGCACGAGCGCCTGGATGAGGCCATCGGCGAGGCCCTCCCGCCACGGATCGCCGCGCTCCTCCTCGGCCACCAGCCAGGCGAAGAGCGCCAGCGCCCGCGACCACGCCGCCTTCGGCAGGAGGACGGGGGCCGGGATCCCAGGAGCGAGCCAGGGCGCGAGGACGCGGAAAGCCTCGGCCCGCGGCCGCTTGGAGCCGAGGAGGAGTTCCACCGGGAACCCGAGATTGTAATGGCGGCCGCTCTTCTTGGCGTCATAGACCGCCCGGTGGCTCTGGCAGGGGCCGAGCAGCCAGATTTCCCCCGGGCGCAAGGGGAAGCGCTTTTCGTTCACCCAATGCCAGCCCGACCCGGAAACGACGGCCATGATCTCGAGGTGCGCGTGGGTGTGGAGGCCGAACGCCCCCCGAGAGAACCGCTCGCACTTGTAGCCGGAGAATTTCCGGACCGTGGACACGTGGAGGGATGGCGGGGCGGTCCTCGAAGGCATGGGTTATTTTTCCATGGGGGACCACCGCCGACATTCAAGAAGGCCGGGGGCACTGCAAGTGCGCGCGCACCGATTTCGTTTGATTCCCCGTGCGTTGCGCCTCCGCACTCGCCCCATTCTTGCCAAGCCGCCCCCTTCGTGCGACTATTCCAACCGGGGCCAACGCGCCCCCGACGAGGTGCCCGATGTTCCGTAAGATCGACGATTTCCTGGCCGTGTGGAAAGGCGAATCCGAATCCACCCTGCGCGTTTTCTCCGCCCTCACCGACGCGTCGCTGGCGCAGTCCGTCTCACCCGGAGGCCGAACCTTGGCCCGACTTTGTTGGCACCTCGCCGAGACCCTCGGGGAGATGGGCCACAAGGCCGGTTTGGCCGTGGAGGCCCCCGAAGAAAACGGGGCACACCCCGCGAACGCCCAATCCATCGCCGCCGCCTGGAAGAAGGCCAGCGCGTCCCTCGTCTCCCAGATCGGGGAGCAATGGAACGATGCCATGCTCGAAGACGACCTGCCCATGTACGGCGAGACCTGGAAGCGGGGCACCGTGCTCTTCATCCTCATCACCCACCTCGCGCACCACCGGGGCCAGATCACGGTGCTCATGCGGCAAGCCGGGCTCAAGGTGCCCGGCGTCAGCGGTCCGTCAAAAGAGGAATGGGCCGGGATGGGGCTCCCGCCGATGGCGTAACGGGATCGTCTCCACCGCGGCCCGGAGTCCGGGGCGACGCGCTTCCTCTAGATTAGGAACGCGGCGGCGGCCGTCAAGTCTGCGGCGGTGAAATCCGCCCCCCGCTCCCGCAATTGGGTCGCCGTGAAAGTGGTCGTGACCCCGAGGCAATCGCATCCCGCGGCCTTGGCCGCCTGAACGCCGTTGAGCGCGTCTTCCATGACGAGGCAGCGCCGCGGATCCACCCCCAACTCCGCGGCCGCCGTGAGGAAGATCTCGGGATCGGGCTTCTTGCGTTTGATCCGCTCGCCGAACACCAGGCGATCAAACGCGCCCTGGGGCAGGGCGATCGCGCGCAGATTGGCTTCCATCTTCGTGAGATCCGCGCTGGTGGCCAGGGCCGTGGGCATCCCGGCGGCTCGGCAACGCGCCAGGAACGCGACGGCGCCCGATACGGGTTTTAGGCGCCCGGGGAGGATCTCGAAGTAGATTTCGTAGACCTCGCGCTTGGCGCGGGCGAGGTCGATGGCGATGCCGTGCTTCTCCGCCACCCCGCCGATGAAGCGGTCTTCCCCGGTCCCGATGAACGGGATGAAATCGCCCGGCGAAACGACGTGCCCGCCGCGGCGATACCATTCGACGGCGGCGTCGCGGATCATGGGCTCGCTGTCGACGATGACCCCGTCCATGTCGAAGAGGATCGCTTGGTATTTCATGGGATCTGGCTCCTGGGGAACGGCCGGTCGGCCGGGACTGGGCGCGCGTGGGAAGCGTGGGGACGGGGCGCCGCCGGGAAAGGCCGGTCGCTCCCCGCGAAACGGGCGCGGAACTCGCCGGGAGGGTATCCCGTCTCCGCCTTGATGCGCCGGGAGAAATGGTGCAGGGACGCGAAGCCCGTCTGCTCGGCGATGGCCTCCAGCGAGAGCCCCGTGCAGGAGAGGAGTTCGCGCGCACGGGCGATCCGGAGTCGCCACAACCGCGCCATGGGCGTTTGCCCGGTCGCCTTGCGGAATTGCCGCACCAGGTGCTCCCGGGTGACGCCCGCCTCGTCGGCGAGATCCTCGAGATGGAGGCTCTCCGCCAGGCGTTCCCGCATCCACTCCTCGACGAGGGGGAGCGGGAACCGCGACGGGGCCGCGCCGCGGGATCCCGCGGGGAATTTTTTCCATTGGCGCAGGATGTCATGGACGAAGGCCTCGGCCAACTCCCGGAAAAAAGGATCCCGCTCGCGTTCCGGCCCGCGCTTGAATCCCAGGAGCGCTTCCATGAAACGTTCCTGCTCGCGCTCCATGGGTTGGGAGGCGGGGTTCCTGGAAAGCCCGGCGAGCGCCGCGGGAACCTTCCCGCGCAGGTCGATCCAAGAATGCCTCGTGGCGGAACGGGGGGAGAACCGCAGGGCGTAGGCGCAACCCGGCACCATGAAGAAATGGTTCCCGGCGCCGACGGTGAACTCCTGGCGGTCCTGCCGCACGCGCACCTCGCCCGAATGGATCCCCACCCACTGGAGCCAGGCCTGCCGTTCCCGGTCGAAGGTTCCCCCCGGGGGATAGACGACGCTTCCGAAACGGCGGATTTCCACGGGTCCTCGTTAGATCAATTCCAGTCAATCGGGATCAAGGCCGGTCATTTCCCGCGCCCCCCCGATCCCCTATTTTCCTATGCATGGGAACCCGGAGGAGCCGTGGAGGACGCGACCGCCTACCCGCCCCCGGAAAACCCGCAATGGAGAAAGCCATGCCGACTACCCTGGAAGCCAGCGCCGTCCTGACCCCCGCCGAGATCGAGGGGTTCCTCGAGAACGGCTTCGTCGTGAAAGAACGCCTATTGGGGCCCGAGATCATCGAGACCCTCAAGCGCGAGATCGAGAAGATCGCCACAGGCGGCTATCCCGCCGCCGCCTTTCCCCCCGTTTCCGCCGAGGCGGGGCGCTCGGTCTTTGAATCCATCCTGTGCGTCCACCAACCCCAGTGGATCTCCCCGGCGATCATGGAGTTCGTGAAGCATCCCGCGCTCACCCGGGTCCTCTCCCGCCTCACCGGAGCCCACCTGCCCTGGTGGGACGGCAGCGTGAAATGCATGCAGTCGATGTTCTTCGTGAAGCCCCCCGGCTTCCCCGGCCAGGCCTGGCACCAGGACGAGATCTACATCCCTACCCGCGACCGGTCCCTCATCGGGGCCTGGGCCGCGGTGGACGACGCCACGGTGGAGAACGGATGCCTTTGGGTGCTCCCCGGCACCCACCGGCCGGGGATCCTCTACCCGCAGAAGCCCCACGGGAAGCCCGGGGAGTTCGACGCGTCCGAGGAAAGCGTCGGCTTCGACGACCGCGACGAGATCCCGGTGGAGATCCCCTCTGGGAGCGTGGTCTTTTTCAACGGCTACCTGCTGCACCGCAGCCGCGTGAACCGGAGCAAGGGCTACCGCCGCGCCATCGTCAACCACTATATGAGCGCGGCCTCGCTCTTGCCCTGGGGCCAGGATGCCCAAGGCGTTCCCGTGGCCCGCATGGATTCGCGCAAGGTCATGCTCGTGGCGGGCCGCGACCCCTACGCCTGGAAGGGCGAGGAGCGCGGGAGCGATGCGCATCTGCGGCGGGTGAAGTGAGGGGGGCCCGCGAGGAGAGCGCGTCAGGGAACCGCGGGTTTCCTCTCGATGGAATCGATGATCATGAACTCGAAGGCCTTCTCGCCCCCGCCCCAATACGCCACCGGGGTCTTCTCCGCGTCGTCGCGGAAGACCTGGTAGTACTTGTCGGAGGCGAAGAAGCCGATGAGGCCGCTGGCGGACATTTCATAGACGTGGAGGGTCTTCGTGAGGGCGCTCGTTCTCGAGGCGGCCTCGGGCGGCAGCCGGTATTTGGAGATTTCCCCCAGCTTGCTCGCGGTGAAATAGCGGAAATCCACCCCGAGGCGCATCCCCATCGACATGAGGAAGAGTTCGCCGCTGCGGCTTTCAGGCCGCAGAAGGAGCAGCCGCTGCAGGCAGAGCCCGAGCGTGTCGCTATTGACCATGGGGCGGGCCAGGGAGACCTCGGAACGTTTGGTGACCGCCCCCCCTTTCCATAGGGACCATTCGAGGCGCATGCCCTCCTTCAGCAGGGCCTTGCGCGCGTCGTACCCGATGAACGCGATGGATTCGGGGCTCGAGATGTCGGTCTGAAGGTCGACGGGGGTGAGGTCTGCCTTTACCCGGTAGCGTCCGCGCACCCCGTCGGCGGCCATGAGGAAGGTGACCCCCCCGGTCTCCACGAGGTATTCCAGGCGGATGGCCGACTTCATCTTTCCGGATTGCACGGAATAGAACCCGGTGAGGACGGTCCTCCCGGGCTTCGGGGTCGGTCCTCGGAAATCCTCCCAGGAGAGCTCGCGGAAACTGGAGGCATGGACCCCCGCCGGCCAAGCCAATGCGATCGCCAGGACGAGCGGCAGGAGGGACGTGCGTTCGGGCATGGGGAAGGCGGCCTAGAGGCGTGTCGCGGCCTCGATGGCCTTGATCTGCTCGCGGATCAGGATGGCCTTCTCGAAATCCATCTGGTCGGCGGCGAGTTTCATCTCGAAATCGAGTGTGCGCAGGTGCTCCGAAGCGTCTTTCCGATTCTTGAACTTGGGCGCCACACCGGGGACGATGGCCTTGCCCTTGCCGTCTTTCGCCGGTTCCACCTCACGCACGAGGATGTCTTCGATGGCCTTCACGACGGTCTTGGGCGTGATGCCGTGCTCCAGGTTATAGGCGACCTGGATCTCGCGGCGGCGGTTGGTCTCGGCGATGCAGCCGGCCATCGCGTCGCTCATCCGGTCGGCGTACATGATCACGCGCCCCTCGACGTTGCGCGCCGCGCGGCCCACCGTTTGGATGAGGGAGGTCTTGGAGCGCAGGAAGCCGATCTTGTCGGCGTCGAGGATGGCGACGAGGGCGACCTCGGGGAGGTCGAGGCCCTCGCGCAGCAGGTTGATCCCCACCAGCACGTCGATCTCGCCGTGGCGCAGGGATTTGAGGATCTCCACCCGCTCGATGGTCTCGACGTCGGCGTGGAGGTAGTTCACCTTGATGCGGTGCTCCCCGAGGTATTCCGTGAGGTCTTCCGCCAGGCGCTTGGTGAGGGTGGTCACGAGCACGCGCCACCCGTTGGCGATGGTTTTACGCACCTCGCCCAGGAGATCGTCGATTTGGCCCTCGGTGGGGCGCACCTCAATCTGGGGGTCGATGAGGCCCGTGGGGCGGTTGATGAGTTCCGGCAGCGCCGCGGAACGCTCCAGTTCGAAGGGCCCGGGGGTCGCCGAGACGAAGACCACGGGCCCGGTCTTCTTCAGGAACTCCTCGAGGTAGAGGGGCCGGTTGTCCAGGGCCGACGGCAGGCGGAAGCCGTAATCCACCAGGCTCTTCTTGCGCGCCTGGTCGCCGTTGTACATCCCCTGGATCTGGGAAACGCTCACGTGGGACTCGTCGATGAAGGTGAGGAAATCTTCGTGGAAATAGTCCAGCAGCGTCGCCGGCGGCTCGCCCGCCTTGCGGCCGGAGAGATGGCGGGAATAATTCTCGATGCCCGGGCAGAAGCCCATGGCGCGCATCATCTCGACGTCGTAGAGCGTGCGGCTCTTGATGCGCTCGCGCTCGAGCATCTTGCCCTCCTTCTCGTAGAACGCGATGCGCTCCTCCATCTCGCCGGTGATGAGATTCAGCGCCTTGTCCATGCGCTCGTAGGGCATCACGAAGTGCTTGGCGGGGTGGATGAAGACCCCATCGAGGGGGCGGATCACCTTGTTATTGAGGGGATCGATCTCGCTGAGGCGCTCGACCTCGTCGCCGAAGAGTTCGATGCGGTAGCCGGACTCCATGTAGGCGGGGATGATATCGATGACGTCGCCCCGCACCCGGAAGGTCCCCCGTTCCATGGCGTTGTCGTTGCGGTTGTACTGGATCTCCACGAGTTTGCGCACCACCTGCTCCCGCCCCACCTTGTCGCCCGGGTGGAGTTCGAGGTGCATCTGCCGGTAATCCTCGGGCGACCCGAGGCCGTAGATGCACGACACCGAGGCCACGATGATCACGTCGCGGCGCTCCATGAGGGCCGAGGTGGCCCTTAGGCGCAGGCGGTCGATGTTCTCGTTGATGGCGGAGTCTTTCTCGATGTAGAGGTCGCGGGCCACCACATAGGCTTCGGGCTGGTAATAGTCGTAGTAGGAGACGAAGTACTCCACCCGGTTCTGGGGGAAGAAATGCTGGAGTTCCCGGTAGAGTTGGGCGGCGAGGGTTTTGTTATGGCTCACCACCAAAGCCGGCCGCTGGAGGTTCTCGATGATCTTGGCGACGACGAAGGTCTTCCCGGTTCCCGTCGCGCCCAGGATGGTCTGGTATTTATTCCCCTGGGACAGGCTGCCGGTGATGGCGTCGATGACTTGGGGCTGGTCGCCCCGGGGGGAATAGTCCGCATTAACGGTAAATTTCATGGGTTTCTGCTCTGCGGGTAAAAGTATCCCATGGGGTGGGGATGGTCAAACCGCCGCAGTTTCGGGGGAAGGTGGAGGGGGATCGATGCCTCTGGGCGCACTTGCTTCCTCCAGATCCAAGTCGTTTCGGTGGTGATGGAACTCGCGGCCCTTCGCGCCGCGGTCCCACGAATCGGGAATGGGAGGCTCCCATATCGTAAAACGCAGGGCGGATCCCGATTCACGCAATGCCCGCGCGCCTTCCAGGCCCCATCTTCTTTGGCACACCGAAGGCGCTTCCCCTCCCCCGATCGGGAAAGGACCAAGCGACCCGGCAAAGGAGCCAGCATGGAACCCTATTATCCCGACGCCATCGCCCCCAGCGACATGGAGATTTTCCACTTCGACTTAAACGGCTTCATCATCGTCCGACAGGCCCTCTCCCCCGATGAACTGCGGGCCACCAATGAGAGCCTCGACCGCCTCCAACATCTGAGGAAGGGCCAGTGGAGCGGTTATGTCCACGGCCACGATTACGGGGGGAAGGAAGGCCTCAACCTCCAGCAGATCTACGAGGATGGCCCGGCATGGCAACGCCTCATCGACCATCCCGCCTATATCGAGAAAGTGCGGACCTTCGTCGGCGGGGAGGGCACCTTCGATTACCAGCACGCGCCGCTTTTCATCGACGAATGCTTCGCCAATATCCGCGAGGAGGGGGAGGCCATCGGCATCCATTCCGGGGGCCATACCGGCACCATGCGGACCAAATTCCATGTCCAAGACCGGAAATTCCACTGCAACCAGGTGAACGTGCTCATCGCGCACCGGGATATCGGGGCGGGCGATGGGGCCACCATGGTGGTTCCCGCCAGCCATAAGTCCAATTTCCCCCATCCCGACTTCGAGAAATTCCGGATGAAAGACGGCCAGGCGGCCTCCGCGGAGGGGGTGACGGGGGCGATCGAAGTCCATTTGAAAGCGGGGGATGCCCTGATCTTCACCGATTCCATCATGCACGGCTCCGCATCCCGGCGCAATCCCGGCCAACGGCGCATTTCGGTCTACCGCTACGGGGTCAGTTGGGGGCGCTGGAGGCATCCGTACCGTCCCTCCGAGGCCCTCCTTGCAGGATTGACGCCTTCGAGACGAAAAATTGTTTTTCCCGAGGGCGCTCCTTTGTTACCGAAGCATACTTAGCGAGAAGTTTCGGGATCTTTCCGAACGGGCCGCGGTGATTCGAAGGGATGGAAAACGATCACCTCAAAATGAAATCTCTTGTATAAGGAGCAAGGAGTGTTTAAAATATATAGATGAGGTAATCGGTATGTCTCACGCGTGGATGAAAACGTTTTTATTTTCAGTGATGGCCTTCCTTTCCGGATGGAGCCTTCCCGCGGCCGTCATCGATCCTTGGGTGAGCAATGCGTACCAGAAACGGATTCTCTTGACGAATTTCTCGCCGATGGACCCCACCAGTCCGCTAAACGATTTCCCCGTGCTCGTGGCGATCACCAACGCCGCTTGGCTCGACGTGATCAAATCAGACGGGGGCGATATCACCTTCGCCGGGATCGACGGGAAGCAGTTTTTCCATGACGTCGAGTTCTTCGGGGTGGATGGCGGCGGCAAGGCCACCCTCCAAGCGTGGGTCTGCGTACCGACCCTCTCCAATAACACCGCCTTCTACCTCTATTGGAAAAACACCGACGCGAACCTCTCGTTCGACGGGTCGAATACTACCCGGTCCCTGACGGCCAGTTACACCTCGCTCAACACCAATTTGGTCCGAACCAACACCTGGGATACCAATTACCTGGTCGTCCTCCACCT
Organism: Spirochaetota bacterium; assembly: GCA_017302015.1. Classification (GTDB taxonomy): domain Bacteria; phylum Spirochaetota; class UBA12135; order COTS27; family JAFLEE01; genus JAFLEE01. The sequence goes on along the minus strand of JAFLEE010000011.1, from coordinate 53,296 downwards.
CAACGAGAATACCGGCCTACCGAAAGACGCGAGCGCGTTCAGGTGCGACGTGACGATGGCCGGGACCAATATCTTCTCGAACAAGTCGGGGATCGGTGTCGGCATGGGCAATAGCATGCAGGGCTTCAATAACACCGGATGGGGCGGCTATTTTTCGACGAACATGCTCTATACGGCCCAGATGGGGGCCGGGTACCAGGGGATGTACGGGCTTCGAATCTACGCCTTCACCAACGCATTCGGGGGGAACGCGGCGGCCGACCGCCTCTATAATACCAACGCCAACGGCGGCGGGAACCTCACCCACTCCATGTGGGTGCGATTCGACGATTACCCGTCCAACTTCTACAATAACGTCTTTTACGCGGGGAATAATAACCGATACACGAATTACGCGCCGAGCACCAACGCGAATACCTGCTCGTGCCTCTGGGGCGTGCGGCGCGGCTATTCCGAACCCGATTCGGACGGTTACGGCAGCGCGTGGATCTACCAGACCAACGGCGTCATTGGCCACTATTACCGCGGGTGGGGGGTGACCGCTCCCTCCTATCCGGTCGTCAATACCAATCTGGGGCCCGTGGGCTATTACCGGAATTGGTTCAAGTTCGACCAGACCGTGAACATCTGGGCCAGCGGCTCGACGACCAACGTCTCGATGCGGTTCCTGCGCAACGGGGCCACCCTCGCCTCCAACCTCAATAGCCCGTTCACCCAGAACGAATCCGGCCCCCGATTCCAGGGCCTCACCCTGGCCGGCACGACTTACGAGTACCTCCCGGCGACCTACACTTCCCAGAAGGGGTCTCCGAGGATGTATTTCGACGAATACCGCCTCTCCGCCATCGCGCGCAGTTCGAATTGGTCCGCGACCGAATATTCGAGCGTGGTGGCCGCCACGAACTCGAGCCTCTACAACGGGGCCGATGGCGCCTCGGCCCTGGTGGTCAGCAACCTCTACGCGGACATCACCAACGTCTCCACCCTCATGGTCTCTCCCCTGACGATCCGGGGCTACCACGTCTCCCCGCTCGGCATCGCCACCGCCATCCTCGTGGTGAACACCGCCGGGGGCACGGAAGCCTACCGGGCGCCCGTCATCGCCGATAGCGCCCGCGATTGGCACGCGTCGCCGTCGCTCAGCTTGGGCAGCTACTCGGCCTACCTCATCGTCACCAATGCCGCCGGCCAAGGCGTCACCACCGCCACCTACGCCTTCACCCTCGTGGCGGCGACGACTCTCACCGTGCGGTCCATCACGCCCTCGGGCGTCCTTCTCGCGGGAGAGCGCCTCGGCGGTCCCGGGCTCTACGGATCGGGGGTACGCACCAATAATAGCGCCGGGGAAGCTTCTTGGGCCAACCTGTATTCCGGGGTCACCTATGGCCTAACCAATTTCGCCCCGATCACCTTCGGGCTTCCGTTTCTCACCACCAATATCACGATGCCGGCGACCGATCTCACCGTCATTTGGATCCTGCCGGTGCCGGAGAACCTCGGGCTCGCGACGAATAGCAACGCCTCCAGCCGGGCCGATGCCGTGGCCTATTTCCCCTCCCTCGCGCCCTATCTCTCCCTTTCTGTCCCCTCGGCCAGTAACGCCACCCTGCGCGTCATCGTGTCGGCCACGCCGATTTCAGGCGGGCGAAAAGTCCAACTCTTCGACGGCAGCGTGGGTCCCGCCTTCCCCTTCATCCAAGTGGCCAGCAGCGACCTCAAGTTGAAACTGACCTCCGGCACCTGGGTCCTCGAGTTCCAATATTTGAAGCCCGGGTTGGATCGTTCCAAGACCCAAACGAGTCGGCGGATGCTGTTCTTCGCCCAATAGGGCGGGGCGATGGACGGACGGAAACGCAGGGCCAAGACGACGCCCGTTTGTCGTGTCCCCGCACAGGGGAGGGGGGCGCGCCCAAGACCGGGAAACGACATCGTTTCTTCCGGGCGTGGAACATCCCCGAAGTGGCGGGAGCCCGCCGCGGGACGCAAAAGGACCGTTGTTCCATGATCCATTTTCCACGGCTCCTGGTCGCCGTCGCAGACCAAACGGACGCGCAAATGCCCTACATCGCCCCTCACCGAGCCATCAGCGCGAACACCCCCCAACCCAGGTACTCCCGCGTATAGGTCGCATGCCTCTCGGGTTCCGAACTCAGCAGGGCCCGGACCTCCTTGCCGAAATCGTCCCCTGGATTGCTTTCCAGCCATTTCTTCATGGTAAGCCATTTGGCCGCCTCGTACCGATCCCAGCCATCCTGGTCCGCCAAGACCATTTCCACGAGGTCGTAACCGAGGCGACCGAAAGACGCGATAAGTTCCGGAAGCACGAGAAAGTCCGAGATCGACTGGGCCTCGCACCTCTTGGCAACCTCTTCAGACGGCGGCAACCTTCGCCAGTAAGGTTCGCCAACGAGGAGGATCCCCCCTGCGCTGAGACTCTTCGCAAGTAGTTCGATGGTGCCGGCGACTCCCCCGCCGATCCAAGTGGCGCCGAGGCAGGCGGCCAAACCGACCTTCTCGTCAGAGAGGTAGCCGGCCGCATCGCCGTGAATAAACTTCACCTGGTCCGCGACGCCCAGCGCGACCGCGCGATGTTTCGCCTGCTCGGTGAATAATTGGCTCAGGTCGACACCGGTGCCGACGATCCCATGGTCGCGCGCCCAAGTACAGAGCATTTCCCCCGAGCCGCTGCCGAGGTCAATAACCCTCGTCCCCGGTTCCAGACGCAGCGCAATCCCTAGCGTGGCGAGTTTTTCGGGCGTGATCGGATTGTGGATGCGGTGGGCGCTTTCAGTGATGGTAAATATTCGCGGGATATCCATGGCGAATCCTATCATCCTGGAACGCTGGAACCATTATCCACTCATTCGTTCCATGATTCGCCAAGTTACTCCTTCTCCACCACGTAAAGTGATTTCACATTCATCGACGAAGTTGATGGCAGAGGTTGTTTCCACTTCCCAAACATTTCAATCTCATCCCACTCTGCATTCGTCCCAAATTTCTGGCCCCACCTAAAAACCAAAGAGGGTCGCACCATTCGGAAGATTCCGTGTTGGCGACTCGTTGCAAACACCGGTATTTATCTTGCGAAATGCCTTTGCAACGTGAAGTCGAACGAAATTCAGTTTAGGTAACCCAAAACGACCCCTACCCTAAGCACTACCGATTTTTGAGAAAAGTTTGCAATATCATTACAACGGCGAATCCCGCCATCTTGTCCTTCTTTATCCAATAAGCAAAAACCCCGGTAATTACCGGGGTTTTTCATTGGGCGCTACAGGGCTCGAACCTGTGACCCCTACCGTGTGAAGGAAGGAGGGCATGGAGAGCATCGGTTATGGACGGGTTTCATCACTTCCCATCAGTTGATTCTTCTATACAAATCTACCCCGTCACACGTTCCATCATTTGCGGTCGCTTGCCATGATTTCAATTTAAGTTTGCAACCAGGTTGCAACGGTGGCGGATGACGTTGCAAAGTCATGCGCCCGCCGAATTCGAGATCCGATGTGCTGAAACAGTTTCTCGGGTAGTGCACGGACATTTTCGAAGCGAGTAGTTTCTGGTCAGTTCCACCCAAGCCATGACCCTGCCGAAGTGAATGATGGACAATAGTCGATGGAAATTGCCATTAACATTTTTTCATTGTTTCCCCAGCACGATCGTGTTATTCATCAGTTCCGCGACTTCCCTGACTTTGGCTTGGCTCTTTTTGTCCGGAAGAAAGAAGCCGCCGATTTCCTCCAGATAATTTCTTAGGCTCAGAAGTTTCCTGAATTCCTCAGCAAGGTGGCGCAGTATTTCATTATCCGTCTTCAGTAGACCATCTGCCCTTGAAGAAAAGGCGAGCAGCATTACGACATCTTCCATATCCTTGCTGGTAAGGATGTCTCCGGCTCCTCTCGACCAGAAAGCCTCTATTTTGGAACAGAGCAGGTGTTCATAGGTAAAGACAAGAATGCGCTTCCCGGATGGAAGGGGGGAAAGAACTCCGTTCTCCAATCCCTTTTTATACCACGAGTTGGTAAAGCCAAGAATGTTTTTATCTGTCGGCATAATATCTATGAGAATGTCGTCTGCAATCCATCGGCAGATGACACCAGATTGAATGTCGTTTTTAAGCCCGAGGCGCCGAAGTTCCTCCTCAAGTCTCCCGTAAGAAGCCCTTCCCGCAACTTCGATGACACAATCTACATCTTGAGTAGGTCGAAATTCCGTTGGGTTTTTATCGAGGTAGATGGGGACAACTGCACCACCGGTGAAAACCAGTTTGCTTAGCATTGGGCCGAGAACTGAGGCTGCTTTTTCAAGCATATAGGCAACACTAGCGTTCATTTTATCAGTTCCCAAGTCTCTTGCTGATTTCTTCCCGCGCTATTTCTCTATCTCTTATTTTCCCTGCCCGGTATGCGTCAATCAGGGAAAACATTTCATAGAGTTTGAAATCATCTAGGGCAGCCTTTGGAACTGCCGGACAAAGCGGAATTAATGCCCTTCCTCTGGCCTTTCCTTTGACGAAAGGCCAAACCACATTTTCCTCGGCGGCTATCTTCTCTTTGAGCGGTGATGCCGACCACGCTGTGACAATTCCGGTACACATCTTACCGTTTTTAGCGGGGAACACATAAGGCAAGCCATGCAGGATAAACTCTTCTAGATTTTTCACTAGAACATTGCGACTTGCAGGGTCATAGAGACGCACTACCGCCATCCTTTTCAAGGCTCTATCGACGTTGGTTTTCCCGATGTTGATGGAAGTTGCGATTTCGCGGATGGTCCATCTTCCGTGTGGCCAGAAAAAGATTTTGAGCAGCACCAGAATATCCAACGGTTTCATAGGGCTCTCTTTGTCCCAAATAATGGGACATTTGTCCCAATATTTGGGACAAAGAATTATCAACCCAAACCCCTTTTATGTAAAGGGATGGAATCAGGCTATAAGTCCGCCGAAAGTGTTCCGTCCCGACCTCTGTCCTAGGCCCCCCAGCCCATTCCCAGTCACTTTTATAAGAGGACCTCCGAAATTACGGATCCCGGTTAATACCCAGGTAATTACGCTGTTTTAAGGCTTGCCCGGCTTTTTCTGAAGATCACTCCATGTTCCAATACCTAACTCCGTCCCTACTAGCGTTACCACCCGGTTTTGAAGGTCTTTGCTGCCACAGGGATTGTCCCTGCGGAGGTCAAACGGACCATTCCTACCTCAACCTGATCGGATTGGTGCCACGCAACCTGCGCCCGCATACCGCTCACTTTGGCCTGACGCCGCAGGAAGTGGCTCACGGAGCCAATCCTAACCCAGCGCGATTTCGCGCCCAAAAAGCCCAAGCCGTCCGGAAACGCCTGGCTACAAACATGAAAACCATATGTCGGCCAGAGGAAAAGCCCTCATGTGAGTGAGGCATGTGAGATTTCACTCGAAAACGGCACACAATTTCTGAAGTGGCTAGCATTTCCATGTGTTTCGTAATTTCGCATGCTTTTTTTCTCAAATCATCGGCGGATGGGCTGGGGGGCAGAATCATCGGTGGGGAGATCGGGCGGAGTGGACGGGCCGATCTGCTGAAGCCTCGGATGAAAGGGATCGGGGAATCAGGGCGCCTCGCAGCGCTTGATCGCAGCGCGCGTTGCCGGGCTTTCAAGTGGTTTCAGGGCGATGGCTTTCCACAGGGGGCCATGAGGGCCGCCGCCAGGTTTTCGGCCATGAAAAAGGCGCACCCAAACAGGCGGGGGTACGGGAAGTGACGGAGCATTTTTTCCAGGGTCGGTCGGCTGGGGCCCACGAGGTCGCCCTCGCCGCTTCGGGCCAGGACCCAGGCGGCGAAAAGGGGGTCACGCACGAAGCGGTTTTCATAGTGCTTGCCCGGGCAGAGGGTTTGATGCCAGGGGCCGTACTGGCGGGTGGCCACGGCAACGGCCTCGGCGGCATTGTGCTGGGGGTACCACAAATCATTCAGGGGCCGCCAATCAGACGTGAAGGTCAGGCCATGGTCGGCCCTGTAGTTTTCGAATAGCGGGAGGTACGCCAGGGCCTGCTGGGCATTTTTTCGAAGCCCCCTTTTAAAACAGGCCCGCGTGGACGGGTCTTCTTCAAGGATTGCCAGGGCCTCGAGGGCCCCCTGGGAGCTGGCCGAAGTCCAGAGATTGGTGCTCACCGGATAGCGTGGATTGGCCCCGGGCTCCACATACGAAGCGCCCTTTTCCAGAACGTCGAGGCGGGTTAAGCCGGTTTCGGCATTTATTTCCAGCAGAAGTTTTCGATATTCCCGTTCCCAACGGGGATCGCCCGAAAGTCGGCCGGCGGCCTTGTGGATAAATAGAAGTCGCGCCACGGCGTCGAAGGCCGGCTCTTCCCCCCGGGCCTCGCCCTTCTCGGCCATGGGCTCGCCGCTCAGATCTCCGAAGTGACCGAAGGAAATCGGGTCGCCATGAAGCCGCCAGGACTTTTTCCTGAGGGCCTCCGCCTGGCGAAACCACAGGTTCTTGACCCGCTCCCGGTCTTCTTCGGGTACTCGGGAACTGGAAGCGTAGCGCCACAACCCCAGAAACCACGGATAGGTCTGGTCGCTGGAACTGGCCGGATAATGGCTCTTCCCATCTTCCCCTAAACCACGGGCGATAAATCCCCCGGGAAGGGCCAGAGTTTCCAGACCTTGGGCCAGACGGTGCGCTTTTTGAAGAAGGTCGTGGCCACCTTCGTTCTCAACCCGATCCATGAGCCCGTGAAGGTAAAGCCCCGTGAAAAAGGGCCCATTTTCGGCAGCCGACCACCAGCCAAGGGCGTTGGGCCGCCCCAGATGGTGGTCTTCGGGGCTGGGCAATACCAGTTCGCCCTGCTCACCGGCATAGTCGACGAGAACCCCTCGGTTTTGGGGGAAATAGCGCTGCCAAAGGGCCCGGTGGGCGCCATCGGCGGCGTCCCTGATCAAGTTCATGGCATGGCCAGGAGTTTCTGGTGGGTGCGGCTGAGGATCTCTCGGTAGGGAGCATAAAGCGCATCGTCTTTAAAGACCTCTACCCAGTCGGCGCGGCCGATGGTCTGGGCCTTCTCCAAAGCGGCCTCGAAGTCGGCGGCGGGCAGGTTTTTCTTCATATACTTTCGAATGAGTTGCATGCCCGTGTGGCCCCGGCCGGCAAAGGCGGTGATGTTTTTCACCGACTCATTGGAGGGCTCGAACCAGGCGTCGTGGGTGACGAAGAGGGCCGAGATGCCATAGCGGGGCGCCAAATTGGAAAACCCGTATTGGTGGATCATGGCCGAGGCCCGGCCATCCCGGGCGGAACCGAACATGTCATGGGTGCACACGGTCAGGCGTTTCTGGGGAAAGGCCCGGCTGAAAACATCGATCATGGTTTCCCAGGCCCCGGCGAAGCGCTCGTAGGTGAAACCGTTAAGGACGAGGGCTTCGTCTTTGCCGCCCATGGACATGCAGGGTTCCAGTCCGTTTTCCGGGGCCGGCCCCGTGACGTTCACCGCCACCAGGTTCGTCCGGGTCCCGTAGCGGCCGCCCAGGGCTCGGATGGTTTTGGAGAAGGTGCCCAGGAAGACGGGGTCCCACGGCACCGGCGAACGATGGTCCGACACCTCGATGCGGCCCGTCATGTAGTCGTCGCCGGTGCGGTAACCCAGGGCCTTCACCCCTTTTTCGTAAACCCAATTCGAGATCCAATTGCCGGCGTTGAGCGAAAAGATGCAGCGCTTGCCGGTTTTTTCGGCGGCCAGGAGCACCTGGTCGAACGATTCCCATTGGTAGGCGCCCTCCTGGGGCTCGAAGGTGCGCCAGCCCTGGTAAAAAGTGACGCCATCGACCTCGGGTCGAGTCAACAGGGCCATGGCTTCGGGGGCCTCCGAGGCTCCTACTAAAACGACATAAACGCCCCGGGGTTTTTCATAAGGAGCCGCCGAAAGGGCCCAGACCAGGGTCGAGAGCATGAGGGCATTTCTTTTCATCAATGGAGACTCCTATTCAAATGAAAAACCGAGGCGCCTTTTATTTCTGGATATTTGGAACCAAGGCGAGGCCGTGGGGGATGCCGTAACTGGTCTCGCCCCGACCGGTGTGGCTGGGGATCGTCACGGTCGACCCGGCGGCAAGATCGTTTTCGTAGACCCGGTCGATATTGGTGGTCTGGGGGTTGGGGCACCAGGAAAGGGTTTCGGTCGTGGGTATCCAGGGGGCCCCGGGGGCATAGCCACCCATCTGATGAACGACCAGGAAGGCTTTCGCGCCACGGCTCAGGGTGATTTGAAAAGGGGTTGACGCCAGGGTGGAAAGCCCCCTTTTCACCGACAGATACACGGCCCCTTCAAAACTTCCGGGGGCCCCCACCACCGCGAACTTATCCCGGCATCGGGTGGGTCTGGAGGACCAGTGCGAGAATCGGGCCCCGAGCCAGGGGGGAATTTCCCGGTCATCCACCCAGTCGGGGGCGCCTTCGCTATGGGCTACCACGGGCGGGGCCGAGGGGGTCAGGGAACTCGCCCCGCGGGCAACGGCTTCATACCAGGCGCATTCCCCGGCGAAGAAGAGCGACGTCGTGAGTTTCTCGGGGTTCAAGAGGGCTCGGGCGGTTCCCAGGGTCCAGAGGGCCCTTCGTCGATATTCGGCGTTGGTGGCGAACATGGAAATCCACGCCGCGCAGAGAGGCTCGCGCATGAAGCGGGTTTCGTGCATGCGTCCCGGCGACATCCAATCGATGTATTGCCGGGCGGCCAGGGCCTCGGCCTCCTTGGGAGATGCCTGGACCTTCCAGTATTTGAGGGACCGCCAATCCACCGACACCGGCAGGCTCCTGAAAAACCGGATGTCCGCCAGCAGAGGATAGACCTGGGCGGCGGTGGCCTCCAATGATTTTCGATAGGCCTGGGCCGTGGCCGAATCGGTTTCCATTTCAAGGAGGGCCGCCACCATGGCCTGGCTCACCACGTAGACCCAGCAGTTCTCCGCCAAGGCCGGGTCTTCGCCACGCACGTCGCGTCCCATGCCCTCGGCGATCACGGCCAGTCGGTTGGTCAGGGCGCGCAGGGGCGTCTCGGCGCAGTAGCGCCGGTAGCGATCCTCCCAGACGGGGTCGCCGGTGAGGTCGGCCATGGCCCGGCACACGAAGAGAAGCCGGGGAGCCCCGCGAAAATCCTTCCACACCCAATTCCCAAACGTGCTTCCCGCGGGCATGCCTGGGCCCGTGGGAATCTGCCAACCACCTCGGTAAAGATCGTCAGCCGTCTTTCGAAAAACCCCCAGGATCTCGACGCGCTCATCGGCATGGGGCAGGCCGCTTCGAAGATAGCGCCAGAGGCCGTAGAACCAGGGGGCGATCTGGTCCGAAGAAGTGACCGTGTGGAAAGCCATGCCATCCGGGGCAAGGCCCCGGGCGATGAACCCCGAATCGGATCGGGTGCGGGCCAGGGAGAGAAGGCCGCGGGCCAGAACCCGGGCCCTCTCCCGGTCCTGGGCATTGGATCCTTGTTCATGGCGGCGGCAAAGGCCGGCGAGGTAGAGACCGGTGAAGAAGGCCCCATTTTCGATGGGACTCCACCATGCCAGGGCATTGGGTTTCCCCAGGCGACAGTCTTCGGGCGTGGGCAGATCGACCTCGCCGCTCGGGCCGGCATAGTCGAGCAACACCCCATCGACGCCCATGAACCGACCCCACAGGGCCCGGTGCCAGGGGTCCATGGGATTGGGGGATTGGCCCCAAAGGGCCGCCATGACCAGGATGAACCCGATCGCTCTCCGGGGGAATCGCCAGGAGAAAAGATGCTGGGTTCGTCTCATTCGATGCATGACCAGAGAACTTTAACCCCAAGCCACTGTTTCGGCCATAGCTGATCCTGCATGGGGCGTCCGTTTCCTGCACCTGGCAGCCGGGACCATTCGCCCGGGCCGTGAAATCCGGGATAAATCTGTCAATGCTGCGCTTTTCGAAAATGCACGGGGGCTTTGCCCGTGACCTTTTTAAAGGCGCGGGAAAAATGGAATGGGTTTGAATACCCGAGACGCTGGGCGATGGCCTCGACCTTTTCCCGTGATTCCGTAAGAAGTCGCAGGCCTTCGGTCATCTTGACCTGTTCAAGAAGGACCCGGGGCGAGTGGCCCAAAAGCCGTGTGCAGGCATGGGCGAAAGCGCTCTCGCCCATGCCCAAGGCCCGGGCCATTTCGGCGACCGAGGGGCGCCCCGTCACTTGCCCCCGGAGGTAACTTAAAATCTCTCCGCCCAGTTCCTGCCGGTCGAGAAGCGAGGCGAAAGACTCTGACAGAAAACGCCGGGGAATACTGCCCACCGCCGACCATAGCCAGGAAACGGCGGTCCCTTCCAGGGCGGCTTCATCACAGGGCCCGACTGGCCGGGGCAAAAGGGCCCCGTCAAGCCGGCTCAGCAGGCGGGGGAGCCGAAGCCGGTGGGCCGCGGCGGGTAATCCCGCTTTGAGCAGGCAAAGGTCGGGAAGAGGCACCCGGTTTTCCGTGGTGAACTCGAAATAGAGCGAGTGGAAATCAAGACCGGGGCGGTACTCATCCCGATGGCTGTCGCCCGGGGTGAGAATCAGGATATCTCCGAGCCCGAGCGTCAGCCGGTCCCCGTTGACCCAGCATCGGTAGACGCCCCGGCGCACCTGGATGAACTCGTGCGTTCGGTGCACGTGCGGTTGCATGACTCGCTTGCCCTTTGACACCAGGCGGCCCACCTGAACGAGGGCGGGGTGGACCAGGGGCCGGTGTTCACGACGATGAAACTCAAGGGTCGTGGCGGCGTCGATGGCTTCGCGGTGGTAGAGGTACACGAAAGAATTTTACCTTCTGTCGCTCTGTTTGGGTAAGTGCGGTGCACCGCACTGGGCGATGGGGAGACAGAATCGGAAAGAACTGGCTGTTACGTCCCGAGCTCCGGTCCTATAACCCCCCCGATTCCTACCGTATTCCCATAGGATTCTCCACCCCCGCATACCCCCTTAATTCGGGACGAACCTGAGCCGACCTCCGAGATGTGGACCCCTGGAAGTTCGTAACCCACGACCAGTTCCCCGCCATCGGCCACAACCTCAAACTTAAGGTCTGCCCCTTCTTCCGCCGGGTCGGCACCCTCAGCCTCCACGGCTACCTCCGGGGTCAGGATGAGAAGCACCACCCCTCTGTGAGAGCCCGCCGTATCTTCTGCTCAGACCGCACCCGACGCCCAGGCTGCGGACGCACGTTCTCCCTTTTCCTCAGCCACTGCCTCGTCGGGCTGAAGGTCGGCACGGCCGTCGCCTGGGCATTTCTCTCGGGAATCCTCGCCGGACTCTCCATCGAGAAGGCAGTCTACGCCGTGGCCGCCCAGCACGACCTCAGCCTCTCAACCTTCTGGCGCCTGTGGCAGAAATTGAAAGGCGCACAGGCAGCAATCCGCACGGTGCTCTCCCGGGAATGCTCCCCCACATCGGGACCTTTGCGACCCCCATGAGGGAGACACTGGCGCACCTCGACCTCGCATTCTGCCACGAGGGCAACGACCCCTGCGAAAAATTCCAGGCCATCATCCAGAAGCCCTTCGTATAAGCCGGCAGGCTTACTGCTCCACCAAACGCTCGCGGATGACCCGGGCACGGGCTGTGGTTACGGGACTCGGTGCCGGGTCGGGCTGCCCCTTAACCCACATCGCCCCGTCGTGCTCCAGACTCCAGCCATGGAATTCTCGGAATGCGTGGTAGCACCAGGACCAGCCATACTCGGCGAATAGTCCGGTGACATCGCGCAGCCAGTCTTCTCCTGAGGTTCCCGGCGCCCAACGGATAACACTGAACTCACCAATGAGGATTGGCACCCTGTGCTTGCGTTGGAATGCAAGGATGGGGGCCATGGTCCGCCGGTGGGCTTCAGCGTCCCATACCTGGCCACCGATAGTTCCTGGGTAGTGCAGGTCTACCTTAAGCATCGCCTGCTGTAGGTCGGTTCCGGCCACGGTGCTGATGCCCTGGTGGGTGAAGGCGTGGGGGGAGTAATAGTGCGGGCTGTAGATGACCCTAGCGTCGGGAAGGGGCTCCAACCCCTCAAGGCCCCAGCACATGCCGCCCGGGCCGCTTTCGTAGATGAGCCAGACTTGTGGATCAATGGCCCGGATGATGGTGAGCACCTGCACTGCCAGAGGCCGCCACTCCCTGGGCGCCTTGGGCATCTGCCCGCGATCCAGTGGCTCATTGAGCAGGTCATACCCATATATCAGAGCGCCAAACGGTTTGAGGGCCCGGGCTAGGTCTCCCCACAAGCGGTTCAGATTGGGGGCCATATCAGGGTGATGCCAGGCTGCGGCGGTCTGCCCGTCGACCCCCATTAGCGGTGGCTCGTGCAGATCGATGATGACCTTGAGGCCTGCGGCCCCCGCGGCCTGCACCTCGCCAACCACGGTCGTGAGCAAGCCGGGCCAGGCTTCCCAAAGCGCCTGCTGGCGGCTGCGGGCCTCATATACAGGCCACACCTGCAGGCGTACCAATCTAGCGCCCCAGGTGGCCATGGCAGCGAAGTCGGCGGCCAGGGGTCGGCTGCCCACACGGGTGCTTTGGAAACCGCAGAGCCTGGAGGGCGGTTCGGCGCGCTCTAGCGGGGCATGGGCTGCCAGGGTGGCTACCAGGGCCAAAGGTATAAGAGTGGAAAACGGCTGACGGAAAAGGCGCATGGTCATTCCTTTGGATGATACACCAGCAAGCCCTGGTAGCCCGCCGGGATGAGCACCCCGCCCTGCCACGGCACCACCGGGCCCGGGTGACCGGTTAACTCTATCTGCCAGCGAAGAGCCGGCCTAGATGGGTCGTGGATATCCACGGCGGTAACCCGCCCTTCCCCGCGTTCCGAGAGGTAGAGGGTATCCCCGTCGATTACTGGCTTGCCATCGAGGTTCACCCCACTGAGGGTGATGCGGGGCAACTGGGCCACATGGGTGCGGGCGGTGCGCTCGACTAGACAATAGCCCTGCCGGTAACTGACGAGGGCCCGATCTGCCAGCATGGCCATGCCATTCTGGTAACCCAAACTACCGCTGAGTTCCTCGGGTAACTTGCGTGGCCCTCCCTCGGCGGCGAGGTCATACCAGCGAAAACCACCTACCTGCCAGAAGCACGAGGCGTAGCGGCCCTGTAAAAGTCCGCCGCTGATCTGTCGGCCGTAGAGGGGCCCCAGTTGCCGGTCTTCGAGTAACACACGTGGAGTCTCGGGTCGGCTCATATCGATGATTTGAAGCAGGTTGATCCCCACGTGCAGCAGCACATAGGGCATACCCGCTGGCGCCACCACCTGCTTCACTGTCTCGCCTGGTTGGTAGCGGGCCAGTAGCCGTAGTCCACCCGCCCCGTCTGGTGCATAGGTGCCCAGGCCACCCAGGCCTTCGGCGACCAGGACCTGCCCGGGTCGCAGGGCCACATCATAGGCGATACCCGCCATCGGGTGTCGAGCGAGGAAGGTCCACGTCGCTCCCGTGCGCCAGACCTCCACCCCTGCGTTCCCGCTGGCCAGGTAGGCTAGCCCGGCCTGGGGATCGACGGCCACGCTATGGACTTGACCTTCACTCGCCAATGTAAGAAAACGTGCATCCGTTGCGGGCGACGGCGCCGGTATCTGGGGGCCAGGATCACTCTCAGGCACCGCGGGTGGGGTGTAACCCTCGGCGTCGACCACCACCAGGCCGCTATAGCCGCCGGCGAGGTAGACCACCCCCTTTCCCACGGCGAAACCCCCGATAGCCTCGGGCTGGCCCCCGGCCTCGCGCGGTGGCAGACGGTGCCAGCCACAGGCCACGGGTGACCCGGGATTCCTTAAGTCCACGAGACACAAACCGTTATGGGTGTCGCCGACGAAGGCCCAGTGGCCGCGGGCTTCCACCCCCCACATGTCCCAGTGCAGGGAGTACAGGCGAGGGAGTTTGAACCGGGAGACCAAGCGGGGGCGGGCCGGATCCTGCAGGGAGAAGACCTCAAGACCGTGTCCGCGCCCGAAACCGGGGTCATCTGGGTTGCCCGTCGGTAAGTACTTCCAATCTCGGGTGTGGTGCCCAGTGGCTGCAAGCAGATACTCGCCCGCCACGCAGAGCCCGTCGCCGAAGCCATCGAGGGGAATACGGGCAAGCACGCGGGGGGCCCGTGGGTCCGTTAGGTCAAAACTCACCACCTCGCGGGTGCCCCAGACCCCTGCATAGCCGATGCCCCGGTGGGCGGTAACTGATTGGGCCTCACCGGTGCGCACCACTCCCAGATGGCGGGGCTGGCTTGGATCCCTGAGGTCTACGATCTCAACCCCGAACTGGCGGCAAGCCAGAAGCACCACCTCGCCACTCAGGGCCACCCCGGTGGCCAGTTCGATGCTGTCGTACTGGGCCAGCAGCCGGGGCCGGGTCGGGTCACTAACCTCGACCACAAAGAGGCCATTCTCCCGAGCGCTGACCAGGGCAAGCCGGCCACTCACCACTAGTTGCCGTGGTTTCCCCAACCCAGCCAGGCTGCCCACCAGCCGTGGGGCGCGAGGCTGCCCCAGCGAGAAAATCATGAGCCCCTTCACCCCAGCCGCGTACAGATATCCCTGGGAAATAGCCACTGCCATGAGGGGACCGGTATCCACAGACCCCACCCGGGCCAGTTCTGGACCGTAGCTACGGCCCTCCGGGTCCGGGCCTAGGGGTTTGGTCTCAGCCATGAGCCCTGCTCCAACTGCCAGGGCCAGGGCGCCTAGCCATGCGCGCGGCGGGCCGAAGGCCATTTTCCTTCGCGGTGTCATCGTTGCCTCGCATGCCCAAGGTTAGCCTTTCCAGGCTGCACCGGGGCCAACGCCCACGCGTTGGAAATCCAACTAAAACGTGTTATCCCCCTGGGGCGCTTGTGCGCCAAGCCCGGGGAGTAGTGCCCTGGAAGCGCTTAAAGAACTTCACAAAAGTTTGGTGGTGGTGAAAACCCAGGCTGGTATAGATCTCCTGGATAGGTCGTTTGGTATGGCTTAGCAGGAAGGCCGCCTGGGCAATGCGTTCTCGCGCCAATTGCTCGGCCAGGGGGCAGGCGAACAACTTCCGAAAGCGGGTGCGCACATAAGCCGGTGTGAGGTCTAGGGTGGCGGCCAGCCGGCTTGCCGCCGCAGCCGCGGTGGGGGCGGTGTTGAGCACCTCGCGGGCCATGCGGCGAAAATAGGCATCGCTTCCCACGGTGGGCCGAGCCGCCTGCCCCGGTGAGGTCGACAGGCGCACCACCAATTCCCCGGGCACCTGGACCGTCTTCACCTTGCGAGGGGCGCGTTCCAGGATGTCGATGAGCAATTCCACGGCCCGTTGGCCGAGCAGGGCGAAATCCTGGCGGATCGTGGTGAGGATATTGTAACCGTAGGGCTCAAAGGCCACGGCCTGGTCATCGAAACCGGTGAGGGCGAGGTCCGCCGGCAAATGCCAACCGAGATCCCGCGCAGCCTCATAGACCATCCACGCGAGCCGGTCATGCTCACAGACAAGGGCGGTTGGCCTGCCGGGTCCCCGGCGGCCCAGCCACCAGGCAAGGGCGGCCTGGGAGCGCTCGGCCCAATTTGGGGTCGCCTGGGTCAGACCTAGCGGTGATAGCCGTGGGGGGTGTCCGTATCGGCCCTGGGCAGCCTGGCAGGCAGAGGCGACCCAGTTGGGGTGCGCGCTTAACCCCGCATTCCGTACCTCTGAGACAAAGGCCTGGAAGCGCAGTTCAGCGTGCAACCCAGACTCGGACCCCAGGTAGCCGAGTCGGCGATGACCGACCGAGGCCAAGTGGGCAACCAAGGCGCGGATACCCGCGGCCTCATTGCAGCGCACATAATGCGATACGGCCCTGGTAGAAGTGCCCATGAGGTTGACACAGGGAAGCAGGTCCTGAAGGCCATCCCAGGCTCGCATCAGGGCCTCGGCCCGAGCAGGCACCGTTCCCAGGGCCCCATCATAGGATTTCCACGAGCCGGCGGCCACCCAGGTCGCCAGATCCAAGCCCGGTTCGGCCACGGTGAGTGAAGCCCCGTGGGCCCGAGCGGCTTCCATCACCCCCCGCCGCAGTTCATAGGTTAGCGCCTGCGTGGAGCCCTGGTGGTTTGGCGGAGAGAACAGGTAATAAAAGATGCGCATCAAAATCCCTTTGTAGGCGTATCCTAACCAACACGCCTCTCCCGAGCCTGGTCGGCACAAGGACAGAGGTCATTTTATTACCAAAGGCTTGGAGAACCAAAGGTAAAGTCTTTGGGTATGGCTTGACCCATAAGTGGGAGACTAGATAGACCAAGTTTCCAGCGAAGTTAGCCTCGGCCTGGCGCTTGCCGACCGAAGTGCGGTGTCATATGCCGTCCACCTTTGCCAGATGGTGCCATCTGGACTTCAACCAGGCCCTTGGGAGCGATCTTGCTGAGACATAAGTCATGAACGCGTTCTTGCCGACCGCGATCGCCGATTACAACAATCGGCCGCATACGGCCCTTTTCGGCAATACACCCTTTGAGGTTTTCCACGGAGCCATACCGGATCCGAGTCGATTCAGGGGGCAGATATCTCAAGCTGTACGAAAATGCCTGGCCACCAACTTGAAATGCCTCTGCCGGCCCGAAGAAACACCCCCATGTGAGTGAGGCAACCGCGATACCACCGCAAGAAGGATTCGGGCTGGCAAGAGAGGCGGGCGCATTCATGGGATTCGAAATTATCTAACGGTTTTTCTCAAATTATCGGCGAATGGGCTGAGGGTACGAAGGGGATCCTGAAGTTTCGCATGGAGATACGATTTGAAATCGTGCGGACAGCCACATGGCGAGGTCCCCAAGGGATGCCATTAGAAGTCCCGAAAAGAGGCCGGTGAAGCCGCTTCCAATAGCGGATAGCCGCAGAAGAAGCATGTCGCCGGCGCCAAGTTTCTTGCGGTATACCAAGAGAATGAAAGCCATGATGGCCCATGCGCACAGAAGGCTCGCGACTAGGTTAGGAATTGTCCTGCCATTCTCAAGCCCAAACCGAAGGGCCTGAAAAATCCCATATAGGGCAATGAAGGCCACACTGACCACAAGGGACGTATAATCCTGGACGGCCAACAAGACCGAAAAGTATCCTAATAGGAACGCAAATTAAATCCCTGAAAAGGGAAGAACAAGCGCCCCCACCCCGGCGCCAACTATAATTGGTGAAAAAGGCGCTTTCCACTTCCACCCTCGCCCAGCGCCTCAACCTCACCCCCTCGCGGGCCGGGCACCTGGTGGTCGAGCTATTCGGCGTGCCTTTCGCCCAGCTCGTCCTCTTGGAGCGCCTGAAGCGCGCCAAGGACCTGTTGCGCACCACCGACGAGCGCATCGGCGTGATCGCGCTCAAATCCGGCTTCGGGGATGAATGCCGTTTCAGCAGGACCTTCCGCCGGGAAACGGGCATGACACGGGGTGCCTACCGCCGGCGCAACAGCGTACCTCCTGATTTCCAGGGCCGGGGTGCTACGGGCACTTGAGGCCGGCATATAGCGCCCACCTCAACAAGTGTTGCGACGCGTTATAATAGAAGCGTCCTCAAGTGAAAGCACCCACCCATGCACCCCAAAGCCTGCTTCCCGATCCTTGTCGCATGCGTGGTCGCCTGGGCCGCGCCGGACGAAGAGAGGCTCGGGAAGTCCAAGGGCTATCCCGTCGGCACGGCAAGCACCTGGTTCTTCGACGAGTCGGTGCGCGTGGGCTCCTTCACGGCGCTGGCCGACACCCCCGGAATCGCCGGGGGCTCCGTCCACGAGCTCGCGCCCTCCAGCAACCCCCTGCCCCTTCCCCGCGCCGCGGCAGAACCTCCATACCGCTGGGAGCTGGGCGCCGAGCAGTGCCTCGTGATAGACGACATCCTTTCGCGCCAGCGCATCATGGGCCTCCTCATCATCAAGGACGGGGTCATCCAGGTCGAGCGCTACCAGTACGCGCGGGGGCCCGGGCACCGCTTCGTCTCCCACTCCATGGCCAAATCCATCGTCTCGCTCGCCATCGGCATGGCGCTGCGCGAGGGGAAGCTCCGCTACCTCGACGACCGCGCGGCCGCGTATGCCCCGAAACTCGTCGGGACCCTGTTGGGCGAGACCACGCTCCGCGCGCTCCTGCGGATGGCGTCCGGCGCCCGCTACACCGAGGAATAAGACGGCAAGGATGATGCGGCGCGCTTCAGCGCGGCGCTCGCCCACGAGGGAATCGAGGCGGCCGTGGGGCTCATCACCGAGCGGGAGGCGTCGCCAGAAACGCGATTTTCCTATGGTGGCGCGCAGACCTACGTGCTGGGAGCCGTGCTGCGGGGGGCCACGGGCATGAGCCTCAGCGCTTACCTCGCCCCGCGGCTGTGGCATGCGCTCGGCGCCGAGACCTCGGCGCTGTGGCGCACCGACAAGACGGGCCTCGAGCTCGCCGGGGGCTATTTCAACGCCACGCTGAGGGATTACGGCCGGCTCGGCATCGTTCTGGCGAACGACGGGGTGCGCCCCGACGATCCCCAGGGCAGGCGCATCGTGCCGCTCGAATACCTCCTGGATGCCACCGATTGGAGGCGCGTCCCGCCGGCTTTCCGGCCCGGGAAGGCCACCCCGTACTACGGCTACGGCTACCAGTTCTGGCTCTTCCCCGGGGAGCAGAGGCGCTTCGCCCTACTCGGCGTGTACGGCCAGTCGATTTACGTGGATCCCCGGCTCAAGCTCGTCATGGTGCAGGCCGCGGCGAACCAAAGCGCCAAGGCCGGGAAGACGACGCTGGCCAAAGAGTCCGACGCCTTCTGGCGCGGCGTGGTGCGACAGTACGGCGATTGGTGAGGCTGCGTTAGAGGCCCGTCTTCCAGTAGGGTTTCGCGTAGCAGCGCAGGACCGGCTTCGCCCTGCAAAAGTCGAGGTATTCCGTGTCCAGGCCTTCCCCGCGCAGGCGCTCTCGCTCAAGGGCCGACAAGGGAAACGCGACCTCGAATCCTTCACGCCAGCCGGGAGCGAGGCGGGACAAGCCTTCCTGCTGGGCCGGTACCAGATCGTGGGCTTCCACCCGTACCCCCTTGGCCACGATCAGGTGGTCGAGCACCGCGGCCAGGAATCCCGCCTCGAGCCCGGCCAGTTCCCCGCGGCCAGAGAGGTTCACCAGCTCATCCGTATCCGCTCGCTTGTCGAATAACATCCGTTTCCCCGTGAACGGGAAATAGGAGAAGCGCCAGCGCCCGTCCTCCACCGTCTTGATCGAGTCGCAGAACTCGCTGTAATTCACCCTTCGCAGCGACACTTCCTCGCCGCGCGCCATCGGGATGAGCGAGCGCGAGACGCCCAGGGGGTGCGCGTCCCCGGCGCAGTCCAGGACCGTCGCGGGGAGATCGAGGTTCCCCGTGAGCGCTGCGCTTCGGCCCGCCTCCACGCCGGGCTGGTTGGCGAGGATGAGGGGCACGTCCAGCTGGCCGCGGTACGGGTAGGGGCCCTTCTGCATGAGCCCGTGGTCCCCCAGCAGGTCGCCGTGGTCGGCGCTGAAGAGGACCGTGGTCGACTCCCAGAGCCCTTCTTCTTTCAGGCCGTCGAGGATGCGGCCGATTTGTGTATCGATATAGTGGATGAAATCCCCGTACGCCACACGCTTCTCCATGAGCGCTGCCCGGTCCTTGGTGACGCCGGCGCAGGCGCGCCGGTAGCGGATGACCTCGCCCTCGTCGGGGCAGGCGGAAATGGGTTGCGGAAGTAAGGCGCCATCCACCGAGCCCTTGAAGGCCTTGGGGGGGTGGACCGGGTCATGGGGCCCCTGGAAGGAGACCCAGGCGAAAAAGGGCGCTGAGCCTCGCCCGGCTTTCATGAACGTCAGGGCTTCGTCGACCACCCAGTGCTCGTAGTGCTCCTCCGCCGGCAGGCTGTACTCATATCCTTTCCCGTTGAAGACGTTCGTCACCCCTGGCCGGCGGGCTCTCAACCAACGCAGGTAGCCATCCTCCTCACCGAGGCGGTTCTCCTCGGTAAGCCGCACATGCTGGAAGCCTTTGGCGTCATTCGCAGGGTAGTGATGCAATTTTCCGAAACACCCGGTGGCATAGCCGAGCGCGTTCATACGCTCGGGCAGGTATTCCAGCCCTTCGCGAAAGGGCAGGTCGTTCGTCCATACGCCGTGGTCGCTGACGTAGCGGCCCGTCATCATCGAGGCGCGCGCGGGGGCGCACACCGGGGATACGGTGAGCGCGTTGTCGAACACCACCCCGCAGG
This sequence comes from Spirochaetota bacterium, assembly GCA_017302015.1. Lineage (GTDB taxonomy): Bacteria > Spirochaetota > UBA12135 > COTS27 > JAFLEE01 > JAFLEE01. The sequence goes on along the minus strand of JAFLEE010000011.1, from coordinate 33,129 downwards.
CGGCCAGGCTGTCGAGGGCGGGGGTGGGGATGGCCTTGCACCCGTAGCAGGAAAGGAAGTCTTTCCTCAGCTGGTCGCAGAGGATGACGAGGATGTTGCGCTTCATCTGGCTGTTCAATGGGAGCTCCTGTAAACCATGCGCTGCAGCCCATGCCGGAGGGGCAAGCGTGACGCGCCGCGAGTATGATACTGGATGACGCTCAATTTCGGGTCGCCGCGTTCTTCCAGGTGCGCACGTAGTCAATTTCCCAAAGCGCGGGGAAACCCTCGCCCGAAGGCTGCTTTAGATAGGGATTGCGAACCCCCATGGATAGGATGAGCCACAGCGGCTGGTCCCAGTAGTCATTGGTGCGCGTCACCAGTTTCACACCGTCGAGGAAGATGCTGATTTCCGTCGGGGTCCAGAGGCCCCCGTACACGTGGAAGCCCTCGGAGGGATTGAAAGGCGCCTCGTAGCCGAGCAAGCTGTGCTGGTAATGCCCGGGCACCTGCCCCTTCGCCTGAGAGGGATTATGGAACCGGGGATGCTTGAACAGGTGCAGGGTGTAATCGAGCACGTTGGCCGGGCTCTGGTATGCCTTGTTGCTGTATTGTTGCCCCAACTCGAGCCAGTCGATTTCCGTCCAGCGGTCGGCGTCGTTGCAGAAGAGCCAGAAGGCGGGACAGGTGCCAGGGTTGACCGTGCTGCCCTTCATGCGGCACTCGAAATAGCCGTAGCGGATGGTGCCCAGGCTTCGATAGGTGCCCGAGGTGTAGTAGCGCCCGTTGCCCAGGTTGGTGTACAGCATCCGTACCTTGAGGAACCCGTTTTCATGCCAGGTGTTCTCGGCGCGCCATTCCCACTGCCCCCAGCTGTCGATGGTATTGCTCCACTTGGAGGCATCCATGCGGGCCCCGGTGAATTCGTCGCTGAAGGCGTCGACGAGGGCCCAGCCGCCCCGGTTCTCCTGGTCTGAGAGCGGGAAACGCTCGCTCACCCGGCTCGGCGGCGGCGGGAGCGGGCCGCTGATGCGAAAGGTGACTAGCGGCGTGTCGAGGTAGCGCAGCTTGGCCTCGTTGAGCAGCTCCACACGCGAGGCCTCCGCCGCGTCCAGCCCGGCCAGGGCCGCCACCTCGCGCCCTGCAAGTGGGCCGGAATAGACGCGGAGCTCATCGAAAACACCGCGGGATTCCTCGCCGCCCTCTTTTCGGCTCCCGAGGTAGAAGGCGCTTTCGAGCGCCTCGGGGAGCACCGGGTCTACGGTGTGCGCGACGAGCCCGCCATCGAGGTAGAGCCGCGCGGAGGCGCCATCCCAGGTGAACGCCACATGGCGCCAGCGCCCCGCGCTCCAATCCGAGACGTCTGCGAATGAGGTGAGGCTTGCGCGCACGCGGGAGGCCAGGGCGGCGTACAGCTTGGGCGCCCCCTTCATGAAGTGAATGCGGATGCAGTTTTCCTTGTCGGTGGCCCCGTGGATATCGAAGAGGCGGTCCCAGCCGGCCCGGCTCTGAACCGGGGCGAGCGGTTTGAACCAGAAACAGACGCTCCCCCGCCCGGGGAGCAGGTTCCCTGCGGCGACGTAGGAAAGGAACCCTTTTGCCTCTATTGAAACGCCTTTCCCCGCATGCCCCTCCACGAGCGCGACGCGGCCCGAGACCATCGCTTTAGCCGCCCCCTTGGCCATGCTGGCATCGAGGCCCCCGTCGAAGTTGGCGTGGAAGAGCAGCGCGGCGGGCTCGGCGGCGGCCAGGGTGGCCCAGAGCGTGAGGCCGGGGAGGAGGAGGCGGGATTGCATGGGCGGACTCCAAGGCGCGCGGTGCGCCTTCCTTCAGGGTAGCCCCGCCGGCGAGCCCTGTCCATTGATGGCGCCTGTAAAAACATGTATATTTGGCTCATGGGTTATGCGGGCCTTTCGCTCCCCGAGCGCCGCCGCGTCCTCGATGCCCTCGAGGTGCGGCGCCAGCCCCCCTTCGGGAATTGGGACGAGGTCTTCCGGCCCGGGTCACCCTACCTCTACGTCCAGCACGCGGGCACCCGGCTCCTCGTGGACCGCGACCGGCGCGTGGAAGTGGGGCCGGGCGACGTGGTGTGCTACCTGCCGGGGCGTGAATACCCCACCCCTCGCCCGCCCGGCCCCTATGCCGCGTGGGCCCTCTACTGCTCTCCCGCCCGCGCCGACCGCTGGTACCACGAGCTCCCACCCGGGCCGGGCCAGCGCCTGCTAATTCCGTTCCATACCCCGGGGCACGGCCGCCCCGAATGGCGGCTTATGGCGGAAGAGCTGGTGCGCCGCGCCCAGTCCGGCTTCCCGCGGGAGCGCCTCAAGGCCGAGGCCCTCCTCGCCCAGCTCCTCGCCGAGCTATCGGTGGAGCCTGCCGTTGAAACGCGGCTCCCCCACTTCGACCGGGTCTTCGAGGAGCTCTTGCGCGCCCCCTGGGCCCGGCGCCCCGAGAAGGAGCTCGCGGCCCGCGCCCACTTGAGCCGCTCCACCTTCAAGCGCGCCTTCAAGGCCCGCACCGGCGTGGGCCTCGCGCGTTTCCGCCAGCGGCTCATCCTGGGCGAGGCCGCGCGGCGCCTCGCCTCACCCGAGCCCCCAAAACTTACCCAGCTCGCCGAAATGCTCGGGTTCTTTGACGCGTTTCATTTTTCGCGGGCCTTCAAGCAGGCCCTGGGGCTCTCGCCGCGCGAATACCGCCGGGCCCGCCGTTAAGGGCGTATCGTCAATTTCCTGCGCGATAGCGGTTGATGGGAGGGCGTCCAAGGTTTCCATGGGCTCGCTGCGCTCCAGGGGCCTTGCGGCGCTCAGCCTTCTTCGGGCTCGATTTCCGCTTCCAGGGGCGCGACCTCGTGTTTCGTCCCGCCGAGCTGGTTGAACTGGAAGTAGACGTAGATCGAGAAACGGAGCGCCAGCGCGGCGAGGATGGCGGCGGCGGTGAACGTGGGCCGGTGACCTTGCCGGTGGCGTCGATGATTTTGCCCATCGCGGGCCCGACCGAAAGGATGGACCACTCGTTGGTGTGCTTGGCAGGCCGCAGGAATTCCGTTCGGCCCTGGAAGCCACCCGCGACGCGGTCGCCGGCTGACCATTCGGTGGTGAGCCCGGCGATGCGGGTGTTTTCACCGTTTATCGCCGCTTGCCCGACTTCAGGTGGAGTTCGCCGTTCTCGCATCCGTCGCATCCCTTGGCGGCATCGGTGAGGCCCAGCGGCCCTCTGCCTGCCGCATCGAAGTCGGAAACTCCGCCTGGAGCGCCCGGAAAGCCTCCTCCACCTCGGTGGGAATCGAGACGTGCGCGAGTTACCACGGTTTTCCGCCCACTCGACCATCTCCGAGTCTATATCCACTTGGTCCTCGACAACTTTTCCAGATGTATCCTGGCCTTCAGCGCCCACGAAGTCCTCTCCGCCAAAAACGCTCTGGCCACGCTTGAGTTGGCTTTCACGACCCACCCTATAGAATGGATTGGCCTAGGTCAAGATGCGGCTTACGGACGACGGCTCCGAGAACACCTTGCGGAATCTTGCCCAGGTTCGCCACCTCGTCGCCCAGCGAGACATCATGGCTAGAAACAGCATGGTCGAGGCGGGGAACTTTACCCTGAAGTATCGCTTCCTCTTCACGTTTCCCCTACGCGACTAAAGAGCCGTGACCGTATTTTTGCCGACCGCGATCGCCGACTACAATAATCGGCAGCATACGGCCCTTTCGGCTATACACCCTTTAAGGTTTTCCACCGAGCCATACCGGATCCGAGTCGATTCAGGGGGCAAATATCTCAATCTGTCCGAAAACACCTGGCCACGAACTTGAAAACCATCTGCCGGCCTGAAGAAACACCCCCATGTGAGTGAGGCAACCGCGATACCATCGCAAGAAGGATTCGGGCTGGCAAGATAGGCATACACAAGCGTGGGATTCGAAATATTGTCGTGCCTTTTCTCAAATCATGGAGAATGGGCTGGGTAAATCATGGCTGGACATACAGTCGAAACAAAATGGCATGGCTTCCTCCAGGATTCTAAACGTGAATAGTGCTGACTTTTTAGCAGCGTTAAGAAAAGTAGACAAGAATGTCACCCAGCCGTTATGGGCGGGTGCCAGATCGCAAACGCGAGAACGGCGTCAACGGAAGTTCAGTGCGCCAAAGCGAGTGGGGTCTTTCGCTTCGACGATGCCGTGAAATAGCCTGAGCCCGTGTCGTTTTCCGCCGTTGGCATCCAAGTCGTTCACGGCGACTGCGATACCAAAAGTTCGCCCAGGAGTAGGGCGACGCTCCAAACCGAGCGTCACCCACGGGAAGTTTATTTCGTAGCGGGTCACGGTGCCTTCCCGAATGACCGTGGTTGCCATTCGTTTTTCCGATACGGAAGTGGGGAGGTCGGAATACGAAACCCAGCGCCAGTTCATGACACCTGACTCGCCCTTGGCCAAGCCGTATTCAAACACCCGGTGCCCGTTGAAATATCGGCCGGAATTGGGAAGCCAAGGAGAGTCGCGATCGAGGTCGAAGGCGAGTTGCAGGGAATCCCCTTTCCACATTTCCGCCGCCGTCCACGATTGAAGATGGGTATCGTCCTGAACGAATGCGGCGACGTGCAGGCCCGCATCGTCGTAGGTGAATCTGATTTGGGCGGCGCAGTCACCGCGTTGGAGGCGCCCATCCACCAACTCATCGCCGAAGGGATCCCACGAACTGATATCCATGAACGAAGTTGCTTCGGTGAGTTCGCCCGGAAGACACGGCAGCAGGGTGAAATCAAACGGTGCGCTGCCTTGTTGAAAGACCGACCCGTACAGTGCGTCGGCGAACAACTTTCCGAAATAACGCTGGCCGTGGCGAAAGGTATCCAATGGCAAGGCGACTTTGAGCCTGTCTTGATTCGAGAGCGAGTAGGGGCCGCCGAAGAGGTCGCGGGCGTTTTCGCATGCGGCGCGCACTTTTACTTGAAGCGGCGCTTCGAAACCCGAACGCAGTGCCACCGCCAGGCGTGGTGTTGCCGTCGATGGCCATTCCAGGTAGCATCCCTCAATCTCCAGCGGCGAGTGGAGTACGACGGGTTGGGCCTTCCAAGTTCCACCGCTTCTGCCGAGCACAAGATAAGAACCCGGATGGGCCTGGGTGGAGGCCTTCAGCATGCCACCTTCCACCGAAAGGGTGGGGACCCCCACAAGGTCTGAAAGGGCGCACGGAAGTGAGCGGCCAAGGAGTAGCGTGACGGAAGGCAGCACGACGGGGTCGATGAAATTGGAATCGGGTAGTTCGAAATACACCGGGGACGGCCCGATGGAAAGCTGTGGCCCTTTGAATGGCAGCGGCCGCCCCATCATGTCGGCGAGTTCAGTGAGGCCGGTCGGTGAACCCACTTCGGTGTTCGTCGAGGTATCCCACGCCATGGCGACCGCCGTCGCTCCCCGGCGGAAGACCAATAGATGCGATTCGGGTGACAGGCGCCACCAGCGACCACCGCGCTCACATCCCGCGAGGCGACGGGTCAGGTTGGCATAGGCCGCGAAAGACGGCTTGGGGGTTTCATCGGAGCGAAGCACAGAAAAATTGAGTTCGCCGGGGTTAGGCGCCGGGTGATACAGCAGGCAGAAATAGCAGAGTGCATCGATGCCTTGGGCCGAACACAGGCCCAAGGAACGTGCCAGGTAGCGGGCTTGCGTCAGTTCATCCACGGGTTTCTGCCAGGTACCTTCGGCCGTGGTCCAACCGAACTCGGTGAAATAGATTGGTAAGGATGCTCGACCGATAGATGACAGGTAAGTCTTGAGCCCCACGATTTTTTCGATGAACTCGACCTCGGGCGGGGTGCCGTTCACGTAGGCGTGGATGGCAAGGCCGTCGAGTGGATCGAGCATGCCGAGGCGTACCCAGGCGTCGAGATCGGGTAGTCTTATACTGTAGGGGCAGGGGCCGAGCACCCGCAGCGTGGGATCAATCGAGTGCGCGGCTTCGGCGATGACCCGGTGGTATTTCACGAGTTCCGCTGCCGTGCCTTTCCAGTTTCCGTCCGGCTCGTTCATCACTTCTAAAAACCTTATCGTTCGCGGGCGGTCGAGAATGAGACGAACGGCCCGACGCAGTTCATCCCAATCTGTTGGGGCATAAAACTTTCCGGGAATCATCCCGCTTCCGGACGGGGGCGAACTCATCCAATCCGGCAGGCCGTCAAAGCAGAGGATCCAGTTCTGGTTCGTCGGCATTTGGAGCAGATTGGAGGGCCCGGTGTAGACCAAGGCGCCATTTTTCCGGCTGATATTCCACGACAGGAATTTCCGGTTCCACCCCGTGCCGACTTTGATCGCGGCCTCGGGAAGGTCCCGGACGCTGAAAAAGCCCAATCGCGACGACAGGCGTAGGTCTTCGGACGGTGGGGGTCCAAGCACGGCGGCGCCGGTTTGACCCGTCAAGCGGCCGCTTGGGTATACACCCGAGGCATTGAGGTGGTAATACCCCCGACCCGGCAGCGCGACCCCGGCCACGGACGCGCCGGAAGGCACTGTGATGGAGTCAATAGTTTTGCCATATTCGTCGCTTACGAGCACCCGGCCGCCGCTTAAGTTGGAGGCATCGGGAAAGGTCACACGCATATGCCCCTGGATCTTGGAGATGAGATGGCCGCGTTCCCCGGAATGAAAGGTGATGGTCGGCGCGGCGGGCAGGACTTCAACACTGAGGTCATCGATCCAGAAGGCCCCTTGTTCGAGGCCTTTGCGAAGGACGCTCCAGTAAAGGGTCACTCCGGTGAGGCCCTTGGTCAGGTCGCCCGAGGCCTCGATCAGGGTCCATGATTCGCAACAGGTCGGGGTCAGGAAGGGGTTTTTACCCTGTGCCCATCCCAACACCCCACTCGCATTCCGCTCGAGCATGTTGAAGGTGAGGTCGCCCGGCTGAAGGTTTCGCGTGCGCAAGAAAAATCTCACGGTGATGCGGGCGACTTCCATTCCCTTGGGAAAACCCACCCACAGATGACGCCGCCGGGCACCCAGGGCTTTCCCGGTCACTTCGAAGCGGGCCGAAACCTGGCCGCCGTGGGGTCGCTCTTCATCGAGCGACCAGGTGAACGTGCTGGCATCGCCTTCCGCGCCCCATCCTGCCATCGAGCGGTTTTCGAAATCGATGTGCGTCACCACCACATTCGTCTTTTGAGGAAAGACGAGATAAAAAAGCGGAAGTAGGCCGAAAAGGGCAAGTCTTAAGCGCATGTCACTCTCCGGCATCGCATTCGAAACTGAGATCGTCGATCCAAAGTGTTCCCCGGGCGAGGCCCGTATCACGCACGGACAGATAGAAGGTAAAGGTGGTGGCACCCGGGGTGAGGGGGGCCCTTAGTTCCACGCTTGTCCAATCCGCACATCCCCTCAGTGGCAGGTAGGGTGACTTTCCGGAAATCCAACTCGGCCCCTTCGCCGTCCGTTCCAAGAGGTTGACCACTATGTCGCCGTCGGCAAGATCCGAACTGCGCATGAAAAAACGAATGAGCACCGATTTCCATGGCGTCTCCGTCGGAAGGCGCAAGGTGGTCAGCACGTGACGCGCCTTGTCTGATCCTCGGGCCAGGTTGAGGCGAGCGCTGTAACGGCCGGAATGGGGAAGGGCCGAGTCTGTGGCGAAGGTGAAATGATCTTTATTCCCTTCGAGCGCCCAGCGGTCGACCCGGCCATCCTCGAAATCGAATTTGGCAAGCCACAGCGTCGGTGCGCGCGCGGGGAGTTCTGCTGGGAATGACATCTTCAGCCCAAACACCAAAATAATCAGGATCTGCATCCAATGCATGTTCTTCACCTTTTTATCGCGTCGACTTGTTCACTGGCATGTTCATGTTAGGCGAACCGTCGCATGGATCATACCGGAAAAATTGATAAAAAGGGGGGGGAAATTGATTCCCAGGAAAAACGAGGAAGCTTTCGTGACGAAATACTTGGCACCCTCGAACCCCCCTGGCGGTGGGTTTCGGCAGTCTCCGCCGGTGATTATCGCGGTAAAAAACTCGGGCGCCGCTATGGTGGATCACCATTTTTTGATGTCCCCTATTATAAAATGTCGGTGGATGCCCTCCGGTTCTCCAACCCGCCCGTAAATAGCAATGCCCCAGTGATCCACCAAATATCCGTTATCCAGGGCGATATCACCACGGTGCCGGCTACGTGGCATATGGAGGAACCGGGTTCCCCTTTCCATCGTGTTTATTGGATGCGAGGTGGGGTGGTTCATGTTTCCACCCCAACAGAGCGCAGGACACTTAGGATAGGCAGGCTATACCTTTTCCCGAGCCATACCCCTTACCGCATCACACAGGAAGCCGAACATCCCCTGTCCTGTTTGTGGTTTGAATTGCTCATTACCCCTGATTTCAATAATCCGCTCATCGAAATCGAGCCCGGGTCATCTTCGCTTTTGTCACATGTCATCGCGGCCCTTGAGGCTTGGGTGGTGTCCGGGGGGGGGAATCTGGAAATCGCCACACTCTTGCTCATGGCCTTAGTGGGCGCCGTGAACCTTCAGGAGACGCTCTCGTCCATTTCTGATCCACGTATCGAGGCGGTGGTGAAATTTCTCGAGCAAAGCCAAGACTTCAAATGCGGGGTGGCAAAACTTGCCCGCGGGGCGGGGTTGAGCACCGAACATTTTTCCAGGCGTTTCAAGAAAGCCACCGGAGCTTCCCCGAAAAAATACCTCATCGAACGTCGCCTTGCGCTGGCTTCCGCGGCATTGCGAAAGGGAGCCATCATGCGCGAGGCGGCCGCGGCAGGGGGGTTCCCGGATGAAAAAGAGTTTTCAAGGCTGTTCAAAAGATACCGCGGTATCACACCGGGCGATTTCAGGGCGAGAAACCGTGGGCTGATTTGAGTCAACACGCATGAGAGACTACCCGGCCACATCTGATTTCCCCACTCATTTATTGCTTTTCCGGGTTTCCAAACCGGTGGCCATGCCCTAGCTTTTAGGTGAAGGATGCCCCCATGTATCAAAGCAAGCATTGCCGCAAAGCCATGTTTCCGGTCATGGACTTAGACTATGACCTAAGCCGCGCGCTTCATACCCCGGAAATCCTGGAGAAAAAGATCCGGCTTTTGGCAGAACACGGGTTTGAATCACTTCACATCGTGGCACCGCCTTCGGGAAATCCCAATTATGCTTTTGCCACATTCGTGATCCCGAAGGATGGGCCACCGAATTTCTTCCGCCAGTCGTTGGCAAGGTTCAAGCAAGATCCCCTGGCCTGTGCGGTGAAATGTGCCCATGATGCCGGGCTCAAGGCCATCATCGAGTTCAAACCCTACGAGGGGGGCGGCAACATCACGATGCCGCACCACGGCGACCCGGGGGCCGGGCGAAATACCATGGACACCCTAGGCGGAATCTCCGTCGGTGTGGATCCTTTCATCGTGGAGCACCCGGAATTTCTCCTGGCAAGAAAAGCGGAGGATGAAACATCTGAGGAGAAGATCGACGGTCTGGAATTGGCATTTTTAGCGGAAGGGCTCAGGTCTGCACCCGAATCCCTTTTCAATCATCTTCGAATCTACACCAGTGCAGACAATGGTCATTACACCCCGTACCCCGGCCCTTGGAAAAGTTCCGTTCGCCTTGAAGACCGCATGCTCCGCGATGGCAATGCGCTGGTGCTCCTCCCTGCGCCGGTATCTTGTGTGATCCTCACGATCAGCGGGTTGACGATCGAGGCTCCCTATTTTGCCGTCGAGATACCGGGTGACAGTGCCCAGTCGCTAAAGACGGCACCTGGTACGATGGCGTTGGCACTGGCAGGTCGCCGCGCACTTTCGGTGACCGTCTCGACCCATCCACGTCGCGACGAGCGCTATCAGGTGCTGGAATTTGCAGAAAACGGGTTCGATTTTGAATTGAGCGGGCCGGATCTCAGTATCTACCCGTGGAAGGCGGGTGCGCTGCTGGGTTTTGCCCGCGGGAAAATTCCCAGGCTTCGAGGTTGCCTGTGCGAGGCGTACCCCGAAGTGCGCGAGCATTGGTTGCGGCAAATCGGGCATTTCTTGGACATGGGTGCCGACGGGATCGAACTGCGCCTGCAAAACCACAGTTCGGGCATCTCCGACTTTGCCATTTATGGGTTCAATCCGCCCTTGGTGGTGGCTTATTTAGAAAAATACCGTGTCGACCTCACGGCGGAACCCGGGGAACCCCTGAAACTCATGGAACTGCGCGGCCTTTTTTTACCCAGTTTGTGCAAGCGGCGCGCGATTTGGTGCATGGCCGTGGCGCCAAACTTCTGGTGCAATTACATGGCTACATGGAAACCCCGAGCTTGTCCCAAACCTGGAACGAGTTCGGCTTCTGGGCCAACGCCAAAATACTACCCGACTGGCGCGCCCTGGTGGCCTTGGCCGACGAAGTGGTCCTCAAGAATTACAACCATGGAACCTATTCCCCCGATGTCGCCCGCGGCATCAAAGATCTTTGCGCCCAACAAAAGAAACCCCTGTGGGTCCATTGTTACCTGCAACAAGGCCATGATTGGAATCCGAAATACCTTCAGGCACTCGACCGCGATGAGCGCGTGAGCGGGGTGCTTCTCTACGAGGTGGTTTGGAACAAGGCAGAGAACGATGGCCTCATTCGCGTCGAAGGCGATGAGGTCAGCTGGGTGTTTGAGTAAGAAAGATCCTTTGGTCATCGGAAAATACCGTCATTCCATCGCTTCCCCATGGGCCAGATGAACCCAGAGGCCCTAGAGGAAGGATAGGGTCATGGCCTCGGGGTGCCTGGCATTTTAACGACGGCTGAAGCAGGCCAGAGCCTTGCGTTTTACGAAGCGAAGATTGCTCTTGGCCGCGGCGGTGGCCTCGGCTTCCAACGTGATCTCACCGCGGTGACGCCTGGCGAAACGAAGCAGTTCCACCCCGAGTTCGCCGAGCACCGCTTCCGCTTGGAGTGCCTTGGCGCGCAGGGCGGCCTCGCCGAGGGCTGCTTTTTCGAAGATGCGGCGCGGTCGTCGAAATTGTGGATGAACGGCGTCAGTCTCTTATAGGAAAGAGTAGGACCGTGCATTTTGGATCACGGATCCAATATGAGCCTACCCAATTTTCAAATCGCCCTTTGCTGACGCTAACTTATTTTTCAATTTGTCGCGTTTGGTTGATAATTTTTGCCGAGTCTAAAAATCCCCCCCCTTCCGACTTCAGAATCCTTTCACATATCTCTCGTTGGCGCAGGTTTTCAGATATCCCGAGGGCGGTCCTTCCACATTTTGGCCTCCGACCGTCCTGCTCAATCCTCCCACGGCATGTCGTCCCACCACTTCTCCCGCTCCGTTTCAGGCACGGGAGGGGGTGCAGGTCGATAGGCGGCCCTCTTGGCACCAGTTCTTTCCATTGGCCCATCCGGCGCATGGTGGCCTCGACCAGCCCGGCGTCTCGTGAAATATCGTCACAAACTACACGGGCTTGTGACACAGGGCGCCCGCGGGGGTCAATGCCCAAAAACTCCCGGGTTATACGCGACACTTCTTCCTGCCGTGGGTCCCTCTGGGCGGGCCCTCTCTTAAAACAATGCCGGGAAACACCTGGAGGCACCGTTACCTTCGTCATCGCAATAAGAGGGAGCGGATTTCCCTGTAAAAATACTCCTTTTGTAACCGTTTTCTTCGTTTTAAGCCAACCACGGGGAACGTTGCCAAGGAATCGACTGGCTACCGGCTGACAAGCCCTAGCCATCGAGGGTTTCGTGACCTACATCTTCAGCGGCGTCCTTCCCCAAAACCGTTTTAATCCCCGATCCGTTCACCGCCCCCAAGCATTTAACGTGTCTTCCCTCTCCAAGAACGGCATAGCCTGCCGAATATCGTGCGCCGAGTGCGGCATGCCGTCGAAAGCCTTGCTGGCGCCCACTACCCCAACTCCCGCATAGCCGGTCAACCACAGGGACTTCCAGTGGCTGTCCAACGCCCGCAGGTAGGGGCGAGTTTCAACCTGCTCCCATCGAAAGTAGCAGGTGAAAGGCGAGGGAAAAGTTTGTTCCGCAAACTGAATGGCTCGCTCGTAGTACTTGGGCAGCGTGGGCCACCGCTTGCACCGATCCCACGCGAGATTTCCCAGGTGGACCAGGGCGTCGATGGCATCCTCGTTGCCCTCCAGGAGGTCGGTGAGCATCCGGTAGGCAACTTGAGGGTATCGCTTGCGCACGTCAACGCTGCGGACTATCAGGTCGTCAACGAAGTCGTAGCCCTCGGGATATACCCGGTCGGCGAACCGCCATTCTGTGCGACCCGCGGTGGGGACTGCCGGTGGTTCCTCTCTAAGCACCCCGGGCACTAAATGGTCTTCGTCCTCCAATTCCTTAGGTGCACTCTCCCGACTAGCTTCGGCGTATTCCTCTTCCGTCATCCCCTGCCAGGCGGCTGCATTGTTTATCGGCGGGGGGACATAGTGAACGTTCCCCAGGTCGCAGCCGAAGTCAACGTTTTCAAGTTGATGACAGGGCAATCCACCGGACCGCCCCTGTTTCACCACCAAGGCGGTCAGGGTATTGAGTTCAACCACGCCAGTCAGGTCCGCGCCGGGGGTGGAGAGTAACACGCGGTCCCCCGTCGGCAGGTGGTGGGCGAGGAGGCGCCGACTTGGCTCGTGGCGGATGAAAAGGAAGGAATCGCGTATGGCCGCCTCCATTTAGTGATAGAAGGGAGAACAATCTTTTCTATCAACATTGCATCACCCATTACTAAATCCCTACTGCTATTTACTCTCCGAAAAAGCAAGATGAATCCCCAGTCCGGCAAAGGCGGCGGCAAAACTCCGACGCAGCCACGCCTGAACCGAGGTCGATTCGATCACTGTTGTGCGGAAGGCGTGTGCCAGTAGGCCATAGGCCACGAACACGGCTAAGGTCATAGCCATGTAGACACCGCTCAATAACAGCATCTGGTAAAGCGGGTTGGCTCCTGCCCTATCCACAAATTGCGGCAGGAAGGCAAGGAAGAAGATCAGATGCCTCGGTGGTAAAGGAAATGCTTCCGGTTATGACGCGGGCGTTGAAGAAATTCGTGGAATGGGAGGATGAAGAGGGCTTGCTTATCCCCCCTGAAAAATACTGGAACTTCTTTGACTGGTCGTATGAGTTGAATCAGCACTCGCTCAACGGGCAGCAGACCTCTCTCATGAATTACTTCTACCTGATGGCCATGCGCCATGTGGTTCGGCTTAGTCGTGAAATTGGAATCGAAGTGGAACTGTCTTGGATGGAAGAGCGGATTCGGCGGCTTCCCGCCCTAATTGCGGCGCGGTTTGGTCAACGCGATCGCGGGATGATTGCGGACACGGTTGAACTGCGTTCTACCGGCGGACGTTTCAGTCAGTTGGCGCATGCGTTGGCGTTGTTGACAGAGTCCTGCCCGCCCGAATTCGTCGCCACTGCTGAACGACCTCCTGCTGGGCGCCAGCGGCATGAAGTTCAGCGTGAGGCGCGTGAGCGTCACCCGCGGTCCGGGTGGCTGGCAGGCAAAGGAACTTTGGCTTTCCAAATCCCTGCAGCCCAATTTCAATGACACCGTGATCCATCAAGGCCATGCCTACGGCTTTGTGGGCCCGCGCCTCGCCTGCATCGACCTCCGGGATGGCGCGACCAAATGGCAGGGCGCCACCTATGCGGGCTTCAGTATCCTGCTCGCGGAGCAGGGGCTGCTCCTCATCCTCACTGAAAAGGGCGAGGTCGCTTTGGTCGAGGCCCGGCCCGATAAGTTCAGTGAGCTCGCCCGCATCCCTGCCGTGACCGGCAAGACGTGGAACCACCCGGCGCTGGCGGGAGACGTGCTGCTCGCGCGCAACGCCCAGGAGATGGTGGCCTACCAGCTGGCCCCTGAGGGCGCCCGGTAAGCACCCGGCTGCCTACCCCTAAGCCAGGTTCCAAAGTGGTAGCGCTTGGGGTTTGGGGGAACTCACCAAAGCCTGCGCTGCGTTAGCCGCCGCCCTCCGCGGTGGGGAAGGTGTGGGGCCTGTGGCGTAACGGAAAATAGCATTGGGTTAACGCTTGGCCCCGGGTGATCAGCGCGTCCGGAAACAAGCGATGCTACGATCGGCCCATGTTCAAGGTGCACACCGAAGCCGTCCTCGACGCCCCGCCCGAGTTGGTCTGGCGCGTCATCACCGACCTAGACGCCTACCCCGCCTGGAACACCTTCACGCCGCGTATCACCCTGGCCACCGCCGACCTCAAGGTGGGCGCCGAATTGGACCTCGATTGCCAGATGACCGAGCGCACCCTGCTGCGGGGCGAGCGCGAGGTCATCTTGGCCCTCGAGCCCGAGCGGCGGCGCTTCTGCATGGGGACCTCGCGGAGGCGTGGGCGGCCGGGCATCCGCAGCTTCCGCTGGCAGGCCTGTGAGGCGCTGGCTGATGGCCGCACCCGCCTCGTCAACGCTGAGGAGTTCCAGGGGCCGCTCGCCCCGCTCGTGTACCTGCGCTATGGAAGCAAGCTGCGGGCCGCCTTCGGGCGCTACCTGCGGGATCTGGCGGGCCGGGTGGCGGCCGTGAAATAGGGCCACACCATCGCCGGCTGGTGGGTCTCATCGGCTGGGCGCCAAGGACCAAAGCAAGGTATCGCCGCGTCTGGCCTTGCAGCGTATCTGCTGGCAGTTGCTACCCTGCAGTGCACCGGTCCTGGCCTCGCGGATTTCACTAGGTTGAGGTAAGGCGATGACCATTTCCCCGTCCAGCCGTGCGTGTACCCCCAGCCAGCCGGGGCCGACATAGACCTGGTCGCCGCGCTCCGCATAGAGATGTACGCCGGCCTCCCGGGCGAAATGCTGCAGCAGCTGCGAGGGGATGCCTGGCGCTGCGCTCCAGATGCTTTTCCATCCCCCCAGGTCCTTTTCCAGGAGCCCTTGGTCCTCGAGACCTGGCTGCGAGGGTTCGGTGAGCTTGGCGTCAACCAGGTAACCATGCACCCTGGCCTGCGGATCGTCGCCGATGAGGCAGGGATAAACCGGCCGCTCGGAGCCATACGCAAGGCGGCTGCCGGTGAGCCAGCTTTCAACCATGAGCGAGGTGCGGCGCTCGGGATGCAGGCGCAGCGTCATGCCAACCCGCGCTGAGGCGGCGGCCGCATCCCAGGCATCCCCACTTACCAGGCCTGGGCCGTGGCACCACAGCAGCGTTCGTCCAGCGCAGGCCAGCCGTGCCTTGATCAGGGCCACCCATGACGGTTGGAGCTCAAAGGTATCCAGGAAAATGCAGAGGCGGTAGGCGGCAAGCCCTCCCTCCCCCTCGAGCCGGGGGAGGTCTTCGATGCGTAGCAGGTCGAAGGGTGCGCCCAGGGCCGAGAGCTCGTCCAGCTGGCGCTCGACGAGGCTGTTGTATAGGTCCGAATCGAAATGCAAGTGGGCCAGGCCCGTATCGCTGGTGAATACGGCCACCTGGGAAGGCAGGGTGCGTGAGGACTTCAGGGTGCGCTGGGCGAAGCTGCGCAGCGCGGCCAGCTCGGTGAGCAGCGCGGGGTCCTGGTACCAGCCCTTTCCCTCCCAATCCATCCACCACAGGCTGCCCCCATCCTGCCAGGTGCCCAGGAAATTTCGGCGCAGGGCGCTGGCCGCCTGATCGACATCTTTGGGACGATAGCCAAACCAATCCGGTTTGGCCAGGTGGGTGCCGGTGTCATCCTCGGCGTAGTAGAGTTTGCCGTGGGCCCCTAGGCTGGCCGGGCTTAGCTGGGGCAGCACCCGGCCGCCCAGCTGCCGGCAGCGGTAATGCAGCGGCGCGCAGATGAAATCGATATCGGGTGAGGCGAGCACGCGGTCCTGGGCATGGTGGCCCGTATTGAGCAGGCCCTGCACCTCATTCAGCCCGACGAAATGATAGGCGTAGAAAGCGCCGTAGATTTTCTCCCTACCCAGGGCGCGCAAGGTGCCCTTGACCACCTGGGCCTGCCGCAGCACGGCGGCGGCCATGGCCTCAGAGGCAAAGCGCTGGTAGTCGATGAGCGCGCTGTCGCGCTGCGGCTCAAGCAGGGTGGCGTGGGCGCGGTCGCGCCGCAGCCGCCGGGTCGGCTCGGGGACGTCGGCGGTTCCCAAAGTGACCTGGGGGTCATCCCAGGCCAGGCGCAAGGCCTCGGTGGTGAGGTAGCGCTGGCCCAGCCAAACCCGGAAAGCGGCCTGCTGGGGAGCGCTGTAGTCGCTGAGCATGCGCTCCGGCCAGCCCCACTGGTAGGCGTGCTCGGCGCAGTCGCCCATGCCGGTGTGGTAGCCGAGCAGGTGTTCCCCCCAGTGGCTTTCAAGGTGCTCGATGATGGTGCTCAGCGCCAGCTGCCAGGCCTGGTCCCAGGCCTCCGAGGTGACCGCGGCCCAGGTACCGGTTTCCATGCGCCCGGAATCGATGAGCCAGTGGCGCATGAGCTCCTGGGGATGCTGCGCCCGCCAGGCCGCGTCGGGATTGAGTTTCAGGCGCGGCATTACCAGGGCCTCGGGGTCCGCGTTGAGGATGCAGGCCAATACCCGGTCGAGGCCAGCGAGGTCGAGTGTGGGGATCGCCGTCCGGTCGTCCCCGGCAGGTGCAACGATCCCCGTGTGGTCCTCCGGGGCCCCGGGTGCCAGGCAAAGTTCGGTCGGAAAGGAGTGCAGGTGGATGCCGGCTTTTCCCAGGGCCTCCACATCTTCGGGGCGGCGCTCGGGAAAGCGGTGCCAGTGCATCAGGCCATCGTGGGGTTCCCCATTGATGAAAAGCGTGGGTGACCCCTGCCAGGGCTTGACCTTTACCTGCAGCATGGGGTGCCTACGGCAGCGTGACCTTTGCCTGCCGCGCAGACTCAGTCAAGGTAACCCTGCGCCGCTCGGTGCGACCCAGTTGGGTGAAACAGACCTCATATTCGCCAAAATATCCCCGGAAGCTGAAGGTCCCCTGCGCATCCAGGGCGCCGGACACCGCGGTGTGCCAGGCGCCATGCAGCAGGTTGGTATAGGCGTGATAGCTTGGCTTCGGCGTCCAATCCTTGCGCAGCATGGCACAGCTGGGCTTCCAGTGCCGGCCCTCCCAAAAGCCCCAGGTGGTGAGCGCATCCACGGCCGGATGGCTGAAGACCGCGGTATAGAAATCGCGGGTGTAGTCGGCCTGTAGCGCCTCATCCTGCCCCTCCACATCAAACTCGGTGATGCTCAGCCTCACCCCCAGGGCTGTGAAGCGGTCGAGGCTGGCGAGGAGGGTGGGGATGCCCACCGGCTTCGCCCCGATATGGCTCTGGAAGCCGATGCCCTGAAGTTCCGCGCCCCCCTGCTGGAGCTCCCGCGCCAGGGCCTCGTAGCGGTCCAAAAGCGGTGGCTGATCCCAAGGCACGGCGTCGTTGATGATCAGGCGCGCCTGGGGGTCCGCCTGCCGGACGAGTTTGAACCACGAGAGGATCTCTTTACGGCCCCCCAGGCAGTCAGAGAAATAGCTGTCGACCAGGTGCTCGTTGATAACCTGCCACTCATAGGGGGCGAAGCGCCGCACGGCTCCCACTTTCTCGAGGATGTGCTCGTTGATCTGCCGACGCATACTGGGGGGATCGTTTTTCAGCTCAATGATGCGCTTTGGGTTGTAGGGCTTGCCTTCGTAGACCGCGACGTGGCAGGAGATGGGCAGGCCCTGGCTGTGGGCCCAGGCGGCCAGGTCGAGGTACTGTTGACGCATGCGGGGTGATTCCCAGCCCCAGCCGCCCCCCTTGCCGTCATCCCCGGGGCCCCAGAAAAACCCTGCGGTGGCACCGCTGAACAGGTTGGTGAAATAATGGCGGTAGAGGTCGCTATCGCTCTGGGACCAGGCCATGCGGCCCTCGTTTCCCTGCCCCAGGGCCGGGAACTCGAGATAGCCACCGAAGCGAAAACCGTGGCGCAGCAGCCGCACGGACACCTGGCTGGGTGCCATCTGGCCCGCTGGGGTATCGAATTGCAGGGTGAAAGAGCCCTGCCGATGTTGGGCGATGCGCTCGCGGGCGGCGGCTCGCCAGGGGGCATCCGGCTCGCGGCCCGCATAGGTGTAGGTGTTGCGTGGGATTTTCGCCTCGTCCACCCCCGGCCCGAGGTTGAGCACCAGCAGGCTGCCAAGGTCGACGGTCTGCTGGTAGGACGAGGCATGGATGAGCAGCCGGAAAGTATTGGTGGGGTAGTCCCGGGTGGCCACCATGTGACCGTAGGTCGTTTCCCATTCCTTGCCGGCGATGATTTTCAGGCTGTAGGCATAGCCATCTTCATTGGCCCGGGGCCAGGCCACCAGCCGTCCTTCGCCGGTCTCATTGCGGGTTTCCACCACCCGCATGGTAGCGGCATAAAAGATCACATCGCCTTTGCGGATCTCGCTGGTATTTCTGGCGGTATTGAACTGCACGTCGAAGGGCTTCGCAGGACGGCTGGTGACCGCGATGCGGTAGGCCTTGTCCATGTGCGGGCAGCCCGTGGCCGGAACCACGCTGAACCTGGCCAGGGCGCTGGCCTGGCCGAGGTAGAGGCCCATATCGCTGCCATCGATCAGAGGCGTGGCCCTCCGAAAGCTGCCTAGCTCCTTGGCCCGGAAAGTAGCAGCATAGGCCGCATATTTCGTATCCCGTAGGCTGGTGTCGGCGCTGGCATCGATTTCCGTTACGGCCACATCGTCCAGCCAGAGCGTGGCAGCCGTATTGGGCTCGGTGGTGGGGAAGAAGGCGAGGTAGACCCATTCGATTTCCCCGGCGTCGTATTTGTTGCCCTCTTTGAAGGTGAGGGTGTAGGCTTGCCAGTCAGCCGTGACCGGGTAGGCGAAGCTGGCGATGACCGGGCCATCCTTGAAGGCGGCCAGGCTGCGGTAGGATTTCACCTCGACCTTGGCCTGGCCCGCCGTGGCGGCCCGGGCCCAGAACGTAAGCGTATAGGCCTTGCCTTTGACCGGCCGGAAGCTATTTTGCCCCGGGGTATTCACCAGCACACCCCCCTTCCATTCATTGGGATCTGGGGTGCGGGTGAACCGAAGGCACCAGGAACCCCCATGGGGTGAGGCCTGATCACGGCTGAAGTTTTCTCGGAGGCCACCGGAGCCCCAGATAGACCAGCCGGCGGGCAGGGCCTGGGCGCTGGCGCCGGGGGTCTCAAAATCACCATTGCGCAGCAGCGGCTCAGCCCCGGCCAAACCCTGGGTGGCTAAGGTGGCGAGGAGGGTCAAAATGGTCAGCAGTTTCATGGTTGGCTCCGGGCGGACTTGAGGTTAGGTTTCTGGGCCGAGGCCCTGGGGACCAGTTTCATGGGGATGGTTTTGTGGACGCAGCCGTTCACGTGGCCGGCGATCAGCTCCAGCAGAAGCCCCACCGCCGCCTGGGCGAGGGCGGCGTGGTCGTACCCCACGGTGGTCAGGGCCGGGGAGGAGGTCCGCCCGCAGCGCATATCCTCCAGCCCCACCACGCTCAGGTCGCGGGGCACCTGGAGCCCCAGTTCCTGGGCCAAGGACAGGAGCTCGACCGCCATCACATCGTTGGCGACGACCAAGGCGGTGGGACGCTGTGGGCCGGTAAGCAGGGCCCGCACCGCTTGGGGGGCACGGTGATGCCACGCCACGGCGGAGGCGGCCTGCTGGCCGGCAGCTTCCAGCGCATCGCGGTAGCCCTGTTCGCGCAGGGCAAAAGTTTGGCGGAGCTGGGGGAGCTCGGACACATCGGCACTGGTGATGAAACCGATCCGCCGGTGGCCCAGCTGCAGCAGGTGGCGGGTAGCCTGGGCACAGCCGCCGTGGAAATCGGGGTTCACCGCGCAGCCAGAACCGAGGATCGGCAGCGAAGTGCAATACACAATCGGGATGCCTTGTGCGGCGAGGCGTTTGGCCTGGAGGTCCTCTTCAGTGGCGAGTGCCCCGGCGGGCAACGGTTCGGCTGGGGTACCGGGGAGCTCACCCGGGGGCGCCAGGCGGTCTAAAAATCCCTGGGCGCGCACCAAGGCCTGGAAGTGCTGGTAGAGGCTGAGCTGGTATTCGGCCGGCGGGTTGCGCAGTGGGTCGGCGAAAAGGTAAAGGAGCTCCCGCGCCCCCATGGCCTGGATGGTGCGGCCGATGCCCGCCCGAGTGACGAAGCAGCCTTGGGCGCGCTCGGCGGTCACCAGCCCCTGGCGGGTGAGGGCTTTCAGCGCCTTCTGTAGGGTCACATAGCTGGCGCCCATTTCCCGCGACAGTTCGCGGATCCCCGGCAGCCGCTCGCCGGAGCGCCAGGCGCCCGAGGTGATACGCCCCTGCAGCAAGGTGACCGCGTCGCGGACTAGCAAGGTTGGGTCTCCTGACGCATATATCATATATATATCTAAAATATATCAATCTGTCAAGGACTCGCATTGCATCACCAGAATTCCGGACGAAAGCCCCCCATTGCCTCAACTAAAAATCCGGACGAAACGGTCGGCTCTTTTGGGAGCCAATCGTGGTAATGAAAAAAATGTGGCTATGAGCCTCACCCTCGCCGAAAGACGCCCTTTAGTCACTGAAAGGGCCCCCCGTTACCAAGTTTCCACCAAGACTGACAAATCTCGAATTCTCGATGAGTTCATGTCCCTGTCGGGCCTTACAAGGAAGTACGCCTCCGCCCTGCTCACCACATTTGACTGAGAAGCCAGATTTTGGGATCGTGAGCACTTGATCATCCTTCAAGCCGGCGCCCAAACGAGAACGCCATGATCACGATAAAAAGGACTTTGACCCATCCGTTTTAAGACATTGGGGCGCTTGCTCACTCGTTTTGGGAAACAGGGGGGGGGGGTCAATTCTACTGTCGCTTGACATCCCCCTCAGGTGGATGCGAATTCGCGACAAAACAGGGGGGTCCTGCGGACATTTTCGCCTTTCCGCCCATCGTTGCGAACAACCCAGACGTCGCGAATTCCCGTTACGGCAGGATACATGGCTGGTTTCTTCTGACGAGTCCCATCCACCAATGCCTACGTGCACCCACCTCTTGGTCGGCAGCCACCCCCAAATCTGCCGGTAATCCCCGCCCGTTCACCGCCCACCGAACCCACCTATCCTATTCCTGTAACTACCTCATGGAAGGCGGCGCGGCTAAACCCAACGCTTCGCGAACCGCCTCAAGATAGGCAGTTCCAGTTCGTTCCTCAGGCAGCAGGTATCCGCCCTCGGTCCACTCATTCCAAGAGTAGAGGAGGAGCGCGTTCGGCTGGCGGTGGATCGTAGATAACTGCTTGACGGCAGAACCCAGGAGTTCACGGAAGCGTTCCGGCGAGTTCCCCACCACGACGGGCACATAGGGGTAGGCACGTTCCGTCGGCGGCACGGGCCAAGGAGCGTCAGGGCGACAGCGTGGGCTTGTGTCCCAACCCATGGTCACCACCGGCAGGTAGGGTAGGGGTCCCAAAACCATTTGCCCCCAACGGTGCGTGTGGGCGCCCATTACCGCGGTGTATTCCTCAGTGCCATCATCCCGCGCCTTACCCGCTGTGGCCACGACATAGTCGCCGACGCCGCTGAAACCAGCCTCGGCGAGCAACTTTACTTCTTCGACCTTGCCAACCATTCCACTCCACCAAATGGGAGGCAGGCCCGCGCGTGATAGGCGCTGATCCAACGTCGCGAAGCACCGGCGGCATGCCGCGGGCCCACCGAGTGCGTCCACCATGCGAGCCGCCTGGAAAATACTGAGGTAAAGCCGTCCCTCCACCCGCCAATAGTTCGGCTGACTGAAATAATGCTCGGCGCAGTAGTCGATCACGCGTTCGAGATCGGCTGGCGAGTGGCGTGAGGGAAGCCAGACATTGCGGGGTTTGTTGTATTCGGGGCAAAACTGGTCGATGCGGTTGTGGTTGGCCCACATCAGGGCGAACGCAAGCCGCTTGCGGTTGGGCGCCTGCAAGAAACCCTGCTCTAACGCCTCCTGCATGTTGCGCACCCCGCTGTACCAGTACCAATCGTAGAGGAATACATCGATACCGTGGTCTGCCGCCAGGTCGATCTCGCGGGCGGCCAAGGCTGGGCCGCTTTCATCGAAATAGCCCCAGGTTGGGCGAAGCGGCTGTGCGTGACCAGCAAAGCGTGGCCGGGCCGCCTTGAGGCCCTCCCATTCAGTCCAGCCCTCTCCTTTCCAGGCTTGGCCATGGTCATAACGATGCCAGTGCGGGTAGTAGACCGCCATTACGGTGGGGCGTGTGGAGGATGGCTCGGGATTCGTTTTCATGAGTGCCTCGTTGGCCTCAAGGATAGTTCATGGTCGGGGGTCCGTGGGATGCCCTTTTTGCCACCCAAGATCGGGGTGCGAGATCACGCAAAATAGTCCACTTTCTGGACTCTAATTCATCAGATCGGGTGGGGGAAGAGCGCGCCGCCTCCAGGACAAAGGGCTTGCGCCGGTGAGGCGCCTGAAAGCGCGCTGAAAATGCGATGGATCGCGGAAACCTACCGCCATACCGATATCCCTAACCGGGCGGTCACTTGAGCGCAGCAGTGCGCAGGCGGCCTGAACCCGAAGGCGTTGGAGGTACTCAAAGAGCGGTCGACCGCTTTGGGCGTGGAAGATCCGGCTCGTATGACTTGGGGCGTAGCCCACGGCACGCGCCAGGCCGGTCAGGGTGAGTGGCTCGGCGTGATGGTGTGCGAGATACTGGCGCAGGAAATTCCCGACTTCACTCACCTCCATCCGGGCTACCCCGGCTGCGGCCTGGCGGCTGACGTCTATTAATAGCGCCACCAGCAGGTGCCGAACACGTAGCCGCCAATGTAGTGCACGTCCGTCGAACTCGGCCTGTAACGACTGAAGTTGGGCACGTATGGGCCAGGGACGCTGGTCGTGTGTCACCAACACCCGCCGCAGGCCGGGCTCAATCTCCTGGGCGTAGTTACGACTGAAGGCTTGGTAGGTGGCCGCCTGCTCCCCTAAAGCCGAGAGTTCGGGAAAAACCATCGTGGGCAGGAAGAGCGCGTGCCAAATGCTGAGCGGCTCATTACGCAAAAGATAGGCTGTCTGGTCTTCGGGGTGCACCAGGTAGACCGCGCCAGGCCTGAGAGTCAGTCGGCAGGCACCGATTTGATGACTGGCGTGACCGGCGAGCACGTAGGCGAATTTCCAAAACTCCCGGCGGCGCGGCTCTTTTAGCAGGCGCTCACTCGGGTGGTGCGTGACGCGTCTGATGTAGAAGGGGAAACTTTCGTGGAAAAAATCGCGAGCCCGGTATACGTCACTCACCACATCCCCTCCACCTCGATCAGGGCCTGCATTAAGTTAATGAGTTGAGCGATGCCCCAGTGCCCACCGGGGTTCGATGCGGATGGAAACAAAAGATTCGCCCATTGGCTGCCCCCTATCTCGCTACCTTTGCGATTCTATCCTGAGCCAGTAGACAGGGGTAAACAAAGAATGCCGCCTTGGCGAACACGAATTCCCTACCGCCTTCAGCATTTGGAAAATCTGTGTCGACTAGGTAGAAGCCACAAGGAACCTCCTTCCAATCCATTCCTATGACTTCGAAGTCAGGTTCATTTTTACCGCTATTGGCACTCGCTTATACGAGCCCCGCTAGTGACGGTATACTTGGCTCCCGTTTCTGAAAGCGGATCGCAAATCAAGCCATGACCCCCACGGACACCCTCATCGTCATCACCGAGTGCAGCCAGGGGCCGACAATCGTGGCTATTGAAGGCGTCCTAGACTGTCTGGGCTCGGCCGAGGCCAGGAAATGCCTGGACGATCTTATTGGCAAGGGCTGCCTGGATATTTTAGTGGACCTCCAGGACGTGACGGGTATCGACAGCCTGGGCATCGGCGTGTTCCTCTCTGCCTGGTGGCAAATCCGAAATACCGGCGGCAACCTCGTACTTTGGCGCCCCCAGGGGATGGTCCAGCGCGGCCTTGAAATGCTGGGCGTGGCCGACGTGATTGAAGTCAGGGGCGACCTTGGGTAAGCCACGAAAGGAGAAGAAACCCCGGCGGTCTCGGCCTATTCTCCCTCCACTGAGTCAGCCGGCATCTCCGGAGATGACGAGGTGCCAGCGATGCGAGATCGTGATTCATTGCCAGCGGCCTGCCCCATGCTGGTGTGACGACCTACGATACCGGTGGGCGAAACGGAGGGCCCCGACTGGTGCGTGTCTGTGCCCGGCGTGCCTGATAGCGCTGAACATGAGACCGGAGTCCCGGTGAGGACGGTAGCGTCTTTCCATTGGTGAACAACCCCTGGGGTGCGCTTGGGTCCATCCAGAGTGACCGAACCGCCACTTGTTGGCGAAATATCTCAACTCTAGTGCCACCAACGCGTTTCATACTGCTTGGGGTGCGGATTTCGCGGTAAAATCGGGGGGTCCCCAGTGCTTTTTCGTCACTCGGTCTATTTTGGACGGGCAAATTTTTAGGCACATTGGCTGGTGATTTCAATTATGGAAACGGTCAGCCAGTCCTATAGCCGGCGACGAAGCCAATGCACCTAGCGTGTAAAACGGAAAAGTTGCACCCCCGTTTCCCCTGAGACCTACCGATTCACTCCGCCCGGCCGAGAGCATGAAGATCCACTACCAGGCCGGGAACCCACCCACTCCCCCTTGTGAGTGAAAAGTCTAAAAATCTTGTCTCATTTGTTAATGATTCTGTCTCCGGACAGGGTTTTTCGTAATAACCAAAGTATCCTAATGATTGACCTAAATTCACAGGCGGATTGCTGGCGCCCTGAAAGCCCGCACTCCCCGCGCCTTTAGGCCGCGTACCTTTTGCCCTGGGCGAGAGGCGCCGGCGACTCAAGGTGTTGTAAACTCACCCGTGGAGTTCCTGCCGGACAACCCTTTCGTGCGCCGTTTCAGGTCCGGGACCCTGGCAGACCGCGAAGACCTTCAAGTTTGTTTCCGGCAGACCGCCAAACTCGTCCACCCGGATACCTCACCTTATACCAAGGACCACGAGGCCTTCGCGAAACTCAAGGCGCAATACGAAGAGGCCCTGGAGTGGCTTGCCGCCCAGGGTGGTCGGGCGCCCCGGAAGGTGGAAAAGACCAGAAAAACCGCCAGGCCTCCTGAAGGGGAACGGCGCGATGATTTCCTGGGGGACCTGCAAAGCCTGCTGGCCCGCGGCTGGCCAATGACGCGTGGGCGAGAAAGTCGTGACGCCTCGTTGCGCCGCCACATCTCCCGGGCCTGCCTCTCATTCGACGCCTGGCAAACTAGGCACCGAGGCCTCTTTCTCGAATTGGAAACCTGCCGACTCTCCATGCTCCAACCCGCCGCCCGGCCCCCGGCCTCGGAGGCAACGGCATGGCAGCAGGTCATGGTTTACCTTAACGCCTTACTATGGGCCTATTCTTTTCCCGGCCCGAACAGCAGGACGCTGGTTGCGCGGGAGGCCGAGGAAGCACTCCAAAAAGCAAAGCGCAGGGCCTCCATGGAACCCGCTGAGCGGTTCATTTCACTACTCCTCCAGGAGTTTTCGGCGCCCAAGGCTCGGTCTGACGAAAAGCGAAGGGGGCAATGTTGATATTCGGGCGTATGAAGGGTTTCACCAATAGCGACAACCCCCTGCTTGGTAATTTGCGTTGAATAGGCGCGGCGGAATAGGTTTTCGAGAAAGATGGACAGTTGATGCACCGTTTTCAGTGGCTAAAATTTTTGGGCCGAATTTCAGAAAGCACAGATCATGGTTTTCAACCCTATCCTGGCTTTGATGCCATTCTACATAGTCCTGGAATAGTCAGGTAAAAAGGGCCTAGCAACAGGATTTCAATGCCTTTCCTTCCTCAGATTTGAACGGTATACCGCCTCCACATCCCGGAAAAATGCCGTAATGCGTGTTGAAATTGCCGATAAAATCGAAGTGCGAGGCGAATCGAGTCTCATGGAGCATTCGCCAGGTATTTCCGCAGACTGGGAATACCTTCCCGGTTTCGATGTTGTGGTGCCGGTCAAGGACGAATCTCCCCTGATGTTCGGGAATGGTCCCACGGTATACGACCGCCTGACCGTAATCTTCACAGGCTGATTCCAGTTCGCGTAATTTAAATAGTCGGTAAGTCGCCGAGTGGAACTTCACTGCTCCGAGTTTTTTAAGTAGGACGGGCTCGGTGACAACGAGGGGACGGTCGTCTACGAGCCTCGGGTCGATGAAACCTTGACGTGTTGCCAACCTCACAAAATCATTCCAGTAAAGGGCGCCGCCAAGGCATTCGCCATAAAGTACGGGGTCATTCGCCACCGATTCCGGAATGCGCCGGTCGGCGTACACATCGGAAAAATAAAACTCGCCCCCTTCTTTCAAAAGTCGGTGGACGCCTTTCATTACGGCGTTTTTATCGGGAGACAGGTTCACCACGCAATTGGAAACGATAACGTCGAAACTCCCTGGCTCCAGGGGCAAGTCCTCTAAGTTCTCGATATACCCAAGATGGAAAGAGACGTTTTTGAATCCGAAAACCCGCGAATGGTGTTCGCGATGCTGCTCGGCGAAGGCTAGTTGTTCCTCGGTCATATCCACCCCAACCACTTCTCCGCGCCTCCCCGCCAATTGAGCCAGGGCAAAAACATCGCGTCCCGATCCGCAGCCGAGGTCGAGGACGCGACGGCCTTCCAAAAGCGGCGGGCAAATGAGGCCACAGCCGTAATACCGGGATTGCACGTCATCGTGGATATTAGCAAGAAGGGGCTTTAGCCACATCGGAACTTGGGTGGCGTCACAACAGGCGTTGGTTTTAAGATCTCCGGAATTATTCAAAATCTTTCCGTAGTAGTCTTTCACGGTCTGGTGCATGGGGAATCCTGTAGGAGATGGAATCGCTTAGAGAATTGGTAGACTTTTGACAGGCGCGAGAGACCGCGCGGCCACGTTGAACGCCTCGTATGTCTCATAGGAAATCGGGGTGAACCTGAATCAGAGCCCGCTACGTCGTGGCTCCACCGCAACTGGAACCCGCCCCGGCAGTGCAACCGAAACAATGGCGCCCAGTGGAGATGATTCGGTGTTCCCAGGCCCCCCGATCGAAAGATTCGACGCGATCTGCGACTGTAGGTTGGGCAGGAAGATCGAGGACTTGGTTAAAATCGCAATCATAGAGCCGACCGTCCCATGAGACGGAGACCATGGATCGGCACATCGCCCCGCTCGCCGCGACGGGATTGAACGCTTCGACCAATTTTTCCATGTAGGTCTCGTAGTTGCCCGAGACGAGGAGGTAATCGAGGAACCGATTGATCGGAAGGTTCGTCAGCGCAAAGAGATTGTTGAATGCCACCTGGTGGCCTTCGTCGAGGGATTTTCTAAAATCGCGCTCCAATTGGTCCTGAGGCGCGGGGAAAAAAGCGCCGGCCGGGTTATAAACCAGGTTCAGCACAAGACCCGTGCCCGCGCGCCCGTAGCCGACGGCGTTGAGCCTCCGTAGGGCTTCGATGGATTTTTCGAAGACTCCTGTGCCCCGTTGGCGATCGGTGCGCTCCGCCTGGTAGAAGGGGAGCGAAGAGACGACTTCGACTCGATTCCTAGCGAAAAACTCTGGCAGTTCACCATAGTAATCGCTGGCGAGGATGATGGTGAGGTTGCACCGAACGAGGATCTTCACAGAGCGTTTGGAGAGTTCCTCGACGAACCACCGGAAATGTGGATTCATTTCGGGCGCCCCACCGGTGAGATCGACGGTCGAGGGGCTATCCCGGTCGACCATGCGCAGACAAGCCTCGAAGATTTTGCGCGACATGAGTTCGGTGCGATCCGGCCCCGCATCCACATGGCAATGCTTGCACGCCTGGTTGCAAAGGCGCCCCACGTTCATTTGGAGCGTCTCGAAACGGGACGCCGTCAGAGGGCCGATGCCTTGTCGGTCGAGGAGGTCTTGGAATCTCGGTAGAGGAGCCAAAGGGGAATTCGAGCCATCCAGGAGGTCTTTTTGGGCCCGAGGGTCGGAGAGGCGGTGTTCAGCGCGCGAAAGACTTTTCAAGGGGTGGCTCACATGGAGAGGGAGCGGGCCTTGTTCATGAGTTGAACGGAGTGCACCATGCTGGCCCCTCCACGGATGGCCGCAGCCACATGAACGGCCTCCATCTGTTGGTCGCCGGAGCAGCCTTTTTCTAGCGTGTCAGTCGTATACGCTTCAATGCAGTAGGGACACTGGACCGCATGGGCCACGGCCAAAGCGATGAGGGACTTTTCCCTCGCCGTCAAGGCCCCTTCTTTAAAGACCTCGCCATACCAGGCGAAAAACTTATCGGCACTGGCCTTGGCGCCGAAATCACCGATTTTTCCGAATTGACCGAGGTCTTTGGAATCGTAATAGGGGTTCATGAGTACATCCTCTTTCAGGGTCGATTTTATCTTGCAAAGGATGGCCTATTTGTGCTAAAAACAAGAAAATATCGTTTGTAACGTTCGCTGGCAGCGAGCGACCTCCCATTTAGGGCTGAGATTGGGTCGACCGGACCCCCCAGGCTTCGAGGATGGAAGACACGTGAGGCCAACCCTGCTCGGGGGGGGCGCCCAAGGATGAAACGAAAATACATTTGACGCTACAACCCCCGGTTCAGGATCCTTCATGAATCTGAGATTCCCCATCGCTTTCAAATTAGTCGCCCTTACCGCCGGTCTTTCGGCGGCGATCATTGCCGTCTTGGCGGTCAATTTCTACCGGGTCAGTCGGGGAGAATTGGTGGACAAATTCGGCCTCACCTTGGAGCACATCGCCGTGACCGCTGCCCTGGCCATCGACGGGGATCTCCACGCGCGAGTCAACGCGCCGGGTGACGAAACCGGAGTCGGATTCCGTTCCATCCACCACTGGCTCGCCCACGTTAAAACCAAGAATTTCATCGATCAAGACTCCATCTACACCTTCCGCGCCCAGGATGTCTCCAAGGTGCGTTTCGGCGTGATGTTGGCGGACGTCCCCTTCATCGGGGACGAATACAAAGTGCCTGAGAAGAACCGCGAACTCTTCAAGCGGGTCTTGGCCGGGCAATCCGGGCACACCGAAGTCTACGAAGACGCTCATGGCGTTTGGGTCTCGGGCCTCGCGCCGATTCGTGATGGGCAAGGCGCGGTCAATGGCGCGTTGGAGGTCGATTACAAAGTGGGCCGATTTTTAGCGGAGCTGGATATGAAGCGCAATCGCATCCTTTTTCTCGCCCTTCTGGTTCTTTTGGGTGGCGTGCTACTCAGTGGGGTCATCGCCATCGGGTTCACGAGACCGATCCGGGCGCTCCAGGCCGCGGCCCAGAAGATCGATTCGGGAGATTTTGAGATTTCCGTGACGTCTAAAGGCAAGGATGAACTCGGTGACTTGGCAGCCTCGTTCAACCGGATGTCCGCCTCCTTGAAAGAAAGATTCCTGATCATGCGCTATGTCAGCGAAGACACCAAGATCATGATCCGAAAACTCATCGCGCGGGAAGTGTCGGGGCAGGGGGAAAGGCGCAACGTGGTCGTTTTCTTTTCGGACATCCGCGGCTTCACGGCCTACAGCGAAAAGAGGTACCCGGAAGAAGTCGTGCAGATGCTCAACCTGGTGCTGGGCAGGCAGTCCGCCATCATCAAAGCCCACGGGGGCAGCATCGACAAATACGTCGGAGACGAAGTCGTGGCGATCTTCCAGGGGGTCGGGCGTTTCCAGAACGCCATTCGCGCGGCGTTATCTATCCAAAACGACCTCGCAGACTTGAACCGATCACAAGCCGCCGAACAGCGCCTGGGCGTCGGGATCGGCATCACGAGCGGGGATGTCGTCATGGGATCCATCGGCAGCGACGACCATAAAGATTTCACCATGATCGGCAGCAACGTCAACTTAGCCGCTCGGTTGTGCTCAGGTGCCGGCGCCGGCGAGATCCACTTCACCTCGAATATCCATCGTGAACTCCTGCAGGACCCCGCATCGACCGATGGCGTGAACCTGGAAAACCTCGGGGCCCGAGCCTACAAGGGTTTTTCAGAGCCCATCCACATCTTCAGCATCCGCGCATCCTCGATCACTTGAGCCGAGGGCTCGACCTCTCACCCTTTCCTGAATCGAAATCATCCGGAGAAGACCAATGCCGTATTTCAAATGGCTTCAAAAAGACGCGCCGACCGGGGAGGTGGAACGCTACCCTGAACTTTCGCCGGATGGCGAGACCTCCCTGGCAGGGGTGTTCGTCGCCGGGGACCTGAGCGGGATGCCTCTGCTTAAGTTCGCCGTGCATGGGGGGGCCGAAGTCGTCCGCCGGTTATTCGGGGGGGGTGAGCCTTCCGGGGCCGAAGATCCGAAAGAGGCCGAGAAGTCGGGTATGGATGGGACGCAGGGGCGGCCCTTGGACCTCTTCATCGCCGGCAGCGGGCCAGCCGGAGTCAGCGCGGCCCTCGAAGCCAAGCGCCTGGGGCTTCGGTACCTGCTCGTCGACTCGGCGCAACCCTTTTCGACAATCGCCGGTTTCCCGAGAAATAAACCCATATTCCTGGAGCCCGCGGGCTTCCAACCGGAAGCGAATCTGGCCGTTGAAGGAAGCACGAAGGAAAGCCTGCTGGCCGGGCTAAAACAACAATGGGATGAACAGGGCCTCGTACTGAAGCAAGCTAGAGTCGAGAGAATCTCCCTTGAAGGGAAACTCGTGCGAATCGAGGTCAAATCACCCGACGGGAAGGCGGAATCATTCTTCGCCCGAAAGGTCATCCTCGCCATCGGGAAGTCGGGGGATTCCCGCAGACTGGGCGTTCCGGGGGAAAAACTCCCCCATGTTTTCTACCGCCTCATCGATGCGGCCGCCCATCGGGGTCAATCGGTCCTGGTCGTCGGTGGAGGAGATTCGGCCGTGGAAGCCGCCCTGGCGCTCTCGGAAGCCGGAGCGAAGGTCGCGCTCTCCTATCGCAAAGAGGAACTCACTCGCCCGAAAGAAGGCAATGCCGGAAAAATCGCCCAGGCAGCGAGGGCGGGTCATATCGAGCTTCTCATGGGGAGCCAGGTCGAAGCGATCGGCCCAAACGACGCCACCCTGCACACCCGAAGCGAAATTGTGAGCGTCCCCGCCGAGAGCGTCTTCATCCTCGCGGGAAAAGAACTGCCCCTCGCGTTCCTGAAGCGTTCCGGCATCCGCATGGAAGGCGAGCGCGGGCTTAGGTGGGGGCTCGGGTTCTTGACATTGGCATTTTTTTTCGTGATGCTTTACGGGGTGAAGGCTTCCGGGGTCGCCTTGGGGGCGGTCCCGTATAGCGCCCCTTGGGGCCAAAAAATCATCGCCTGGCTCCTCTCGCCCGGGTTGATCCTGCCAAGCGGCGTGGCCGCGATCTCAAAAGGCTATTATCTCGCCTCGTGGCTCGGCGGCATCCTTTTCCTCGCCTCGGGATTTTCCCTCATTGTGCTGCTGCTTTTCCGGCACAGGAATCTTTTCCGCGGGGCCTGGCCAAAGGTTCGCTACGCTTACTTCGCCCTCGTTGCCCTGGCGTTTTTCTTCTTCCAAATCCAAGAGCACGTGGTGAGCCCAGTTTTGGATTACACGCGAGGGACGGGGTATTTCTATTCGCTCTTCTACACGATCACGATCCTGGTTTTTGGCTTGAGGCGCATGTGGGTGAAACCCACCCGATACATCATCGCCCAAACTTCCTCGCTAATTTTCATCCAATCGTTTTTCCTATTCCTCCTACCCTACCACTTTTATAGCGTCCTCATCGCTCCCCATGCCGGGGAAGCCTGGGTGCGCCAATTGTTCCCCTCAGGCTCGTGGTCTTCCTTCGGTTTCATCCTCTTCTGGCCCCTGAATCTCGGCATTTTTGGGGCAAGCACTTTTTGGACGATATTCCCTTTCATCCAAACTTTCGTGATTCTTCCGACTCTCGTTTGGCGATGGGGAAAGGGCGTCTATTGCTCGTGGATCTGCTCCTGTGGGGCGATGGCCGAAACCCTCGGAGACGAATCCAGGACGCGGGCACCTCACGGGAAAACCGCTAAACGCTGGGAGAATCTAGGACAAGTCGTGCTGTGGTTGGCCTTCGTGCTGCTCGCCTGGCAATTCATGCGCCGCGGGTCGGGCGATCAGGGGGCGATCCTCTCCTCCGTACATCATGGGCTCACCCTGTTCTATAAGATAGCCGTGGACACAGTGTTTGCTGGCGTGATCGGCATGGGAGCCTATTTCTATTTCTCGGGGCGCATTTGGTGCCGCTACGGGTGTCCGTTGGCGGCACTCATGCACCTCTATGCCAAGTTCACTCGATTTCGGATTTTTTCCGATAAAAAGCGCTGCATTTCATGCAATATCTGCACCAAGGTTTGCCACATGGGGATCGATGTCATGGCCTTTGCCGCCAAGGGGGAGCCCATGAATGATGTGGAGTGCGTGCGCTGCTCAGCCTGCGTGGTGAATTGCCCAACCCAGGTGCTCTCCTTCGGGGCGCTCAAGGCAGGGAGCCGCACCGAGGCGGCGCGATTGGAGGGCGGAACCCGCCTCGAAAGGACCACCAAATGAAGTGGTTGTGGCCCATTTTCATTCTCCTGCCGTGGGCATGCGCGGTTGACGATAATTCCTATGCGACCGTTCTTGCCCGTCACGTTAAGGAGGGGGTGGTCGACTACCCCGCCATGCGAAAGGACGATTCCAAAGCCCTATTGGACAGGTTCATCGATGAAGGTGGTAAGGTCCACTGGGATAAATTGGAGGAGCGCGAGGCGAAGGCCCTCCTTATCAATCTCTACAATGCCGCGACCCTGCGCCTCATCCTTGAGCATCCAGAAATTTCTTCCATCACGAACCTCAAGAACCCCTGGGACCAAAAAATCTTTCAAGTCGGGGAGAAATTTATATCCCTGAACGAGTTAGAAAATGGAATCATCCGGCCTAAATTCAGGGATGCGAGAGTTCACCTTGTGCTCAATTGTAGCGCCCGCAGTTGCCCCCCGCTGCTTTCAAAACCCTTGCGCGCGGACACGTTAGAAAACCAATTGGACGACGCATGTGTGGGGGCTCTCGGTAACGCTCGCCTTATTCGCCCGAATCGCATTGGGGCGAGTGGAGATTCAAATTCGCTCGGCCTCTCGCGGATTTTCCAGTGGTACGAGGGAGACTTTGTCGCGAGTTTTGGCAGCCTGGAGGGCTTTCTCGCACGGTATCGCGGCGGCAATAAGATTATCGGGGGCCTCTCTTTAGCCGCACCGATCTAAAAGAGCCAGCGATTCCGATTTAAAAAAGCCACCCGTTCCGATCCAAAAAAGCCACCGATTCCGAGGCAAAAGAGCCAGAAATCGAGGGTGGTCGGAACCCCTCCCTGC
>JAFLEE010000109.1 GCA_017302015.1 Spirochaetota bacterium | reverse complement strand
CCTCCCGGAGATGGACCACGCTCGAGCGCTCCCCCTCCACGAGGGTGACCAGCCAATCCCCCTTCATCGAGGCCAGCGAGCCCCCGCTGCCCCGTACGACCTCGAAGGGGACGGGCATGGCTCGGGTTTGCCTCGCCTTCAGGTGGGAAAGGATGAGGTCGGAGCCCGGGCGGAGGTCGAGGGCGGGCATGAGGTCGGAGAAGGGGATCCTTTGGAGTTCCATCTCGAGGAAGGCGGCCGTCTCCGTCGCTAATTCGGCGATGCGGCTGCCTTGCCACGGCGTGCCCAAGGTGATGACGCGCCTCACGTTCGACGGGGACGGCCCGAAATAGAGGTAGTGCTCCGCCACCAGGCCGCCCATGGAATGGCAGACGAGGGTCGCCTGTTCCCCGCGCCTCAGGTTGGTGGCGAGGAACAGCCCGAGTTCACGGGCCACCGAGGGCACCGTCATGCCCTCGCCTTCGCGGTTATAGACGAAGGAGAACGTCGGGTTCCCGGCCTTCGTAAAAAGAGGCGCCGCCAAGCCCCAGAAAAAACCGTAGCGGTCGCCGAGTCCATGGATGAGCACCAGGGGTTCCGCCGGCGCCAAACCCGCCCAAAGGGCGAGAAAGGGGAAAAAAAGCCTTGTTTTCATCCCCCCCATTTTACGGTGGAAAAAGCCCGCTTTCTCCTGTAACATTCACCCAATCCCACCCTGAGGTCCTCCATGCGGAAAATCGCCCCCTTCGCTCTCTTCCTCCTCTCCGCCTCGTTCGTATCCGCCCAACAGGGTGGGCTCGAGCGCATCGAGAAAAAATGGGGCGATGCGAGTAAACTCCTGGACGACCGCCGCTTCGAGGCCGAACGGCGCATCGACGAACGGTTTAACCGGCTTTCGACGCGGCTCTCCAACGCCTGGGGCAAGGTCGACCGCAGCGACAAGAAGGTCTTCGTCGACTACACTGAAGACGGGAAGGGAAAGACGAAGATCGAGTTCGAGAAGGGCTTCGTCGCCGTCGAAGTCATCGAAGACGTTTCCCGGGAAAAACTCCTGAAAGACGACCTGCTCAAGAAGATCAAGGACCAACTCAAAGCCGCCGAGACCAATGTGGACGGCACCGGGGTCCAGGTGCTCAAGAACCAGATCGATCCGGCGAAAGAGAAGGAGGCCCTCGCGGCCCCCCAACGGGAAACCTACACCGCCCCCGACGGCACCGCCAAGGTGAAGTACACCGTCCAAGTGCCCATGGTGGCGAACCAGATGACCGAGCGCGCCAAACTCTACGTGCCCCTGGCCCGCAAATGCGGCGAGCGCTACGGGGTGCCCGTCGACCTGATCCTCGCGGTCATGGAATGCGAGTCCACCTTCAACCCCTACGCCGACAACGGGATCGCCTACGGCCTCATGCAGCTCACCCCGAAGGTCGGGGCCCATGACGCCGCGCTTTCGGTCTTCGGCGAGAAGCAGGACGTCCCCTCCCACAAGCTCAAGAACGCCGAACTCAACGCGAACCTGGGGACGGCCCTCCTGATGCAATACATGACGTGGGACGGTTGGCTCGGCAAATACAAGGCCAAGACCTATAAATGGGAGATGCTCGCCATCGCCGGTTATAACGCCGGCTGCGGACGCTCCGTGGCCTTCGCCTCGAAGAACCCGGCCGCCATGGCCGATACCGACGCCAATTTCTTCAAGGCGCTCCACGCCTATATGCCCGACGAAACGAAGCATTACCTCATCAACGTTCCGAAGGCCCGCCTGCAATACAAGGGTCTTTGAGGGGTCCGCCATGAAAACGCTCCGCACCCTCCTCCCCGCGCTCATCCTTCTCGCCACGGTCCCGGCCTCGGTCATCCGGGTCGAAGGGGTCAAGGGGAGCACCCTCTTCGGCCGCATGCTCGACGAGGGCACCGCGGTGAAGGGCGAGGCGCATTTCCTCTTCAGCCGGGAACTCACCGACCGCCGCGGGCCGGTGACCCAGGTCAAGGACCGCTTCGCGGCCCTCGATTTCGGGGAGAACGCCGCGCAGGTCAAGGTGGGCGATTACCTCGTCGACCGGGATTGGTACGCCGTGCTCCGGCTGCTGGAGTGGAACGGGGACATCAAGGCCGTGAACAAGGCCCTTTCGGGCGTCGGCGGCCCCACCGCCTTCCCCGGGATGGAGACCAATACCCTCGAGCAATTCAAGGGGCAGATGGAAGCCGTCCTGCTCCGGCGTGCGAGCATGGTCGAATCGCAGCAGCGGAAAGACGAGGAGTCCTCCCTCTCCTTCCTGTACCTGACCACCGCCGACTATTATTTCAAGTTCGATAACGACTACGCCAAGGCCCTCGATTACTACAAGAAGGGCCTGGCCAAATCCCCCGCCTTGGGCACCCTGCAAGTGAAGGCCCTCGGGAAAATGGGGGATTGCTACGTGAACCAGAAGCGCTTCCCCGAGGCCCTTTCCTATTACCAGAAGGCCGTCTCCATCATGGAACCGGAGGCCGATTTCTACGCCGCCGACCTGAAAGCGCTCAAGCGGCGCATCGAGATCCTCCAGAAGGCGGCCGCGCCCGCCGCCCCGCCGCCGGCCAACGACGCCGCGCTGCGGGCCAAGATCGTCCAAACGGCCAGGAGCCTCGTCGACACGCGCTGGGCCGACGGCGAGGTCTTCCGGGGAAAATCCTTCCTCTACGATTGCCAAGGCACCGTCGCGCGCATCTACTGGGCCCATGACATCGACTTGACCCGCGATTACGGCAAGCCCGAATACCAGGGCATGCTCGGCGGCGTGCCCCGTATCTTCGCGACCTACAAGGGTCTCGGCAAGGTGAACTTCAACAAACTCCCCAAACCCGCCGACCTGGTCTTCTTCGACAATACCTGGGACTATAACGGAAACCGCCGTATGGACGACTCCTTCACCCATATCGGCATCGTCGAGAGCGTCGATCCCGACGGCACGGTGAGCGTCATCCACCATTGCAGCAAGGGCATCAAGGTCTACAAGATGAACCTGCTCAAGCCCACCGTCTACCAGGACGAATCGGGTAAAGTACTCAATAATTTCATCCGCCGCCAATCCTCCGACGATCCCCAGGGCACCTCCTATGTCTTGGGCGCATACTTCTCCGGCTTCGCCGCGGCGGCCGAGAAATAGGGGAATCGGGGATCCCCCCGATCGGGGGGCTCGGCGGGAACGGGGTCAGGCCGAAACGGTTTTCTTGACGAGGGCCTCGACTTGGGCGTCGGAGAAATGGAATTTCTCCTTCAGGCGCTTCAGGTATTTGAGTTCTTCGGGGACGACCTTGCCGCCGGCGCGGGCGATATGCAGCGCCGCGGCGAAGACGCGCTCCTGGAGGGCCTTGTCTTTCAGGGTGCCCAGGGCTTTCCGCGTCACCGGTTCGAGGCCGAGTTTCTTGATGTCGACGTCGATGCGGCGCAGGATCGCTTCCATGTGCTCATGGCTGATATCTTTGAAGACGGAGAGTTCCATGGAGTCGAGTTCGCTCTGGAAGGCCGCCTGCTCCTCGGGGGAAAAGAAGCCGTCGGAGAAGCCCGCCTCGCGCATGAGGTGGACCACGGCGCCCAGGACCTGGGTCTTCTCGTCGTCGGGGAGGATCGTCGGGGCATTTTCGTTTTTCATGTTCGCTCTCGCGTGGAAGCGCTCGCTCCACGGTTATTGTAGCGTCTAATCGAACGCCGTCAAATGAAAAAACCGCCGCTTGACCGGGAGGGTCCCCCTCCCCGGGACGGCGATCTAGTCCCCGCCCCTGGGATCGAAGGAAGGCGGCGCGTATTTTTTGGCCCGGCGCCGTCGAAGCCGATCCTTCTGTTTCCGTTTCTTGGGGGGTTTGCGCCGGGGGGCGTCGGGGACGGGGATGCGCGCCTCCAGCAGTTCGCAGAGTCGCCGCCGGGCCTGGAACCGGTTGAGGGATTGGCTGCGGTTCTCCTGGGCCTTCACCTGGATGCCCGTGGGCAGGTGGGTGAGGAGCACGCAGGTGGAACTCTTGTTCACGTGCTGGCCCCCGGCCCCCTGGGACCGGATGAATTGCTCGTCGAGGTCGGACTCCCGCACCTTGAGGCGCGCCAGGCGGGCCTCCAATTCCTTCGCCTTCTCGGGGCGCACCGGGTACATGGCGGCTAACGGATCTTGAGGGTCGCGAGGGCGAAGAGCGCGAGCACCGCTCCGGCGACCCAGAAGCGGATGATGATCTTGTTCTCGTGCCAACCGGAGAGTTCGAAGTGGTGGTGGATCGGGGCCATCTTGAACACCCGCTTCTTGCGCAGGCGGAAGGACCAGACCTGGATGATGACCGAGAGGGTCTCGATGACGAAGACGCCGCCGATGATCCCGAGGAGGATCTCCTGCTTGAGCACCAGGGCCAGCATGCCCAGGACCCCGCCGAGGGCGAGGGAACCGGTATCGCCCATGAAGACCTGGGCGGGATGGGCATTGAAGAGCAGGAACCCGAGGCAGGCCCCGGCCAGGGCGCCCGTGAAGACCGTGATCTCGCCGATCTGGGGGATGAAGGGGATGTGGAGGTAATTGGCCATATTGTGGTGGCCCGAGAGGTAGGCGATGCCGGTATAGGCGATCACGACGAAGAGCGTGAGGCCGATGGCCAGGCCATCGAGGCCGTCGGTGAGGTTCACGGCGTTGCTCGAGGCGACGAGGATGAACACCGCGAACGGGGGATAGAGCCAACCCATGTTCAGGTGGCTATAGGTGAGGAAGGGAATGGAGACCTCGAAGATCCTCAGTTCGTGGATGGGGGCGTTGAAGAAGAGGTACCGGTTCGGGTTCCCGTAGACGAAATAGGAGACGAGGGAGACGGCCAGGAGCACCTGGAAGGCCATCTTCACCTTCCCCGAGACGCCCTTGCCGTCTTTGCGGACTTCCTTGAGGTAATCGTCGAAGAAGCCCAGGGCCCCGTAGCCGAGGAGGGCCGCCATGAGGAGGAGCACGTTGGGATTGGCGAGGTTGCCCGTGAGGAGGATGGAGACCAGCACGCTCAGGACGATGAGGATTCCCCCCATGCTGGGCGTACCGGCCTTCTTGCGGTGGGCCTCGGGGGTATCGGGGCGCATCGCCTTGCCCGTCCATTTCGCCAGCAGGCGGATGACCGGTTTGCCGAAGAACACGAAGATCGCGAAACTGATGAGCACCGCCAGCGCCGTGCGGAAGGTGATGTAGCGGAAGACGTTGAGCCCGCTGAGTTGTTCGTGGAGGGGGTAGATCAGGTGGTAGAGCATGGGGTTCCTGGGGAGGGTCAGGCCCGCAGGTATTTGCGTGCCAGTTCCCGGTCGTCGAAGTGGATTTTACTCTTCCCGAGGATCTGGTAATCCTCGTGGCCCTTCCCGGCGATCACGAGAATTTCGCCCTCGCCCAGGCCCTCGGCGGCGAGGCGGATGGCCTCTTCGCGGTTCTCGACCACGAGGTAGTCGGTGCTGACTTCCCGCAGCCCGGCCTCGATCATGGCGAGGATGGAGGCGGGGTCTTCGGTGCGCGGGTTATCGCTCGTGAGGTAGCAGAAATCGGCCATCGACCCGGCGAGGCGCCCCATGACGGGCCGCTTGGTCCGGTCGCGGTCGCCGCCGCAGCCGAAGACGCACACGAGGCGCTTATGGGGCAGGCGACCGAGGGTGCGCAGGATGTTCTCCAGGGCGTCCGGCGTATGGGCGTAGTCCACGAAGACCATCCCGCCTTTCGGGGAAGGGATCGGCTCGAGGCGGCCGGGCACGCGCACCCGATTGATCGCGTCCATGCCCAAGGCCGCCTGCTCGCGCAAGGCGGACCGCGATTGCCCCGTATGGAGCCAGCAGGCGAGGCAGCCCAACGCGTTGAGGATATTGAAATCGCCCACCAGCGTGAGGAGCCCCTCCCAAATCGCCTCGCCCCGCCAGAGCAGGACGCCGCGGCTCCCGTGGAAGGTCTGCTCGACGACGCGGAACGACAGGCCCGTGAAGCCCTGGGGCTCGATGCCAAAAATTCGGTTTTCGAACGCCCGGCCCGTGAGCCGGCGCATGAGGATTTCCCGCCGGTCGATGCCCGCCCAGACCGCCGCGCGTTTGGCGACCTTGGGGCTCTCGTCCAGGAGGTCGAAGCCCAGGAGTTTGGCTTCGAGGTAGGCATCCATGTCGCCGTGGTAGTCGAGGTGGTCGGGGGTGAGGTTCGTGAAGATGAGGGCGTCGAGTTGGAGCCCCCGCACGCGCCCCTGATGGAGGGCGTGGGAAGAGATCTCCATGCACACGGTATCGACCCCCGCCGCGCGAATCTCGTGGAGGAGGGTTTGGAGTTCCACCGCGTCGGGGGTCGTATTGGCCGCCGGGACCGATTTCCCGCCGAATCGGGTTTCGATGGTGCCGATGACCCCGGGATGGCGGCCTTCCGCGTTGGAGAGGGCTTCAAGGAGGAAGGTGCTCGTGGTCTTGCCGTTGGTGCCGGTGACCCCGAGGAGGCGCAGGTCGCGGGAAGGATGCCCGTAGAACTCCGCGGCGAAATCGCGGCTGAACTCCAGGGGATCGTCCACCCGAAGCACCGGGACTCGGCCCGGGAATTCGGCCCCGGGATTCCAATTCTTATCCACCACCACGAAGGGGGCCCGCTTTACCACCTCGCCGAGGAAGGCGTGCCCGTCGTGGTTGGCCCCGCGGATGGCGATGAAGCCGGAGCATTCGTCGACCTTGCGGGAATCGACGGTCAGCCGCGTTGCCCGCGCCAGCGCCGCGGCGAGGCCGCTGGCGTGCAGACCCCGTTGGTGGAGCCAGGAGACGATTGGGTCGGAATGTTCCATGGGAAGGGGGACCCGCAGGGGGCCGCTCCCTTCATTTTGACATCAAGGGGCGTTCGGTTGCCGGGTTTTTCAGCGCTCCGCGACGTCTCGATCCTGGGGGGATTTAAAACGGACCACGAGAATCCGCTCGGGGTTGACCCGGCGGTATTCCCCGCGGTCGACACCGAGGAAGACGCGGTCGGGTTTGGTGGCGAGATCGAGGCGCCCCACGAGTTCGTCGTGGAGGTGCCGCTCGAGGCCGATCTGACGCTCGAGGGCCTCTTCGGTCTTGAGGGCCTTCTGCAACCGCGTGTTGAGGAGGATCTGCACGAACAGGAAAACCAGGCCGACGGCGGCCAAGGCCAGTAGTCTGAGGATCTTCGGTCTTGCGGTCATCATGGAACCTCCTTGTTCCAGCGCCCCTTCCCGCGAGGGGGCGCCCGATCAGACGTTCGGTGGCGGGTCTTCCTTGACCAGCACCCTGAGTTTGGCGCTTCGCGCCGCCGGGTTCGCCCGCGTCTCGTCTGGCGACGCGAGGACCGGTTTGTCGAACAGGAGGCGCCATCCCGACCCCACCGGGCGCTCCCGGTAGCGGTTTACGTGCACCTTCGCCCCGGTGAAGGACTTGAAGGTCTCCTTCACGAGGCGATCCTCCAGGGAATGGTAGGTGATGACCGCGATGCGGCCGCCGGCCTTCAGGTGGGCGGCGGCGTTTCGGATGCCCGCCTCGATGTGGTCGAGCTCCCCATTGACCGCGATGCGCAGGGCCTGGAACGCCCGGGTCGCCCCGTGCGCGTGCTTCTCGCCATGGCGCGGCGGCGGCGCGAAGGATTTGAGAAGGTCCGCGAGGGCCTTGGCGCTTTCGATCGGCTTGCGCGAACGCTCCGACACGATGCGCCGGGCCATGCCCCGGCTCTTCTTCTCGCCGCCGAGGCGGAAGAACAGGTCCGCGATCTCGTGCTCGGGCCACGAATTCACGATCTGGGACGCGGTCAGCCCGTCGCCCCCGGTCAGTCGCATATCCAATGGTTCCTCGGCCTGGAAGGAGAACCCCCGGCCGCTCTCCCGATAGTGGTACATCGAGATGCCCAGGTCCATCAGCACCAAGTCGTATTCCCCGGAGTTCCGTTCAAAGAGCGCGCCGGCATCGGCGAAATTGCCGCACCAGGTCGACAAGGCCGCCCCATGGGCCGCCAGGCGTTCCCGCGCCTTGGCCAGGATCCGCTCGTCGCGGTCCACGGCTAAAACGCGCTTCCCGGCGCCCAGGAAGAAGGCGGTATGCCCCCCTTCCCCCAGCGTCAAGTCGACTATGAATTTATCGGTCGGACGCAGAATTTCCTTACCGATGAAATCCAGGAGCACGGGGATATGGTGGATCTGCATGGGGGACGGCCTTCGGGAGGCATTTTTCCCTGAGATCGGCCGCCTGCCAAACGCCGTGGCGCGGGACATTGATAGTAAAATCCCAGACCCACGCGGAGGAGCCCCATGGCTTTCAAGGCCGAGAAGATCTGGATGGACGGGAAATTGGTGGATTGGGACAAAGCCCATATCCACGTGCTTTCCCACGTTGTACATTATGGCACCGCCGCGTTCGAGGGCATCCGCGTCTACAAGGTGGGGGCCCGCAGCGCCGTCTTCCGTCTCCAGGACCACGTCAAGCGCCTCCTCGAGTCCTGCAAAATCTACCGCATGGACTGCCCCTACACCCAGGCGCAACTCGAGACGGCCATCCTCGACACGGTCCGCGCCAACCATCTCGAGCAGGCCTACGTGCGCCCGCTCATCTACCGCGGTTTCGGCGAACTCGGGGTGCTGCCGTTCAAGTCCCCCGTGAACACCGCCATCGCCGCCTGGGATTGGGGGAAGTACCTCGGCGAAGAGGCCCTCGAGAAGGGCGTCTCGGTGTGCGTCTCCTCCTGGTACCGCCCGGCGCCCAACACCCTGCCCCAGCTGGCCAAGATGGCCGGGAATTACCTTAACTCCCAGCTCATCAAGATGGAGGCCGTGCAGAACGGCTACCACGAGGGCATCGCCCTCAACACCGATGGCCACGTGGCCGAAGGGTCCGGCGAGAACCTGTTCCTCGTGAAGAACGGCCACCTCTACTCCCCCGGGAGCCACGAGTCCCTCCTGCCGGGCATCACGCGCCACTCGATCTTCTGCCTAGCGGAAGACCTCGGCATCCCGGTGGAATCCCACACGATCCCGCGGGAATCGCTCTACGTGGCCGACGAACTCTTCATGTCGGGCACGGCCGCCGAGATCACCCCGATCACCCAGGTCGATAAGATCACCGTCGCCGACGGGAAACGGGGCCCCCTCACCACGCGCATCCAGGAGGCCTTCTTCGATATCCTCCAAGGCCGCGTGGAAGATCGCCACGGCTGGTTGACCTTCCTCTGACCCCCTCCTTGGCCCGCGTCCCTCCTTTCCGATCCCGGCCCCTGAAGCTTTCCCGGGCGCTGCGCCTCGCCGCCCTCCTCGCCCTCTTGGCGGGGTGCAAAAGCTTCGACTATCTGGGGCACGGGGTGGAGGGGCGGGACGTCCAACTCATCGCGCTCTACGGGTCCGACCGCATCGATACCGCCCAGCTGGACAAGATCACCATCAAGGGCTTCTCGATCAACGATTTCAATAACCCCACCGTCCAGCGCTTCATCTCGGGCTACCAGACCTACGGGCGCGACAACCTCCTCGAAACCCTCGGGCGGGCCCACGTCTACCTCCCCTTCATCTTCGAGGCCTTCAAGGAGAAGGGCGTCCCCGCCGATCTCGCCTATCTCCCCATCATCGAATCCAGCTTCAACGCCCGGGCGGTCTCCTACATGTCGGCGACGGGGCTATGGCAATTCATGTACGGCACGGGGCGCATGTACGGCCTCGACGGGAACTACTGGTACGACGACCGCATGGACCCCCGCCGCTCCACCGTGGCCGCGGCCTATATGTTCAAGTGGCTCTTCCAGACCTTCGACAATTGGCTCTTGGCGTTGGCGGCCTATAACTCGGGGCCGGGGACGGTGGCCGCCGCCATCCAGAAGACCGGCTCCTCGAATTACTGGGAGCTCTGCCGGCAGAACGCCCTGCCCCGGGAAACCCGCGAATACGTGCCCAAGTTCATCGCGGCGACCTTCATCGCCAAGAACCCCGAGAAGTACGGGTTCCCCCCCTTCGACCCCTCCAAGGATCCGCGCATCAAGACCTATACCGTGGAGGACGCCACCGACCTCGGGATCATCGCCCAATGCTCGGGGGTGCCCCTGGAGCAGCTCCAGCTCCTCAATCCCGCCCTGCGGCAATGGGCGACCCCGCCCATGCTCCAGTATCCGGTGCACCTGCCCGAGGCGGCCTACGACCGGTTCGCCGCGAACTACCGCAAGATCCCCCCCGAGGACCGGGTGACCTTCCGCCGCTACCTCGTGCGCATGGGCGACAACCTCACCGCCATCGCCGCCCGCTACGGCATCCCCGTCAACCCCATCGCCCAGATCAACCGCTTCAAGAACCAGCACTTCATCCAGGCCGGCGAATCGATCATCATCCCGATCCGGGGCCTCGACAACGCCCGCCAGATGGACGCCCGCCTCTCCGCGATGGCGGGCAGCAATGCCGCCCCGAAGCGCGGCACCTACACCTTCCTCCACGAGGTGGAAGACGGCGAAAGCCTCTACGAGATCGCGCTCCGCTACGGGGTCGAGATCTTCGACCTCTTCGAGTGGAATGAACTCACGAGCAAGACCGACATCATGAAGGGCAAATTGCTGGTCCTCAAGAAGTCCACGGCCCCCGCCCCCAGGAGAACCGCCCCGCCCGCCCCATGAAGAACCCCCTCCGGTACCTCCTGGTGCGCACGGCCTCGCGCCGCCGCCCCGTCGAGGAACTCCGCCCCCACCATAGCGCCCTCTACCGGGGGCAACTCGGGCTCCTCGGGGCCCTCGTGGCCGTGGCCTTCGCCATCCTCCTCGCGCGC
Organism: Spirochaetota bacterium; assembly: GCA_017302015.1. GTDB lineage: Bacteria > Spirochaetota > UBA12135 > COTS27 > JAFLEE01 > JAFLEE01. The sequence continues at coordinate 3,317 of JAFLEE010000109.1, read as the reverse complement.
CTCTTCTACATCCAGGTCATCCGGGGCGGGTATTTCGAGGCCCAGGCGATCAACAACAAGCAGCAGACGATCATCCTCCCGGCCGAGCGGGGCGAGATCACCGTCGACGACGGGGCCAAGCGCATCGCCCATAACGCCCAGTCCTTCTCCCTCTACGTCGTGCCCTATAATTTCCCCAAGGGCCCCGAACGGGCCGTGCAGATCCAGCGCATCGCCTCCGAGTTCGGCGTCGACACCAACGAACTCGTCCAAGCCCTCAAAAGCGGCCGTTGGAACCCCTACCGCTCCCGCGTCATCGCCTTGGACGTGCCGCTGGCCACCATCGTGCGCCTCGCCGAGCACCTGGAGGAATTCCCAGGCCTGGGCTACCAGCACACCCCCAAGCGCGTCTACGAGGACGGCATGGTCTTCGGCCACGTCGTCGGGTACATCAACCTCATCACGCCCAAAGAGTTCGAAAAACGCCAGCACCAGGGCTACCACCGGAACTCCATGGTCGGGGCCAAGGGCATCGAGGCCCAGTACGACCTGGAACTCCGCGGCCAGGACGGCTACCAGATCCAGATGGTGGACGCGCGAAGCCGCGTGAAGGCCGAAACCCGGCCCGAGGATGGGGAGCCGGTCCCCGGCAACGACCTCGTGCTCACCATCGATTCCCGCGTCCAGAAGATCATCTCGGACATGATGCAGGGCTACCCCGGCGGCTGCATCGTCACCCGACCGGCCACCGGCGAGGTCTTGGGCCTCTATTCCTACCCCTCCTTCGACCCCAATATCTTCATCGGCCGCCTCGACCCGGCGGTGTACGCCGCCTACACCAACAACAAAGATCTCCCCTTCTTCAACCGGGTCATCCAGGGCGAGTACCCGCCGAGCTCGGTGTTCAAGGCCATCGTCTCCTCCGCCTGCCTCGCCGACGACGAGATCAATTTCTTCAACGACCATGAGTACTGCGCAGGCGGGGTGTCCATCGGCCCGCAATTCTTCAAATGCGAGGGCTGGCACAATTCCCAGAACATGCTCGCGGCCTTCGCCAATTCTTGCAACGTGTACTATATGCGCATGGGAACGCGCATCGGCTCGGAGAAGATCATCAAATGGGCCTCCGACTACTATAACCTCGGGAAGCCCACGGGCATCGATCTCCCCTACGAGAAGAAGGGCCGGGTGCCCACCCACCGGTGGAAGAGCGAGATCATGGGCACCTATTGGTGGGACGGCGACACCGCCAACCTCTCCATCGGCCAGGGGTACATGCTCGTGACCATCGCCCAACTCAACACCGTCACCTGCGCCCTGGCCAACGAGGGCGTGGCCTACCAGCCCCACCTCCTCTCCCGCATCAAGAGCGCCATCGACGGGCGCACCGTCTACAGCCCCAAGCGCACCCCCATCATCGAACTGCCTCTTGACCGCGAGAAGATCCGCCTCATCACCAAGGCCATGCGGGCGGTGGTGCAGTGGGGCACCGCCTCGAAGGCCGCCAGCGGCTCCCGGCTGGCCCTGGCCGGGAAGACCGGCACGGCGGAGAACGTCCAGGGCATCCCCCACGCGTGGTTCACCTGCTACGGCCCCTACGAGACCGAGGACCCCAAGAACCGCCTAGCCTGCACGGTCTTCGTGGAGCACGGGGGCCACGGCGGCTCGATGTGCGCGCCGTTCGCCACGGCCATCATGGAGGCCATCTTCCTGAAGACCGATGTGCGCTACAATTACAAGCGCATCATGCAGAACTGGGAGGGCCGACGCAACCAGTACGAGGAGTGGCTCCAGAAACGACGCGAAGACCAGATCCAGGAAGTCGCCCCGGCGCCCCCCCCATGACACCCCTCCCCCCCAAACCCAACCGTCCCAGCTACCTCGGAGACCCGTGGCTCCTCGCGACGGTCGCGGCCCTCTCCATCCTGGGCATCCTGTTCTCCTATTCCTCCAGCATCCAGGTCGTCGAGGCCGGGGTCACGAGCCAGGGCGCCTGGATCCGCCAGTCCTTCTTCTTCGCCAGCGGGCTCGTGCTCATGGCCGCCGTGAGTTTCCTGAACTACCGCAAACTCGCCGAGCACTCGACGCTGCTCTTCGTCCTCTGCCTGGGGCTCCTCCTCTTCACCCTGGTCTTCGGGAAAGTCGTCAACGGGTCCAGGCGCTGGATCAGCCTCGGCTTCACCACGATCCAGCCGTCGGAGTTCGTGAAGATCTTCATGGTCGTGGTCATCGCCCAATTCCTGGACCGCCACCGGGAAGAAATGGCCAATTGGCGGCGCGTGGCCACCCTCGGTTGGCTGGTCGCGGCGCCCTCCCTCCTCATCTTCATGCAGCCCGACTTGGGCACGACGCTGGTGTTCCTCCCCATGACCCTGGCGATGCTCTTCGTCGGGGGCATCCCCGTGAAGTGGTTCATCGGGATGCTCACCGTGGGGTTCCTGGCCGTGGCGATCCCCCTCTACATCACCTACGCCAACATCACCCACATGGTCGACAACCCCGTCATCGAGGTGCTGGGGAACAAGTTCTGGCTCCTGTCGATCGGCTTGTTCTTCCTGTTCGCCGCGGGGATCCTCGCCCTGGTCAACCTCTCCATGCGCAACCTCGCCATCGGGAACATCCTTTTCTTCTGCCTCGTGATCTGCGCCGGCGTGCTCCTGGCCCTCACGGTCGAGAGTTTCCTGCTCAAGGAATACCAGCGCGAGCGCCTGCTGGCGTTCATCAATCCCAATGTCAACCGCTGGGAATTCGGCTATAACGTCATCCAGGCCCAGATCACCGTGGGCTCGGGGGGCCTCTTCGGCAAGGGATTCGCCCAGGGCACCCAGGGCCAGCTCGGGTTCCTCCCCTCCCGACAGACCGACTTCATCTTTTCAGTCATCGGCGAGGAGACCGGATTCCTGGGCTCCTCCCTCGTGGTGGGGCTCTTCGGGCTGCTGCTGTGGCGCCTCATCCGCATCGCCCGGGACGTGAAGGACTACCTCGGCGGCCTCATCGTCGTAGGGATCCTCACGAAATTCACCATGCAAGTCTTCGTCAACGTGGGGATGAATATCGGCATCGCCCCCGTGACGGGCATCCCCCTGCCGTTCCTCACCTATGGCGGCTCGGCCCTGTGGACCTCCCTCCTCGCCATCGGGATCGTCCTCAACGTCGACCACCGCCGGCACGTCCACCACTGAATTCCCGGGTCGGGAGGCCCCGTTCCTTGCCCCCGCCGCCGGGCGTTTGGGGGGATGTAAACCTTTCCCCAAGCCTCTCGACCATCCTATAATTCGCCACCATGATGGGCGATCAAGAAGACTTGGGCGACTTTCTCGACAATCTCGACGAGGTGA
>JAFLEE010000108.1 GCA_017302015.1 Spirochaetota bacterium | reverse complement strand
GGATCACGCTGGGGTCCTTCTCCGTGCTGGCGGTGGCGCGCCGCCATTTCCCCGAGTCGGTGATGCGGGGAAAATTGCGGTCGAGGCCATCCCAATCCACCGTGGAATAGTAGGAGTAGACGATCTCGCGGGTGCTGGCTTTCACCGCGCGGCATTGGTAGCGGTGGTCCGATCCCGCGACGAGGCTGAGCATCAGCCAATAATCGATTTTGTGCTTGTTTCCGACGTCGGTCACGAAGTCGTAGAGGTCGTTGTACCGCATCGCGCCGTCTTTGACCTCATTGAGCGGCATGAGTTTTTCGAAGAGCTCGGTTTTCCCCGCCAATTTGGCGTCTTTTTCCGCGAGCATCAGTGCCGGAAACGAGAAGGCACCCCTGGGGAACAGGAAATTGCGCATCCCGGGGCTCAGGTAGCGCATGGAATCGACCTCGATGACGCGGTAGCCATGGGCACGAAGACTGCTGGTGAGATAGGCCTCCACATCCCCCGCGATGGGGCTCGATTGGACGACCAATGCGACCGCCGCTCCTTTCTCGAGGGGGGTGCCGCCCGAGGAGTAAATGAAGCGTTCCGGGGTCGCGGTGGTCGCGCACCCCCCGAGGAGGATGGAGGCGCCCAAGGCAATCGAGAGGAATAGGATCCGGCGCGGCGGGGTCTTGGGGTTCATTCGTGTGCGCCTCTTGTTCGTGGAATCTTCTTCGAGTCGGTCTTTATTTACTCAAAGCGATAGAATTTTTTCGGCGAAACGATTGTAGCATTTTCGAAATCTTTTTGATGGATTGACATGTCCGGGATATTCGCGCCCTAAACCTTGACAAGGTCCGCGCGGCGGCACGTGGTTGGTGTTCCAGGTCTTTTTCGTCAATCAGCGTTTACGTTTTTGTCGATGAGCTGTGCTCACCGGATTTTCCATCCTCATCCTATTGGAGGGCGGCAAGGGAACCTGATGAACACCGTCTTCCCCCGGTTCCTCGGCGGGGGGGCGCGGGGTAAGACATGCCATGCCCAAGGCGTGCCTCTTTCCGATTCTACTGCTCCTACTCCCGGGTTCCGCCGCCGTCCTCCTGAGTTCGGTTCAAGCCGAAGGGCAGGGCGCCGACGACGAGTTCGTGGAACTCCACAATAGCGGCCCGGAGAGCGTCGACCTCACGGGGTGGAAGCTACGCTACCAAAGTTCCTCCGGAACTTGGTACGACCGGGCGACATTGCGCACCAATATCCCCCCAGGTTCATTCTATTTGATAGCGGGGTCGGCCTACCTGGGGCCGGTGGAGGCCGACCTGAGGCGGGGCCTTTCCATCAGTGCATCCGCATCGGGATTCGCCTTGGCCTTGGTGGATTCCCGGGGGGAGGCGGTCGACCTCGTCGGGTGCGGAACGGCCGCGGCCCTGTCGCGAAAAGGCAGGCTCGCCGCGGTCGTGCCCTCCGGTGCGGCCCTCGTTCGAAAGGCGTGGTCCGGCGCCGACGGGGCGTCTATGGCGCCCACGGGCCGGGACTTTTTTTTCGGGAAGGGCCACGACTCGGGGGACAATTCCCTCGATTGGGTTTCCTGCCCGGGCTTCCTGCCTAAAAACAGCCGCTCCCCGGCGGAGCCCAGCTCCGACCCGGTCCTGCTGGGGTCCGAAGGTACGACCAATAGCCGCGGTTCCTGGGTCTCCATCCGGGGGCGAAACTTCTTGTCGTTTCTGCCCGAGACCTGTCGCCTGGCGGGCCCAGACGGCTTAGCCTTACAGGTCGATTTCCTGGAAGTCGGGGCCTATTGGAGCAACGATTGCCTGCGGTTCCGGTTCCCCCCGGGTCTATCCCGAAAGACTTCGGTGACCCTCGAGCGCCATGCTCCCCGCGGTGAAAGGGTGGGGGTTTCCCTCCCCGAATTGGTTGTCGCTCCGCCCACGGTTGCGAGCACAGACCCGGTCCTCGATTCGGTGAAAAGGGGTCAACCTTTCGAGATCCGCGGAGCCTTTTTCGGGGGGCCGGCAAGCGATCTTCTGCTCTGCTTGGATGGGGCGACCCTTCCATGGTCCGAAATCACGCTTTGGACCGACGACCGCATCGCCTTTTATCTCCCCGAGGAAGCCGCCATCGGAAAGTCGATTCAGCTGCGCAATCCCGCCACGGGAGACCAGGTCGATTTGCCGATCGCGGGCCTCGGCAACGGTCCGCCGCTCCTGAGGCCCGGTTGCCTCGCCCTTTCTCGAAACCTCGCGGGGCCCGGAATTGCGGTCCAGGTCTCCTTTTTTCGCCGCGACGGCGAGGGGGATGCTCCTTTGGCCGGCTTCCCCAGGCTCCATTGGGGCACGGAATCGGGCATCGTCCTGGAGCCCTTCAAGTCCAATGAATACCGGGGGACTTTCCTCCCTGCCCGGTGGTCTCTACCCGGGGTCGGTCGGGTCGAGTTCCGCATGAGCGACGCCTCGGCCACGGGAGCCTCCCAGCCCGTCACCAGCGAGGCGGTCCTCTCGACCCTCGCCCTCGATTGGGAAGCCCCCAAGGCGCCGGGCGTCTTTCGATGGGAAGAGTCGATTTCCGGAATGATCCGGCTCCTATGGGAATCCGGAGAGAGCGACCTGGCGGGGTACTCCCTTCGCCTCGCCATTCCAGGGGAGCCCGAACGAGAGTTCGCCTTGGAGCCCGCGATCCGTGCGTTCGAGCTTCCAGACTCGAAGCCCGGCCAGGCGATCGTCGCCCGCCTCTGCGCCGAAGACCGGGCCGGGAACCGGGGTCCCTGGTCGACCTGCGCGCTCCCGGCTACCGCGGGCTATCAAGCCCTCTCCAATACCGACCGTACGTTGCGCCATCGCCGCGGCGATGCCCTGCGCCTGTCCTCGGTCCCGGCGGGGTCCGAACTTCGCCTCCTCGATCTGGGGGGAAGGGAATTCCACCGGAGGTCCGCGGCCCTCGGCGGTGAGGTTGAAATTCCCCCTGAGGCGTTCCCCCGGGGCGGTCTCATGTTCCTCGTCAGCTCCCACCCCCGGGAGGGCCGCAAAGTATTTCGAATCTGGGTCGTGCCATGAGGCGCCAGGCATTATGGATCCCGATGTGCCTCGCGCTCCACTGGCTTGGAACGGCTCGGCTCATCGCCAACGAGGCGCCCCCTTTCTCCCTCGCGCCCCAAGAGCCGCTTGGCCGGCGACATTTCGAATTTCTTCTCGGGATGCAGGGGGTGGAGGGCGCCTACGTTCGGGCCCATGGGCGCGTGATGTTCGCCTATCGCGCATTGCGCTTCGAAGCCGATTGGAGCGGCATCGACGCCGCCCATTTCCCGGGACAGGAGGTCGACGGCACGGAGTCCTCTCCGCTCCCCATGGAACTGGGCCTCTCCCCGGGTTTCGTCCTCGGGCCGTTCGCCCTCGCGGCTCCGGTGGCCATAAGGTTCGATGGGGCGCAGGGCGAACGCACCGCGGGGGCCAGGTTCGGCGCCGAGGCCAGCCTGACCCTCGGGCCCTTCGGCCTCGAGGCGCGGTTTCCAGAACTCGTCGAGACCGATGCGAACGCGAAGCCCCCCTTGGCCTTCTCCGCTTGGTTTCGCTGGGCTTCCCCGGCTTTCAGCGACCCTTACGGCGAGGCGCGCATCACCTTGGCGACGGGCTTCTCGGCGGAACCGGTCATGGCCTTGAGAACGGCCGTCTTCTGGTCTCCGACCCTGCGGAAATCGGGCAATGCCTTGGCGGTCGGCATCGATCTGAGCCTCCCCCTCGACGAACCGGTCCAGCCCCTTTTCGGCTTTTCCCTTCGCCTCGCCCCCCGGGGGCCCTGGCGCCTGACGCTCAGCGCCAGGGAGTGGGTGCCCCGTTGGTGGGAGTGGGGCGTCGCCCTCGCCTATGCGAGCGGGTCTTTTTGAAATCCCGCGAAACAGACTTCCGTGCGCAAGACGATCCCATGGGCGCGTTCCACCGCCTCGCGCACTTCCCGGATCAGGTCGACCACATCGCGGGCCGTGGCGCTCCCCGTATTCACCACGAAATTGGCGTGCTTGGGCGAGACCATGGCGCCCCCGCGGGTGCGCCCCTTGAGCCCCGCGGCTTCGATGAGCCTCCCCGCCGAATCGCCGCTCGGATTGGCGAAGGTCGACCCGAACGAGGGCTGGTCGAGGGGCTGGGTATCGTTCCGCTTCTTGAGGTAGCTCGCCACTTCGCGGCGGGCCTCTTCCACCGCGCCGCCTTCCGCCTTCTTGAGCGCCAGCGCGCATTCCCAAACCAAATCACCGGCGCTGAGCGCCGAATGGCGGTAGGCGAGGCCGAGTTCGGCGCCGGCCTTCCATCGGTCCTCCCCGGCGGAAAGGACCCGGGCGATGGGCCGGTTATCCTTGATCTCTCCGCCCCGGGTTCCCGCGTTCATGCGCACCGCGCCCCCCATCGTGCCCGGGATGCCCGCGGCCCACTCGAGCCCGAGCCATCCGTTGGCATGGCACCAGGCGAGGGCGCCCGGCAGCGCCTGGTCGGCCGAAAAGACCACCCGACCCTCGGGGTCGACCCTCGGCGCACCTTGGTTTCGGACCGTCAGGAAGAGGAGATCGAGTTCGCCATCGGCGACGATGAGATTGCTTCCTCGCCCTAGGATATAAAAGGGGATCTGATGGGCGCGAAGGGCCTCCAAGGCCTGCCCGGCCTCTTCGGGCGACTCAAGTTCCAGGAGGGGGGCGTGGCCCCCGCAGCGCAGGGTGGTGCGCTTGGAGAGGGGGTTGGGGGGGGAAATTTTTACCGAGAGGGAGCGGGGGAGGGAGGACCGCACTCGGTCAAGAAAGGCCATGCTCAGATTGTACCACTCCTTGAGCGCCAAGGAAGGGCCAAGCGTGGGATGGTTTCCCCGCATGGCCAGACCAATCGATTAAAAAGCGCTGAGCGGTATCTGAACGATGGTTTTGGAGCAACCGATATAGAGGAGGCCCGCCGCGATCCGCAGCGCCTTCGGGCTGGAATATTTGTTCCCGTAGATGTCCTTGATGTTAAGCGCGCTCGATCAAACTCCGGAAGTGTCCAGTTTTTGGATCCGGTTATTGCCGGTATCGGCCACGAAGAGCGCGCCGCTACTGGTGTCCACGGCGATGTCGCCGATGTCATTGTATTTCCCGTACAAAGATCCAGTGCCCCCACCGAGGAAGACCGGGGTGCCATAATTAAGCGCCGATCCCTGATAGGGAACTTTCCAAATTCCATTGCCTTCCGAGTCGGTGGCGTAGAGGTTCCTTGCATTGTCGAAGTCGAGGCCCACGATATGTACTTTTTGCGGGAAGACGATCGATCCGCTCGGCGTACTCCACGTACTATTATCGACCGCGAAAATATCCTCGGTGACGCCATCCCCGCGGGCACCCGCGATATATAGGACGTTATTGGTTTTATCCAGGCGGATTCGGGACGTTTTGTCGTTGACGTGGGTGGCGAGGCCGGCGAAGAGGTTATGGGTGTTCGAAGGGCCTCCCGACCAGTTGGAGAGCATGTAAAATCGCCAGGTCGAGTTGTAATAGCAATTGGCGAGGTAAACGCTCCAATTATCATCCGCCGCAAATCCGACGAACCGACTGATATTCGTATAATTCTGAAGGTTATTGGTGGACCGGATGTTAAGAACGGTCGAGTTCGCGTAATTGGTGAATTGGGTCAGGAAAATGGACTGGCCTTCCCAGATATATTTGGGGGAATTGGTGAAAGCCCCGTCGACCGAGGTGCGGGTGATGAAATAGTCCCAGGCGGGCTGGGCGAAGGTGCTGTACTTCTGCGCGATTCCCCAGGAGACGCCCCCCACATACATGTACCCGTTATTGTCGACGTCGATGGCATTGATCGTCGTCGGAAGGTCGGCATAGGCGAAGAGGAGATCGCAGAATTTAGCCCCGGAAAAATCAGGCGCGCATTCGACGCTAATCTCCGGGCTGCTCGCGAATTGCCGGCCGTTGCGGAGAATCACGGAGTAGGCGTAATAATACTTTTTCCCGGGAACGAGGATATCCGCCGCGGTGGAACCGAAAGTCGGATACCCCCCGTCGCGGTAACTATTGAGGTTGATGTCGGGGAGTACGGCCACGGGCTTGAAAAACTTGTAGAAAGTGGGCATCTCATTGGAATAGGTGGTGTCGCTGTACCACCAGAAATTCGACGAATCGGTATTGCGGAACTCCGCGGCGATATTGCTGCGGTCTTCTTCGCTGATGACCTGGTTGGTCAGGTTGAGCGGGCTCTCGGAGCGGGAGAGCACGTAGACGTAGAACTCGGGTTCCGTGGAACGGCGCCAGGTGAGCTCGATCGCCTTGGGCTCGATGGAGGCGATGTTATTGGTGATATTGAACGAAAGACCTGAGGCATCGCGAACCGTCGAATTGGGGTCGAGGGGATTGCTGTGCGGGGTGGCGGTGCATCCCGCGAGGATGAACGCGGCGAGGGAAAGCAGGGCGAGGATGAGGCGCATGGCGGGCTCCAGGGTCAGAAGGACCAGGTCAGGCGGGCGGCGGCGCCATCGGTCGTCGGCGCCAACCAGAACGCGACGGGAATGGCGGGGTTCGTGGGATGATAGGTGTTGCGCTTGATCTTGGCGTTGATGGCGGAGGCGGCGACCCCGGCGTGGACGACGTTGGCGACCCAGAGGGCGCCGGTGGCGATCCAGAAGGCTTGCCTGAGTTGATTGCGGAGTTCGGCGTCTTCGTAGGCGAGACCCGCGGCGTCTTGGGCGGTCAAGGCAGCGGGGTAATAATCCCGGAAATTATTGTAATCGATGAGGTTGTAGATGCGCTTGGCGTTCTCGTAGTCGACGGTGGTGTAGATGGCGCCGGCGAGGGCCGCCGCGGTGGTGACCATATAGAGGGTGCCCCAGGCGGGCTGGTCGTTGTAGAAATGGCCCCAACCGGGCACGCTCAAGGATCGGAAGGCGGCGGTGATGGGGTACTTGCTCTCGAGGCTCGCCGCGTGGGCCATGGGGATGACCTGGTCGACGGGCAATTCGACGGTCGTGGCGGAGACTTGCTGGGCGGTCTCGACGTCGACTAGGCGGAGGGCGACCGAGAGGGTCCCCCCGAGGCGGCTGACGCTTCCGGAGAGGATCACATCGGCGGCGAGGATGCGCCCGGTCTGCTTGGCCGAGGCGCCGTCGACGACTCCCGATTCGCTGAGGGCGAGTTCCTTCATGATCGTCTTCATCCGTTTCCGGTCGACGATCTTCACCGCGGGGCTCTTCCCGGCTTGAACCGAGACCATCTCGGCGAGGCCCCCGCCGAGTTCCAATTTCTTGGCGTCGGGGCCGACATTGTCGAAATCGACGACGGCGAGGAAGAAGGCGTTGGTGCCCCGCTCGGCCGCCTTGGAATCCTTCGCCTTGAACTCGGTGATCATCCGATCGACGCCCGCTTGGATCTTTTTATAGATGTCGCTCTTGGCGCCCGATGGAGCCCCCAAGGCCGTGGCCGGAATGAGCAGGGCAAGCAGTAGTCTTCGCACGGGGGCCTCCAACAGTGGGGGTCAGACGTCACGAATTGTAAACGCTTGCTGCAGGTAGATGCAAACGAAGATTTCCCTACCAGCGCGAGGATTTGAGATAGATCTTGTCGGGAATACCGAATCCCCTGGTTTTTGGGCCTTTGGACGGCCCAGCTTTCGGCTTTGTCACCCTGCGTTGACCCATCCCCGGGGCCGATGATAAAATTCCCGTCAGTTGGGTGTGTAGCTCAGTTGGTTAGAGCGCGACACTGATAATGTCGAGGTCGATAGTTCAAATCTATCCTCACCCAATTCTTTTCTCCCCCGGGGACGTAGCTCAGTTGGGAGAGCACCAGATTTGCATTCTGGGGGTCGTGAGTTCGAACCTCATCGTCTCCACTGAATTTTCCCGGGTTAGGGGCCAAGGGCCTCGCAGTGATTTGACTTTCGTGACCAAAGCGTAAATCTCCAGACTCCTTCGTCATGAATCCGCCGCCCGGGGAACCCTGGTATGGTTTCGGGTTCGACCCATCGAAGGGGGCCCCGTCTGCCAAGGGCGTGGCCTGCTTAAATAAGTGGAACTCCGCGGGTGGCGTGCGGATCACCGCCGGTTTGTGCTACGATTTAGTACCGTCTTGGCCGCTGTAAGAAATCGGATGTCAGCGATCCAACGACAAGGAGCTTTGATGCGCGGCACTTCCTTCCTTTCCCTACTCCTCATCCTTCTCCCTCTCGGCGCCCAGACCGAGTGGAAATTCGCCGGATTGAGCAATCTGCCGGGTTTTTGCGGAAATTACGTCAACGGGAAGGCCGCCAAGGCGGCTTTCCGCATGGATCCATCCGTGGTGACGCCCGCGGGCAAGGGGGCGCTCGAGATTGCGATCCTCCAAAGTTCCGCCACCTCCAACGGCAGCGATATCCAGATCTGGTTGACCCAAGACAAGGGCCTGACGCCCGGAAAGAAATACCGCCTCCGCCTTGTGATGAAGGCCTCCGAAGCGGTGCAAAATGCGTTGAGCCTCCAATTCATCAAAAACGGGGCCCCCTATAGCGCGGCTTCGAAGCCGGGTGGGGCGCGCATTTCCGTGGGCACCGATTGGAAAGAACAAGCCTTCGATCTCGAGGCGTTGCCGGCGGCGGAGGGCGTGTCCCTGCGCTTCCCGGATTTCTTCTGCGGCGAAATTAAGGCGGGAACCCGCCTCTACCTCGCTTCGGCGAGCCTGGTCGCCGCACCCTGAAGAAACGGGTGTAAGATAGGGCAACGGTCGGCCCCGGGGAATGGGGCCGGCGATGGGGGCCCCCATGGCGCGCAATCGACTCGCGATCGAAGCGAAAAACCGCCTTCTGATTTCCGACGGCGCCTGGGGCACCTTCCTGCAGAAAAAGGGCCTCAAGCCCGGCGAGTGCCCGGAGCGCTGGTGCGTGGATCGGCCCGATGACGTCTACGACATCGCCCGAAGCTATATCGACGCGGGCGCCGACATGGTCGAGACCAATAGTTTCGGCGGCACCCGGTATAAATTGGCCCATTTCGGATTGGGCGCTCGGGTCGGCGAGATCAACGAGGCCGCCGCGCGCATCTCCCGCCGGGCCGCCGGCGAGGCCCATTGGGTGATCGCCTCCATGGGCCCCACGGGCAAGATCCTCGTCACCGACGACGAGGTCGGCGAAGACGATCTTCTGGCGGCGTTCAAAGAACAGGCCATCGGCCTCGAGAAGGGGGGCGCCGATGCCGTGTGCATCGAGACCATGAGCGCCATCGACGAGGCGGTGCTCGCCGTCAAGGCGGTGCGGGAGCACACCTCCCTCGAGGTGCTGTGCACGTTCACTTTCGAGAAGACCCTGGATGGCCGCTACCGGAGCATGATGGGCGTCACTCCCGTCGAGGCCGCCCAGGCCGCGCTGAAGGCCGGCGCCCACATCATCGGGGCCAATTGCGGCAATGGCCTCGAACGCATGGTCGACATCGTGGGAGAAATGAAGACGGTGAGCGGGGAGGTTCCGATCCTCGTCCACGCCAACGCGGGGCTACCGCGGATCGAGGGCGGGCAGACCGTCTTCCCCGATTCGCCCGAGGATATGGCCCATTGGGTGAAGGCCATCGCCGATGCGGGCGTGGGCATCCTCGGGGGCTGCTGCGGTACCTCTCCCGACCATATCCGAGCCCTGAAAAAGGCCGTTCTCGCCCTGGGGCGCTGAAATCAGGCCTCTTCCGCGGTAGGGGCGATGGGGTCCGAGGGAAAGCCACCTTTCCCCCAGGCGTGGAAATGGGCGAGGGCCGAGGCGGGGCTCCGATTGGCGTAGCAATAGACGCAGCCATGGGGGCATGAATCGTAGGTGCCGATATCGATCGCCGCGCTGCACCCGCATTGGGCCCGCGTGGGGGCGAGGCCCGTCTTCGGTCCGCCATCGAGGATCCCCCGGCCGGCGAGCACGGAGAGGATGAGCCCCGCGTCGATGCAGGCCCCGCGGTCGGCGAGGCCGGGTCCCACCAGATCGTCTTCGCAACACACCGAAAGGCGGATGCCCAGGGCTTGGGCCGCCGCCGCGAGGCCCCCAATGAGTTCTCTGCGGAGGGCTACCGCGGCGGGATCCGAATTCCCGCTCAAGTAGCGCCCGTCGAGCTCCCCGAGCCCGGCGGCGGCCAGATTTCCCTGGGCCCGGGCATAGGGGTCGTAAAAACTGGTCATGCACCGGGTCACGAGCCCCTTCATCCGCTGGCCGAGGGCGCGAAACCGCGCGATCACCTCATCGACCGGATGCTCCCGGGTGATGAGGATGGGGTCGAAGCGCCAGGTCAGGTGGTCGTCGCCATAGCGGCGGGCGAGGGCCTCCAGGGCTCGGAACACGGTGTCGGGGTCAGGGGCGCGCAATTCCCACGCGGCTGGCAGGCCGGTCACCGTCACGTGCATGAGGTGGCGGGGGCCGTAGCGTCCATCGAGTTCATCGAGGTAGGGAAGGAGGGGGGCGGGATTGCGCGTCCAAAAGACGAAAGCGAGGACGTCCGTCGGACGAAGCGAGCAGTTCGCCAACGCTCCGGTATGGGCGTTGGGGAAGGTGACGGACCCCCGTCGCGTGCATTCCATGAACCACCGGGGGTAGGCCGCCGGGATGTCGGTGCGGCGGCTGACGGAAAGGATGCGGGCGGGCACGGAAGATTTTATAATCAGGCCATGTGCGATCTATGCATGAAGCACGGCGCCGGGGGCAAATGGTACCTCAACGCCGAGCATTATTCCAACGAAATCGTGGAGAAGTACCGGCTGAAGGACTTCCTCATGGAGCAGTACCGCAATTTCGAGCAACTCCCCATGCGCAAGGTGGCGGGGGTCGACGGCACCGGCTTGGGCTATAAACTCCGCATGCCCCTGGTGGGGCGCCTGGTGAAGCGCCTGGCCGAGAACATGCTCCACAGCACCCGCCCCCCGACGAACCCCTTCAAGGCCGAGGGCCATATCGGCCAGGTCGTCCCCCTGGAAGACGCCATCGCCATCCTCGAGGCCTGCGCGGTGGAGCCGATCATCGAGAAGAATTGCATGTGCCGCATGATGAGCCGGGGCATCAAAGAGGCCTGCTGCATCAATTTCGGGGTGATGTCCGAGATCGCCAAGGAACTCCCCCGTTTCGTCCCCGAAAAAGACAAATTCTTCCTCACCCGCGCCCAGGCGGTGGATCGCTTCAAGACCCACAACACCAAGGGGTATATCGGCACGATCTGGTTCGGGCCCTTCCCCTACATCAATAACCTCTGCTCCTGCGCCAGCCCCGAATGCGCCGGCATCCGCCCGCGCCTCGACTACGGGGTGAAGAGCATCTACAAGGCCGAATACATCATCGATTTCAACCCCGACAAATGCACCGGCTGCAAGGCCTGCGTCGCGAAATGCCAGTTCGGGGCCATCGAGTACAGCCTCTCGCTCAAGCGGGTCACCGTCGACATGAAGAAATGCTGGGGCTGCGGCGTCTGCCGCCACGGGTGCAAGGGGAAGGCCCTCTACCTCCAGCCCCGCGAGGGCGTGCCGGCCTACAAAGACGATTATTGAGGCGCCCCGTGCAGAAAGGCCGAAACAAGATCGCCGTCGATTACGCCAAGTGCGGCGACGGCCATGGGGTCGATCCGAGGGCCTGCGGCATCTGCCTGCGCATCTGCGTTCCGGCCGTCTTCCTGCTGCACCAGACCCTGGGGGTCGAAGACGACCCGAAAGACCCCCGGTGCTGGCGCGTGAGCCCCTATTGGACCGACCTCTGCAGCCGGTGCCTCAAATGCGTGGAGGCCTGCCCCGAAAAAGCCGTGACGGTGTCGTGGTAGCGGGTGGCCGCGGTTCGGGATTGCTTCAGGTGGTCGAATCGACCGTGGCCGTGGCATCGCTCTCCGGCGCGGGAACGGTTTTCGCCTCTTTTAACAGCCAGGCGACCGTTCGTTCCAGGGCTTCCTTTCGACCGACGGGGGGGCGGTAGCCGAAATCCCGCGTCGCCTTGCGGTGGACGAAGGTCATATCGACGCAGGTCTGGATGACCGAAAATCGGTTGAACACCGAGGTGGGGCTGAGCCGCTCCACCAGGGCCGCGAGGGGATAGGCGATGGCGTAGGGGATGGACCGCTTGGGAAGGCGCAGGCCCAACCGCGCGAGGAAGGGCTCGAGGAAGGTGAAGAAATTCTCCGCCGGGCCGTCGTCGCACACGAAATAGGCCTGCCCGGCGACGGGGGAGCCGGGGCCGAGTTGCCGGGCGGCCAAGAGGTGGGCCCAGGAGGCGTTCTCGCAGAAGACGTGGCTGAACCGCGCCCGCCCATCGCCCATGCGCACGGCGAAGGGGGATTTGGCCAGGCCGATGAGCGCGGGGAGGTGGTAGCGGTCCCGCGGCCCGTACATGCCCACGGGGCGGATGGCGCAGGTCGAAAGCGCGCCCTTCCCGTTGGCCGCGAGGGTCATTTTCTCCGCGGCGATCTTGGTGCGCACATAGGGCTCGTCGTTGGCGTCG
This sequence comes from Spirochaetota bacterium, assembly GCA_017302015.1. Taxonomy (GTDB): domain Bacteria; phylum Spirochaetota; class UBA12135; order COTS27; family JAFLEE01; genus JAFLEE01. The sequence continues at coordinate 1,675 of JAFLEE010000108.1, read as the reverse complement.
GGGCGGTAGGGCAGGGTTTCATCCCCGTCGACGATGGGGGTGCGGCCCCGTAGGACCACATCCATGCTGCTGGTGTAGACGAGGCGCTTCACCCCGTGCTTCAGGCAGGCCTCGATCACGTGGCGGTGCCCGTCCACATTGATCTCTTCGAAGAGATGGCGCGGCAATTTGGGGTTCCAGACGGCCGAGGCCAATTGGAAGACGGTGTCCATCCCCTCCACGGCGCGGTCCACGGCCGCCGCGTCCCGCAGATCCCCCTGCAGGGCTTGGGCGCCCGGGGGACCGTCCCAGACGCCCAGGTCGAAGAGGCGCACGGATTCGCCCGCCGCGAGGAGTTGGCGGACCAGGGCGTGGCCGAGCATGCCGCAGGCGCCGACGACCAGGCATTTCCCCAGGGGAAGGCCGTTCGCGCTCATGGGGCGCTCGAGCGCAAGAGCACGATGAATTGCCGGAAGATTTTGGCGACGGGGGCGATATTGGCGGCGGAATCCAGGTGGAGTTCCTTCACCAGGCGGGAGGCGGCGGGAACGGGCAGGGAGGCGTCGAGGGCGAGGGCGTGGAGGAGGATCTCGCGGTTCTCGGCGCTGAAGCCTTCGGAAGCGACCTTCCCTTCCTGGACGAAGAGCAGGTTCAGGTGCTGGGTGAGCTTCTCGCTGGCCTCGTAATGGCGCTTCCACCCCGTGCCGCCCTTGGATTCGAAGTAGAAGAAGACCGTGTACGAAGCGAGTTCCCGGTAGACGTCGCGGATGCGCTCCACGAGCGTCTCCCGCGGGAGCGCGGTCCAATCCACCTCCGACGGCGCGAGGGTCGAGCCCTCGACCATGAACTGGAAGAGGGTGCCCAGATAGGGCGGGAGTTTATTGTCGCTGAGGAGGGTCTTCAGTTCGTCTTCGGGGGGGAGTTCGCTCCACTGGTCGGCCATTTCGGTCAGCGGTCCGAGGACGAGTTGGGGGATGCGCCGCAGGAGCGTCTCGTGGAGCATCTTCTCGTGCTCCGCGGCCCACCAGAAGGGCTTGGCGTTCTGCACGGCCAGGTCGAGGCGCCCCATCTCGCGCAGCAGCAGGCGCAGGGCCTTGTCCTTCTCGGGCTCCAGCACCATGCGCACCAGGGTGAGGCGGCCGATGGTCTCGCGCACCAGGAAGCCCTCGAGGTAGAGGGAGAAGAGTTCCCGCATCTTGAGGCTGAAATCGTCGTGGCCGCGGCCGGCGGTGTCGGGGAGGATCTTCCCGGGGGACCACAGGCCCATGAGGGCCAGGCAGGCGCGGATCTGCTCCTCCTTCAGGCCGGCGCCCCGCAGCGCCGAGGCGATCTTCTTCTCGCCCACCGTCTTCTGCTGGAGGATCTTCACGAAATTGACGATCGTGGGGATATGCTCGGTTCCTAGATCTTTGAGGAAGATCGCGTGGTGGTGGGCGGCGAGGGTGCCGAGCTGCACCTCGAGGGCGTTGAAATGGTTCTTGGCGAGGAAGGGCGGCAGGTCGGCCTCGCCCATCTTGTCGGTGGCCAATTGCACGGAAGAATCGAGGGCGACGCGGATCTTCTCGATGGGAAATTTACTGAAGACCGACAGGGCCGTCTTCATATCGATTTCTGTCATGGAGTTGCCTGCGTCCGTGCGACTGGCGCCCTGTCGCGGAAGGGGAGGGGCGATTTGGCAGGACCCAGAATTGAACTA
>JAFLEE010000107.1 GCA_017302015.1 Spirochaetota bacterium | reverse complement strand
GGACTCGAGCATGCACGGTGAGAGCATGTAGCAAACCCCACTCTTTTCGGGACCCGGGAGGGAGCGATCCGCGTCTCGCGCTTCGTTTGCCCGCGAACGAGCGGGCAAAAGGCGCGCTCGCCACGGACCGCTCCCTCCCTCCCAAAAACCCGGGGTCAAACGCTTCGCATTTGAAAGGGGGTGAGGAAGGACGATTAGGAGCGAATTCATTATCCCGCTATATAAGGCCGCCGCTTCCGATTCGGAGGGGCGGCCTTTTTTATGCTTTCCGGGCCCTACGGAGGATGATAGGGGGCGAAAATGGATCGCCATTGGGGGATCTGTTTCGTCCGAACGAAAAGGTCTGCGACTATCCCGCCATACTCCTTCTAAGGTCAAAGTGACCATATAGTGCTATTTATTGTTCACATCCTCATGGCTGCGGGAGTTTGGAAACCGTAATATTGAGCATCCTTAAAGCCTTGGTCGTGGTGCTCGATGATTCGGGATCAGGACAATCCAACAAGGACGGGGGCCGGGGAGCCGGCTTCGGGAAAGGGCATCCGCCATGGAAAAACTGATCATCGGAAACGACGAATACCGCGACAAGGTGCGCGCCTGCTGGTACGGCAAGAATATCGGGGGCACCCTCGGGGAAAAATGGGAAACCAAGCGCCACACCCACGCGTTCACCTTCTACGAACCCCTTCCCACCAACGCGGCCCCCAATGACGACCTGGATCTGCAACTCATCTGGCTCAAGATGCTCGAGGACAAGGGTGTCGATCCTTCCCTGCGGACCTTCGCGGAATACTGGGACCGCTACGGCGCCGCCTACCCGTGGAACGAGTACGGCTTCTTCATGCGCAATTACACGCGCGGCCTGCTCCCCCCCGTCGCCGGGGTCTTCGAGAATTATTTCATCGACGAAGAGGGCTCGCCGATCCGCTCGGAAATTTGGGCCTGCATCCACCCCGGAGATCCCCAGGCGGCGGCCCGCATGGCCTGGAAAGATTCTTCCGTCGACCACGCCGGCGGCGAGGGACTCTATGGCGAGATCTTCCTCGCGGCGCTGGAAGCGGCCGCCTTCGTCGAGAAAGACCCCCTCACGCTCATCCGCATCGGACTCAACTCCATCCCCCTCTCGAGCCACCTGGCGCGCTGCGTGCGCGAAGCCATGTGGTGCCACGCCCAGGGCCTGACCTGGGGCGAGGCCCGCGAACGCCTGGTCCAACGCTTCGCCCATATCCAACCCTGCAGCGCGGTGATCAATAGCGGGTTCATCATCGTGGGCTGGCTCTACGGCAAGGATTTCGGCGACCGCCTGTGCAAGGCCGTCAATTGCGGCTACGACACCGATTGCACCGCCGCCTCCCTAGGTTCCATCCTCGGCATCATCGACGGCATGGAGGGGATCCCCGAGGCGTGGATCAAGCCCATCGGCGGGAAGATCGTGCTCCACAAGTACACCGGCGATTGCAACCCGCCGAAAACGATCGACGAACTCACCGAGCGCACGGTCGCGCTCGCGAAACAAGCCACCGATCCCAAGGAGAGCATCGGCTTCGGCCCCAAGACCGCCCTCCCCTCGGATCTCGCAAGCCGGCTCTTCGAGAATCGCATCACCACGGCCTATTGGCGCCTCGATATCCACGCGGGCGTGGAAAACGTCGGCGGCAAGGATCTCTGGCTCCACTACGGCGGGGAGCCCGTCCTCACCCCCGGGGTGGCCCGCGAAGTCTGGGTGACGGAAGACGGCGAACGCGCCCCCAGCGCCGCGGTCGAAATGAAGGCGCCCGCGGGCTGGTCCTGCACGGCCAAGGGCGGGGGACGCTTCCTCCTCTTCTCCAAGGGCCCGGTGGCCGACCGCAACCTCGTCACCGTGAGCGTGGGCGGCCAAACCGCGTCGTTCACGCTGCTGGGCCCCGGCGAAGCCAAGGGCTTCGGCGCGGGCGATAACGTCGAGAAATGCCCCAAATGCTGGGCGCGTAAAGAGGCCTGCATCTGCAAATAGGCCCCGACACACCCTCCGTGGAAGACAGCCCCCCGCCCCGAAATCCATTTCGCGGGCGGGGGGCTTTTTATTTCCTGACGCCCTCGCCCGGTCCCCGTTCATGCCTCGATCGCCCGGGGCGATCCTTCACGCCTGCATCCGCAATCGGTACTCCCGCGGGGCCATCCCGGTCACCCGGCGAAAATAGCGATTGAAGAAGGAGAGATTGCGGTAGCCCACGGCCAGCGAGATATCGAGGATGGGCAATTGGCCGCGCTTGAGGAGTTGGCAGGCCTTGGCGATGCGCAGCCGGTTCAGATGCTCGAAGAGCGTCACCCCGGACTGCTCCGAAAACGAGCGGGAGAGTTGGGTCGGGCTGATGCCGTATTTCCGGGCCAGGTCGTCGAGGGAAACGGGCTCGGCATAATGGGTCTCGAGCCACTCGCTCAGATCGCGGACCTGCCAGGCCCCCACATCTCCCCCCGCCTGGGGTCCGCTGGCCAGGAGGCGTTCGGCCAGGGTGAGGAGTTCCACGAAGCGAGCGCAGAGGATCGCCGTCGAAGGGCCGCTCGGTTCGCCGCATTCCTCGGCCAGGGCGGCGAGGACCGCCCGAATCGCCGCGCCCGATTCGCCGGATAGGGCGAGGGACGAGGAGTCGGGGATCCCGGCCCCGTCCGTGCGGAACCTTCGGATCACGGCGGAATCGAGGAGCACGTTCACCCGCGCGAGGAACGAATCGTCGAACTGGCCGATGGAACCGAAGGTTTCCCGCCCCCCGACGGACTCCCGGTTGCCGCAGGGGAAGAACACGAGCCATTCCCCGGTCAAACGCCGCGCCCCATTCCCGCATTCCAAGAGAAGCGCGCCCCGGCGCAGGTAGACCAAACGACCGTACCCCGGGAGGGGAGCGGGGACGCTCCCTCCCGGGGTGATGAATTGCCAGTGGAAGGACCCTTCGCCCTGCATGCGATACGCCGCGGGCGTCAGACGATCGTTTCGTCCTTGCGGGCGATGCGGATCTGGCCCTGCTCTTCCATCAGGCGCACCACATTGACGATCCGCTGCTGGGCCTCCTCCACCTCGGTGAGGCGCAGGCGGCCCATTTTGGAGAAGTCCGCCTCGAACGCCGCGAGGTCGCCGGCGGGCAGATGGGGCAGGAGGGCCTGGCGGAAGGGCTCGTCCACCGTCTTGAGCGCCTTGAGGAGGTCTTCCCGCGCCACTTTTTTCACCAGCGCATCGAGGGATGCGTCATCGAGCAGCAGGAGATCCCAGAAGGTGAACATGCGCTGCTTGATGGATTCGGCCAGCGCCGGGTTCTGCCTCTCGAGCGCCTCCACCACCCGTTTCTCGACCTCGCTGGGGCTGTGGTTGAGCATGGCGACCACCTCGCGGATCCCGCCGGCGCGGGGCCCGTCCTGGGCGACCACCGAGAGTTTGCGCTGCAAGACCCGGGCGACCTCACGGTTGACCTCGGGCGTCACGCGCTCCAGGGTCGCCAAACGCTCCACCACGCCCAATTGGGATTCGGCGGGCAGCTTGCTGAGCACGCCGGCGGCCGAGGGGCCCTCCAGCTGGGAGAGCACCAGGGCGATGAGCTGGGGGGTCTCGGGGGCGATGAACGAAGCGATGGTTTCCTCCGCACCGCCTCGGGCCAGGACCTCGAGGAACTGGAAGGGCTTTTCAGGCTGGGCTTCGGGCGCGGCCGCTCCCTCTTCCTTCTGCATGACCCAATACTGGAATTGCTCCTTGGAATCTTCCTGGGATTTACGCAGTTTTTCCAGGCCTTCCTTCATGCCCTTTGAGAGTTCGGCCAATTCCGCCCGCAGGGCCGCCAGCGGCTCTTCGACCCTCGCCGTCAGGCCCGCCATGGGGTCGACCCGGTCCGCCTCGCCTTCCGGCGCGAAGATCCTATCCAACCCGCCCCCGTCGCCATTCTCCACCACCTCCCAAGATTCGCCCTTCTTTGCCCCGGGGCGAAGGGTGAGCAGCGCGGCGCCCGCGGCCTCCAGGCGCACGAGGCCGTCTTCGGCGAGGGGGATCAAGGATCCCCGTTCCAAGCCCGCGAGCGCGGGCAGGGGGATCGGCTCGGTCGATCGGGCGAGTTCCAGGGGAAGGCCCGCATGTTGGAGGTTCTCGATGCGGGTGCCTTTCGCCAGGTTTTCCCCGGGCTTGCGGATCGCGGAGTAGAGCCACTTCGCATTCAAGCGCCCGATGAGCGACTCGATGGTGATGTAAGGCACGCAGAAATTGACCATGCCCTCGACTTCGCCCAACTTGACCCGCAGCGTGATCAGGATCACCATGTCATTGGGCGGGACGATCTGGGAGAATAAGATATCGGTCTCGATATTCGAGAGTTTCGGCTTCAGGTCGAGGACGGTGCTCCAGGATTCGCGCAGGTTCACGAGGAGCCGGATGACGAGCCCTTCCATCACCGAAATCTCCACCTCGCTCAGCTCCCGGTTGGCGGGGAGCGTCGCCCCGCGCCCCCCGAACAGGCGATCCAGGACCGCGAAGGTCACCGAGGGATCCATCTCGAGGATCGCGCTTCCCCGCAGCGGGGCCATGTTCACGATCCCGATGAGGGACGGGTTGGGGATGGATTTGCTGAACTCCCCGAAGGTGAGTTGGTCGACGCTCGCCAGCGTCATCGAAACGGGCATGCGCAGCATCCCGGTGAGCGTCGTCGAGCACAGCCGCGCGTAAGTTTCATGCATCATCGCCAGCGTGCGGATCTGATCGCGGGAGAATTTGTCGGGGCGCTTGAAATCGTAGTGGCACACCGGGTATTCCCGGTCGGCCACCAGATCGCGGCGGGCGAGCACTTCGCTCCCCCGGACTTTAAGCGGGATCCGTTCTTCTGCCATGTGCTACTCCTTGCGCGGCACCAGGCCGGTGACCCGCACCCCGAATTTCTCGTCGAGCACCACCACTTCGCCCTTGGCGACCTTTTCGCCGGCGGCGAAGAGATCCACCGGTTCCCCGGCGAAACTGCCGAGTTCGATGATGGACCCCGGCACCAGGCCGGCGAGGGCCTCGAGGCTCAGTTCGCATTCGCCGATGACGACCTGCACGGGCACTTTCACGTCTTTGAGTTGGGCGGTTTTCATGGTTTTCCTCCGTTGTTTCCGTCGATGAGCCGGGTGACCTTGAAGAAGGACCCTTTGCGGGACTGGACGATCTTTCCTTCGGCGAGAACCCGCCCCCCCACTTCGAGGAGGGCCTTCCCGTCGGATTCGTGGGGCGCCCAATGGCCCTCTTTCCGGATCGCCTGGATCTCCCGGGCGGAAAGGGCGAGGCGCTCGAGGATGACCCGGCCCGGGAGGGCGAGGGGGCTCCCTTCGAGCCATCGTTTCAAATCAGCGGGATCGCTCATATCGGCTCCTTTCAAGGCGACTGGCAACGGCTTCTTCGCCGCAGGCGCCCGTCTCGGGGGCTTCATGCCCCCGCTTGATGGGTTGAAGTTTATGACACCACGGGAATTATCTCCAACACGATCTTGCCCGGGCGCGGCCCCGAGCGATACTATTTTGCGTCTGACGACGCCGCGGAGCCGGTTCGGACCTTTGCGTCCCCTCCCGCTCCGCCGCTTTTAGAATCCCTCAAAACCCGCGGGGATGCCCGGGTCGGAAAAAGGGGCCCTTCCATCGCCGACGAGATTCCACCGGCGGCTCGGGAGGCGCGGCGGGCGGACGTTCGGGGAGGAGACAAGACAGGGCGATGAGCGGCAGCGACAAGAGGATCGGGTAGAAGTATCGGGTGTCCTGCACCGGGCAACTGATGAAGAGCCCCGCGGCGTGGCCTAAAAGCGGCATGAGCGGCAGGAGCAGCAGCGGGGAACGGTGGCGCAAGGCCGTGAGCAGGACGAGAAAGAGGATCAGATAGAGGGGGAGCGCCGGACGGAAGAAGATCCAGCTGAGTCCGGGCTCGAGCAGGCGATAGCCGAATTCGTTCACGAGCGGCCTCAGGCGGGGCAACTTCGTTTCCGATTTCAGGCCCAGGTCGTTTTCCGTGATGCCATCGTAGTAACAGAAGAAATAGCTGTTTTCTGGCGGGGTGAATTTCCACAGGATGCTCGCGGCCTTGAGGGTGTGCCTGGCGAGGAGCGCCTTGTTGGCCATCGCCACCTCGAACCAGATTTTCCGGAGTTCCCGGGCGTTGGTCTTCATCAGCGCCAGCGAGTTCACGGTCACGAGGGCGGTGCCATCGTAGGGGCTGTATTGCTTGACCCAATACTCCCGGTGGTGGATCCCTTCGAGGAAGGCCCATTGCTTGTCGGTGATCGTCCCCGACTGGGCGGCGACGGCGGAAAAATGGTGGAAGGAGAGGTATTGGAACGCGGGGAAGGGCAGGGGTTCGGCGCTCCGCCGCACGGCGTGCGCCTTGAACGCGCCGGTGAGCGCGGCCGCCGCCAGGAGCACCAGGGCCAGGCGCTTCCAACGCCGCGGGAAAAACAAGAAGAGGGAGAGCATGGCGAGCGCCGCGGTGATGAGCCCGTTGTGTCGCAAGAGCGCCACGGCGACGAGGGTGACCGCGAGGATCGCGGGATTCTTCCAGCCCCCCAACCAGGCCCCCCGGCTCCAGGCCATTCGGACGAAGAGCGCCACGAGCACGAGGACGGCCAGGGAGAACGGGATATCCTTCCACAGGGTGACGGCGTAGATGGCGTGCAAGGGCTGCAATAGGAAAAGGAGGATCGCCACGGCGCGCGCGGCGGGCGGGGGCCGCAATCCTTCGAGGGCCGTCAAGCAGGCGGAGACGACGGCGGCGAAGAGGCCCGCTTGGATCCAAGCGGCGAGTTGGATGCCGAAGGGCTGGGCGGAGAGGGCCTTCAGGTAATAGGTGTGCAGCAGGGGGTGCCAATCGTTATATTGCCCGCTTCGGATCTGCCCCAATTGAATGAGCGTATCCGTCGTCATGATCCCCGGATAGAAAACCAGATAGGAGACCGAGCCAAGGGCGAAAAGCGGTAAAAAATTAAAGAAAAACGCCCCGATCTTTTCTTTGGACGCCCGAACCAGTAAGGAGGCCAGCAGGAACAGGCCTAAAACCAATAAAAGAAAGGGCCCCCCGTGGGTCCCGGGGCCGGGCCAGACCCCTGTGGCCAAAAAGAGGAGGGCGGCCATCAAACCGGAAAGGCAGAGTAAGGCCGCATGGCTCAGCAGCCGGCTTTTCCATAGGGGCCGATCCGGACGGTCATACGGGTGGGGGGTGCTCATGGGGAATCGGAATCCAGCGGATCCGGAGCCACTTTACCCCGCGGCCCGTCAATTTTCAAATGGCAGACGGGCACCGCCGAAGCGATCTTTTCTTTCCGCCGCATCCCCGTTATCTTTTCTCCATGCGCGCCATCCTCTTGACCGCCCTCATCACCCTGACCGCGTGCGGAGCCGCCCCCATGAAATCCTCCCCCGCCCCGGCCCCCGGGGCCTCCAACGAGCTCGCCACCTTCGCTTCGGGGTGCTTCTGGTGCACCGAGGCCGTCTTCCAGCGGCTCAAGGGGGTCGAGTCGGTGGCCTCGGGCTATATCGGCGGCGAGGTGGAGTTCCCGACCTACGAGGCCGTCTGCACCGGCCGAACGGGCCATGCCGAAGCCATCCAGATCCGCTTCAACCCGAAGGAAATCTCCTACGAGACGCTCCTCGAAGTCTTCTTCAAGACCCACGATCCGACCACGCTCAACCGCCAAGGCGCCGATACGGGCACCCAGTACCGCTCGGCGGTCTTCTACCATAGCGAGGCGCAGCGGAGCGCGGCGGAGGCCGTCAAACGAAAGGCGGCCGCATGGTGGCCGAACCCCATCGTCACCGAATTGAGCCCCGCCACCGTCTTCTACCCGGCCGAGGACTACCACCAGAACTATTACAATCTCAACCCGGGCCAGGGCTATTGCCGCGCGGTCATCAATCCCAAACTCGACAAGTTCAAAAAGGAGTTCACGAAGCTCCTTAAGAAAGAATAGGCCCGGGGGCCCCTACGGCCGTGGGCCGGAGTCCCAGACGACCCGTCCCCAGGAGAGGAGCGCCATCGGCATGAGGATGGCCTCGAACTCCTGGTCGGGGGCGAAGCGTTTCTGGTAGACGTCCACCACGAGATCGGTGCAATAGTAGCGGTCCCTCGCCCGCAGGCCCAGGAGGATGCCGCCGAGATTGTATTTCTTCCCGCAAAGTTGGCGGGCCGCGGCCACGGCCTCGGCCCCGCCGCCATCCTTGGCCCAAAAGGGGCGCACGAGCACCATGCGGTAGGTCTTGGCCACGTAATTCGAAAGCGGCGTCGTGTGCACCCCGTGGTTGCGCTCGGACTCGATCACCAGGGCGCGCTCCTTGTCGTAGATCCCCACGTGGGAGAGGGGGCCCCCGGTCATGGCGGCGAGTTGGTCGTCGATCACCTTGAACCCGCGGATGACGAGCCAATCGCCCGTTTCGCCCAAGGCCTCGATTTTTTCGGCCATCTCCCGGTTCTGGGCGGCCGCCAACGCGGGGTGGGGCCGCTGGAGGTAGGGGCGCATCGAACAGCCGGCCAAGAAGAGGCCCGCCAGAAGCGGTCGGATGATCGGGGACGGACGGAAGTTCATGGGGGCCGGTGGCGGGGCAAGGCCCGCGGAGCGGGCTATTTTACCCTATGGGAAACCCCGGGAAGGGCCGGGGCCCTACTTGAGCTCGTTGAAATGCTGGTAATCGGCCTTGTGCTTCTCGATGAAGGGCTTCAGCTGCTCGAAGCGCTTAAACCGCTGGATATTGTGGAGTTCGCGGAACAGGTGGGCGAGCTTGTCCTCCCCCGGCTTGCCGAGGAGGAAGGCGGGGATCTCGATCTTCCCGGGATGGGGCTGGTTCTTCTTGTCGAAATCGCGGATGAGGACGAAGGTATTGCGGATGCGCTTGCTCACCGAGGCGGCGATCGTCTCGAAGAAGATCGGGTTCCCCTCCACGAAGGCCTTGAGGTTATCCCGCTTCAGCCGGGTGATCTCGCAGGCGCCGGCGGTGCGCAGGGTCGCCGTGCGGTGCTCCCCCAGGAACAGGGCGATCTCGCCGATGACGGAGCCGGCCTCGCTGAGGGAGGCCACCTTGGCGCCCTTGACGAACACGTCGAGGGTGCCGCGGTTGAGGATGAAGAGTTCGTCGCCCTCGGTCCCCTGCTCGCAGAGCACCGTGTTCCCCGGGACCGAGGCCACCCCGCCCTTCTGGGTCGCGACGTCGAAGAGCGTCTTCTCGGGCACGGCATGGATGCGCCCGGCCTCGTAGATGAGTTCGTTCTTGAGCTTCTCCACGAGCTGGAGGATCGGGGGGAAGCGGAACTTGTCGGCGATCTCGCCGAGTTCGGTGACGGCGAAATAGTATTTCTTGGCGTTGGCGTTGTAGGTCTCGACGTCGGCGCTCTTGTCGACGGAGCGCCGCTCGCGCAGGATGTTCGCCGTCACGAGGGCCATGCGCGCCAGGTGCTGGTTGAGGGCGAAGCCGACGGTGTACTTCGGCAATAATTCCCGCAGGCGCTCCGGTTGGACCGGGATGAGGACCGCGTCGCGCTCCTTGTAGAAGTCGTAGAGCCGGAATTGCAGGCCGGGCGCCCCCCATCCCAGGATGAACTCCTCCGCCGCCACGATCATATTCACGCCCTCGATGGGGTAGGTTTCCCCCTCCTTGATCCCGAAGGCCACCTTTCCCTGGCGCAAGACCCAGCACTGGTCCGGGGTGTCTCGATGCTTGTGGATGCGTTCCATCTCGGCCTCAGGGCGTCGCGTCGGTTTCCAGGGCGCGCAGCAGGGGGAGGAGTTCGACGGGGCGCTTTTGGGAGATGTCCCAGACGGTGGAGAGGGGATGGACGAGGCGCGCGTTGCGGATGAAGCGCAGGTGCTCGGCGAGGCGCGGAGCGTCCCCGGATCGTTTCCAGGCCAGTGCCTGATAATAGAGGATATCGTCCTTCCATTCGCTCTCGCCCGGCATGGCGTAGGCGGCGTCGAGGGACGCGCGGGCCGAGGCGAGGGAGCGCGCTTGCCGCGGGCGCTCCTGCAGGGTGATCATGCCCTGCCAAATCCGCGCCTGGAACACCTCGGCGCGGTACTGGTCGCGCTGGATGACGCGGGCGAAGCCCGTAAGCGACTCCTCCACCGCGCCCCGGGCGACGTAGGCGAGCACCGCCCTCCAGAAGAGCCACGAACTATCGGGGGTCTCGGGCGTCCGGATGGCCGCGAAGCGCTCCTGGGCTTCGGTGAAGCGGCCGAGGGCGAACAGGTTGGCCACCGCGAAGAGCCCCAGGTGCCCGACGGGCTGGTAGCGCGAAAGTTCCGTGGGATACTCGAAGACATTGGTGGTGGCCGGCGATGCGGCGTCGGGGAAAAAGACCTCGAGGCCGCGGCCGGCCAGGGGCTTGCCCTCCGGGTCCAGGGCCCAGAGCGAGAGGGTCCCCCCCGTGCCGCCCGGGGCGTTGGTGTAGCCGAACGCCCAATGGCGCCCGGGGGCGCCTTCGCCGCCCTCCACCCGTCCGAGGGCCGTCTGGTTGGTCTGGCCGCCCTTCATCTCAAGCAGGGCGAGCTTGAGCGGATTCTTAAGCAGGTTCGGCGCGCGCAGCGCCACCACCCGTTCGTCGTTGTCGACGCTCATCACGAGGTCGATGGGCGCCCAATTGGTGACCTGCTGGACGACGGTATTCGTCACCTCGTTGGTGACGGAGACCACGAGGGTATGGATCACTTCGTTGGTGACGATATTGGTCACGACCCCGGCCAGGGGGGCCGCGGCGTTCGTGGGCTGCCCGGGCGCGGGGTCCATGGTCACGGAATAGACGGCCGAGAGGTAGAGACGGCGGTCGCGGGGGATATAGGTGGCCAGGAAAAACTCGTAGGTCTTCCCCGCTTCGGCGTTGGTGAGGGCGAAGATCTTGCGGTCGGGGGAGACGAACTCCGCCGGCAGGTCGAGGATGAGGGCGGGATTCTGATAGAGGTTGCTATAGACCTGCAGGGTGCTGGCGTAGACGTGTACCGGCTTGCTCGGCCATCGGCGCAGGTCGAAGAGGATGCGCCCCGGTTGGGTGAGGATTTCCACGTCCTGCGCGGGCACGAAGGTGACCAGGTCACCGGCCCACCCGGCGAGGACGAGGGATAGGCAAAAAAGGAGGGCAGACCCCGGGCCGATGGGCCGATTCATATTCCTTAGTTTCGGCCCACGGAGGGGTAAATTCAATAAGAGGAAAGGCCGGAAAATCCGCCGCCGGCCGGGGGGTGGCCCGTCAGGGATGGGATTCTTTCGCTTTTTCCCAGAGGACGTCCCATTCCGCGAGCGTCCTTCCGTTCAAGGGGGCGCCCGAAGCTTTGAGGGCGTTCTCCATATGGGCGAAGCGGGCTTTGAAGCGGGCGTTCGTGCGGGCGAGTCCCCGGTCGGCATCGACGCCGAGATGGCGGGAGAGGTTGACCACGGTGAAGAGGAGGTCGCCCAATTCGTTCTCGACGGCCCGGTCGGGCGCCCCACCGCCGGCCCCGCGCGCGGCGACGGCTTCCTTCAGTTCGCGCACCTCTTCGTCGAGTTTGTCGAGCACGCCGGCCGCGCCGTCCCAATCGAACCCGACATGGCTCGCCTTCTCCTGGATTTGGGTGGCCTGCACGAGGGAGGGGAGCGCCCGGGGGATGCCCTGGAGGATGGACTCGCGTTTTTTCTCCACGTTCTCGGCCTGCTTGCGGGCCTCCCAGCGGCGCAGCACCTCGGCCTCGTCGATGGCCGCCTCGCCCGGCCGGCGCTCGAAGACGTGGGGGTGGCGGCTGACGAGTTTTTCGCAGACCCCGCGGATGGCCGCATCGGCGTCGAACCAGCCCTGCTCCCGGGCGAGTTCGGAGAAGAAAACGAGGTGGAAGAAGAGGTCGCCGGCCTCTTCCTTCATCAGCTTGGCGTCGCGCTCGTCCACCCCCTCCACGAACTCGTGCACCTCCTCCAGGAAACCGGCGCGCATGCTCTCGAGGGTCTGCTTGCGGTCCCAGGAGCAGCCGTCCGGGGCCCGCAGGCGCCGCACGATGGAAAGGAGTTCGTCGAGGGACTCCATGGCCCGCTCAGCGGACGATGAGGCCGATGAGGAGGCCGATGAGGATGAAGATCCCCAGGCCGAAGGTCGCGGCCGCCTTGTTCCCCTTGCGGATCTCCTCGGAGAGGTTCATCCCGAAGAGCACCTGGGAGAAGCGCGTGAGCGCCCAAACGAAGGCGACGCCGATGACGGAATAGAGGAGGACCTGCCAAAGTCCGGTGACGAATTCTTTCATGGGGAGCTCCGGGGATGGGGATGTTCGGCTTAATTGCCGCTGTTCATGGCGGCGAGGAAATGCTCGTTGCTGCGGGTCATCTTCGTCTTCTCGAGCACGAGTTCGATGGCCTCGGTCTCGTCGAGGTTGCCCATGGCGTTTCGCAGGGCGTACATCTTGGCGAGTTCCACGGGGTTCAGGAGGAGTTCCTCGCGCCGCGTGCCGCTCTTCTTGAGGTCCATGGCCGGGAAGATGCGCCGCTCGGCGATGCGCCGTGCCAGCACGAGTTCCATGTTGCCCGTCCCCTTGAACTCCTCGAAGATGACCTCGTCCATCTTGCTGCCGGTCTCGATGAGGGCCGTGGCGATGATGGTGAGGCTGCCGCCCTCCTCGATATTGCGGGCGGCGCCGAAGAAGCGCTTGGGCTTGTGGAGCGCGTTGGCGTCGACGCCCCCGGTGAGCACCTTGCCCGAGGTGGGCTCGACCTGGTTGTAGGCGCGCGCGAGGCGGGTGATGGAATCCAGCAGGATCACCACGTCGATCTTCTGCTCGACCAGGCGCCGGGCCTTCTCGAGCACGATGCGCGCCACGCTCACGTGCCGAAGCGCCGGCTCGTCGAAGGTGGACGAGACGACCTCGGCCTTGACGTTGCGCTTCATGTCGGTGACCTCCTCGGGGCGCTCGTCGATGAGGAGCACGATGAGGTAGGCGGAGGGATGGTTGGCGGTGATGGCGTTGGCGATGTTCTGCAGGAGGATGGTCTTGCCCGCCTTGGGGGGCGAGACGATGAGCCCCCGCTGCCCGAAGCCGATGGGCGCGATGAGGTCGATGAGCCGGGTGGCGAAGTTCTCCTGGGTGGTCTCGAGGGTGATGCGCTTGTCGGGATAGCAGGCGGTGAGGGAGTCGAAACTGGGCCGGTCCTTCACCTGGCTCACGGGGGCGAAATTGACCTCGTGGATGTTGAACATCGCGAAGTACTTCTCCTGCGGCTTGGGCGGCCGGATCTCTCCGGTGACGGTGTCGCCCGTCCTCAGGCCGTAGACGCGCAGTTGGGAGGGCGAGATGTAGATGTCGTCGCTGCCGGGCATGTAGGAGAAGTCGGGGGAACGGAGGAACCCGTAGCCCTCGTTCATCTTCTCGAGGACCCCGGTGGCCCAGATGGACACCTCGTGGTTGGACATGCTGCGCTCGAGGATCTGGAAGATGAGCTTCTGCTTGCTCACTTCCTCGTCGAGGACGACGCCCAGGTCCTTGGCCAGGGCCATGAGATCCTCGATGCCCTTCTTGTTGAGGTCGTTGATGTGGAGGCGGGCCGGCCCCTCGCCGGTGGCGGGTTGGGGCGCCCACCGGGGGGGGGCTGACGGCTCGCGGGGCGGGCGGTGCTCTTCCTCCACCTTCTCGAATTGGGGGGCGCCGTTCTCGGCCTTGGCCTTATGCAGGCGGATCTTCTTCGGCCCGCCGTTCTCGCCCCGGGGTTCGCCGCCGTTCTCCCGGGGCGCCTCGGGGCCCTGGGGATGCGATTCGGTTTCCGTCGGGGTCGTGCCTTCTTCGCGCGGCGTCTCGTTTTCGGGCATGGGGGTTCGTGGCCTCCGGGATGTTCGTCAGGTCCGGGAATGCCCACCCGGCATGGGTTCGGAAGGAATCGAGGCTTCGGGGAAGCGAAGGAACGGGGTTGGGGGTTTTCCGCGGGATCCGCCGCGGACGCGGTCGACATCGATCTGGAGCAATATTTTACGAATGAGCGCGCGGGCGTGTCAACTGGTTTTATTTCCGAGGATTCGTTCGACGCCGGGTATCGGGAGTCATGAGCTACCAAAACCTCGCACCGTTCGACGCCGCCAGCCGCCGACTCGCCCGCTTCGGCCGGGCCCTCGGCCATCCGGCGCGCCATGAAATCCTGCTCCGACTGGCGGCGCGGGGGCCCCTTCCCTATGGCGACCTGAAAGCCTGCATCCCCATGCACGCCAAAACGCTTTCGCGCCACCTCCAATACCTCGTGGGGCAAGGGTGCATCCTGGGCATCCCCGAGGGGGCCCGCACCTGGTTCGGGGTGGATGATACCCGATTGGCTCGGGATCTGGTCTTGATGAGGAGATTGGTGAGGAAACTGGGGAAAAAGGGGGAGGGGGAAAAATGAATTCTCAGAGAATGCGCCCGGGTCCATCCAATCTCTGAAATTGTTCCCGAATCCCAACCGCTTTTTTCGCCACTTTCCCCCATCCCCGTGTATCCAGTCCCCAGATGCCCCCTTCCGCCCCGCCCCGCCCCCTTT
>JAFLEE010000106.1 GCA_017302015.1 Spirochaetota bacterium | reverse complement strand
GGTTAATGGGGCTCCACGATGACTTTGAGGGCATCTTTGGGGTCGATAGCGGTCCGGAAGGCGTCGCCGATGGCGGAGAGCGGGAAGCGGTGGGTGATCATCTCGTCGACCCGCACCGTGCCCGTGCGAAGGAGTTCCGTGGCCTGGAAATTGTCCAGGGGAGCGGCGCCGTAGCAGGTTTTGAAGGCGATGTCGTTGCGCCAATAGGGGTTGAAGTCGACGGCGAGGGTCTCGCCGGGCTGCGGCACGGCGAAGAAGAGCACGGCGCCGCCGCGGTCCACCGACTCGAGGGCCGCCCGGGCCGCGGGGAGGGCTCCGGCGGCGATGACGACCTTATCGGCCAGGCGTCCGCAGGATTTCTCCAGGAAGGCGGGCACGTTTTCCTTGGCGTTCACGGTGAGGTCTGCGCCGGCGCGCTTGGCGGCGGCGAGGCGGAACTCGTTGAGATCGGCGGAGATGACGGTGCCCGCGCCCATGGCCTTGGCCATCTTCACGAGGAGGATGCCCGCGATGCCGGCCCCGTAGACCATGACGGACTCGCCGGGGGCGATGGCGAGGGTGCGCATGGCCCGGACCGCGGTGGCCAGGGGCTCGATGAAGGTCGCCGTGTCCCACGACATCGTGTCGGGGAGTTTCCACATGCCGGTGGCCACGCTGCGCCCGCCGACCTTGAGGAACTCGGAGAAACCGCCGGGGTCGAAATTATTCTTCTCTTGGAAGACCTTGCAGGCGGTGGGGTGGCCCGTGAGGCAATAGCGGCACGCGTCGCAGGGCACGTGGTGGGTGGCGAAGACGCGGTCCCCGGGCTTGAAGCCCTCGACGTCCGCCCCCACCGAGACGACCTCGCCCGCGAGTTCGTGCCCGAGCACCAGCGGCGCGCGCTTGATGCGGTACCACTCCATCACGTCGCTGCCGCAGATGCCGCAGGCGCGGACCTTCAGGACCACGTCGCCGGGGCCCGCCACGGGCATGGGGCGGTCCTCGACGCGCACGTCGGCGTTGCGGTAATAGACGCCGACCTTCATTTCTTCTTCGCCAGGTCGCGGTAGAGTTCGAAGGCGTGCTCGGCGCTCATCCCCTCGTGGACGACCTTGCGCACGGCCTGGATCATGGCGATGGGATGGTCGGATTGGAAGATATTGCGCCCCATGTCGACCCCGGCGGCGCCGGCCTGGATCGCCCCGTGGGCCATCTTGAGCGCGTCGAGTTCGGCCAGTTTCTTCCCCCCGGCGATGACCACGGGCACTGGGCAGGCGGCGACCACGGTCTCGAAATCGTCGACGAAATAGGTCTTCACGAAGGCCGCGCCGAGTTCGGCGATGATGCGGGTAGCGAGGCCGATATAGCGGGCGTCGCGGGTGAGTTCCTTGCCGACGGCGGTCACGCCGAGCACGGGCACGCCGTAGCGGTTGCCCGCATCGATGAGCCGAGTGAGGTTGTGGATGGATTGGGTCTCGTGGGCGCCGCCGACGAAGACTTGGACGGCCATGGCGCTCACGTTCATGCGCAGCGCGTCGTCGATGTCCACGGCGATCTGCTCATTGGAGAGTTCTTTGAGGATGCTCGGGCCGCCGCTGGCCCGCATGACCACCGAGTTTTGGGTTTCGGGGTTGATGATGCTGCGCAGCGCCCCCCGGGTGCACATGAGGGCGTCGGCGAAGGGGGAAAGGGGCTTGATCGTCACGTCGAGGCGCTCGAGGCCGGTGGTGGGCCCCTGGAAATAGCCGTGGTCGAAGGCGAGCATGACCGTCTTGCCCGATTTGGGGTTGAACACGCGCGAGAGGCGGTTCTTCATGCCCCAATCGTAATTATTCGAGCCCTTCAGGAAGAAGGGGTCGTTCTTCTGGGGGATATCGAGGAAATAATCTTTTTTCTTGACGCTCTCGTCAGCTTCGGGCATGGGGCGCTCCTCGTTATTATTATGGAAGGAATCGACGCTGGGAAGGGATGAACGCCCCATCCCCGCGGCTGAAAGATTATATCCTGGGGCCGGGGGCCCCTGATAAGGGCTAAAAACAAGGGGAAAAGGGGGGGGATTGGGCAGAGATTGGAGGATTTAGCGGCGATTCTTGGCCCAGGCCTCGAGGAGGACCGCCATGCGGTCTGTCAGTTTCCCGCCGTCGGATTCGTTACTGGGCGTCTCGTCGGCGTCGAAGGTCGGATTCCAGCCGTTCCAACCCCAATAGCAATGGAAGACCCAGTCCATCCCGTACTTCTCGAAGAGTTCGATGGAATCCCTCACCCAGGCCGCGGCGCCCGGCGCCCAACGCGCGGCGCTGAACTCGCCGACGAACATGGGCGCGCCGCTGGCCTTCTGGAAGGCCGCGGCGGCGCGGAGGGTCTCTTCGAGTTGCGCCTTCCCCCAATAGACCGGAGGATCGGAGGGGAATTTCTTGAGCAGGCCGGGATAGGCCTTCCCCCGGTACTCGGGCTTGTCGTAGCCCCCGATGCCCTGGTGCGTGTAGGTGTGCGGCATATAATGGTGGAGCGAATAGGCCACCTTCGCGTCGGTGATGGGCCGAAACGATTCAAACCCCCACGGGAGGGCCCACGGCGACGGCTCGATGACGAGGTAGGTATTGGTGTCGATGGCCCGGACGGTCTTGACCAGGGCGGGGAGGGTTTCCTTCGTCCACCGGGCCTCTTCCTTGCCGTTGGGTTCGTTGAGCAGGTCGAAACCGAGGAGATTGGGATGGGATCCGAACTCGCGGGCGAGGACCGTCCACACCCGCGTGAGTTCTTTCTCGAATCCCCCGCCGTCCCCCGCGGCGTACATCACATCGATCCTGCGCCCCACGATGTCCGAGACGGTGAGGATGATCTGGATGCCGTACTTCTCGGCGAGGTGGAGGGCGACGGTGAGGCCGCGCAGGTGCTCGCGGTAGGGGGCCATGGGATCGTCCGCGGGGATCGGGGGCGGCGCCTCGCCCCGCTTCGTTCGGGCCCAGGGGGTGCCCTCGTCCACGCTCACCCAAAGGCGCAGGACGTTGACGTTCCATGCGGCGAGTTGCTGGAATGTGGCGTCGGAGACGAAGGCCCCGGGGTTCTGGGAATTGGCGCTCATCGGCGCGACCACATGGTCCATATTGAAGCCGCGAAGGCCCCCCGTCGGCCAGGCCTTGGGCTTCGCGCTGCGCGTGAGGGGTTTGGAGAGGAGGGCGAGGGTCTCCGCGGGCAGCGCGTCTTCGGACAGCAGGAAGGCGCGGACCTCGACGGCGGAAGCGGGGAATCGGCCCCCGATGGGCCCTTGGGGTTGGAAGCAGAGTTCCATGCGCCGGGCGCCGGGGGGGATCTCAAAATAGAAGCGGGCCGGGCGGGGCCCATTCGTCGCCGCCCCGATTTTCCAGTAGGGATTGCGCGCGGGCGGGGACCCCGGCGCCAGGGAGAAATTGACGGAGAACGAGAACGTCGCGTCCGCCCGGGTGCCCGGCTCATGCCGCGCGAGGAAGCTGACCTTCCATTTATTCGGGCCTCCCTCGGGGAGATCCACGGTTTGGGCGCATTTGCCGTATTCCCCCCCGGAGGACGCCAGGAACAGGGCGTCGCCATCGGCGCGCAGGGTGACGTTTCCGGAGCTTCGCCAAGGTCCCGCGGGGTTGTCGGCCGCCAGGAGCAGGATCGAAACGAGACCCGCCAGGCACGCGAGGCGGATGGCATTCCCGCCCATGGTCAGAGATCCGTCCTTGGGCTTAGCGTTCCCCTCCGCTCCCCGCCTCTCATCGACCCATCATCTCCAGGAATTTCCGGTACATCGGGTGGGGGAAGGCGTTGCGGTAGATGTTCACCGCCTGCTTGAGGGAACTGATATTGGTCTTGTAGAGTTTCGGGAAGGAGATGCCCTCGAAGGCGGCGGCGACCTTGAGCGCCCGGGCCTCGGGCCGCTTCATGTCGTCGATGTCGAGGCGGAACTCGGCGATCACCTCGGCGACGTCTTTGAAGGCGGGGTTGCGGGAGAGGAGGGCCAGGGTGAACCCGTAGAGATTCGCCAAGGTCTTCTTCTCCGCAGGCGTGGCGGAGGGGTTATTAAGGACGGCCTTGGAGATCGACATCTTCCCGATATTGAGGAGGAAGGCGGAGCGGATGAGCAGGTCTTCGTTGGCCTTCAGGTGCTGCTCGCGGGCATAGGCGGTGGCGTAGAAGGCGATGGCCTCCCCGGTGCCCAGCGACCCGTCGCGCACCTCGATCTTCTCGAAATTCCACCCCTTGAAGGCGGCTTCGCGCTTCTCCTGGATCTCGCGGCAGAGGGCGGGGTACTTGCTCGCGAGGTAGCCCCCCGGCTCCACGCGGTGGGGGTTGGCCGCCGTGCTCATGGGGCCGCGCAGGCGGTAGACCTGGATCGCCCCGTGGCCCTTCACGCTCACCGGCTCTAGCTTCTCGGCGTCGAAGAAGAAGCGCAGGGTCGCGTGGAGTTGCTCGGTGAGGAGGATGGATTGGGGCCGGGCCTGCTCCGAGCGCTTCATGACCTCGAGGTAGGCCAGGAGTTCGCCCAGGCAATGGTACTGGGGCCGCTCGGGGGAGCCGAAATCCCCCAGCACCATGGGCCCGGTATGCAGGCGCACGGAGAGCTTGAAGCTGCAGCCGGCGCCGTACTTCATCACCTCCACCGCGGCCTGGGCGGCCTCGAGGGCGTGGGCGCGGGGATTGCTCGGCGAGCCGAAGACGCTCTGGTAGCTGTTGTGGTTGTAGGCCACGAGCCAGCCGCCGAACTGGTGGAGGATGGCCTGGAGGTCGCAGGAGAGCTTCTTGATGAAGCGCGCCAGGCGCACGCTGTTCATGGTGATGAGGTGCTGGTAGAAGTCGGCGATGGTGATGACGAGCACCGTCACCTGGCCCGAGGGGAGGAAGGCCTCGCGGTTCTCGAGCACGGGCAGGAAATGGGCGGGGTAGATCTTCTGGAGGAGGAGGGTGTACTCCCCCTTCATGGTGCGCAGCTGCTCCAGGCCCTTCTGGAGCGCGATCTTGTACTCCTGGAGCCCGGCGCTGGCGGCGACGGGGGGCGGGGCGGGCAGCGTGGGCGGGACGAAGGAGGCCTTCAGTTCCTCGGCCTGGCGCGCCGAGAGTTCGGTGAGGTTCTTGATGATGTCCATCGCCGAGCTCTCGATGAGGTGCTTCTCGTACTCGATGCGGGCCTTCTCTTCGGAGATCTCCCCCACGGCCTGGGCGATGTCCATGGCGGAGCTCTCGATCATCCGCTTCTCTTCCTCGACCTTGGTCTTCTCCTGGGAGAGTTCGCCCACGGCCTGGGCGATGTCCATGGCGGAGCTCTCGATCATCCGCTTCTCGTCCTCGATCTTGGTCTTTTCCTGGGAGAGTTCGCCCACCGCCTGGGCGATATCGAGGGCGGAACTCTCGATGAGCTTCTTCTCGCGCTCGGCCTTGGACTTCTCCTCGGAGAGTTCCCCCACCGCCACGAAGATGTCCATGGCCGTCCGCTCGAGGGTCTCCTTCTCGAGGCGGGACCTCTCGCGCTCCTTGGCCATGCTCTCCTGGTACATGGCCTCCAGGTCGGCCTTGTCCTTTTGCAGGAAGGCGTGCTCGCGCTTCAGGTCGAGGAATTGGGCCAGGATCTCCTCCCGGGAGAGTTGGTCGTAGGAGGTCTCGTCCATCCCATCCTGGGGCGCGGGGATCTTGTCGCTCATCGCTCCATTATCGGTTCGATGGACCTATTCTTCCAATTTGGCCCGAACTTCCCGCCAGAAAAATACCCCGGGGACCCGATATTGGATGGGGGAGCAATGTTCGTTGCTCCTCGGGTAGGAAGCATCCCGATAAAACGCCACAGGGGAATTCCAGAGGGGGTGGGGGGGATAAAATTGAGCCGACCGCCTAAGGGCCATCGGGGTTGTATTTTGCCCCCACTGCGGGTACTCTCCTACTTGAGGCGAAGAACTGGGGGGCGATTTCCACCCCATCCAAATCGTGTTCCGCGGCCGAAAGAAAAAGATCATCCAAACAGATTACGGTTCAAAGGCCCTCGATTGATCCCCCGATGACTGAAGCGAAATCAATCCCATCCGACCTTGGCGAGAGCGATGGCTTCGTCCAAGCCTTCCTCCGCGCCTCCGGGGCCCAGGCTCGGGAAAAAATCCTCGGCGCTTGGCTCGCGGGGAAACCGGGATTTTTGGAGCGAAGGCGCGTCGGCGCGTTCCTGAGACAATCGGGCGTTCCCTATGACGTCTACGAGGCCTATCTCTATGGGATCGCCCGCCACCGGCGTCCCCGCGGCGCCTCCCACCCCCTGGCCTGGATCTCCATCACCCTAAGCGGTTATCTCGGGACGCGCATCGCCCATTATTCCGATCGGGCGCGCCGGGAACCCGAAGAGGCTTCCCTCGTGGAGGCGGCGGCGGCCATGGACGGCGAGGTGGATGAACTCATTTTCGCTTCGGTCTACGACGGACTTCGCAAAAAGGCGCCCCAGCGGGCGGCCCAGTCCCTCGACCGGGTGCGGGAAGTCCAGCGCATGACCCGACGATTGCGAGAATTGCCCTCCGAACCCGGGGGGGGCCCGGGCGTGCCGCTGGCGGCCGTGGCGCTGGCGAGGGAATTTCAGGCCGCGACGGGAGACGGCGGCCTTGCGCTTCTCGTCAGGCGGCTAAAGGCCGAACGCGCGCACCGACGCCTCACGGAATGGGGAGGCGAGTTGGAGGCGGCGCTCTCCTGGAGGAGCGAGTACGGCGGAGCCATGCGCGCCGTGCCGGTGACCGAGTGCGCCGTGCGGGCGGCCCGGATCACGGGAGCCTTGCTGGAGGGGAAGGGCCTGCCGTTCTGGAGGGCTTGGAATTCGTTCGCCCTGGAGTCCCTCCGCCCCGAGGATTCCGCCGCCGTGGTGGACGCGGAAGCCGTGCTCAGCCGGGCGCCCTCGGATGCGGCCGAGGAGTTCCGGGATTTCACGGCGCGCCATCCCGGCGAGTTCGCCAAGCGCTATTTCCTGCGGCGGGCGCTGGATGACCGCCAGGGCAAGCGCAGCGAGTGGGCGCGACGGCTTTTGGCCGGAGGCGCTGCGGCGGCGGTCCCGGATCCCGACCCGGGGCCGGATGCGGCGCAAGTCGCGAAGCGTTTGGAGGCCAAATTATTCTCTGGTCTCGCCCCGACGGAGGCCCTCCGCGTGGTGGAGCGCACGAAGGGCGCCCTCCAGCGGAGCGCCGGCCTCACGCCCGAGATGAAGGCCGCCTTGGGCGCGCGCCTGGATGAGACGAAGAAAACCCTCGAAGCGCGGACGAAGGCCGCGGGGCTCCTGAAAAGGCTCTCCGAGAATCTGGCGACCATCGACCAGCGCACCCAGGGGAACGCGGCGCTGAGCCTCGCCAGTAAGATCCGCTATTGCAAGAAAGTCGTCGCGGAAATGAAGAACCAGAGCGCCCTCGCGGATGCGGCGGCGAAACTCATGGCGACCTACGCGCAATGCGCTTCGGGGGAATGGCCCTACGCCAAATGCCTCGCCGACGAGGCCAAATTCCTGGCTCCCGGCGGCGGGGCGCCCGTCTCGGAGATCACCGATGAGGCGATCGCCGAACTCCTAAACTCCGGCGGGGCGAGCGATACCGGGGCAACGGATGATGCGCCGCTTCGCACCGAGGCCGAGGATGATGGACGACCAGGTCCCACGACCGGCGAATCGGTCGGAGAACCGGCAAACTCCCCGGAAGACGAGGCCGCCGCGGAGGCGCCAGGGGAAGTTAAGGATGGACCGCGAGAGGAGTCTTCTGGCGAGGAGGAACCCGGAAGCGGTTCGGAAGCAATCCCGAGCCAAGGGAATGAAACCGCGCCATCGGAAACGATCATTGAATCGGAGGCGAACGCCGCATCCCCCACGGAACAAGGGCTTCCTGAAACCGCTGGGGATAGTGCATCGAAGGCCGGAAAAAGCATCGAGCCGATTCCAACGGCGCAAGCGCGTTCGACCGCTTCCGCCAAAACCCTCGGGGTCGCCCAGGCCCCCGCGAAATCGGAAAACTCCCTTCGAACGGGAGCCGAGGGGAAAGCCCCACCGCCCCCCAAGGTCACGGGAATCGGCGCCGCGGCGGAGGCGGACCCTGTCGGCCGTACGGTGCTTTTCAATGTGCCGACGGAACCGGCGAAGAAACGATCGTTGACGAGTCAACACCCGGTTCCCACGGGAGAACAAATAAGTCCGGCGATTGGGGGGGAGGAAAATCCCAGCCCGTCGTCGACGGCATCGGCCGAGCCTCTTCCGCGGGCACGGGCGTCATCCCTGAAAACCGGGGCCGCGCTTTTACGGAAGAAGGCCGAACGATTCGATCTGGAATGCGGCCGAGTGAGCCTCGAAGATAGCCTTGGCCTGCGCGCCGAGACCCCCGAGCGGGAAAAAGAGCGCCTCATCCTGGGGGCCTTGCGCAGTTTCCTCCATACGGAACCCCAAACGCGGGATCGGCTCTACGCCCTGGTCGCCAAAGATAGTTTCAATCCCCGCGCCTTCCTGCGCTGGTTGGAAAAGCATTGGCTCGACGCCCTCACCCCGGGAGATGCGGTGGCCTTCCTCGACGAGGTGCTCTCCAGCGGCGATCGCCTGGTGCGCCTCATGGAAAGTTACCCGGGGGCCGAGGCCCTCCTCGCCGAGCCGGAACCGGCCGCGCGGGCGCGCCTGCGCCTCATGGAACTCCTGGCCAATATCCGCGATAGCTACAAGGCGGAACTGAGCGAACTCGCCCGCTTCCAACGGCTCTTCGACGGCCTCAAGGAATTGGAGGAGCGCCATCCCGATCCCGAGGAGTGCCTCGCGCAGAAGGCGGCCTTCCTGTCCGCGGTCATGGAAGACGCGGGCGAGGCCCTGGTGGTGCGCAAGAAGGCCCGCCAGATCCTGGGCCTCCTCCTCCTCCCCGACGAGGAGGCGATCCCCAGCCGGGAGGCGCTCCTGGCGGCTTCCGAGCGGGAATTCGTGGAACGGGGAAAGGTCACGCCCCTGGACGGGCCCGCGGTGGAAGATCTCATCCGCACCCGCATCGCCCAGGAATCCGCCCAGGCCGAGGCGGGGATGGAAAAACTCGGCAGCCTGGAATCCTTCGGGCGGGCTTTCCTGCCCGCGGCCGCGGCGGCGGATCTCGAGGCGGAGAAGCTCGAGGCCTGGGTGAAGGACGTGCTGTTGGAACTCTTCCGCCGGGCGTGGGTGCCCGCGGTGAAGCACAAATTCCTGGCGAAATTGCGCGAACTCCTGGAGCGGCGCAGGCTCCTCTCCCCGCCCATCCAGAAGATCCTGGATTTCCACGCCATGCGGCTGGAACGCTATAAGGAGCTCCCGACCGCCATGGCGCCCCGGGGCGACGGGGCGCCGGGTGACGAACTCTCGGAACTCGAGAAACTCTCGGGGGCGGACGCCGGGGAGATCGAGGCGGCCCTGGACCGGCTTCCCCGCTACCGCTCCCTCCTTCGCGGGAGCGACCCCGACCTGGTCCTCGTGGGGATCCGCCGCGCGGCGCTGGAGGATCGGGAACGGGCGGCCCTGCTCGCGGTCTTCCAAACCCAATGCGCGGCCCGGTCGGATTGGCCGCAGGAGCGGCGGGAGGGGGTCCACCGCGCCATCGACGCGTTTCGGAAATCCATCGAGGAAGCGAAGGCCCTCGGCGCCCAGAAGCGCGCCGCCCGCCCGAGCGAGGCGGATCCCGAGAGCTCGGGGGAAGATGGCGAGGAACCCCGCACGACGGCGAGCGCCGCGGCCCGCCCTCCCGCCCGGCCCGCCGAGACGGTGGACGCCGACGCGGTGATGAAGGAGTTCTACAAGAAGATGGACCTCAACCTGCAGGGCCTGGTGGCCAAGCACGCGGCGGGAAATCCCCGGGAACTCTTCAACGAGCAGTACCATTTCCTCCAGAAGGAGCGGGCCGAGGCGAAGACCCCCGAACTTCGGACCTTCATCCTGAAGACCGTGATCCCCCGCATCAATTACGCCAAGAATATGCTTGAACTCCTCGAAAAACTCGCCCGCTTCACCCCGGCCGAGCGAGCCCGCTCGCACTTCGCCCGGGTCCGGGAAGAGATCGAGGCCCAGTACCTCGTGCCGCTCAAGGGATTGCGCAAGGACTTCAATTATTTCAACGCCATCAATTTCACCGCGCGCTATAAGGAAATCCTCAAGAAGCCCCTGGGCGACGCCATCGCCGCGGGCCTCGTCATCGAGAAGGAGACCGTGGGGGCCTTCCTGCAGAAGGTCGGCCTGATCTGACGGATCAGGGGAGATGAAGGGGGCCGAGACGGGCGGGCATCGCCGGTTCGGGCCCGCCGCGCAGGCCATCGGAGAGGCGCTCCATGGCCCGGTTGAGCGCGAGCAGATTCGTCACCCCGTACGAGGCCGGATCGATCCCCCGGAAGAGCACGGCAAAACGCTCCTGGTCGCCGACGGGGAAACGGAACCGGTCGCTATGGGGATCGAAGGGATCGAGATAGCGGTAGGAGGTGGAATCCAGCAGGATCCAGCGTTTCTCGACCCACGCCAGGACGAAGACGTGCCCCGCGAAGTCCCGCCGGCGATCGGGAAAATCACGGGCCCATTCGAGCCCGGCGCAGTCCACCATGAGGGCCGGGATCCCGATGGCACGCAGGACGGCGGAGAGCAGCAGGGCGTGGTCGTGGCAGCCGGTGAGAAGCCGGCTCTCGATGAGCGAACGGACCGTACGCGTGCCGACCCACCGCCCCCCGGCGGGTTCATTGCGCCAAGATTTTTTCCACTCCACGACCCGGCGGATGCCCGAAAGCGTCGCCCCGGGGGATCCGCAGGCCCGCAGAATGGGGCCGGCCTCGACGAGCTCGGACTGCGGGCCCGGGAGCAGGAATCGGGCGGGGTCCGAAAAATCCAGCGGGCTCTCTTCGGCGCCAAGCAGGGCGCGACCCATCACCAGGAGAAGCAGGAAGTCCCGCGCGCGCATGGTGGGGTTCAACCCATGGCCGAACGGAAGCCTTCCCAGAGGAGTTCCCGCACGGCGGTCTCTGGAGAGGCGGTGCCCTCCAGATCCCAGAGGATGTCGAGGATGGCCTCGAAGCGGTCCCGCGTCATGCGACGTCCGGCCAGGGATTTGCGGGCGGCCGGGGGGGCCTGGTCGGGGTGGCGCACGAGTTCCTCGAGGGCCATGCCCGCGCCGACGGGAAAGAGGGCGCTCTTCATCCCCCCCTCCATCGCCAATGAAACGGGGCCGACGAGGCGGTCCCGGGGCATGAGTTTGCGGGCGGGATCGCGGATGATGCGCAGCACGGGGTCGCGCAGGTAGGGGCTGGTGATGCGCCGCAGCACCGCGCGCCCCTCGTTGCGGAAGCCGGCCTCGGTGAAGAGGGGGTCCCACACGCCCTTATGGCGCGTCAGGAGCGTACGGGCGCACTCGTCGAAGAGCCGTTCGCCGAGGAAGAGCATTTCGGGCCGCTCGCGCACCTCGTCCATGGTGGCGAGGCCGCGGCGGTGGGCTTCCCAGGCCAGCACGGCGTGGGCCGCGATATGGCCGTAGAGATGCACCTCGGCGTAGGGGGCGAGGTCGGCCTTGGGCGTGAAGGCGGGGAATCCCGATTCGAAATTGCGCAGGGGGTTCTTCGCCACGAGGATGCGGTCGAAGGATTCGGCCACGACGGCGGCGGGGATGCCGGGGGCGATGGGGGCGAGGCGGCGTTCGGCGATGGCGGCGGGGTCGCGCACCGTGGCGGCCATGCGGCCGATCACCGTGCCGAGGAAGACGGTGTCTTGGGGCAGCAGGCGGCGTTTGAGCACGTCGGCCTTGAGGATCTCGGCGGCGTGGGGGTGGTTCTCGGCGGTATAGATGGCCCGCGGGCGGGAGCCGTCGAGGCCGCGCGCCAGGAGATCGGCCGGGCTCGGCTCCCCGTTCTGGTAGGAGAGCACGTGGGGGAGGGAGGTGGCCAGTTCGTCGCTCTCGCGGATGCGCTGGACCGCCGTGGCCGCGTCGCGCAGTGGGTGGAGGACCTCGACGCCGTCGATGACCACCGGGGCGAGCCCGTTCTCTCCGGCGACGTTGACGGTGAGGCGGCCATGCTTGAGGGCCTCGACGAGACGCGGGTCGATCTCGCACACGGTGAGGCGGGTGAACTTCTTGCTCCGCCAGGCCTCGAGCAGGAAGAGGCCGGCCTGGAGGGGGCCGAGGCCGAAGCCGAAGAAGTGCTTGCCTTTGGCGCGGGGCATCCGGCGCTATATTAATATCACCGGCGAGATTTGGGGCGCCGATTCCCGGGACCGGCGAGGCGCGGGGGTTTTAACCCGCGGCCCGCCGATCCCGACCCGCTCTCGGCCCGATCGGGCCAAGATGCCGCCTCCTTACCGCACCGCCTGCTCCTGAGGCTTGGAACTTGCCGCCGCGGGCGACTCCCCGAGCATCTCCGTGTTTGCCGCTCCGGGGGCCACCATCGGCCACACGTTGGCCTTCGGGGGGATCGGTAGGCGCACGAAGAGGGGCCCCTCGGGATGGCGGGCGAGCGCCTCGGCGAGGCAGGCCTCGGGGTCCTCCGATCCCCCGAGGTCCAACGCTTCGATGCCGAAGGCGCGGGCGAGGGCGCAGAAATCAGGCGCATGGGCGAGGCTCGAGGCGATGGTGCGGTCCCCGTAGAAGAGTTCCTGTTGCTGGCGCACCATGCCGAGGTGCCCGTTGTCCATGAGGAGGATCGCCACGGGGAGGCGGTGCTCGGCCAAGGTGGCGAGTTCCTGGAGGTTCATGAGGATCGACCCGTCGCCGGTGAAGCAGGCCGCCCGGCGTCCCGGGTAGGCGAGGGCCGCTCCGATGGCGGCGGGAAGGCCGAAGCCCATGGTGCCGAGGCCGCCGGAGGTGAGGAAGGTCCCCGGTTTTTGGAACGGGAAGTGTTGGGCCACCCACATCTGGTGCTGTCCCACGTCGGTGGTGAGGAAAGCGTCCTCGGGGAGCGAGCGGGCGGCGGCCCGGATGAGGCGCCCGGCGTCGAAGGGCGAATCCGTCATGCCTTCCCCCGCCGGGAACTCGCTGCGGAAGAACTCCCTTTGGGCCCGCCAGGTCGTGCGGGGGTTTTCGGGGATGAGCGGAAGGAGCGCCTCTAGCACGGAGGCGAGATCCCCGGGGAGGGCCTGATCGACCGCTCGGAGCCGGCCGATCTCCCCCGCATCGAGATCGCAGTGGATGATGCGCGCCCCCTCGGCGAAGGCCTGGAGCTTCCCCGTCGCCCGGTCGTCGAAGCGGGCCCCGAGGGCGATGAGGAGGTCGGCCTCGGCGACGAGGAGATTCGTGGCGCGGCTGCCGTGCATGCCGAGCATGCCGAGGCGGAGGGGATCCCCGGCGGGGAACAAATCGAGCCCTTGGAGGGTCGTGGCCACCGGGATGCCGTTCTTGCGGGCGAAGGCGGCCACCGCGTCGCACGCGCCATGGCGGGCGCCGCCGCCCAAATAGATCATGGGGCGCTCGGACTCGCGGATGAGGCGCGCCGCGTTCAACAAGGCGGGGCGATCGGGGAGGCGGCCGTTCTTCCCGGGCCGCCCGTTCGATATTTCGGGCCACACGGAGAATTCCCAGGTATCGAGGAACACATCCTTCGGGATGTCGAGGAGCACCGGCCCGGGCTTGCCGTCCATGGCCACGCGGAACGCTTCGGGGAGGATCTGGAGGATGGACCGGGCGCTCTTGGCGCGCCAGCACCGCTTCGTGATGGGGGCGGCGAGGGCGAGGGTGTCCACCTCCTGGAACGCGCGGGTGCCGATGAGGCCGGTGGGCACCTGGGCCGTGATGGCGAGCATGGGGATGCTGTCGAGCCAGGCATCGGCGAGGGCGGTGAGGAGGTTCGTCACCCCGGGGCCGGAGGTCGCGATGGCCACGCCCGCGCGACCCGAAGCGCGGCTCATCCCCTGGGCGATGAAACCGGCCCCCTGTTCGTGGCGGGCGAGGATGTGGCGGATGCCGCTTTGGGCGAGGGCATCGTAGAGCGGGAGGATGGCCCCTCCGGGGATGCCGGAGAGGGTGCGGATGCCGGCCCGCTCGAGGAGGCCGGTGAGGATCTGGGCGCCGTTTAAGTTCATGTTCATTTCCTTTCGGTTGGGGTAAAAAAAAGGCCCCCATGGTTTTCACCACAGGGGCCTTTCCAGCGGGGTTGGAAGGGGCCGCTATGGCGGGCTGCGGACGGGCAGCAGGACGACGGGAACGACGACCCGGCAAGCGGGGATGGAGCGCGGGCATAGCGGCGCCGACGGCCGGGGGATGATCCGGATTCTAGTCGGCTTCTTCCAATGGCGATGTTTCATCCGAATACTCCTCAAAAAGCAAAAAAAAAGCCCCTGCGGCGCGGGCCGTCAGGGGCTGGTTCACTCACAAAGGAACGAGCCTCTACAGCCGGGTGCTCCGGTCGACGACGACCAGCAGGAGATGGGGGACGATCAGCACTTGGTTCATGGGGCGGTTCTTGGGCTTATCTTAATGAATGAATGCCGTCGTGTCAAGGAATCGCATTGCATCACCAGAATTCCGGACGAAAGCCCCCCATTGCCTCAACTAAAAATCCGGACGAAACGGTCGGCTCTTTTAGGAGCCAATCGTGGAAATGGAAAAAAATGGGGCTAT
>JAFLEE010000105.1 GCA_017302015.1 Spirochaetota bacterium | reverse complement strand
GGGGGTCGGCCGCAACATAATATCTCTTTTTGGGGGGGGCATTTGGTCGGCTTGGGTTATTGGGATGCGGGGTTTGGTTTTTTCTGGGGTGGAGGATTTTGAGCTTGTTTTGATTTTAAGGATTTTACGGGAGATTGGGAAGCGGGATTTTGTTTCTGGGGAGGAGGATTTTGGGCTTGGTTTTATGGATTATGCGGATTGTTTGGGCGGCGGGTTTTGTTTCTGGGATGGAGGATTTTGGGCTTTGTTTGGTTTTCTGGATTCTGCGGGTTGTTTGGGCGGCGGGTGTTGTTTTCTGGGTCGGAGGATTCCAGGCTTGTTTTGATTTTAAGGATTTTACGGGAGATTGGGAATCGGGATTTTGTTTCTGGGACGGAGGATTTTGGGCTTTGTTTGGTTTTCAGGATTTTGCGGGTTGTTTTGGCGGCGGGTTTTGATTTTCTGGGACGGAGGATTCCGTGCTTTGATTTATTTTTAGGATTTCAAGAGTTGCCTGGGATGCAGCGTTCGGTTTTTGGGATGGTTTTTGGGGGAATGAGGATTTATAGATTGGTATGATTTTAAAGATTTTGCAGGAGATTGGGGAACCGGATTTTTTTCTGGGTCGGAGGATTCCAGACTCGGTTCGATTCCAAGGGTTTTGCGCCAAATGAAGACTCTTCATTTTGTTTTCTAAGACGGATGCAATAGCGCTTGACTTGATTCTACGAATTTTGCGAGTTACAGGGATATTGGCTTGGGCTTGATTTTTTCCGGGACGGTGGAGTATTTGCTTGTTGATTTATGGGCTTTGCGTTCTGTATTTGGTTTTTATGGACGATGGATGCCGACTTGATTTGCTTTTAAGAGTTTTACGGGGCGATGGGATTCGTTGCTTGTTTTTCTCGACTGGAGGACCGTGGACTCGGATTGATTTTTGGATTAGTGCGGGATTGGGATACTGGGTTTGAGACGACAAGGGCGGTGGATATTTCTTATTGGTTTTGGGTCTTACATGCACTTTGGATTCGTAATGATCCTTTTTTGGATGGTGGGTTTGGGGAGTCGAAAATTGCTTGATCGGGATCTTAGACTTTTAGGCGGGATGGCCATACGGGAGATTTTGGATGGTTTAGGCGATTCTCGGGGAGATGGTTAACGGTGACAAATCGTGGCGATCTTCAATTTTACAAACTGATTTTCGGGCGAAAATGAATGACGGATGCTTTTTTGGGATCAGGTTACTTGAGTTGGGGCTTTTGGCCATGGGGCCTCAATTGGCTTCCTGCAACAGGATTTCGACTGGGCTTTTTTGGGGGATGGAAGGGCCGGGTTCGGGGATCGGAAGGCGCAGCAAAACATCGATGGTTTCCCATAGGTCGGCCCGGGCGATTTCCGATTCAGTGAGGATTTTCATGGGGGATCGCATGGAGGCTTCTTTTGCGTTGTGGTATTGCTCGTTTCCCTGGGCGATCGCCAGCGGCACGATGACGGCGGGCTTCTTTAGGAAGGCGATCTCGCTCACGGTACCGGCACCTCCACGGGCGACGAGTGCCTTGGAGAGGCGCATGAAATCGGCCATGCCTTCGAAGAGGGCGGGCACGGGATGGTAGCGATCGCTGGCGAAGGGGCGGTGTTCCTCGAAGAGGGATCGACCGGTGAGGTGGAGGATTCTCCAGCCTGCGGGGATCCGATCGAGGGATCGCAGGATCCATTGGTTGAGGATCCGGCTCCCATTGCCGCCGCCCGTGACCAGGAGCAGGGGGGAGCCATCAACCCCGTAGGTCCGGCCCTCCAGGACCCTCTCGGTCGGGCGTCCCTCGGTGAACTCGCGCCTCAGGGGATAGCCTGAGACCGTGGTCTTCCGGGGCGGGTAGAAGCGCCGGGATGTTTCGAATGAGAGGAAGATCCTTTTGACCAAGGGAGCCGAGAGGCGATTGGCGAGACCCGCCCGGCTGGTCTGTTCGTGGAGGACGCATTTTCTGCGGGCCAGGAAGGCCGCGACCACGACGGGAAGCCCGACGAATCCGCCGAAGGAATAGACGACCGTGGAGGCTTTCGGGAGTTTGAGTAGTTTCCGCCAAGAGACCCAGATGCCCTGGACGACCCGCAGCGGATCGATGAAATTCCTCCAGGACCAATAGCGGCGCAATTTCCCTACGGGGATGGGGGTGAAGGGGATCCCCTTATCGATGGCGAGGCGGTGTTCGATGCCCTCTTCGCTCCCGAAATAGCGCACCTCGTGGCCCTCCCCCATCGCTCTCTCGGCCAGGGCCATCGCGGGGAACGCATGGCCGCCGCTTCCTCCCCCGGTGAGCACCACGTTCACGGATTCCCTCGCTTTTGTTTCCCTGGGATCTCGTAGACGCGTCGTGCATCGACTTGGACGAGGGTCTGGGTCTCGAGGATCCACGCGGAGAGTTTCCCCCCGTAGACGCAGCCGCTATCCAGCCCGATGGTGCGTTCGCCCAGCCGCAGCCCTTGCCTGGCCCAATGCCCGTAGATCACCGGTTTGCTCCTATCGTAGAAATCATACCACGGGGCGCGCTCGCCCTCCCCTGCCCTCCCGGTCTTGCATTCCCGGATATTAAGAAGATCCTCCCGGGATTGGAGGTGGAGCGGCACCCCGGGTCGCAGGCCCGCATGGACCGCCAAAAATGTCGGTTCGTCGATATAGAGCGGGAGGCCGGCGAGCCACCTTTGCAATTCGCGATCCAACCGGTCCCAGACCGCACGGTAGGCCGGCTGCGACCTCGCGTGGAGCAAAAAATGGGCCTCGTGGTTCCCCAGGAGGCACTCGAACCCGGACCGCCACACGAACTCGAGGCACCGCACCACCTCGGGGCCCTTGTTCACCAGGTCGCCCAGCATCACCACCCGGTCCTCGCGCCGGTGGCCCGATCGTTCCAGCAATTCCACGAGTTCGTGGTAGCACCCGTGCACATCGCCGATGAAGAGGGTCCGTCCCGCCATGGGCCCCCATCGTACAGGAATTCTTCGGCTTGTTCAATCACCCCGGTGGGGGTATGATTCCACTCCCGAAAAAGGTGGCACATGACAGACGCCCTCCCTCCCCTGCGCTTCAAGACCCAATTCAAGGAACGGATCTGGGGGGGGCAGCGCATCCGAACCCTCCTCGGAAAGGATTTCTCGCCCCTCCCGAATTGCGGGGAAACCTGGGAACTCTCCTCCGTCCCGGGGTCGGTTTCGCAGGTCGAGGCGGGGCCCCTCGCCGGGCGCTCCCTCATCCAGGCGCTGGAAACCTACGGGGCGGAACTCTGCGGCGCACGCCTGTGGGAAACCCACGGCCCCCAATTCCCCCTCCTCGTGAAGTTCCTCGATGCCGCGGACGACCTCTCCATCCAGGTCCACCCCGATGATGCCCTCGCCCAAAAGCGCCACGGTTGCGCGGGAAAGACCGAAATGTGGTACGTCTTCGCGGCGGATCCCGGCTCGAGGCTCATCAGCGGCTTCCGCGAACCGGTCGACCGCGCGGCCTACCAAAAGGCGATCGCCGAGGACCGGCTCCCGTCCATCCTCCAATCCCATCCGATCGCTCCCGGGGATGTTTTTTTCCTCCCCGCGGGGCGCGTCCATGCCATCGGCAAGGGCATCTGCCTGGCCGAAATCCAGCAATCCTCCGACATCACCTACCGCCTCTTCGATTACCACCGGGTCGATGCCAAGACCGGGCGCGAGCGTGAACTGCACACCGACGCCGCCCTCGACGCCACCGACTTCTCCCCCGTCGCCGAACTGCGCACGCGTTACGAGCCCCGCCTGGGCGAGAGCGTGACCCTGGTGCGCTGCTCCTATTTCCACACCCGCCTGGCCTGGTTCGATCGGCCGATGCCGCGGACCTTCGACGGGTCCTCCTGCACGATCTATATCAACGTTTCCGGCTCGGCCACCGTGCGAAACGGCGCCGGGTCCGTCGACTTGGCCTTCGGCGAATGCTGCCTGATGCCCGCCCACGCGGGGCATTGGACCCTCGAGCCCAAGGGCGAGACGAAACTCCTGGAAGTGCGGGTCGAATGAGGCCGCCGCGGCCCTAGAACTTCGGGCGCTGGAAGCGCACCGGGAACCCGCTGGCGGCGCGGTGCCCCCCGCCCCCGCGCTTCTCGGCGAATTTGGCGCAATCGAAGGCGCCCCGACCGCGGATGCTGCCTTTCCCCGCGTTGAGATTGACGTGGATGGCGTATTCGAGGTCGTGGCGCACGATGGCCTGGTGGAGGAGATCGGTGCTGTCGGCCTCGCCGTAGACGACCCCGTAGCGGTAGCCTCCGTCGTCTTCCTTCACCTCGATCTTCTCGAGGATCTTGTCGATCTTCTCGCGGTCTTTGCGCATCTGGTAATCGAGGATGGTGCGCTCTTCCAGGGTCAGCGCGACCATCGGGTTCTGGACGAAGCGCTTCAGGTAGCCCTGGTCGCCGTAGATATGGTGGATCTTGGCCAGGTCGGTGCTTCGGGGATCCTGGTTGAGCCAGAGGTCCCGGTCGTCGGTGAGGACGATGAATTCCCGGTAGACCTCGAGGGAGGCGTCCCGCGGGAGCCACTCGTCGAAGAAGATGCGCGACCCGCAGCGACCGTTGTCGAACACCACGCTGCCCGTCAAGCCCTCTGGAAGCTTCCAGACGGAGAGGAAATCGCGCGTCTGGTGGTGCTCGTAGATGTGGAGCGCGGCCTTCTTGGGGATGAGGATCTCCGCCAGGCGCGCCAGGGTGTCCGCGTCGCCGGAGATGTCGGCGAGCACGAGGAGGCCACCTTCCCGGAGGCTCCGCCCGGCGGCCAAGATCTGCTCGCCGATGACTTGGTGGTTCCCCCAGGTGACCTGCACCTTGGGCCAGAGCCGGGTCGCGAGAACCGCCGCGGCGGTTCCATCGGGGCAATTGCCATGGGTCACCAGGGCGTGGAGGGGGGCCGGGGCTTCCCCGGTTTGGATCAGGTCGGACAAGGGGGGCTCAGTTCTGCCAGAGGGTCATCGAGTAGGAGATCGTGTCGGTGGCCCGGGTGGCGTCTTCTTGGTAGTTATAGAAGTAGATGGTGGCCAGGCGCACGAGGGTGAGGTCGGCGAAGGCCCGGCCGTCGAATTTCGGGTCGCTATCGTTGATGTTGAAGTCGTAGTCGGCTTCGCTCCCGGGCTTGAGGGGGTAATAGATGCCGCCCCCGCTTTGATCCCGCACATAGGCGGTGATGCTGGAATTATCGGAGCCGAATTGGAAGGAGAACTCGAGCTCGAGCCAATCGGCCCTCACATCCGCCTCGTTGAGGAGTTTCAGGTGGATCTCCGCATTATGCCCCGTGGCCTTCCAGACCGCGCCGAGGGAATTGCCGCGCGTGACGGTGATCTTGCGCGGCCCGCTCGTGGAGTCGAAGACCCCGCATCCGGAGAAGAAGGTCACGGCCGTCACGGAGAGCAGCCCGAGGAGAAGTCGCGTCGCTTTATGGTGCATCATTTCCTGCGTTACCCACGCACCCTATTCATAACCGAAGGGAACGACTAGGGTGAAAAATAATCGTCCCTTTCCGCCGGGAACTCCGGCCCAGATAGGGGATTTTACCCTTCCCAGCCCGAAAACCCAACCCATACCCATCGGGGGGACCTGAAGGTAAAATGCCCTATGGCCCCCCTACGACCGCGTGGAGTTTGGCGATGACCGGTTCCCCGACCCGGCCTGACTTGAGCGCCCTCAGCGATGAAGACCTGGTGAAGCGGATCCAGGCGCTGCTCAAGAACCACAAGGGGCCCAAGCGGCCCGGGGCCAGCAAGAACCCGCTCATCGACTCCCATTTCCAGGAGATCTACACCCGCTACCAGAAGAAGATCGAGTACTATTGCTCCCGGTTCGTCTACGACCGAGACGCCCTCACCGATAATTACCACGATATCTTCCTGAAGATCTACCTGAACCTCCACCGCTACCATTACACGAAGAGTTTCAAGGCCTGGATCTACAAGATCGCCCACAACTCCTGCATCAATTACGTGCGCAAGACCCGCCACCAGGATCTGACCGTCCTCAACCGCCAGGTCGCCGGGAAGGATAACCAGGCCCGCGAGTTCATCGAACTCTGCGAGAGCGGCGAGATCGACATCGAGGACCAACTCGTGCGCAAGGAACTGCGCGACGCCATCGAGGGCTCCGTCGACGCCCTCCCCTTCCAGCACCGAAACGTCTACATGCTCAAGACCGTGGCCCACCTGACCTTCGAGGAGATCGCGAAGATCGAGAAGATCTCCTCGCGCAGCGTGAAGACCCTCTTCCATAACTCCCTCGTGTTCATCAAGGAACGCCTCGACCAGCAGGGGTTCAACCTCGGCGACCTCAAGATCAAGCGCGAAGAACCATGACCCACGACCCCGTCATCCTCCCCCTCGACCTGCCCGACCTCGACCAGGCCTGCCGCATGGTCGAACGCCTCGGAGAGGCCGTCTCCTGGTATAAGATCGGCCCCGTCCTCTACCTCGAATCCGGGCGCGAATTGGTCGCCTGGCTCAAGAAACGGGACAAACGCATCTTTCTCGACATGAAATTCCACGATATCCCCAATACCGTGGAGCACGCCTGCGCCGCCGCCGCCCGTCTGGGCTTGGATCTCGTCACCATCCACCTCTCGGGGGGCCGGCCCATGATCCGCGCCGCCCGCAAGGGCGTCGAAGGCACGGCTTCCCGCCTGCTCGGCGTCTCGGTGCTCACCTCGACCGACGAGAAGACCCTGCGGGAAGACATGGGGGTCGGCCGGTCCCCCGAAGCCCACGTGCACGCCTTGGTCGCCCTTGGCCTCGAGGCCGGCGTCCACGGCATCGTGTGCTCTCCCGCGGAGACCGCCGGACTGCGGGAGCGCTTCGGGAAGGGTTGGCTCATCGTGAACCCCGGCATCCGCGACGCGAGCGACCCGCCCGACGACCAGAAGCGCACGGCCACCGCGCGGGAAGCGATGGATCGCGGCGCGGACCATCTGGTCATCGGACGCCCCATCCTCACGGCCCCCGACCCCGTCGCCAAGGTCGCTTCGATCCGGGCCGGCCTCCGCTAGCGCTTCCCCGACTCGCCCGCGCTCGCGGGGTCCTGGGCCACCAGGCGCTCCACCGCCGCCGCGAACCGCTCGCATTCCCGAAGGAGCACCTCGCGCTGGCGGACCGGGTCTTCCCCGGTGCGCCGCTTCATCGATAGCGACAAGAACGAGAGGCCGGGTCCGATGAGCGGTAGGCCCGCGGCCGTACGTGTCCATGCGTCCACCCCGGCCCTATCCTCGAACAGCGCCTCCCGATGATCGAGCAGGCTGCGCAATCGTCGCCAAGCCCCCGTGATTTTCGAGGGGTACGCCCTATCCGCCGATTTTTTGTCGACGTAGGGACGCGTCATCTGGCCGCCCGGGGCGAGATCGCCCTCACGAAGCGGGGGCAGTTCCATTTTGCGCCCGGAGGCGATGAATCGGCGGAGCACCAGACCCGGTTCGCGCCCCCAATTTTCCATGGAGTGGGCGTGGTTTTCCATCAGGGCGTCGGCCCAAATTTCACCCCCCCCATCGGATGGGGCCCGCCGGTGCAGGCGCGGCAAGAGCACCTGGAAATCCTGGCGCACCGCCGGGGTCGTGCGCGTGTAGCGATCGAGGTAGAACCGGCCATGGCAAGTGGAGGGCGCGTGGGATTCGAGGAACGGATAGCCCAGATCGAGCCCGACGAGGCCCAGGCGCCGGTGGCCGAGGGCCACGGCCAATTCCATGGCGGTGTGGGTGATATGGCCGGTGGTGGCGAGTTTCGGCAGGGCGAGCCCCATCCCCGACAGCACGCGTTCGCGGAGGTCGGGTTCGACGCTTCCGAGGGGATGGCTCTGGAAGAGCGCCACGGGCCCCTTCCAATGCCGCAGGATAAGCGGATGGCAGGAGACATCGGCGGCCAGGAGCACATGGTCGGGGGCGGGGATCTCGAAGTCCATGGCGTTGAAATAGGAACCGTCGAGGGCGGCGACCGCATCGGGGACGATCCCGGCGAGCAGCAGGGGCCGAAGCGCGGTGTCGGTGGCGATGAGACTATACGAGTCCCGGTTTGCCGCGAGGAACCCCATGGCATCGGCGAGTCCGGGCCCCGCGGAAGCCACGATCGCCAGGCGATCCCGGGCGGGTGGCTCCGGGGACCAAGCGACCCAAGGCCGCTCCAGCCCCAGGTTTCGCAGGAGGTTGAGGGTCCACCGTTTTTCGAAGAAGAAGCGCGTGAGGCCCGAGCCGAGGCTCTCGCGCGCATCCGAGAAGAGTCGGTGGCGCATGGCCTCGCACAGGCCTCCGTCGCGGCGTAGGAGGAGCGGGTTCTCCACCAGCGCCGTGCGGCGGATTTGGGACAGGTCGGGGAGGGAAAACCCCTCCTGCGGCCAGCCTTCCACCAGGAAGAAACAGCGCTCCAGGTGGGGTTCGAGGAAACTCAGGTCGCGATGGTGCAGGAGCGCGACGAATACCGCGGGGTCGGTCCAATAGAAAAAGAGCATCGGCGGCCGTTGGAACGGACGGCTCAGCAGGGATTCGGCGGCATAGAGCAAGTCCGCGGGGAGAAAAAGGATCCACCCCGCTCCCCCGTCGACGCCGTCCGCCTTCCGCTTCCCCTCGGCGACCGGATCGATGCGCGAATGCAGGCTTTGGCCGGCGAGGGACATGGTCGCCTCGCCGTGGCGGCTCTCGTCGACGACGGGAGGGGGCGCCGAGCGGGCGCGGGCCACGAGGGCCGGGAAACGGGGAGTCAGAAGCCGGGCGTTCGGGCCGAAGAACGACCTAGCGTCGGGCAACGTCGTTTTTCAGGAAACTCTGGACCTTGCCGCTCTTGAAGACTTGGCTCTGGAAGGCGTAAAGACCGCTTTGGATCTTTTCGCGGCGCAGGCGCTCCTCGACCTTGCGCCGGGTGGCGATCGAGGTCTGGAAATCGCCCGCGCTGAACGGGGCGTTGTCGACTTCGGTCACCACGGCGACCGCGAGGGCCGTCTGGAGATCGATGGGCCCGTTGATCTTCCCGCGTTCGGACATCATGAGGGTCTGGATGAACTCGGTGGAGGAGACTTCCGCGATCACCTTGCCCCGCTCGTCCTCAAGGACCTGGGCGAAGAGGGTGAAGAAATCGGTATTCTGGACCTTCATGCCCAACGACGCGGCGGCCGCGTCGAAACCCTGGGCGAAGGCCCCGGAGGCGAGTTTCTGGTTGAGGGCCTGCATGGCCTGGGACTTCATGCGCGAACGCAGGATCGGCTCGTTCTGGACGAGGTAGCGTTCGCGGATCTCGTTGGGCACCATCTCGTAGGTCTTGCCCGGGAAGTTCGTGCGGTTTCGCTCGAACCAGCCCTTCACCTCGGCTTCGGTGGCGAATTTCTCGAGGCCCTGGTCGAAGGTCATCACGGCGACGCGCGCCTTTTTGCGGATGCGCTCGGCCTGCCAGCGGTCGAAGACCTCGGCGGAGGAGGCGGGCAGGTATTGGAACAGCGTGAGGCTCGTGAGGAATTCGATGGTGAGGGTCTGGCGGGCCTCCCGTTCGAGGCGCATCTTATCGGCGGCGGCGCCGCGCTGCTGGAACGCCCGGTAGGACATCTCGTTGTACCGGCCGTTCTCGGTGAAATAGCGCTGCTTGATGTAATTGAGGATATCCGACTCGTCGACCTCGATGCCGTAGCGCTCGGCGCGCTTCATCAGGAGCAACTTGATGGCGACCTGGTTGAGGGCCTGGGTCTTGAGGATGCCCTCGATGTCGTCGCTCATCTCGACGCCCTGGGACCGGTAGCGCTTGATGAGGGATTCGTACTCGGACCGGAAATCGCCCTCGGCGTTCCAGAAGATCGGCTCGCCATCGACCTTCCCGACCTGGGGCGTCGCGCTGCCCCCCATGCGGGAAGTGGCGACGTCTTGCACCAGCCACAGGATGAAGACCCCGACCAGACCGATCATGAGCAGGAGGGTCAGGATGCGCCCCCCCGTGAACTTCATCTTGGCCATGGCGGTCAGATCTTGTTCTTGGTCTTGAGGGCTTCTTTCCCGACGCGGCTGCGAAGGTAATAGAGTTTGGCCCGGCGCGCCCGGCCTTTCTTGGTCACCACGAGTTCGGTGAGGCGGGGGGAATGCACGGGGATGTTCCGTTCGACGCCGATGCCGAAGGAGATCTTGCGCAGTTTCATGGTCCGATTGATGCCCGTGCCCTGGAGGGCGAGGAGCACCCCTTCAAAGGCCTGCAGGCGCTCTTTTTCGCCCTCGATCACCTTGATGGTGGCCCGCACGGTATCGCCGATGGCGAGTTCGGGCACTTCGTTCTTGAGGTAGGCGGCTTCGACTTTTTTGATCAAAACGCTCATGGCGTCTCCTGCGGGCGGATACTGAAATGGGTCACAATTTTCCCATGAATCGCGTCAAAATCACAATCGGCGAGGGTCTGGCGCGCGAAAAGATCCGGGCGTCGGCGCCAAGTGCGCCAGAGCGCGTTTTCCCTTTGCCACGCGGCGATGCGCTTCGGGTCGCCCTCCACCAGCACCCCGGGTACCGGGACCCCATCGGCCTCGCGGGGGCGGGTGAATTGATCGTGCTCCAGGAGGCCGCTTTCGAAGGATTCCGCCTCGAGGGACGCCTCGGTGAGGAACCCCGGGAGGTGGCGGGCGATGGTCTCGATGAGGACCTGGGCGGGCGTTTCCCCCCCGCCGAGGACATAATCTCCGATGCTCACCTCCATCCCGACGGCGCGGTCGAGGATGCGCTGGTCGATCCCCTCGTAGTGGCCGCAGAGCAGCGTCACCCCGGGGAGCGAGGCGAGGCGCTTGGCCATGGAGGTGTTCAGCACCCGGCCGCGGGGAGTGAGGTGGATCACCGGCCGTTCCCCCGTCGCCTCGAGGGATTTCCGGATCACGTCGTACTTCAGGAGCATGCCCGCGCCCCCGCCGAAGGGGGCGTCATCGACGCTGCGGTAACGGCCTTCGCCGTGGAGGCGCAGATTATGGATGGCGTAGGAGAGGATGCCGTTGTCCACCGCCCGGGCCACGAGCCCGGTGGTGAAGAAGGAATGGAAGAACTCCGGGAAAAGGGTGCAAATTTCGAAGCGCAAGGGGCTTCTCAGGTGAGGAAATGGGACTCGGGATCCTGGAGGGTCACCCGGCCCTTTTCGACATCCGGCAGGCCCCATAATTCGCGGGTGACGGGCACGAGGAAAGGTACCCCATCCGCCCGGACGACCTCGAACAGGCCGCCGACCCCGCCCTCGATGTACGCGCTCACGCGGCCCACGGGCGCCTCGGCGCCGGGGAGATGGACCGCCAACCCGATATAATCCCCCACCAGCGGCGCGTCCGAGGCGACGAGGCCCCGGTCGATGGAGAGGAGCTTCCCGCGCAGGGCCGACGCGGCCTCGCAGGTATCGACCCCGCTGAGTTTCAGGATGAACCCGTCCGCCTGGCGGACCAGGCTCTCGACCGCGTAGGGCTTCCCGTCGATGGAGAAGGCCCGGTAGCGGGAAAAGCCCTCCGGATCGTCGGTATGGGCGAGGATTTTCAGCGCGCCGTGGACCCCGTGGGGTTTACGTACGGTCGCCACCACGAGCGTCGGCATCGTCCTCCGCCTCGTGGTCGTGGCCGGGCCGCTCGGGCAACTGGATATTCCAGCGCTTGCGGCTTTCGCGGCTGACGATGGTCACCAGCGCGCGGATCGAATGGATGATCCGACCCCGCTTGCCGATGATCTTGCCGTAATCGTCCGGATGGGCCTTGATCTCGATGAGGCCCGACCCGTCGCCGGGGTCGGAGAGGGTCACCGAGACCGCTTCGGGATGGTCGACCACCGATTTGGAGATGAACTCGACCAGGCGCAGTTCGGCGCCCTCGGTCAGCACGCTCATTTCTTCG
Organism: Spirochaetota bacterium; assembly: GCA_017302015.1. Lineage (GTDB taxonomy): Bacteria > Spirochaetota > UBA12135 > COTS27 > JAFLEE01 > JAFLEE01. Next base: position 3,188 of record JAFLEE010000105.1, on the reverse strand, counting down.
CGTCCTTCTTCTTGGTCTTGGGCGGGGCGACCTTGCGCACGCGCTTGGCCTTTTTCACCCGGTCCTTCACGGCGTGGTAGCGCTTCTTGCGGATCTTCGGGGCCTTCTTGGCCTCGCCGGCGGGCTTGGCGCCGGTGAGGGCGGCCATGCCGGGATGGCCGGCCTTGATGAGCAGCTGCTTCACGGCCTGGCTGAGTTGGGCGCCCTTGGCGACCCACCCCTTCACCTTCTCCGCGTCGATGCGGTAGGTTTTGGAGGCATCGGCCTCCATGGGGCTGAAGGTTCCCAATTGCTCGATGTAGGCGCTATTGCGGGCGCGGCGCTCGTCGACGACGATCACCCGGTAGAAGGGGTGCTTGATCTTGCCGAACCGTGAGAGTCTGATTTTCACCGACACATTGAACTCCGTTTTTGGATGAGGTTTAGGACGTTTTGGAAAGGCGCTCGAGGCGCGCCATGGCGGCCGGATCGTCGGCGTTGACGCCGAGTTGGGCCATCATGCGGCGCATCTGGGCCGGGTTCTTCATCTTGCGCATCATGCCGCGCATGTCGTCGAAACGCTTGAGAAGTTGGTTGACGTCGAGGACGGTGGTGCCGCTTCCCTTGGCGATGCGCAGGCGGCGGCTATTATTGAGCAGGAACGGCTTCTGCCGCTCGACGCCGGTCATCGACTGGAGGATGGCGCGCATGCGCCTCAGGCGCGGGACCTCGGCGGCCGCGGCCTGGGAATGCTCGCCCATGCCGGGGAGCATCTCCATCATGGATTGGACGCCGCCCATCTTGTCGATCTGGGAGAGTTGTCCGAGGAAATCATCGAGGTCGAAGGTGTTCTTCTTGATCTTCTCGGCGAGGGCCAGGGCTTGCTTCTCGTCGACGACCGATTGGGCCTTCTCGACCAGGCCGACGATGTCGCCCATGCCGAGCATGCGGTCGGCGACCCGGCGGGGTTGGAAGGCCTCGAAGGCCTCGATGGATTCGCCCACCCCCACGTACGGGATCGGCACGCCGAGGGTCTCCTTGACGGAGAGGACGGCGCCCCCCCGGGTGTCGGAGTCGAATTTGGTGAACACGACGGCGCTGAGGGGGACGGTCTCGCGGAACGCCTTCGCGATCGCGAGGGCGCGCTGGCCGGTCATGGCGTCGGCGACGAATAAGGTCTCGTCGGGCCGGACCTCTTTGTGGATGCGCTCGAGCTCCTTGAGCATGTCGGCGTCGACCTGGGTGCGGCCGGCCGTATCGAAGACGATCAGGTTGCGCACGTGGCGTTCGGCGTGCTTGCGGGCCCCCCGCACGATGGCCAGCGGGTCTTTCTCGTCGCCGCGATCGTAGAAATCGACCCCGGCTTGGCCGGCGAGGACTCGCAATTGCTCGGCCGCGGCCGGGCGGTTCACGTCGAGGGAAACCAGGAGGATGTCGCGGCGGTCTTTGAGGTGGCGGGCCAATTTGCCGCAGGTGGTCGTCTTGCCCGAGCCCTGGAGGCCGCAGACGAGGAGGCTCGCCGTTCGGGAAGGATCCGGCAGTTTCAGTTCGGCGACGACCTCGCCCCCGAGGAGCGCCACCAGTTCATCGTGGAGGATCTTGACGAATTGCTGGCCCGGTTCGACGGAGGAGAGGAGTTCGGTGCCGAGGGCCTTTTCCTTGACGCGGGCGATGAACGATTTTATAACCGGGAGCGCGGCGTCGGCCTCGATGAGGGCCGTTCGGATTTCACGGAGGCTCTCTTCGATATTGGCTTCGGTCAGCCGTTTCTTGATGCCGAAGGCGCCAAGGACTTGGGTGAATCGTCGGGAAAGGTTCTCAAACACTATAAAAACCGGGTTTTTGTCAAAGGATCGTAACTTGGAAGCGGATGAAAGTCAATCAAAACCCGGAATCAGGCTCCAGAAATTCCTGCGGGACAACGGTTTCGGCTCCCGACGGAAGAGCGACCTCCTCGTCGTCGACGGCGCTGTGCGGGTGAACGGGAGAATCGTGACCGAACCGACCGTCTATCTCGCCCCCGGCGACACGGTCGAGGCCGCCGGCCGGGAGGTCGTCGTCCCCCAGACGGCCCAGCCCCACGTCTATTTGCGCTACCACAAGCCCCCCGGCCTCGTCTCGACCCACCGCGATGAGCACGGGCGGCGCACGATCTTCACCCAATTGGTCGAGGCCCAGCTGCGCACCGGCATGCGCCCGCTCCTCTTCGCCGGCAGGCTCGATACCCTCTCCCGCGGGCTCATGATCCTCTCCACCGACGGCGATTTCATCCAGGAACTCATCCACCCCTCCCACGAGGTCGAACGCGAGTACGAGGTCTCCCTGTCCCGCCCCATCCGCGACGACGAACTCGCCAAACTCTCGGAGGGGACGGTCTGGAACGGGGTGCGCTACGCGCCCTTCCGCTTCGAGCGCCTCACCGAGCAGACCATGCGGCTCATCCTCGGCGAGGGCAAGAAGCGCGAGGTCCGCCAGATCTTCGAATCCGCCGGGCACGCGGTGGTGGACTTGTGCCGCGTGCGCATCGGGCGCTATACTTTGAACCAACTCCCCGAAGGAACATGGACATGGCTCGAACCCGACGCAAAACCGACCTGACCGTGCGCGTCGTCGCCGCCGCCCAGGATCCCGAGGCGGAGATCCGCCGCATCCGCAAGGACATCGACACCCTCGACGCCGACATCCTGAAACTCCTCTCCCGCCGCGCCGACGAGGTCCTCGAGATCGGCCGCCTCAAGGGGGGGCACCCCGGCGCCGTCTACCGCCCGGAGCGCGAGATCGCCATCCTGAAGCGCCTCTTCGCGGTCAACCGGTCCATCCCCGGGGGCAAGCTCAGCGACGAGGCGGTCTCCTCCCTCTTCCGCGAGATCATCTCGGTGTGCCGCAGCCTCGAGGCGCCGCTGACGGTCGCCTTCTTCGGCCAGAAGACCAGCTACACCCACCTGGCCGCCATCGACCTCTTCGGGTCCTGCACGAATTTCCTCCCCCAACGCACCGTCGGAGAGGTGTTCGACTCGGTCGAATCCCAGCGCTCCCACCACGGGATCGTCCCCATCGAGAATAGCACCGAGGGGATCGTGAACGTGACCCTCGACACGCTCCTGGGCTCCCGCCTCACGATCATCCAGGAGAGTTACCTCCTCATCCACCATTGCCTGCTCTCCCGGGAGAAGAACCTCAAGAAGGTGAAGCGCCTCTATAGCCATCCC
>JAFLEE010000104.1:473-15028 GCA_017302015.1 Spirochaetota bacterium | reverse complement strand
GGGGGGAAGCATACCTGGTCCAGGTCGGGGGAAAGCGATGGGGGTCTTGGGAGGGGTTCGAAAGTTTCGGGCAGGCGAGTAGGAAGGAAAATCCAGGTGGCCAATCCGGCCGCGAGGAGGGCGATGATGGCGGCGAATCCGCCGCGACGTGCTCGGGCGCTCATGGGGAGGCTCCCGGCCCGTACCAGTAGTAATAGAGGTAGGTCGTGGACAGTTCATCGCCGAGTTGGGCGCGCGCATCGGGGGTCGGACCCTTCGGGCCCACCAATTGGAAAAAGCGCCTGGTGCAGGAGAGGGTCTGCTCGCTGATGGGAACGCCGAAAAGGCGAAACCCCGCGGCCGTTCGTTCCGCCGGGGCTCCGGTTTTCAGCGAATACACCATGATCGCTTGTTCGAAAAGGAGGGGAAGGGGCTTATCCGCTGGGGGCGGGGCGGAGGACAGGGTCGTCAGGAACCCTTCAAGATCGCGGGTGAGAAGCAGGATGGAGCGCAGGTATTCGAGGGCTTCGAGGTTGCCGGGGTTGTGGCGCACCTGACTCTGAAGCATGGCGGGCCAGGAGAGCTGCACGTCGCCCTCCGGGAGCAATACCTGGGTCTGGGTAAGATCGTCTTCCTGGAGCATGAAGGAGCGGATGCGGGCCAGGGCTTCGTCGTGGAACAGCCCGGGATCCTGGTCAAGTTGGGCGAGGCGGGCGCGGGCCCAATCCCCTTGGGTGAGGTCATCGCACAATCGGCGTAGCACGAGGCGGGCCGCCGGTTCCTGCCGGCGCAGGATCATGAGGAGGGCGAGATTCCGCATGGTCCGGCCGGTCGGAGCGACCTCGAATTGCTCATGGGCCAGGTGCAGGGCTTCGCCCGTGCGGCCCAATTCCAGGAAGAGTTCGCACGGCGCGTGCAGGTGGGGGAGTTCGCGCCGGCTTTCCTCGAGGGATGGAAGCCAATAGGATTGGGGATATTCGAGGAGGTCCGAAGAGAGCCGGCCGGTATGGAATAACGCCCGATGGACCGCCAGGCTGATATGGGGCGAATAGGCCGCCGGCGGGATCATTTTCCCGAGGCGCAAGACCTCTCCCCACTCCTTACGGTCGGCATGGTATTCGAGGCGCAGGGCCCGTCGTTGGTTTCGATCGATGGAGAGGAAACCCGAGCCCAAGGCGATGGCGATGGCCGCGAAAAGCACCAGGGCGGCGCGAAGGCGCCCATGGAGAAACGAATCCACCTTCGAACGTAATCCGGGCGCGAAAGCATGGACTGTGGAAAGGATCGGCGTGGCGGTCAAAAAGACCATGATTTTCCAGGACCCGAGCCAATCCTGGAATGGGGGCGAGACGCCCTGGCGATCGAATCGAACCGGATCGAAGCGGGCCCAGGAATACACCGCCCCGGACGCGCAGACGGCGATGACCAGGAATCCCAGGGCGAGGCGCCAGCGTTTGGCTTCGAGCCCCTCGTAAAGAATGGCCATCGCCGCGAACAGCCACGCAAGGGGGCCCGTGAGGGCGAAGAGGATCGCGAAACCAATCAAAAAGATGGGCGCGCGGATGGGGCCGGAAGGATGCTTAAGTTTGCGCCAGCCCAGGGCGGCGGCGAGGTTCAGGGCACCGCCGGTGAGGAGTGCGGTGTGCATCTGGTAATCGGAATAGAGCGACGTGAGCAGGCTCGCCGCCAGGGCTCCGCTGAGCAGTAGGATCGAGCTCCGGTGGCGGCGCGTCCACCCCCCGATCGCGGCGAGGATGAAAAAAAAGGGAAGGGAAAGCGCCCAGGCCCCCCAACCCACCGCGTACAGTTGGAGCACCAGGCGGTCGAGCCATTCAAGGGGCGCGCCGGGAATCGCGAGGAAACGAAGGAAGAACTCGCCGTTTAGGAGGAAGAGTTTATCGCGGGCATGGAACGCCAGGCGCAGATCGACGGCGAAATGAAGATAGGCGCCGAAGGCGAGGGAGAGCGCCAGCGCTTGCCACTGGGAGCGCATTAGCGACTTCAGTCGCCATAATACGGGATGGGGCTGCCTTTCCTTCATGCATTGGGCCAAGGGGGATTATCGGATGAAGCATGGCGATCGACCGATCGGTGGGGCCCCGATAGAGCCATCCAGCAAGCTGCTGCCCGGTGCATTCTTTTAGGACGAAGGGGTTTCGTTGGCCCTATCCCCCCGCCAGCACCGCCCGCGCGTGGACCTGCACCTGAAAATCGCGCTTGGGGTCTTCCGCCAATAGCGCCGCGCCTTCCACCAAGCGCCGGCCGATCTCCTCCAGGGGCACGTCCACCGTGGCGAAGGAGGGCTTATAGGCCTGGGCCTCGGGGCTATGATCGTAGCCGATGAGCGCGCACTGGGGTCCGATCTCGATGCCGAGCTCGGGCAGGGCCCGGGCCGCGGCGATGGCGATGGAATCATTGGCGCCGAAGAGGGCATCGATGGAGCCCTCCTTAAGCGCCTCGGCGAGACGGGCCTTAAGATCATCCCCGGGTTGGAGCCGAAGCACCCTCGCCTCCATCCCTTGGGTCGCGGCGAGGAACGCCTCGCGTTTATAGGCGGTGCGATCGTGCGCATCGAAGCGCTCGAGCATCAGGAAACGTCGTCGGCCTTGGCTCGCGGTGAACCGGAGAACCTGAAGCAGGGCCTGGGAGCCGTCCACGAACACGCTGTGGCCGCAGGGGGCTTGGTCGCCGAAGACCACGACGCACAGGTTCATCCGCCTCGCCCGGGCGATGAAGGCGCTGTACTGATGCACCGCGGTGGCGATGAAGACCGGCCGCTGCGCCATCCCGAGGATCCGCTCGAGGTCGTCCTCGAAGCCGACCGGATCGAGTTGGGTCAGGCTCAGCAGGCATCCCCTCTGCCTGGCTTCCGCTAGCGCGCCGCGCAAAAGGCGCAGGTTCACCCGGTAATTGTCGGGGAGGGCGTAATGGTCGAGGGCCAAGGCGTCGGGGATCAGAAAATGGGCCGTGCAGGCGCTTTCCGGACGGGGCCGCAGCACGGTCGGTCTCCCGGGGCCCCGGTAGGCGTACCCGCGCAGGGCGAGGTCGGAGAGGATCTTATTGGCCGTCGGGCGGCTGATGGCGAACTCCTCCATCAGCGTCGTTTCCGACAAGGTCAGCCCGGGGCTTCGGGCCGCGCGCAGGATGAGTTCATCGATGATCGCGGCGCTGGTGGGATGGCTTTTCTTTTTTGCCATGGTGGGATCGGGCTCTTGACGTTCTTCTCTCCGGTAAATATAATATATATATAATTAAAAAACAATATAAATATAAATGGAGATCCCGTGAAAAAACTCATTTTGTTCTTCATCTGCTCGCTGGTCTTCTCCCCGGCGGCGGAATCCTCGTTCTTCCTCAGTTTTGAGGGCCCCAGTCTCGTGGCCGAGTCCACCCGTGGGGACGGGAAACCGACCCAAGCCATGGCCCTCGATCGGGCCCATTTCACCGCGGGGTTCGACGGTAAGTCGTCGTACCTGCCGGAGGGGAAGGAGCGTCCGGTCTATACCGCCAACCGGGCGGTCCCTCTCCCCGAAGGCACGGTGAGTTTCTGGTTCAAGCCCCAGAATTGGCCCGTCGACAAGGCGGCCCGATTCCTCCATGTTTTCCTCCCCGGAAAGAATAAAGAGGTTGCGATCCTCTATTTCCAGCGGGCGCCCCGGGGGAACGACCTGTGGTTCCGCCGGGTCCTATCGGCCGAAGGGAAGCGATTCGAAACGAAAGCCGTCGTGCCCGGGGCCTTCGTGTCGCCGGATTCCTGGCAACAGGTGGTTTGCACCTGGAGCGCGGGCGAAATCTGCATCTATCTCAACGGGGGTTTGGCCGATCGCCGCGCCGTGCCCCCCGAGGCCGCCGCCTGCGCCGGCTTCGATCCGGCTTGGGGCAGCCTTTCGGTGCTCCCCGTCATCACCGCGGACGGCGACGACCCCTCGGTGCGCACCGCCCTCGATGACCTGGAATGCTTCCAGGGGGCCCTGACCGCGGACGAAATTAAAAAAAGATTCCTGGCCAGCCTCCCCGGCGCGGTCGTGCCGAATTTCCCCGCGCCGAAGCCGGCCGCGGCCCAACTCACGCTTTCCAAGGCCCTGGAAGGGTGGGTGGATGTGGATTTCCCGGGGGCCGGGGGCCGGGTGTCGCTGCGCGATATCCAATATACCCAGCCCATCACCCCGAATGAGTGCGCGTTCATGGTGGATGCCGAAGTTCCGGTGGTGGTCCGTATCCGGTCGGGGAGTTTTCCCGTCGTCGCGGGGGGCGCGTACGCTGTCAATTTCTCCGATCGCCCGCCGCTCTATACGAACGCCGACGCCAGCGGGATCCTCTCCATCCCCCTGCGCGGTCCCTCGAACTACACGGGGATCTGCGTGGCCGGGGTGGACGCCACCGATCTCCTCGCGGGCGCCCCTTGGCAGTCCCGCATCGATGAGGTCACGAATGATTTCACGGGGGCCCGATCGCCCTGCGGGAGCGCCACGCGCGGTTTTTACGAAGGCGCGCCATCGTTCCGGCTTGAGAAAACGGAGCGCGACGGCCGCCTCGCCTGGGAGAGCGGCGCGGTAGCGGTGTCTCCCGGGAAGGAATACCAGCTCACGGGGCGCTACCAAATGGCCGAATCGGCCTTCGGATCGAAAATCCGCTTCCAGGTCGTGCTGACGGGGCCCGGTCTCGCCGACCGGACGGTGCGCGAGAATAATCTCACCCATGTCGCCGTGCCTCTCCTGGGCGCCGCGAGTACCCATTCCCAGGTGCGCGTGGCCGTGCCCGCGGGGTACGCCAAAGCCCGGGTCGTGCTATCCCTCGAAGGCGCCGCCCAGTCAATGGGATGGACGGACCTCCGGTTCCGGGAGGCCCCGCATCCCCTCACCTCCGTCCCCCGCGGACGCCTCCCCGAAGACGGCCAAACGGCGGCCACGAAAGAAGCCGTACGCGAGATCTGGGCCTCGAAGCCCGATCGTTCGATCAAGGTCGACAAGAGCGGCGGGTTCCCGGTGCTCCGCTGCGACGGGCGGCCCGTGCCGCTGCTCTTCTACAATACCGGGTCGGGCCTGCCCCAGCATATGGAAACCCGGGCCGCGGTCCAGGCCGGCGTGCGGCTCTTTGTGGTCCCGCTCTCGCCGCCCAATAAGTGGTGGCGCGGGAAGGAAGATTACCAATTCGCCGAGATCCAGAGCAATGTGGAGGCGACCCTCCAATACGATCCCAATGCCCTCGTGGTGCTCGCGACCGAGGTCTCGCCGCGCTACCTCGCCTGGGGCGAGGAGAATCCCGAGGCGGTCTGGCGGGACCACGACGGGCGCAAGCTCGCCGGATACAAGACCACGCTCCACAAGCCCGACCGTTTGCCGCCCGACTCGAAGGAGGTTTGGTACTTCAGTTATAGCGCGGCCGAATACCGGGCCCAGGCGGCGCAGGCCATGCGCGCCCTGGCCAAGCACCTGAAATCCTTCCCCGCTGGCAAGGCGGTGGCGGGGCTCATGCTCTGGGGCGGCAACGACGGCCAGTGGCAGCGCCCGCTGGGCGACATGTACGAGGGGTGGGACTATTCCCCCGCCGCCCAGAGGGATTTCGGCCGCTTCCTGAGGGAGCGCTATGGCGGCAGCGAGGCGGCCCTGCGGCGGGCTTGGTCGGACCCAGTGGCCGCGTTCGCCGCGGCGACCCTGCCGACCTTCGACGAGCGCAATCCGCCGTCCTGGTTCTTAAGCCCGCAGCCGGGGCCCCAACGGCGCGTCATCGATGCCAACCTCTACGGCGATGAGGGCGTGGCGCAGACGATCCGGGGCCTGGGCCTCGCGGTGAAGGAGGCCATGGGCCGGGATTTCCTGGTCTTCACCTATTTCCACGACAGCATGGAGTTCGGCGGCAGGTCCTCCCATCGCGTCCTATTAGACAGCGGGGCCGTCGACGCCGTCGTGGGTATCCCGTCCTATAGCGCTTACCGCACCGCGGGGTCCCCCGGGCAGGTGACCGGGGCCCTGGCCAGTTATGCCCTCCACGGGATGCTCCATCTGAGCGAATACGACGTGCGCACCCACGTGGGGCATCACGGAAAGGACGCTTACACCATCCTCCACTACACCCACGCCGGCGCCGAGAACGAGGAGGCCTATTCCCACCTCATGAAGCGCGATACGGCCATGGCGCTCACCCGGGGGGCCGGCGGGTGGATCCTGTGCATGCCGTATTACCAACTCGCCACCCCGGGCTACCGGGCCCATACGGCCGCGATGACGCGGGTCCACTCGAACCTGGCCGCGAGGCCCCTGCCCTCCGACCGGGGCCAGATGGCCGTCTATGTGGACCAGGAATTGGAAACGGTGCTCCGCTACGGGTCGAGCCGGGCGCTCTCGGCCATGAGCGTCAGCATGCCCATCCGGACGGCCTTCGGGCGAAGCGGCGTGAGTTTCGATTCCTATTTCCTCTCGGACGTGGACCACCCGGCGCGGCCGAAGTACCGGGTGCATTTCTTCCTCACGGCCTCCACGATCACCCCGGCGCAGCTCGCCTACGTGAAGGGATCCTTGCAGCGCGACAGCAATGTGCTGGTCTTCTGCAGCGGCGCCGGGATGGCGAGTTCGGCGGGGCCCTTCGAGACCGTCGTGCGCGAACTCACCGGCATGGCCGTGCGCTATGACGGGGCGACGATGGGAACGCTGCGCACGGCGCCCATCCCCGGCAGCGACCGCATGGCGAAAGACCTCAAGGATAACGGCGAAATTCTCTGGGACCAGCCGCTCTTCTACGTCGACGACCCGACGGCCACGGGCTTCGGGCGCATCATGGGCGCCAATAAGATCGGTTGGGCGGTGAAGCGCCACGCGGGGTGGACCGGCGTCTATCTCGCCACGGCGGGCCAGATCACCCCGGAGCTCCTCCGGGCGATCGTGGCCGAAGCGGGGCTGGTTCCCATCGGCCCCAACGGCGATGTCACCGTGGCGGGGAACGGCCTCGTGGCCCTCCACGCCCTCTCGGGCGGGATGAAGGCCCTGCAATTGCCCGAGGCGCGCCAATGGGTCGACTTGGATTCGGGGGAGGCCCGGGCCGGCGCCTCGAAGCGTTTGGAGTTCCCCATGCGCGCCGGGGAGACCCGCTGGTTCTTGCGCAGCGCCGACTAAGCGGGGCCGCCGCGCGGGCCTCGCAGACGAAAAAGCCCGCCTGTCGGCGGGCTTTTTCGTTTCCGGATCGGCGGCGTTCAGTGGAGTTCGATCTTGCGCACCTCTTCCTTGCGCTTGACCTCCTCCCGCTTGGGCAGGGAGAGTTTGAGGACGCCGTCCTGGTGTTCGGCCCGGATCTTCTCCGTGTCGACTCCCTCGAGTTCCCAGGTGCGCTCGAAGCGGCCGATTCGCGATTCGAAGCGCACGTATTCCGCTCCCTCCTCTTTGGCGGCGCTCTTGCGCTCGCCGCGGACGGTGAGGCGATCGTCCTTCACCTCGATCTCGATCTCCTTCTTCGACAGGCCGGGCAGATCGACTTCGATATGGAAACCCTCCTTGTCCTCGTGCACGTTGGCGTTGGGGACGAAACTCGGGGCGGTGATCGAAGCGTCCACCTCGTCGGTCCAGAAATCCCGGAACATGCGGCGGAAGGTGTTTTCGACGCGGGCGGGGGTGTAGAGCATCGTCATGGCGAACCTCCTAAAGTTCGTTTGGTGCCTCTCTAGATGCATCATCCGTGCCAACTCTCCAGCGCGCGAATTCAGCCCTCTACGGACCGCTTCGGCAGGTCCAAGGAGCGCCGGATGGAGGGGGGGTGCGGGGGCTTCCGTGTCAAAGCGACCCAGTCGGGCGAGGTTAATAGGGCCCTCCCGGACAGGATGACGCGAGCGAGAAAATCCCCCGATTTCGCCCCTTGAGCGCCAAAATCCCGCCCCATTCGCGGCGGTTTTCCATTAAAAATCAGGTCAAATGGCGCCAGTCGGCGAAGGTCAGGCGCCTGGGCCGGCTTCGGATGGCCCAGGCGCGGATCTCAAGGCCGCTGTAAAACTAGGCCCTCGACGAGGCGCCAAGGGATGGCCTCCCCGACCGGTTCCTGGGCCAGGCGATAGGTGATCCCGCTTTTCATCTTTGGAAATTCGGTCATTGGGATGGAGAGGGCGAAATAGTCCTCCCAATACACCGGGAGGAGGCGGGCGGGAATGGGAGGCTCGCCTTCCCGCTCGAGGCGGAAACGCCGGTTGCATCGGCCGAGAAAACTCTCGGGCGGATTCCCATCGGGGCGGCGCACCTTGATGAGGATGAGCGTGGCGCCCCCGGTGGCGAGGGCGGGCGGCATGGGAAGGGGGCGCTTTTCGGAATCGTACCAGAAGGCGTCGAGGATGGACCAAGAACCCGGATTCGTCAGGTCGCGGGCAAGATTCGAAGGGCCGGGAGGAACCGTCCCCGGCTCCTCGGCCGGGAAAAAATCATAGGGCAGGCCGCGGGCGCCCGCTTTCGCCTTCGGCGGCGTCGCCTCGGGGGAACCGGGGAGTTTCCGATTGGGGAACTGGGAGGGGTCGACCTGGAAATGGAGGAGGGAACTATAGGATTTGGGCACGGGGAACGCCGTCGGAAATTCTCCGGCCCGCAGGCCCTCGCGGCGGACTTGGGCGAGGGCCTCGCGTTCCAGGGGGAGGCGATGGATGAGCGGCATGCGGTCGTCCTCCCCGGCAACTCTCGGCGACGCGCCGTCGGCTGCGGCCGCGGGGGCTTGGTAGGCCGAGGGGGCCGCCTCCCCCGGGGGATCCAAGTCTTCCCGGTTGGTTTGTTCGTTGATGATGAGGCGGGAGTATCGCCCGACCGATGGGGTGATCGAAAGGAGTTGCCAGGGAGCGGCGCCGGGGATGGAAGGGACGCGCAGCGTGCCGGCGGCCTTTCGGCCCCAAGTGGACGCGTAATCGAGGGTCGTCGGATCGGCGAAGGTGTGGATGCGCAGCAAATAACCCGGGGTGACCGCGGCCTCCATGGGCGTGGCCGGGAAGTGGACTCCGGTCCCGCTGCGGGGGAGGTGCAGGAGCACCCAGCGCTCCCCGACGCGCACCTCGTTCATGGTGACCACCTGCCAATGGTCCTGGAGCATGTCGAGCGCGTAGGGCCCGCGGCTATTTTGGAGGAGGAAATCGCGAAGGGGGGCGGGCTTCATGACCCGCTCGAGGTACTCGAGTTCCGGGGCCCGGGCGGGATTCACCAGGGGGACGAATTGGGCGAAGCGCGTGGGGATGCCCAGGGCCCGCAGGACGGTCGCGACGTAGACGCACCAGCCCATGCCCCAATCGTAGCGGTGGGCCTGCCACATCTTGCGGCCGTCGAAGGCGAGGTCCGCGTAGGCCTTCCATTCGGGCTCGAAGGGGGATTTCCACTCCGGCCAGGGCAGGGGGTTATTGCGCACAAAAAAGGTGTAGGTGGCGCTGGGGAGCGATAGCCGGTTCTTCTGGAAGGAGAAGAGGTAGGGGAGCCCGGCGGTGGTGCGGCACTCGGATTTTTCCCAAAGCCATTCGACCACCCATTCCACGAGGTCGAGGTCGGTGAGCGCCTCGACGGCGATCCCGTCGAGGCCCAATTCCTGGATGATCTGCTGGCGGAGTCCCTCGTTCCAATTGCAGGCGCGCGTGGGCGCGAGCCACTCGGCGAAGGCCGCGTTGTCCTGGCGCCATTCCGTATTTTCCGGGAGCCGGGAAAAGACGCGCCGCTCGCGCCGCTTCAGGCGCAGGTCCGGCAGCCGGGCCCCCTCCATGCCCTGGCGGTGGAGGTAGGCGATGCATTCCAGGTCCACGGTCTGGCCGTAATCGGCGAGCACCGCGCTGTCTTGGAACGGATCGTGGTGGGTGCCGGCCATGCACGGCTTGAGGACCCGCAGCACCGCCCGGATCGTGGTGGTGAATTGCCGCCGCTGGGCCCAGTCGCCGTCGGGAACGCCGTTGCCCGCGGTGGAGCGGTTCGTCGGGCTGGAGAGGTATTGGTGGATCTCATCCTCATCGGAGAGCCCGTCGCCGTCCCGGTCGAGGGCGGGGTGGGCCCCGAGCGGGAGGATCCAAAGGGCGATGGCCAGGAGGAGTCGGGGACGGCCACCGCGGGGGATGTCCATGGGGGATCGGAGGCGCACGCGAGGCAATCCGTTCGGCCGGCGAGAAGGCACGATGCCCGGGTCACCCGACCCAGGCCTCCGTATTGAGGGTTTCGCAGACGCGCACCTCGAGCACGCGCAATCGGCCGTCCTCGAAGAGTTCCCGGGCCTTGCCCAGGAGGACGAAGGCGAGGTGTTCGCTGGTGGGGTTGGCGTCGCAGGCGTAGGTCTTGTGCTTCTCGGCGAGGAGGTAGGCGAGGAAGGGGTCCTCCTTCCAGAGGATCGTGCCGTGGTCCCAGGCGGCGTCGATCCACGCCCCGAGGGCCTTGAGGTCGGCGTAGTCGACGACCATGCCCTTCGCGTCCAGGGCGTCCGCCTCGACGGTCACCGAGGCGGTCCAGGAATGCCCGTGGTTATGGGCGCATTTCCCGGAATAATCCTTCCAGAGCCGGTGGGCGGCCTCGAAGCGGAATCGGCGGGTGACGCGGCAGGCCATGTCAGTAATCGAACCCGATGCTCACAGAGACGTCCCAGTTCTTGAGGTCGCGCAGCGTGCGCCCGTCCCAGGGGGTGGAGAAATCGACCTTCATCGGGAAGATGAGGAAGACGAAGCGGAAGCCGAAGCCGAAGGCGGCCTTCAGGTCGTGGAAGGTGACGCCGTTGGAATCGGAGGACCAGGCCCGCAGGGTGGCGAGGTTGGTGGTCGCGGCGCCGGCGTCGAAGAACACCACGCCGTTGATGTTGCGGATGGAGAAGGGGAAGGGCCACGAGAAGTTCGCCGCCTGGAGGAATTGGAATCGGTACTCCACGTTGAGGAGCTGCATGAAGTTCCCGCGGAGCGAGTAGGGGGGCAGGCTGTGGAGGGTGGGGTAGTTCTCGGAGGTGAAGTAGAGGAAATCCAGCGTCCCGTTCCCGCCGATCTTGAAATCGTACTCCGCGCTGTCGGGGCCCACCACCGCCCCCAGCATGAGGCGCAGGGCGAGGCTCGCGCGGCGGCCGAGCATGAAATAGCGTCGCCCGTCGGCCATGAACCGGAAGAACCCCGTATTGCTCCCCGTGGGCGGCGCCCCCTCCACCAGCACGGCGGCCCGGGAATTGTCGACGGGATGGAGGTACCCGAAGAGCGTATTGTCGAAGATCCAGGCCAAGCGCGCCTGGGGCGAGAAGGTGGGTGCATGGATCGGGTAGAGGTTGGAGACGAGCTCCGTCGTGGTGCCGCGGAACGACCGCGCGAAGAAGGTCGGCGAGAGCGAGGCCTCGAGACGGCTGTACTTGGAGAAGGGGTAGATCGCCATGGCCGAGGCCCCGGCGTTCTGCTCGACCATGGTGTTGGAGATGCTGTAATTGCTCTGGAGATCGGGCATGTAGAGGTTGCGCCGGGAGAACCAGCCCGCCACGCCCCAATTGACCCGGTTCTTCAGGCTCCGGTAGTCGAGGTAATTGGCGGTGTCGAAATAATCGTTGCCGGGGAGGTAGGTGGCCCCGAGGGAGGCGTTGAGCCGGTGCTCCCCGAGCATGTCGGAGAAGGAGGCCCCGGCGCTGAGGGAGAAGCCGTAGGCGGAGGCGCCCCCCGCCATGAGCATGAAGGCGTCGGGCACGAGCAGCGCGCGGTAGGCGTTCTGGGAGGCCCCGGTGAGGCGCATGCGGGGTCGGTAGGCTTCCCGTTCCCGGTCGCGCTCCGCCTCCGCGGGGGCCAGGGCCACCGGGTCCTCCGCCACGGTCTCGAGGGCCGCTTCGGCGTTGGTGGGCTCGAGGTTGCGGATGAAGACGTCGTGGAGCCCGGCCTGCAGCGCCCCGTAGGCCAAACGCTTGCCGTCCTGGTCCCAGGCGACCGAGAGGGCCTCGCCGGGGAGGTCGGTGACCCGCCGCGTCGCGCCGGTGGAAAGTTCCTTGATCCAGATGTTCCCCACCCCGCCCCGGTCCGAGATGAACGCCACGCGCTTCCCGTCGGGCGAAAAGGAGGGGCAATGGTGGATGCCGCCGCCCCGGGTGAGCAGGCGGTCCTCGCCGGTGGCCAAATCGCGCAGGTAGAGGTCGCGCAGGGTCGAATACTTGGTGGCGCCGCGATTGCCGGTATAGGCCAGGTGGCGCCCGTCGGGCGACCAGGCGGGTTCGCCCTCGACGAAAGCGTCGTCGGTGAGGCGGCGGAGGGAGGGGGCGGAGGGATCCCAGAGCCAGAGGTCGATCTGGTTGCTGCGGGTGGCGGCGAAGGCGATGCGTGAACCGTCGGGGGAGACGGCGGACTCGAAGACCGCCGAGAAATCCATGGGCAGGGCGTAGGCCGCGGCCTGGCGGTTGGAGCGCGTGTCCCACAGGTGGAAGACGTAGGCGCCGCGGTCGCGGGAGGTGAAGCACAGGCGCGAGCGATCGGCGGTGAGCGAGAGCGTGTTGTTGAGCACGTTGATGCTCTCGAAGGCCGCCTCGCGGTCGGCGGAGGCCACCACGCGCAGCACGCGGTCCTCGTCCACGTCCACCAGCAGGATCTGGGCGTAGACCTTGCGGTTGGAGATCAGGTAGACGAGGTTGCGGTTGGTGCCGAAGACCGGCCGCAGGTTGATGGAGGAACCGTCGCGGGTCGCGGCGGTCACCCGGCGGTCGCGGAGGTCGGGATCTTTCAAGGTCGTCACCGAGGGCCACCAGCGCTCGCGGAGGTCCTGGCGCCAGAGGCGGCTGGCCTCCTCGGCCTTGCGGCCGGTGACTTCTTTGAAGGCGCGGTCGGGGTCGTTGCTGCGCACGAGGCGCTGGTAGAGTTCGCCCGGGGCGTTGGAGCCGTGGCGGCGGGCGACCCACGCGAAGAAGGACTGTCCGGCCTTGTAGACGTAGAAGGCCCGGGCCCCCAGCGTCCAATAATTCTCGAGTTCGGCGAGGCCCGGCATGACCTCGGACAAGATGCCGTCGCGCTCCCATGCCCGGCTCGTCTCGTCTTCCCCGAGGCTGGCGAACTCGGCCAGGCCCTCCATCGCCCAGAGCCCCGGCATGCGCGGCGCGCGGGCGTTGCCGTCGGAGGCGTTCTCCAGGATGCTCAGTTCGAAGGCGTGGGCCAATTCGTGGACGAGGACGTGGCGGAACTCGTCCCATTTCCCCGTGAAGGGCACCACCACCCGGTCGCGCTGGAACTCGGTGAACCCGCCGGTGCCCTCGTCGATGACCTCGGGGGAGAGGGCCGTATTGGCGAAGGCGGTCGCGGAGGGATAGACCACGATGGGGACGGGCTTGGTGAGCCGGTGGCGCATCGTCGCGCTCAGGCGGGCCACGCCATCGCCGGCGACCTGGGCCAGCTCCACCGCCACCCCCTCCATGCTCGCGTCGTAATGGAGGTCGAAGAAGGCGGTGCGGTAGATGCGCCACTTAATCGGGGCGTAGACGACGCGGTTCTTGCCGAAATCGTACTGGGCCCAAAGCGACGCGGGGACGCAGAGAAGGAGGGCGACGAGGAGGGCGGGGAGGGATCGCGCCACGTCATCCCCCCGGCCGCTTCGACGACCAAGCGGCGCCGAGGCCGAGGCGGTTTTGCGGGCTGGCCCCGGGCAGGTAGAGCAGGCGCGACCAATGGGCCGAGGCGCTCCAGGAGGGGGTGAAGCGGTATTGGAATTGGATCGCGGCATACTGGTGGTTTTCCCGCAGCCCGAGCCACGCGCGGTAGCGGAGTTCCACGCCGATATAATAGTTCAAATCCAGGCGGATTCCGCCATCGAGGCCGAGATTCTGGTTCGTCCAGCCGCCTTCCAGGGGCCGGCTCCAGAGGCCGCCGGCGAGGAGCGACACGGCGGATTTGCCGAGGCGCAGGTCGAGGGCGAGGCGCACGATCGGGGCGTTGGGAAGCAGGTGCTCGAAGGACTCGGTGCGGGCGAAGATCGGGTCCGTTTCGGGGACGGGGACCCAATGGAAGCCGACCCCGCCGTAGAGGGGGCCTAGCCGCAGCCCCGCTTCGGGGAGGGCGGCGAAGGTCGCGCCCAGCGAGTTCGTGTTCTTCAGGAGGCTCCCGACGGAGGAGTAGAATTCCTGGGCGACGAGCCCGGCCCGCAACCCCAGGCCCACGCGCAGGAGCCCCTTCTCGAGGAGGCCCCCCAGGTGGAGGTCGTAGCGCCTGGCGAAATTGGTGAACCCCTCGCCCCCGGTGGGGGCGGCGCCGCCGCCCGAGTAGCTTTGGCTCAGCACCGCGACGGTCTCCTCCGCGCGGAGTTGGAGGTGCAGGCGCGGCGCCTGGGCCGCGGCCGTCGCGAGGAGGGCGAAAAGGAGCGCGAACGCGGGCGTCTTCATCGGGGGGGGAGCACGATCTCCTTCACCACGGCGGCGGAGAATTGGGGCTTCTTGCGGGAGGGATCGAACCCGCGGTACTGCATGAGGAGGACATAACTCCGCCCCCCGGCGATCTGGACCCCGGGCGTCTTCTCGAGGAGCACCTCCGCGGTCCAGGTTTCGCCGCCGTCGGGGAAGGTGAAGTCGAAGAGCCAGGCGTTGCCGGCGGTGCGGGGGGCGCCCGCGGCGCCGGTGAAGCGGAACCAGGTGCGCGCGCACGCCGCGTCGCGCACCGACCTCGACGT
>JAFLEE010000104.1:0-463 GCA_017302015.1 Spirochaetota bacterium | reverse complement strand
CGCGCACGGCCTCCCCGAGGGTCATGGTGTTGGCGAAGGAGCCGAAGGTGGGGTCGGGGATGGCGGCCTCGAGCAGGCGGAACTTCTCCTTGAGGAGGAGGTTGGCGTCGCTCTGCAAGACCCGGTTGACGTTGATGCGGGCCTGGTTGATGCGGCCCCGGGCGATGGCGCGCTTAGTGTCCTCGAAGAGTTCCACCATGGCGGCGGAGGAAAGGTTGCGATCGGCGTTGGAGAGCCCGTCGAAGAGGTAGATCTCGCGGATCTTGTCTTCGGTGGTCTTGCCGATCGTCGCGGGGGCCTTCACGACCGCGGGCGGGGGATAGACGGTGCGCAGCCCCCCGGCGGAGGCCGCCGCGCTGCCCGCCCCGCTCACCACCGTGCCTGGCGTGAAGCTGGAGTTCATCCTCAAGGCCGGCATCCCCGTCGTCCCCCTCCACGTCATGCGCAAAAAGGACTGCGCGCT
>JAFLEE010000103.1 GCA_017302015.1 Spirochaetota bacterium | reverse complement strand
CCCCGCCGTCACCCGCGCGGAGGACCGCCCGCCGCCCGCGACGTCGCGGATGCCGTATTTCGCCTCCCAGGCGAAATCGGCGTGGCTGGGGCGGTAGAGATCCGCCAGATTTGCGTAGTCGCCGGAGCGCTGGTCCTGGTTGCGGATGAGGAGCGCGATGGGCGTCCCGGTGGCCTTCCCCTTGAGCACCCCGGAGAGGATCTCGACGCGGTCGCCCTCGGCGCGGGCCGTGGTGATGCGGCTCTGCCCCGGCCGGCGCCGATCGAGTTCGGCCTGGATCTCCTCGACGAGAACGGGGGTATGCGGGGGCACGCCTTCGACGACGCAGCCCACGCCCGGCCCGTGGCTCTCGCCGAAATTGACGACGCGAAGCACGCGTCCGAGGACATCACCGGCCATGTTCCCTCCTCCAAATCTTGGCGATCCGGCCCGCGGCCGTGAAAAACATCCCGCCGTTGACATCGATGACATGGTGGGCGGCGGCCCGGTAAAGCGGGTCGCGCCGGGCGAGCACTTCGGCCACCTCGGCCCGGGGATCCTTCCCGGTCAGCGATGGCCGCCCGCTCTTGGGATGGATGCGTCGCGCGAGCGTGCGGGAGGAGCCGCAGAGGTAGAAGACCACGCCGCTTCGGCGCAGGCATTCCACGTTCTCGGCCCGTTCCACCACGCCGCCCCCGCAATCGACGATGCGCCCCCCGGGGGCCGCGGCTTCGACGACCACCTCCATCTCCATGCGGCGGAACTCGTCCCAGCCCCCCTCGGCGACCCATTCGGCGATGGGCTTCCCGAACCGCGAAACGAGTTCTTCGTCCGTGGAGACCAGCGGCATCTTGAGGATCTTCTTAAGTTTCCGCGCCAGGGTGCTCTTGCCCGCGCCCCGGTAACCGATGAGCACGAGATTCCTACCCACGGCGAAGGACGACCCCGGCCCGCTCCAGGCGATCGAAAAAATCGGGGAAGGATTTCCCCACCGCGGCTTCCCCGTGGACCCGCACGCCGGGAAGGCGCAGGCCCAGGAGGGCCAGGCTCATCGCCATGCGGTGGTCCCCGCAGCCGTCGACCGCCGCGCCCTGGAAGCCCGAGGCCCCAGGAGAGCCGTGGACGACGAGGGAGTCTTCTCCCGCTTCGACGCGGATGCCGAGTTTGCCCCATTCCCGCGCCGTCTCGCCGATGCGGTCGGATTCCTTGTGCTTGAGGTGCCCGATGCCGGTGATGCGGGTAGGGCCCTCGGCGAACGCCGCGCAGGCGCAGAGGGTCTGGACGACATCGGGCTGCCCGCCAAGGTCGACGGTCACGGCGCGAAGGGGCTTATCGGGGCCCGTGATTTCAAGGCCCCCGCCCGCCATGCGGACCCCGCAGCCCATCGACCGCAGCACCTCCGGGAATTGAGCCTCGCCCTGGGGCGAGCGGCTATTCCAATTCGGCAAGACGGCCCTCCCGCCCGTGAGGGCGGCGGCAGCCATGAAATAGGAAGCGGAGACGGGATCGGGTTCGATGTCCCAATCCCGGGCCCGGTAGGCTTGGCCCCCGGGGATTCGGATGGCGCGGATTTGCCCCGCGCCGTCGTGGGCGAACTCGACGCGAAGCCCGGCTTCTTCCATTAGGCTCGCCGTGAGGCCGACGAAGGGGGCCGAGACCAGCGCCCCCTTGACCTTGATTTCCAGACCGTCTTGGGTCAATGCGGAGAGCATGAGGGCGCTGAAGTATTGGCTCGAAACCCCGCCATCCACCTCGACGGTGCCGCCGCGGAGCGGGCCGGTGATCGTGGCGGGGAGGCGGCCGCCGGTGGAGAGGGCGGTGGCGCCGAGGCCTTCCACGGCCGCGAACACGGAATCCATGGGTCGGCTGCTCATCTTCTCGTTGGCCGTGATGCGCACGGCGTTCCCGGAAAGGGCGGCGAAGGGGACGAGGAAGCGGGAGAAGGTGCCGCTGCCGGCCGTGTAGACGGCGACTTCGCGTTTTTCGAAGCGCCCGGCGCAGCCGGTCACCGCGACGGCATCGAGGCCGAGACGCTCGATCCCGATACCGAACGCAGCGAGCCCCGCCATGGCGGTGCGGATATCTTCGTTATCGGGGAGATTTTTGAGGACCGAACGGCCCCCGGCCAGGGCCGCGATGAAGAGCAGCCGATTGGCGACGTACTTGCTCCCGGGGACGGGCACCACCGCGTCGAAACGCCCCGAGGGGACGGGTTCGACCACGGCCGGCCCGATGCGTCAAGCCGCCGGTTTCGCGGCGGGTTTGCCCGCGGCGTGCAGGCGCTTGAGGCGGTTCTTCAGGGTGAGGAGTTTGCGGGAAAGTTTCTCGTCTTTGGCCTTGTGGAGGGCCTTGGTGAAACCGCCCAATTTGTCGATGGTGCGCAGGGCGCTCACCGACAATTTCACCGTGACCTCGGTCTTGAGGGCGGGAACGGCGAACGTGCGCACGCGCAGGTTCGGGATCCAGGTGCGCTTGGTGTGGCGGTTGGAGTTGGAGACGTTGGAACCGGTTTGCGGACGCTTCCCGGTGAGTTCACAGATACGCGACATGGGAAGATCCTTACTTGATCTCTTTGTGGATGGTGTGTTTCTTGAGGTACGGGTTGTACTTCTTGAGTTCGAGGCGCTCGGTCGTGTTCGCCTTGTTCTTACGGGTGCTGTAGCGCGAAGGGGGAACGCCCGCCTTCCTCGCCTCGGTGCACTCGAGGGTGACGATGATGCGCGCCTGTTTGGACTTCTTGGCCATGGGGAAAAACCTCAGGTTCTAGGGAGCGCCCATTCTAGCACGCGGGGCTAAAAAACACAATTCTCGCGCCTTTTCCCGAGAGTCCCCTCCCCTTCCCGCTCGCCGGGCGTTGGAAAGATCCGCCCCTGCGCCATGGGAAACCGAGGTTTTTAGCGCTCCCCAGGTTGCCTCGCCGCGGGCGGGGGGTTAAATTTGGCCCATGAACGGGTTTGAGTACGCCGCCTGGGATGAGGAGCTTCTGAAGGCCCTCCAGGGCATGGCCGACCTCATGAAACTCTACAATTACTTGATGACCCGCCTGGGGGCCGACCCCGAGCAGGTCCTCAAGATGATGAAAGACCTCCAAGCCCAGGGCTATCTTCCCCCGGAGATGGACCTGGAGGCCTTCCAGAAGCTGCTCGAGGAGAAGGGGCTCGTGTCCGCCACCCCCGAGGGGCCCCGCCTCACGCCCAAGGGCGAACGGCGCCTGCGGGAAGCCGCCTTCGAGGAGATCTTCAGCAAATTGCGCAAAGCGGGGACGGGGGACCACCGCGCCTCCCGGGGCTCCTCGGAGGGCGACGAGGTCCTCCCCGAGAAGCGCCGCTTCGAATTCGGCGACGACGTGCGCCTCATCGACTTCCCGGGCTCGCTCTTCAACGCCGTGGGCCGCAGCGGAGACTTCGAGATGGACCTCGCCGAGGAAGACCTGGAGGTCTACGAGACCGACCGGGCCACCGGCTGCGCCACCGTGCTCCTCATCGACATCAGCCACTCCATGATCCTCTACGGGGAGGACCGCATCACCCCGGCGAAGCAGGTGGCCCTCGCCTTCGCCCACCTCATCCTCACCCGTTACCCGAAGGACGACCTCTCGGTGGTGCTCTTCGGCGACGAGGCCACCGAGGTCGCGGTGAAGGATATCCCCTACATCCAGGTCGGCCCGTTCCACACCAATACCCAGCAGGGGCTGCGCCTCGCCCGGGAGATCCTCCTTAAGAAACGCCAGGTCAACCGGCAGATCTTCATGATCACCGACGGCAAGCCGTCGCTGATCACCGAGCCCGACGGGACGCTCTACAAGAACAGCGTGGGCCTCGACCCCCGCATCGTGGGAAAGACCCTCGACGAGGCCGCCTTCTGCCGGCGCAAGAACGTCACGATCACCACCTTCATGGTCACGGAAGACCCCTATCTCCAGCAATTCGTGGAGCGCCTCACCGAGATCAACCAGGGCCGGGCCTTCTTCGCCTCTCTCGATGATCTGGGCGAGTTCATGATGAAGAGCTTCATCCACGGACGCAAGACGCGCTAGGAGTGGGTCGGACCGAGAATTTCTATCTTTCTTAAGGCCTCCCCAACGCACGGTACCGCGCCCGGTCGGTTCTTTTTCGCCCGCTGGATCTGCGTCATCCATGACAGGCCCTCCATGTTGCACGCTAGCATCCCCATTTCCACTCCAACCTGGCACTTTGCCTG
The DNA here is from genome assembly GCA_017302015.1 of Spirochaetota bacterium. Lineage (GTDB taxonomy): Bacteria > Spirochaetota > UBA12135 > COTS27 > JAFLEE01 > JAFLEE01. The sequence goes on along the minus strand of JAFLEE010000103.1, from coordinate 11,060 downwards.
CGGCGTATATGGACCGTGGTGCGATCGATGGGCAGGAAAGCCAGCGTTTCCCGCGGAAAATGCGCAATAGGATCGGCAGGCAACCATGGCCGGAGATCCGGAGGGAGCAGAAGCTGGGTATCGCAATCCACGGAAACGAAGTTGGCAGGCATGGGTGATTTAAGCTTAGATCCGGAGAAAAGTAAATTCCGATTCTCCTCACCCCCCTTCAAAAGGCGAAGCCTTTTACCTGGCCGTCGACGGTGGTGGCCTTTTCCGAAGCGGGAGGTGGGAGTCCCTGGAGGAGCGCCTCAGCGCCACTAAAAAAAACCGCACCCGGGCCCATCCGCTGGCGCTGCGGCGCGACGGAAGGGATTCCCACCTCCCGCGGGAGAAAGGAAGGCCCCGGCGAGGTCAGGGTTTCTAAAATCCCCAGTTTCAACCCGACGGGCACCTAGGGCGCTTCGTCGCGGAAATCGACGGGAACCGGGCGGCGCTCGGGCTCATCGGCCGGCAATTCCCCCGCGAGTTCGTCGGGTCGGATGGAATCGAGGTGGGATGCGTCGAGGCCGAGGATGCGGTGGATGGCGCGCAAGAGTTCGAGAAAACCGGTGCGGCCCAGGGCGCTGATGCGCACCGAGGGGCCCTCCACCACCGGCAATTCGCGTCCCGGGGGGAGCAGATCGCACTTATTGAACACGGTGAGGCAGGGGAGATCGGCCATGCCCAACTCCCGCATGACGCCGCCCACCGCCGCCATCTTCTCCGCGATCTCGGGGTCGGAAGCGTCGACGACGTGTAGGAGCACATCGCCGTTGATGGCCTCCTCGAGGGTGGAACGGAAGGCGGCGACCAGGGCCAGGGGCAATTTGCGGATGAACCCGATGGTGTCGCTTAAGAGGAGTTGGGAGCGGCTGTACTTCCAGGCCATTTTCCCCGTGGTGGTGTCGAGGGTGGCGAAGAGGGCGTCTTCCACCAGGACGGCCTTGCCCGTGAGCGCCCGGAAGAGCGCGCTCTTCCCCGCGTTGGTGTAGCCCACGATGGCCACGTGCTTCACGCCCCGCTTCTCGCGGCGCTTGCGGATCTCGCCCCGGGAGCGTTCGAGGCGCTCGATCTTGTCCTCGATGCGCCGGGTATGCTCCATGAGGTGGCGCTTCATGATCTCGGTGTTCGTTTCGCCCAGGCCCCGCGTGCCGATGCCCCCGCCCTGGTTGGAGAGGTCTTCACCCATGCCGAAGATGCGGGGGCCCTGGTGGCGGATGCGGGCCAATTCCAACTGCAGTTTGGCCTCGGCGCTGCGCGCATGGCGGGTGAAGATGCCGAGGATGAGGTCGACGCGGTCCCACACCTCCATGGCGTGGCGGTTGCGGGCGTTGATCTTCATCTCTTCCATCACCGTCTCGATGGCGAATTTCTGCCGGGGCTTGAGGCTATCGTTGATGATGAGGAGGTCGGCCCCCAATTCGAGGGCCTCGGCGAGGATCTCCTCCAACTTCGCGCGGCCGATATAGCTCGTGGAGCCTGGATGGTGGCGCCGTTGGATCACCTTCAGGAGCACCGCCCCGCCGAAGGTCTTCACCAGAGATTCGCTCTCCCCGATGCGCCGGCTGGCCTCTTCGCGGGTGGCGAGCGGCAGGATGAGATCGTAGAGGATCGCCCGCCGCGGTTTGAAACCGGTTACGGGCATGGTTCGAGGGGGCGGGAAATGGGGGAAAATCGGGTCATGGGTGGCCCATTATACAAACGAATGCCCCCGGGGATGAGTTCCCGGCGACTTGGCGACCCGACGCTTTTTTAGAGCCGACCCGTACGAATCGGATGGCCGGGGAATGGGCCCCTCCCAGGGCACGGCGATGGAAGCCCGACGAAGCTCTTGGGAATACGGGGCGGCTCCCCCCGATTGGCGCGACACGGGAGGGGATCGGCCCCGGCCCGCGGCAGGCGTCCAAGCCCCGACGCATCGCAAAACCGGGCTTTCTCGGAGTAAAATACCCCATGACCCAAGCCAGCGACGCGCGGAAAACCATCCTCACGGGAGACCGACCCACCGGGAACCTGCACCTCGGCCATTATGTGGGAAGCCTGAGGAACCGGGTGAAACTCCAGGAGGAGTACCGCACCTTCATCCTCATCGCCGATGTCCAGGCCCTCACCACCCATTTCGAGCACCCCGAACTCTTGCGCGAGAACACGCTCAACGTTGTCGCCAGCTACCTCGCGGCCGGCATCGATCCCGAAAAGGCCACCCTGGTGCGGCAATCCGGCATCCCCGAAATCCACGAACTCTTCGTGTACTTCTCCCTTTTCGTCACGGTCAACCAACTCCAGCAGAACCCGACGATCAAGAACGAGATGCGCCTCGGCTACAATAAGGGGCATTCCCTGGCCTTCCTCAGTTACCCCGTCCACCAGAGCGCCGATATCGCCGTCTTCGGCGCCCACCTCGTGCCCGTGGGGCAGGATCAGGTGCCCCACATCGAAGAAGCCCGCGATCTCGTGGGGAAGATGAACGCCCAATACGGCACGGAACTCATCGAACCCGAGGCCTTGGTGGGCACCGCCCAGGCGCTCCCGGGGATCGACGGGCAGGAGAAGATGAGCAAATCCCTCGGGAACGCCATCTTCCTCTGCGATGAAGACAAGGAAATCCGCGCCAAGATCCAGAAGACCAAGACCGACCCGGCCCGCCTCAAGATCGACGACAAGGGCCACCCCGATATCTGCACCGTGTTCAAGTACTACGAAGCCTTCTTCCCCGAGGAGACCGCCGCGGTCCGCCAGAAATGCGAGAACGGGGCCTGGGGCTGCGGCCATTGCAAGGCGCTCATAAACGAACGCCTGGGCGCGTTCATCGGACCTATGCGCGAAACCTACAAGCGAGTGCGGGCCGACGAGGGCTACCTGTGGGGCCTGGTGAACCGCGGCACGCTCTCCGCCCGGGAGACCGCGGCCAAGACCCTCGACCACGTACGCGCCAAGATGCATTTGAAGGCTTGAAGGCCCCCGGTATAAGGAATCCCCATGAAGAACCTCCCGGAACTCAGGACCATCCACGGACAACCCTCTTGGACCTTCTCGTGCGACAGCGTCCAAGCCGCCCTCACCCGCGCCGGGGGCCACCTGGCGCCCGTGAGTTTTCGCCTAGGGAAACGGCGTTTGCAACCCTATTCCATCGCCCCGTGGGCCGAGGAGAAGATCGCCCCCGCCAATCCGCAGATCATCCGCTCCCTGCGAGGCGATTTCTTCGGCCTGCCCTTCGGCGGCAACGAAGACCCCTACCACCATGAGAAGCACCCGGTCCACGGGGAAACCGCCAATAATGCGTGGGTGCCCGTGGGCTACTCGAAGAAATTCGGGGTGACCGAGTTCACCCTCGAGACGAAGACCCGGGTGCGCAAGGGCCTGGTGCGGAAGACCCTCCGCCTGCGCGACGGGGAGACCGCCGTCTACCAGACCCACACCATCTCGGGCATGGAAGGCCCCATGCCGGCCGGCCACCACGCCATGCTGCGCTTCCCCGACGAGGGCGGGATCATCTCCACGAGCCCCATCGCCTTCGGGATGGTCCTTCCCAAGCCCTTCGAACAACCCGAACTCGGCGGCTACCAGGCGCTCAAGCCCGGCGCCACCTTCGCCTCCCTCGACCGGGTGCCCCTCCTCACCGGCGGGTTCGCCGACCTCACCCGCTACCCGGCGCGCCGCGGCTACGAAGACCTCGTGATCCTCCCCGCGCGCAGCAACGTGGAACTGGGCTGGACGGCCGTCTCCTTCCCCCACGAGCGCGCGGTGTTCTTCTCCCTGCGCAATACCGCCCTCCTCGCCAGCACCATGCTCTGGATCTCCAACGGGGGCCGCCATTACGCCCCGTGGTCCAGCCGCCATGTGAACGTGCTCGGCCTGGAAGACCTCACCTCGTGCTTCCACTTGGGCCTCGCCCCCTCGGCCGCGCGCAACGTGCTCTCGAAGATGGGCATCCCCACCGCCCTCAGCTTGGAGGCCGATTGCCCGACCGTCGTGCCCTACATCATGGGGATGGTCGAAACGCCGGCGGGCTTCGGGGCCGTCAAGCGCATCACCCGCACCGCCTCGGGCATCCGCATCCATCCCGCTTCGGGCAAACCGGTGGAAGCCAAATTGGATACGGGATTCCTCTTCAAGGGCGCGTGACCCGGCCTACCACCCGCTTCCCGCGCCGAAAATCCCGGGGGCTCACCCCGAAGGCCCCGCGGAAGACCTTGCTGAAATAATTGCCGTCGACGAATCCGACGTTTTCCGCGATGGCCGAGACGCTCTCCCCCGTGTTCTCCAGGAGGCGCGCGGCGGCCTCGAGGCGGATCTCCTGGAGCGCCTCCATGGGCCCCTTGCCCATCGTCTGGCGGAAGAGGCGCGCCAGGGTGCTCACCGAGACGCCGAGGCGCGCGGCGATCTGTTCTTGGCGCACCGGTTCGGGGTAGAGGGATTCGAGGCAACGCAGCGCCCCCTCGAGGCGTTCCACCGGGTCGCTCCTCCCGCGCCGCGACGAGGCCCGGGCCAATAGGCCGATGAGCGCCATGAACTCGCAGGCCATCGCGTGCCGCCATCCCGGTTCCCGCTTCTCCTGGGCGCGGCGCATGGAATCGAGCCGCGACTCGGCGCGGGCCTGCTCCGCCCCCCGGAGCCTCAGGCCGTTTTCCCCGCGGAAATTTCCCCGCAAACGGGGGCCGGTCTCGAAGAAGGCCCGGTAGCCGGGGAGGTCCCCCAGGTCGTGGATCGGGAGCGCCAGGCGCGCGGGATCGAAGAGCAGATTGACGATCTCAAGGGGCGCCCCGGCCTCGTAGGTATGGACAAGGCCAGGCTTTACGAGGAAGCAATCCCCGGGGCCGATGGGAAACCTACCATCTTCAGTCACATGGAAGGCCCGCCCGCTTCGCACGAGGACGAGTTCGTGGAAGGCGTGGGTGTGGGGAATCTCGTCCCCCCGCTGGCGATGGTAGACCACCTTCACCCACGCCCCGGTATCGAGTAGCGATTCGGGGAGAGCGGCTTTGGCGGAAATTCCCCGGGTGGATCTCATGGGTTTGACCTGATTTTACCCCTTTTTGACCGTACGTTTAAGGCGGAACGCCGCGCCATGGCGTATCATTGCCCCATGAACCCCGCCCAACCCGCCCTGCGTCACGCCCCGGCCGCGCCCCCGTTCCGACGGGAACTCGCCTTAGGAAAAACAGACTTGCGCACGCGCCTGCCCGTTTGGCCGAAGCGGATCCTCATGCAGTCCGAGGGAAAGCGCGCGCCGCGCCACGGGGAGCGGCTCCTGACTTCGCGCGAAGGGCAAAGTTATGTCCATTTCGTGGGCGAGCATGCGAGCCTTCCTCCGGGGGGCGCGATCCTCCTCGACTTCGGGATGGAGATCCACGGGTCCGTTCGCCTCGTGACCCCGCGGGGGAAACCCGCCCCGGATACGGCGGCGGGAGACAGGGGCGTCTACCAAGCCAGGCTGCGCTTCGGCGAATCGGTGGGCGCCGCGCTGGGATCGCCCGTCAATGACCATTCGGTCCACGACACCCTCCTCGACATCCCGGCCATGGGGAGCGCGGAAAGTTCTCCAACGGGCTTCCGGTTCCTCCACCTGGAGGTCCCCGCCGATGCGCCCGAACTTCCCCTCCTCGCCGTGCACGCCGTCCTCATCATCCGCGACCTGCCGTGGACGGGGTCCTTCCGTTCCAGCGACGAACGCCTCAACCGGATCTGGGAGGTCGGCGCCTGGACGGTCCAACTCAATATGCAGGAGCACCTGTGGGATGGCATCCACCGGGATCGCCTGGTGTGGATGGGCGATCTCAACCCCGAGATCCGCACCGTCGCCGCGGTGTTCGACGACACGGAGGTGGTCGAATCCAGCCTCGATTTCGTCCGGGACCGCACGCCCGGCGATGGGTGGATGAACACGATCTCCACCTATTCGGCCTGGTGGGTGATCAACCTCTATGAATGGCACCTCGCCCGCGGGCGGACCGCCTACCTCGAATCCCAGCGTCATGCCCTCCTCCCCCTCCTCGAGCGGCTGCGGGCCCTCGTGGGTCCCGATGGCGCGGAAAACTTTCCCCCGATGCGCTTCCTCGATTGGCCGTCGCACCAGGATGCCCCCGCGGTCCACGCCGGGCTCCAGGGGCTCCTCTGCCTGGCCTTACGGGCGGGCCGGCAACTCTGCGCCTGGCTCGGGGAACCGACGGCGGCCGAGTCGTGCGCCCGAAGCCTGGCGGAGGCCTCGGCCCACCGCGCGGATGCGGGAACCAACAAGCAGGCCCACGCGCTCCAGGTGCTCTCCGGGCTGGAGGACGCCGCCGAGATCCACCTTCGCGTGTTCGCACCGGAGCCCGAGCGGCGGCTCTCCACCTTCCTGGGCTTCTACGTCCTCCAAGCCATGGCCGAGGGCGGGGGGCACCGTTCGGCCCTGGAAGCCATCCGCAAGTATTGGGGCGGGATGCTTGATTTCGGCGCGACGAGTTTCTGGGAAGATTTCGACCTGGAATGGACGAAGAACGCCTGCCGCATCGACGAACTCCCCGTCCCGGGGAAACGGGACCTCCACGCGGATTTCGGGGCCCATTGCTATGTCGGCCTGCGCCATAGCCTCTGCCACGGCTGGGCGGGCGGCCCCACCGCGTGGCTGAGCGAGCGGATCCTCGGCGTACGCCCGACGGCTCCCGGCTTCTCACGGGCGATACTCCGCCCCGAACTCGGCGATCTTGAATGGGTGGAGGGAACCGTTCCGACCCCCCACGGTCCGATCAAGATCCGCGTTGAGAGGGGAAAGGACGGCGGGGTCTTACGCGCGATCGAGAAGCCCGAGGAAATCGCAGCGGAGCCTTGATCTCGGCTCCCGGGGAGGGTACCCTTCCCCATGGACCCCAAGCCGATCGTCGAAAGCAGCCTCTATTTTCTCGCCCTCATCAACCCGACCTCCAAGATATTCCTGCTTTCCTCTTTCAAGCCGGCGTTCTCCGCGGCGCAGATCCGCCGGGTCTCCGTACAGGCCACCCTCGTGGCGTTCGCCATCCTGGCGGTCCTCACGGGGGTCGGCAATTTCCTCCTCAAATCCGTCTTCCACATCAACCTCTATTCCCTCAAGATCGCGGGCGGCATCGTGCTGTTCATCGTCGGCCTGCACGCCGTGCGCAAGGGAAGCTTCTACGAAAAGGAGGGCGAGGGTCCCGCCGCCGATTTCTCCATCGTCCCCCTCGGCGCGCCGCTCATCGCCGGCCCGGGCACCATCGCCGCGGCCATTTCCTTTTCCTCCGAGCAGGGCGTCGGGCCGACGATGGCCGCGCTTTCCCTGGCGCTCCTGGCCAATTTCTCCCTCATGCTGGCCTCCCAGGGCATCGGCCGGGTGCTGGAGCGACTCCACGCCACGGGGCCCCTCATCCGCATCACGGGCCTCATCGTCGCCGCCGTCAGCATCCAGATGATCCTGGGCGGCGCGGGGGACTGGCTGGCCTCGGTGCTGCGGCGATAGGCCGCCGTCAGGCCTCGAAGAAGAGCGCGGCGTACTCGCTGATGGCCTTGCGCCGGTCCTCCGCGAAATCGCGGTGGAACCAGAGTTCCTGGGTCTTCTTCGCCTCGCGCTCGTTCTTGATGTCGATGCGCGACATGCAGTGGTCGATGGTGTAGCGCATGGCTTCCTTGCCGGTCTCGCCGAGCCCCTTATTGCGCTTCTTGCGGACCATGACCGAGCCCGTCTCCTTCACCTTCTTGACGAGCTTGTCGTACTCGCCGTCGTCGATGCAGAAGAAGACCTTCTTCTCTTTGCGGGGGTTCTGGACTTCGACCTCGAAGAGCGGGGCGCTGCAGAGGTAGACGAGCCCCATGCGGAAGAGGTCGGGCCAGTACTCGTAAAAGAAGGAGACCATGAGGCTGCGGATGGCGTACCCGTCGTAGTCGGCGTCGGTGATGATCGCGATGCGCTCGTAGCCCACGGACTCCTTGGACTCGAGTTTGCCGGTGAGGGGCAGGTTGAGTATGGCCACGAGGTTCTTGATCTCCTCGTTCTGTACGGCCCGCGCCAGGCTCATCCCCTTCACGTTCAGCGGCTTGCCGCGCAGGGGGAAGAGCGCGTGGGTGCGGGGATCGCGCACGGGGCGCAGGCCCGCGATGGCCGAATCGCCCTCGGCGATGAAGAGCGTGCGCCCGGCCTCCTCGTCGCCCCCCGTGCAGGGGATGAGTTTTGGGATCACCATGCGACCGGCCTTGCGCAGGTCGCGGCTGGCGTCCTCGAGGTCCTTCATCTTGACGCGCTTCTCCATCTGGATCTTCACCTCGTTGACGAGGTCGAGTTCCTTGATGAGCTTGTCCAGGTTCTTGTCGACGGCCTGGCGGATCTCTTCGTTGAGGTCGTTGATGAGGTAGGACTTGTCTTGGCTGCGGAAACGCGGGTTCAGCAGTCGCCAATTGGAGATCATGTGGAAGCACGCGCGCACGTCGCGGCGGCTGGCGTCGGTCTTGAGGCGCTTCTCCAGGGCCTGGATGGCGGGCTTCTTTCGCACCTCGTCGCAGACGCGGTTCTCCAGGTACTCCACGGCCGAGCCCCCGAGGGAGGCGAAATTGGAGTTCACCCAGGTGAGGTTCTTCCCCTCGCCGGGGAGGAAGAACGACTCGAGGAGCAGCCCGCTCTTCGGGTCGGCGCCCTTGTAGAGCAGGCGGAAATAGGGCGTCTCCGAGCCCTCGAAGAGGTCCTCGAAGCCGTGCTCGAAATGGAAGACCGTCTTCTCCTTCTTGTGCTTGAGGACGACCTTGAGCCCGGGATTGCTCATGGCGATGTCCTGCAGGTACTGGGAGAGCAGCCGCAGGTCGAAGGAGACATCGAGGCCGTTGAAGAATTTGGGGTCGAGTTCGAAGGTGACGGCGGTGCCGTGCCAACGTTCCGGATTCTTCTTGATCTGGGCCGCCAGCCCGGTCTTCTCCATGAGTTCGAGGAGGGGCTTCTTGCGCTTCTCCTCGAGGCCGGGGTAGGCCGCGGTGCCGTGCTCCTCGAAATGGCGGACCATGGACTCGATTTCTTCCGGGGAGAACTTCAGTTTGCGCGCGCCGTCGAGGAAGGCGGCCGTCGGGGTGAAGATCTTGTAGTAGGAGGTCTTGTCGTGGTGGGTGACCGTCTTGAAGTAGGCGCTCACGATGCGCACCAGCGAGATGCCCACGCCGTTCTGGCCGGCCACGTGGTCGCGGCGCACCTCGTCGTCGAAGTTCTCGCCGTACATCAGGTGGAGGAAGACCCCCTCGGCGTTGGCGGCGGGGATGCCCCGCCCGTTATCGGCCACCGTGATGCGGCGGCGGTCGTCGCCCAGCGAGATCTCGAGGGTGTCCATCTTGCGCGCCTTGGGCACGCTGCGGTCGTTCTGGTTGCGGTTGTACTCGTCGACGCAGTTCATCACCGCCTCGTCGAGGCACTTGAGCTTGGCGGGGACCTCGGTGATCTCCTCGTGGGTGATGTCGTAGCCGCCCTTCTTGCGCGGGGCCATGAAGTGCTGCTGGTAGGTGGACTGGCTGTTCTGGCCGAGCCACATGCCCGTGCGCAGGCGCACGTGCTCGACGTTGGAGAGTTTGCGGAAGGTGCGGGCGGGGGCCTTGCCCCCCTTCTTTTCGTCGCTCATGAGGGGTCCCATTTCTGGCGGAGGGCGGTGACCTCGTCGATCATGAACTCCACCAATTTTTTCTCGTTGCGGATGAGTTCCTGGTAGCGGGAGAGTTCGCGCTTGGCCTCGGCGATGGCCTCGCGGCACTTGGCGACCTCTTCGCGGGTCATGCGGTAGACGGGCAACTCCGACAGCCATTCCCAGTACTTGAACTTCCCGTCCTTCAGTTTCCCCTCGAGGTCGGCCTTGTTCTTGATGGTGGTGACCTTGAGGTTCCACTTTTCCTCGAGGAAGCGGATGAGTTCGCTCTGGCGCTCGATCTTCTCCTTCTCGAGTTCGGCCAGGCGCCTAAAGCGCCGCACCAGGTGGCCCTTGCGGAAATCGCAGAAGCGCTTCACGATCTGGGCCGGGCTGTACTCCGCCAGGCGCCCGTCGCTATTGATGACGTTCATCACCACCGCTTCGTTGTTCTCCTTCGCGAAGATCTTGGCCAGCACCTCGGGCGTCAGGCGCGCGCCGCGGCGGGGGGCGAGTTCGATGCGGAAGGTCTCCTTCGAATGGTCGAGCCAGGAGCGGATCTCGCAGTCTTCCTTCTCGAGCTGCTCCTCGAGGTACTCCACCACCTTCTCGCGGTTCCAGTTCTGGGGGGCGTGGGTGAGGAAGAGCTTTTCGCCCTCGTTGGAGAAGCCGAAGCCGGTGGTGTAGAAGACCTGCCCGGTCTCGCCCTTCCAGAAGCGCGTGCGGCCCCCGAAGCCCTTGTACCAAGGCACGAGTTCGGGGATCTTCTTGCCCTTCAGGTGGAGGACCATGGCCTCGACGATGTGGCCGAGCCGGTGGGCGGGGATGGAGGTGCGGAAGCCGGTGGCGATGCCCGTGATGGAATTGAGGAGGACGGTGGGGATCTTGGGGACGTAGAAAATGGGCTCCTTCGTCGTCTCGTCGTAATTGTCGGCGTATTCGATGTCGGGGAGGGATTCGAAGAAGCCGACATCCTTGGCGAAATCGGAAAGTTTCACCTCGGTGTAACGGGGCGAGGCGATGGCCGCCGGGTCGAGGACGTCGCCGAAGGTGCCCTCCCCGGCGAGGAGGGGATGGTTGTTGGCGAAGACGAAATCCTGCACCATGGCCGAGATGGCGTCCTGGATGGAGGCGTCGCCGTGGGGGTGGTAGCCCATGACGAGGCCCGCGACCTTCACCGTCTTGGTGTAGGCGCTTTTAGCCACCGAGTTCCACATCGTCCACAGGATGCGCCGCTGCACGGGCTTGAGCCCGTCGATCTCGTTGGGGATCGCGCGGCTATCGCAGACGTAGCGGGAATAGCGCTTCTGGTCGAGGTTGATCTGTTCGCTGAATTCGACGTTTATGGCCATGGGTTTCCGGAAGGGACGATGACTTGGGGGAACGGCCGGCGGCGGCCGACGCGATGCGCCCCGGGCGGGGCCCGCGGCGGCCCCTTGCGCGCGTTTCCCCCCG
>JAFLEE010000102.1 GCA_017302015.1 Spirochaetota bacterium | reverse complement strand
GAGATGGGGCGGGGGCATCTCACCTTCACCGGGGCGCAGATCGATTGGCGCGGGCGGCGCCTGCTGCAGGCGCCGACGGTTGAATTGGGGATCCATCCCCATTGGGTCGGAAAGCCGCGCCTCGATTTGAACCTCCACGCGGCCCGTCCCGAACCCGTCTGGTCCAACCTGGACGCATGGGTGAAGGAACCCGGGACCAAGTGGCGCCAGACGGGGCGGCCGATCCTCTCCCAATTCTTGGGCTGGCGACTCGAGGTCTCCCGCCTCGAGATGCGGATGGCTGGAAACCCTGTGCGCCTGGATGCGTGGGTGGATGATCGGCTACGGGGCGCCGTGCGCGGGGAGGGCGGGGGGCTTCGCCTCGAAGCCGAGGGCGATTGGGGAAAGCAGGAAGCGCTTTGGAGCCTGGAGGGAAGCCTCGGTTTCGGGAAGATAAAGGGCCGCGGCAAACTCCGGCGTGACCCGCGCGGGGGCCTCGAGGTGAAAAGCGATTCCGGGCGGCTCGAGGGCTACGAAACCTTCGGGGTTCTTCCGGGAAGGCTCGACTGGAAACTAACCGGCGCCTGGCATCGCGGGGGCTCGGGCCTCGTGAGGTTCGACTGGGAAGGCGGGCGGGCGACGGCCAAATTTTCCCTCGACACGGGCGGGGGGCTCGAATCGCTTACGCTCTCCGATACGGTGTGGGAAAACGTGGTGTGGGGGCCGAGGCGCCTGGGCCGACTCAGCCTGGATGCGGACCTGGTGGGGAAGAGCCTCCATGTGACGGCCCATGGGGAGGATCTCGAAAGTAGTTTGCCGTTCGTGAAAGTCCCCCTGCGCAGTAAAAGCGTGGATTTAGCGTGGGATGGTACCTCGCTCGAGGGCGTGCTCTCGGGCCTCGGCATCGGCAAAGGGGAGGGACGGCTCCGGTTTAGCGCCAAGCCCCCTTGGAAGGCTTGGGAATTGCATCTGGACCTTAGGGAAATCGATCTGGGCCTATTGGGCGCGCCCCCCGCGTCGGGCGTGGCGGGTCCAAAGGTTCCTTGGCCGATGTTTTACGGCAATTGCCGCCTCGAAAGTCTTCGTTGGAAAGATGAATGGGTCCACGGGATTGAAGGGGATTGGGAGTGGAAAGCGCCTTCGTTCACCGTCGGGCGGTTCTCGGGGATGTGGAAGCGAAGTCCTCTCTCAGGCTCCCTCGCCTATCATCGCGATTCGGATTCAGGAGAACTGCGCTTACAAAGCGGAGAAGCCCTGGTTGAGGACCTTTGGAAGCGCCTCCATCCGGAGGAAAGGGGCACGGTCACCGGGACCCTCGCCATCGATGCTTGGGCGCATTTTTCTTCCCGGGGCCTTAGCGGATGGGGCGGTCTTTTTTCCAATCGGTCCTCCTGGCATCTGGACCGAACTTCCCTCCAGGACAAACTCTGGTCCTCCCCCCTGGTATCTTCGCTCAAAAGCCAGGAAGATTTCATCCAAGAAGCTTCCGGGGAAGCCGCTTGGTCGCCTGCGGAGGGCATCGCTCTTTCCAACGGCCGGATCCTGGCGGAGGGGTTTCGCTTCCTCATTCCGAAGGCCACGAGCAAAGACGGCGCGTGGAGCGCCCGTTTCGCCCTCGCCATGGAGGATGATTTTTTGAACCGCTACCTGATTCCATCGGCCGCCGTGCGGGCCCGCGGGAAACGCCTGGAACGCGGCACCTATCCCGCCCAATGGGAGAGCGCCTACGGCCTCGACCTCTTCCTCGAAAAACGTCCCGACGGGAAAATGCACTATGAACTCAGGTAATCCCGCGCGGCGAAAGGTGCTCTTCGTCTGGGGGCAGGGTCCCGGCTACGGCAATGGCCATCGGGTGCGCACCGAAAAGATCGCCCACAGCTCCGAAGGGCGCCTGGATTTTCGCCTGCACCCCTGGCGGGGTGCCCAACTCCTCCACGAGGAAGTCGACGCCTTCCGCCCCGATCTGGTCTGGCTCGACAAACGGGAAAGCCCGCCGAAATTGGTCCGCGATTTGCAGGCCCGCGGGGCCCGCGTCCTCGTTATGGATAGTGTGGGCAAGGAACGCAACGTTGCGGACTATGTTGCCGAGGGGATCCCCGGTCTGGAAGATCACCCTGGGCGGGCCAACCTCGTCGGAGTGGAATGGTTGCCCGATAGTCGCCTGGCCCCACACCCCGAAGCGGACGGCCGAGGAACCGTGATGTACGCTGGGGGCTTGGAAGCCGCCCAAGTTCACCCGTGGTGCCTCGAGGCCGCGGGATTGATCCGCGATGGAGACTTTCCCGGAAAAATAAAGGAACGGCTCATCCTTTGGTTGCCGAAGGGCGACGCCTGGTTGGAATCGGGCCGGGAACATTCGGAAATCCATTCCCTCGGTTTCAAAGAAGTCGCCGTGAGGGAAGTCTCGGGCAACGCCGAGTCTGATTTCAAGAGGGAACTCGGCCAAGCGGGCCTCTTGGTCGGCTATTTCGGCCTCTCCGCCCTAGAAGCGCTCTCGTGCGGAATCCCCGTGCTCCTCCATTCACCCTCGTCCATCCATGAACGTTTGACGCAGAAGCACCTCGCCGTGTTCTCGTCGAAGGCCGAAAAAATCGGGGGCGGGACGATTTCCTGGACGGCGAGAAGGCAAGCGGCCGTCGAATGCCGCCAGAAATTTCCCATCGGTAAGCGGTTTGACCTGTGGCCGAGGGTGCTGGAGTCGCTTTGCGATGCAGTGCGTCCCCCGCATTGCCCGTCGTGCGCGAGCAAACGGATTTCAATCGCCCATCGGAGGCGGCAGGCCAATCTCTGGATCTGCGGCCGCTGCGGCCTCGGTTGGCTGCAGGAGACCGTCGCCATCGGCATTTTCGGCGAAGAGGCCCCGGAGCACGCCCGGGGCGAATACGGAGCCGCCTATTTCCTCGACGAGTACGTGCGGGCCTACGGCAAGACCTACGAAGAAGATCGGGAGTCGATCTACCGATTAAGCGATGCGCGCCTGGATTTTCTCGGACGCTTCGCGAGGGGGGGGCGGCTTCTCGACGTGGGCGCGGCGATGGGTTTCTTCCTCGACCGGGCGAAGCGGCGGGGGTTCGAGACCCACGGGGTGGAACTCAGCCAATACGCGGTGGACCGGGCCTCTAAAACCCATGGGATCCGATGCGAAAACATCCTCGAGAGCCCCGTCGACCAGACCTTCGAAGTGGTGACGCTCTGGTATGTCGTCGAGCATTTTCGGGAAGTCCGCCGCCTCCTGGAGACCCTAGCGGCCCGGACTGCAGCGGGGGGGATCCTCGCCTTGGGAACCCCCAATATCGATGGGCTTTCCGCCCGTTTTGATCGGGGAGCCTTCCTCGCAAGTTCCCCCGACGATCACTATTTTCTCTATGGGAAGCGGAGCCTCGTGAACCTGCTGGCTCCGTTCGGCTTCCGTCTCGTCGGCGTGCGCGCCACAGGCATCCACCCATCGCGTTTCCGCCGGCTCTTCCCGCTCTTATCGAGGATCCTCCCACAGGGCCTTTTCGAAGCCGTCGCAAGGTGGCGAAATCTGGGGGATACCGCCGAGTTTTATTTCAAGAAAACAGGCTGAAAGCGAGGCAGCGCCCCGCGGCGTTATTCGATGACGGCGGGGACCACGTGGTGGCCGTTTTCGAATTTGGGCGATAGTTTTTCGATGGTCGAAACGGGCAGGACGGGGCCGCTGACGTCGTCGCGCATGACGTTGGAGGTCTCCTGCACGGAGAGGAGGGGTTCGAGACCGCGGGTATCGAGTTGGTTGATCTCGTCGACCATGCGCACGATCTGGGCCATGTCGCCGGCCAGGGATTGGAGTTGCCCCTCGTCGACGCGGATGCGCGCGAGTTTGGCGACGTGACGCACGTTTTCTTCGGTGATGGCCATGGGGTCCTCGGGTAAAACTTACCCTTCGGGTTTGATTTCCACAAGCTGGGCCCCCCCGCCGCCGAGGCGGGCGGGGGCTTCTTGGAACCGGCGGATCTCATCGCTATGGGCGAGGAGGTTGACGATCTCCGTCTTGAGGATGGCGCCATGGGGAGAATGGATGCCCTTGCCCGTGATGAGTAGCAGGGTGCGCAGGCCCCGGCTCCGCATGCCCTTGATCGTCCAGTTAAGGGCGGATTTGGCCCTCTCGACGGTCATCTGGTGGAGGTCGAGGATCTCTTCGGCCCTGAAATGCTCGAGGTTCTTGAACGGGTTGGCGGGCCGCGCAGGGGGGGCCTTGAAATCGGCTTCTTTCTCCGGCAGGACGCTCCCGAGGTATTTCCCTAATTGGGTGCGGAACTCTTCGGAGGAGGGCGCGCGGCGTTTCCCGGGCTCGGGGACGGCCTTGGCCGCTTTCGGTGCGGCCTCCGTCGGCCCGTCTTTCTTGAGCCCCAGGTGGCGCAGGAAATCGTCGTCGCTGGGAGTTTTTTTCCCCATGGGTGTGATGCCGTACCAGGCTCGAAGGGCCGGGGGCCGCCTCTTAACCGAGGGCCCCGCTCCCCTTTTCCGCGTAGTCGAACATGGCGTCGATGCACTTTTTCGCGCGCAGGCGCACGCCTTCCTCGATCGAAATGGCGTCTTGGGGACGGGGCGATTTGAGGACGCGCAGTACGTCGCTTAAGGTGTTCGCCTTCATGTATTTGCACAGCGTGCACGAGCCGACGAACTTCGCCCGGGGCACCTCGACTTCGAGGCGGTTCGAGAGGCCGCATTCGGTGAGCATGAGGTAGGTTTCTTCGGGGGCGGCCTTGACGTACTTGAGCATCTCGGCCGTGCTGCCCATGAAATCGGCCGCCCGGGCGACTTCGGGCTTGCATTCGGGGTGGGCGAGGACCTTCAGGCCCGGGTATTTCTGGCGCAGGGAGAAGACGGCCAGGGCGTCGTAGGTTTCGTGGACGTAGCAAGTTCCGTCGTAGAGGAGGATCTCTTTCTCGACGCCGCGGCGCTTCATCTCGTCGAGGATATTGAGCCCCATGAGGCGGTCGGGGACGAAGAAGATCTTCTTCGACGGGTGGCGCTCGACGATGTCGTGCACGTTGGAGGAGGTGACGCAGACGTCGCACTCGGCCTTCACATCGGCGGTGGTGTTGATGTAGCAGAGGAAGGCGTGGTCGGGATGGGCCGCGCGCAATTCGCGCACCTTCGCTCCGGTGATGGCGTCGGCCAGGGAGCACCCGTTGAGTTCGTTGGGGACGAGGACGGTGCGCTCGGGATTGAGGATCTTGGCCGTCTCGGCCATGAACTTCACCGCGGCGAACACGATGGTGGACGCGCGGGCGCCGAGGGCGTCTTTGGCGAGTTTATAGGAGTCGCCGGTGAAGTCGGCCACCCCGTAGACGATCTCGCTGGAGACGTAGGAGTGGGCGAGGATGACCGCGTTTTTCTCGCGCTTCAGGTCGAGGATCTCGTTGACGATCGGGGCGATCGCCCGGCAACGTTCGAGGTTCACGGCGCAACCGCCGGCTTGGACCTTACGGAGTTTCTCGAAGAGGGATTCTGGGGTATGGTGATCGGGGTGGTTCATGGGAATCGGACCGGAGCCGGTCCCAATAATATAATCGTTTGACCCCATGAAAGCACCCCCGAATCGCCGCTTGCGCCGAATCGCCCTTTTCCTCCTTTTATTGCCCCTCCTCGCCGCCTTGGGCGGGGGTTTGGGCCTGTTTCTCCATGCCTGGTTCCTTTTCGACCGGAATTATCCCCGAATCGACAATGAACTCAGGCGTCTGGCCGCCATCCTCGAAAATCGCGACCCCGGGGCTCCGGCCCCCAAAACAACCGGCGAGGATGAACTGCTTGATTCCGTGCCGCTCCACGCCCAATCCATGGCCCCCAGCCGTATTTTCGATGCCAGCGGGGCCTTGGTGGGCGAGTTCGCCCGCCTCGACCAGCGGTGGATCCGTGAAACCAATGCGCTGCCGACCTTCGTCATCCCGGTGCTCATCGCCACCGAAGACCGGGATTTCCGCCGGCATGCCGGCTATTCCGTGAAGAGCATCCTGCGGGCCGCCGTGGCCAATGTCAGGCGCCTGTCGGCCGTGCAAGGGGGCAGCACCCTCACCCAGCAATTGGCCAAGACCCTGTTCACTACGCGGCAAAAGCACCTTTCTCGGAAGGCCTTCGAACTCTTGTGCGCCCGGGAAATCGAGCGTCGCTTTGATAAAGATTCCATCCTCCTGCTCTACCTCAATCTGGCCTATTTCGGCCACGGGAATTACGGGGTCCAAAACGCGGCGTACTCCTATTTCGGGAAGCCCGCCTCGGCCCTCTCACTGGTAGAGTGCGCCCATATGGTGGGCATCCTGGCCAATCCTGGCATTTACTCTCCGCGCACGGGCGCCGGAAGGTCCATGCGGCGGCACAAGGTGGTGATGAACCTGCTGGTCGCCCAGGGGCTCGTGGGCGAAGCCTGGGCGCACCGGGAGTACGACCGTTACTGGGTCGGTGTCGCCGGTGGCTCCATCAATCGCGCCAATGCCCTGTGGCCCATGTCGGTGAACCGGAGCCCGTATTTCGTGGAGTGGATGCGCCGGGACCTCGACCGCATGTTCCCCGATGAGACGGTGCAGCGCGGCGGTTACCGCATCCACACCACCCTCGACCTCGAACTCCAGGAGTCCGCCGAGACCGTGCTCGCCGCGGGGCTCCTCGAGGTGAATAAGGCCTTTCCCCAACTCGCCCAGTCGAACCGCATCGAAGGCGCGCTCGTGGTGGTGGACCACCGCAGCGGCGCCCTCCTCGCGGCCGCGGGGGGCTCCCGCTTCACCCTCGAGAACCAATTGCTGCGCTTCGAGCAGGTCCGCCGACCCATCGGCAGCCTCGGCAAGCCGTTCGTCTACCTGCTCGCGCACCAGAACCTCGGGTGGACCGCGACGAACCTCATCGACGATTCGCCCATGAAGATCCGCATTCCCGGAAGGGTCTGGGAACCCCGCAATTACGACCGGCAATTCCTGGGCCCCGTGAGCCTCGAAGCTGCGCTCATCGCCTCCCGGAATATTCCGGTGCTGCGGGCCCTCGAAGCCATCGGGCCGGGGGGCCTTGTGACCCTCGTCCAGGGAGGGGCTGATGTGGAGACCGGAAGGGTGCCGCGGAATCTTTCCATCGCGTTGGGGAGTTACGACCTCTCGCCCCTGGAGGTCGCGCGCCTGTATTCGATCCTCCCCCGGGGAGGCCGGGCCCTCAAGACCGAAAAAATCATCGCCGTGGAGGATGCCGAAGGGAAGACCGTGATCGACAATCGCGCCCTATTCACCGAGAATACCGCGCGCGGAGAAACCCTCGTTTCCGAGGAGGCCTCCCGCGAGATCCTCGCCATCCTCAAAAAAGTGATCCATCGCCCCGAGGGGACGGCCTACGGGGCCGCCCGGGCGACCGGGATGGATTTCGAGGAGGTCGCCGGCAAAACGGGGACCACCCAATCCTACAAAGACGCCTGGTTCGCGGGGATGACCCGTGATTTCACGGCCGTCGTATGGCTCGGGGTGGATGAGAATATCCAGATGGAATCGGGCAGTGGGGGGCGCATCGCCGCCCCCATCTGGATGCGCTTCGTGAAAGCGGCCTACGGGTCCAGGAACCCCGGGCCGCTCGAAACCACGGGCGCCTCCAGCGCGCCTGCCTCAAACGCCTCGTTTCTCCCCGACGAGATGCCAACGACGAATATGGATACAAACGCTTCCTCCGGGAACCGTCCGCGATGAGCGTCCAAATGAAAATGGGCCCCCATTCATCGCCCGGATTCGAGTCCCGCGTCCGCCTCGAAATCGACTTGCCGACCCTCGCCGAGAATTTCAGGCGCATCGCCAAGAACGTCTTCCCGGCGCGGGTGATGGCCGTCCTCAAGGCCGACGCCTACGGCATGGGGGTGCTCCCCGTCGCCCAGACGGTCATCCGTGCGGGGGCCGACCGCATCGGCGTCGCCGAACTCGGCGAGGCCGCCATTTTATCTCCTAGGGTCCGCGTTCCCGTCCAGGTGCTCAGCGGGCTGCTCCCCCAGGAGGTGGCGGGAGCGGTCGCCCTCGGGGTGGTGTGCCCGGTCACCGATCTCGCCCTCGCCCGGGCCCTTTCGAAGGAAGCGGCGCGATGTCGAAAAACCGTGCGGTTCCACTTCAAGATCGACACGGGCATGGGCCGCATGGGGATCCCCGTCTCCGAGGCCGAAGCCGTCATTCGCCGTGTGATGAAGCTCCCCCGCCTCGAGGCGGAAGGAATTTTCACCCATTTCGCCAATGCGAACCTGTCGGATGATCCCCGCACCTCCCGCCAGATCGCGGCCTTCGGCGCGCTGCTCGGCCGGATCAAAGACATCCCCTTCCGCCTCGTGCACCTCGCCAATAGCGACGGCATCAATAATTTCCCCTCCGCATACGCCGATCTCGTGCGCACCGGCATCAACCTCTACGGCGTGTTCGACTTAAGCGGTCGCCACGCCTATCGCCTCAAGCCGACCCTCCGGCTCAAGACGCGCCTCATCGCCAAGCGCCTGCTGCCGGCGGGGCACCCCATCGGTTATGGCGGCACCCATCTCCTGAAAGCCGCGACCTGGGTCGGGACCCTGCCCGCGGGTTATGAAGACGGGCTCCCCCTCGCCCTCAGCAATCGCGGCCGCGTGCTCATCCGCGGCATTTCCTGCCCGATCCTCGGCCGCATCTCCATGGACTACACCACCGTCGACCTGACGGCCTGCGCCAAGGCGCGCGTCGGGGACGAAGCCATCCTCTTCGGTCGCGGCGGCAAGCATGAGATCACGGTGGAGGATTGGGCGCGAATCAAGAATACCCATCCCTACGACATCCTGTGCGCTCTGGGCCGCCGGGTAGAACGGGTCTACCTCGGGGGCCCATGAACGGCGACGCGGGCGCCAAACGCCCCCGTTCCCCGGGCATCGGGAAACCCCGCCGGGGAAGCCGCAGCGCCGACAAATTGATCGTGGCGTTACGGGCGCTCGGGGAGCCGCGGGCGAAAGAGGCGCTCCTGCCGATCTCCGTGCGCGAGATCGCCATCGCGCTCATGCATAGCGAGGCCGCGGTCCGCCTCGAGGTCTGCGGCCTCCTGCCGCCGCCCAAGGCGGAGCTGCTGAAAAGCGAGGTGCGCTTCCTGGCCAAACTCGATGTCTCCTACGCCCAATTCGCGGCGATCGTCGACAAAGTCGTCGGCCTGCTCCATGGCGTGGGCGACCTCTCCCATCGGAGTTATATCCGTCCGAAGAAACTTTGAATCGGCTGCGAGCGTCCGCGGAAGACCCGCGCAAGGATCAGCGCCATTCGTGCTTGGGATACCTTCCCGCCAATTCCTTGCGGATCTGGGGATAGCTACCGCTCCAAAATCCGGGGAGGTCGAGCGTCTTCTGGACCGTGCGCTGGTTGGGCGCGAGGATATCCAGGAGCACCGCCACCCGGCCGTCGGCGATGGTCGGGTGTTTCGATACGTCATAGAGGCGCTGGAGTTTGATGCTGGCGCTGACCGCCCCCTCGGGTTCGTATTGGAGTTTCAGGGCTTGGCCGTTTTCCAGGGAGAGCGATTCGGGGGCCATGCGCTCGACGAATTGCTGGTCGTCCCAAGAAAGCGCGAACTTCACGACCTGCAGGCATTCGCGGTCCTTCACCTCGCGCACGCTGCGGGCCCCGTCGAAGATCTCCTGGAGCAAGACCAGGCGGTCTTCGTCGGTATAGGTCGTGAGGCCGCGCTCGGGGAAATGGCGGGCGACCCAACGCACGCGGCGGATCCACCGGTCCACCGCATCATCCCATTTGACCAGGGTGAAACTGCCGCTTAGGTATTCTTCCGCCAACAGGGCGCAGGCCATGGCGGCATCCGGGGGAGCGCCGCGCTTCCGTTCGATGACGAGTTCCCCGAAAGAGGTGCGCATTTCGCCGTCGACCTGGCGGTCGATGCGGTTCCAGACGGCGACGTTCTCGGTCTTGAAACGGCCAGGGAAGCAGACGGAGAGATCTTCCAGGGTCAATTCCGAGTTCATATCGAGGAGCGTTTTGCGGTCCTTTCCCGAGATGATCTCGGTGATTTCGGCCGGCAAGAACACGGTGGCGTGGCGGATCATGGACCCGTCGGCCACCTGGCCCCGGCGCTTGCCGGAGAGGCTCGCGGCGAGGGAGCCCGAATGTTCCTTGACCGCCACCTGGTCGGGGAAACCCACCAGAAGGCTTCGGATGAGAGAACGCTCGGTGGCCGTTTCTCGGGGGCCGGCCACGTCGGGGTCGGAATCCTCGTCTTCCGCATCGGGGTCGGCCTCCCGGGATTCTTCCCGGGCCTGTTTGAGAAATAATTTCCAAGTTTTAAGCGCTTTGCGGGCGTTCTGCCCGTGGATTCCGAGGCGATCGCAGGCCCCGGGGTGGAAGCCGGCTCCCTGGGCTTCTTCCAGGGCGGCGGAGAGATAGGTGAGGTCGGACCTAAGGCCCCGGATCTCTTCGGGATGGAACCGACCCCGCAGGGTGAAGGAAGGTTCGCTGATGATCGCGGCCCATTTGAGGGCCTCGCCGAGGCAACCCAATTTGTCGGCTTCCAGGGCCATGCGGGCGAGGCGGGGGTGCAGCGGCCAATCCACCATCGATCTCCCCATCTGCGTGAGGCTTCCGCTCGTTTCGATGGCACCCAAAGCCGAAAGGAGCGCCGTGGCATCCTCGAGGGCTTTCGGATCGGGAGCGTCCAACCAGGGAAAGGTGGCGGGGTCCACGAACCCGAGGGCCTTCATGCGTATCACGGTGTCGGCGAGGTCGATGCGCAGCACTTCCGGATCGGTCTGGGCGGGAAGGCGCTCGTGGGTCGCCTGGCTCCAAAGGCGCAGGCAGGTTCCCGGCGCCGTGCGGCCCGCCCGGCCGCTGCGCTGGTCGGCGGACTGGCGGCTGATGCGCTCGAGGGCCAGGGTGTTGATGCGCCGGGCGCTGTGGAACCGGGCAACCCGGGCATAGCCGCCGTCGACGACCCAGGTGACGCCCTCCACGGTGATGGACGTTTCCGCCACATTGGTGGCGACGATGATCTTCCGGCGGGGGGAGCGGGCGAAGGCCAGGTTCTGCTCTTGCGGGCTGAGTTCCCCGTGGAGGGCGAAGCAGGAGACCGGTTCGGGGAGGGAAGCGCGTTCGATGGCTTGGATCGTGCGGCGGATCTCGTGCATGCCCGGCATGAACACCAAGCCATCCCCCTGGACGCCCTCCGACATCAGGCGCCGAACCGCGGCGGCTGCGTGATCCCAGATCGGCGTTTCCCGCTGCTGCTCCGGGAGTCCCGCGTACTGGACCGTGACGGGAAACGTGCGCCCTTGGGTTTCGAGGCTCGGGCAGGCGAGATAGTCGCTCACCCGCTTCGCGTCCATCGTGGCCGACATGATCACGGCCCGGGTCGCCCCCCCCGGCTTCAGGGTCTGGCGGAGCTGCCCGAGCACCAGGTCGCCGTGGATGGTCCGCTCGTGGAACTCATCCACGACGACGCAGGCCATGCCATCGAGGCGCGGATTCTCCTGCATCAGACGCACGAAGAGGCCCTGGGTGATGAAGACGATGCGGGAATCCCGGCGGAAGCGGCTATCGTGGCGGGTGCGGTAGCCCACCGCCTCGCCTAAGGGGCTGCCGAACTCCTGGGCCACCCGTTCGGCTAAAAGTCGGGTGGCGAGCACCCTCGGTTCGAGGACGTAGATCGTTCCCGGAATCGGTGCATCGGCGAGGAATTGGGGCACCCGCGTCGATTTGCCCGAACCCGTGGGCGCCGTGAGCACCAAGAAGGGGGAGACGTTAAAAGACGCGAGGATCTTCTCCTTGAGCGCGTCGACGGGAAGGGGGAGGGGAGTCATCGTTGGATTCGCGAAAGGGTTAGGCGGGTTGGCCTTAGCGCGGCGAACTAGCCGCCGGCAAGGCGCGCGCGCATCTTATCGAGGGCGAGTTTGGCGACATCGATGGTGGGGCCGTCGTCCTGGGCCGGTTTATCCGTGAAGATATGGGTTCCGTAATTGCGGAGGATGAGCTCATCGGGGATCTCGGCCAGGAAACGCGAGGGTTCGGGGGCGTAGGAGCCTTCCGCGCGCCTGCGGGAAGCGGAAACGGTGAGGCAAAGGGTCTCTTGGGCGCGGGTCATGGCCACGTAGGCCAGGCGCCGCTCCTCTTGCACGGCCTTTTCTCCGATGGGAACGCCCACTTCCCGGGAGAAGGGCAGCAGGTACTCCTCGAAACCGGGGAGATAGACGTGGGGGTACTCGAGCCCCTTGCTGGCGTGGATGGTGAGCAGGTGCACGGCGTTCTGCTCGAACTCGTCCTCCTCTTCCATGTCGGCCTTGGTGAAGAAGAGGGCGAGTTTCATGAGGTAATCGGAGAGGGAAGGCTTGCGCGCCTTCTTCGCGTAGGCGCCGATGGATTCGATGAGTTGCTCCACCGCCTCCTTGCGCTTCTGCTTCGCCGGCGCTTCCCCCGGTTCGCGTTCGATCTCGTTCCAAAAATCGATGACGCCGAGGAACTCGCGGATGGGCTCGTGCATCTTGGGGCCTTGGATGGCCGGGCCGTACTGGGTGATGACCTGCACCAATTGGGCCATCTCTTTCCGCACCTCGACCTTGAGTTTCGGGTGGTCGAGGACCCGCTTCATCCCCTCGAAGATCGGTTCACGGGCATGGAGGGCGAGTTCCTTGATGAGGGCGACGCTCTGGTCCCCGATGCCCCGCTTGGGGTAATTGATCACCCGCAGGAACGAGAGGTCGTCGGCCGGGGAATTGAGGACCTTCAGGTAGGCCAGGACGTCTTTGACTTCGCGCCGGTCGTAAAAATCGAGTTTGCCAGAAATCTGGTAGGGGATCTGGTGGCGCTGGAAGACCTCTTCAAGGGGCCGGCTCTGGGTATGGGTGCGGTAGAGCACGGCGAAGCGCTTCCACGGGATGCCCTCTTTCAAGTTGCGCAGGCCCAGATCATCGGCGATTTTTTCCGCCTCGTCCCAAGGGTCTTCGCCCTGGAGCGTGTTAAGCGGCGCGCCCTGGCCCAAGCGCGACCAGAGCGCCTTCTCGGTGCGTTCGGGGTTGTTGGCGATGACCGCGTTGGCCGCCTTCAGGATCGAGACGGTGGAGCGGTAATTCTCCTCGAGTTTCACCACGGTGGCCCCCGGGAAATCCGCGAGGAACTTGGAGATATTGGTGATGTCCGCCCCGCGCCACGAGTAGATCGACTGGTCGTCGTCGCCCACCACCGCCACGTTTCCATGGGCGGCGATCTGGCGAAGGATGCGGTATTGGGCCGCATTGGTGTCTTGATACTCGTCGACCTGGATCTGCTTGTATTGGCGCTGGTAGCGCGCGGCGACCTCGGGGTGCTCTTCCATGATCTGGGTGGTGAGCATGAGGAGATCGTCGAAATCCAGGGCATTGAGGCGGCGCAAGCCGGCCTGGTATCGGGGATAGATGATCGTCGCCATTTTCGAGACCAGGTCGTCGCCCAGGGGGGTGCCCGGGGGGATGCATTCGTTCTTGGCCAGGCTGATGCGCGAACGGATAGCATCGTCGGGGATCTCCCGGATGTCGACCCCGATATCGCGGCAGGTTTCGTAGAAGAGCTGGCGCTGGTCTTCGCTGTCGCAGATGGTGAAGGCGGGACTGAGGCCCAGGTGATGGATGTCTTTCTTGAGCACCCGCACGCAGAAGGCGTGGAAAGTCATCACCGGGATCGCCTTCCCGGCCTCCCCGCACATCTCGGAGACCCGCTCCTTCATTTCCCGGGCGGCCTTATTAGTAAAGGTGACGCAAAGCAGGTTTTTGGGCTGGACCCCGGATTGGATGAGCCGGGCGGCCCGGTGGGTGATGACCCGGGTCTTCCCCGACCCGGCCCCGGCGAGGATCAAAAGCGGCCCCCGCAGGTGTTCCACCGCCTGTTTTTGCGGGGCGTTCAAATTGACGGGGGGCATGGCGGATTTTATAATTAGACTTGGCGGGGCGAGGGCCCGGCCCCGAATCCTCCCCCCGTGGGGGGTCCGGTCGGATCCCAGGGAGAGATGTCCGAGTGGTCGAAGGAGCACGCCTGGAAAGTGTGTATACCCCAAAAGGGTATCGAGGGTTCGAATCCCTCTCTCTCCGAATGCGCACCGCCAGCCCCCCCATCTCTCGCGGAGAAGGGTCCCTCTTGATCGGCTGATGCCGAACCCCGCCAGGGCCGGAAGGCAGCAACGGCAGGCATCGGTCCGATGTGGAGGATCCTCCTTTTTCCGCGGGAGTTGAGGCGGCTGGCGGCGCCCTTTTTAATCCCATGACCCTCACCAAAGACAGCAGTTTCACCGTCACGGCGCGCAAGTACCGCCCCCAGACTTTCGACGCGGTCATCAGCCAAGCCCACGTCACCCGAACCCTCCGAAACGCCCTGGCCTCGGGCCGCCAGGCCCATGCCTACCTCTTCTCGGGCCCCCGCGGCGTGGGCAAGACCACCCTGGCCCGCCTCCTGGCCAAGGGGCTGCACTGCGAGAAGGCGCCCACCGGCGACCCCTGCAATGTCTGCGAGGGCTGCCGCGCCATCGGGGAAGCCCGATCCCTCGACTACCAGGAGATCGACGGCGCCTCCAACCGGGGCATCGACCAGATCCGAGAACTCAACGCGAGCCTGGGCTTCGCCTCTCCCAACCAGAAGCACCGCGTCTTCGTCATCGACGAAGTGCACATGCTCACCACCGAGGCCTTCAACGCCCTCCTCAAGAGCCTGGAAGAGCCCCCGCCCAAGGTGCTCTTCGTGTTCTGCACCACCGAAGTCCACAAGGTTCCGATCACCATCCGCTCGCGCTGCCAGCACTATGTCTTCAAGGCCTTCTCCCTCGGCCAGATCCGCGACCAACTCGCGGCCATCCTGAAGGATGAGGCGATCGAGGTCGAGGACGAGGCCCTGTTCCTCATCGCGCGGGCGGCCAACGGCTCCATGCGCGACGGCCAGAGCCTCCTCGACCAGGCCGTCGCCTACGCGGGCGACCGCCTGACGGCCGATAGCGCACGGGAAGTCCTCGGCTTGGCGGCGGGCGAGGGGCCCATGGAGTTCCTGGCCAACCTCGCCGGCGGGAAACTCGACGGGAACCAGGCCCTCCTGCGCTCCACGCTCCTGGGCGGCACCGATGCCAAGCAATTCTTCCTCGAGATCGTCCGCCTCCTCAACGCCCTGGTCTTCATCAAATCGGGCATCGTCGATGGCGAACGCCTGGAATTATCGTCCCGAGACCTCGAGGGCCTCCTGGCCTGCCAGGAGCGTTTCGCCGTCGGTGAGATTTTCACTCTCCTCGACCTCTGCCACGACCTACTGCGCGAACTACGCCGGGCCGGGGACGAACGGGTCCTGCTCGACTTCTACCTGATCAAACTCCACCGGTACCGCACCCTCGTGACCCCCGAACAACTGAAAGCCGAACTCGATAAGCTCCAGGGCGGCGGGACGGGCGAGGGCACCGCCCCGGCGACCCCGCGAGCCCCGGAGCCCGCCTCCCAACCC
>JAFLEE010000101.1 GCA_017302015.1 Spirochaetota bacterium | reverse complement strand
ACCGATTGATGACTTCCTGTCATCCCGTCGGTCGCCGGATTGCGCCCTCGTGGCGCGGCGACCGATTGATGACTTCCTGTCATCCCGTCGGTCGCCGGAATGCGCCCTCGTGGCGCGGCGACCGATTCATGACCTCCTGTCATCCCGTCAAACGAAAACATCGCGCTTACCCGCATCGACCCCGTTCAGCAGGCGTTTGGCGACCGTAGCGGGACGCTCGTCCATCCGCGCAAGGCGTTCCTGGATGAGGGCCTCGCCCGCCCCGCGGGTTTCCTCGGTGGCGTAGTCGACGAGGTACTCCCTTAGGCTCGAAAGGGCGTTGGGGTCGCAATGGTGCTTGATGGCCCCCGGCTTGGCCAGGTCCATGAAATCCGCCCCGGTGCGCCCCATGCGGTAGCAGGCGGTGCAGAACGAAGGAACATACCCCGCAGCGGCGAGGTCGCGCACGACCTCCCCCAGGCTGCGGTGGTCGCCGAGTTGGAATTGTCCCGGGTGTTCGCCGCTGGAGTGGGCGTAGCCGCCGATGTCGGTGCGGCTTCCCGCCGAAACCTGGCTCACCCCAAGGGACATCGCCTCGCGGCGGAGCGCCGCGCTTTCCCGGGTGGAGAGAATGATGCCGGTATAGGGCACCGCGAGCCTGAGGATGGCGATGAGTTTGAGGAAATCACGGTCGGAGACGAGATGGGGCGGGCGGGCGGCGATCTCGGATCCGGCGGCGGGCTCCAGGCGCGGGATGCTGATCGTGTGGGGCCCGACGCCGAAGCGCTTTTCCAGGTGGGCGAGGTGGCCCATCATGGCGAGGATCTCGAATTTCCAGTCGTAGAGGCCGAGGAGCGGCCCGATGCCCACGTCGTCGATGCCGGCCTCCATGGCGCGGTCCATCACCGAAAGGCGCCAATCGAAATCGCGCTTGGGGCCGCGCAGGTGGGCCCCGGCGTAGGTCGGCCGGTGGTAGGTCTCCTGGAAGAGTTGGTAGGTGCCGATATCCGCCGCCTTCAAGACCTTGAATTGCTCCACCGACAGGGGGGCGATGTTCACGTTCACCCGGCGGATCTCGCCGCGCCCCTCCTTCACGGAATAGATCGTTCCCACGGCCTCGGCGATGCGCTCCACCCCCGCGGTGCTCGCGTCCTCCCCCGCCACGAGCAGCACGCGCTTATGGCCCTGGGCGACGAGGGCGCGCACCTCCGCCTCGAGGTCGGCGCGGTCGAGATGGCGGCGCGTAAGGTTGTGGCCGGCGCGGAAGGCGCAATAGGTGCATTCGTTGGCGCAATGGTTCGAGAGGTAGAGGGGCGCGAAAAGCACGATGCGCGGCCCGTAGATGCGCTCCTTCACCACCTTCGCGGCGTGGAAGAGGGCCTCCAGGGCCGCGGGCTCCTCCAGGTTCATGAGGACGTGCACTTCGGAGGGCGGCAGGCCCTTGAGGTCCATCGCCCGGTCCAAGATCTCGGGGAGGCGCCCGCCGTCCGTGGGCGTGTCGAGGAGGGCCTGGATGGCGGCGCCGTCCAACCAGGCCCCGGGGGCCCCGTCGCGCTTCGTTCGTGCGCTCATTCCCGTTCCTCCGACCGCGTCTCCGCGGCCAAGGGCCGCCCGTGGTAATGGGTGTGGAGGAGCGCGTGGGCCTTCTCTCCGCCGATGTCGCCGAGACCCGCGGCGTAGCAGGCCCCGACGAAGACGTTTTCTTGGGATTTGTGCAGGGGCATGGTCTTATCCGCTTCGTAGATCCCTCGGGCGCGCTTTTTGCGCCCGTCGCGTTCGCGGCCCACGGGTTGTCCCGCACCATTGACGCAACCGCCGGGGCAACTCATTACCTCGACGAAATCGTAGGCCGCGCGGCCCTCCCGCACGGCCTCGACGAGGGCCTTGGCGTTGCCGAGCCCGTGGACGATGGCGACGCGGAGTTCCAGGCCGCCGGCGCGGATCGTGGCTTCCCGCAGCCCCGCCTCCCCGCGCACCTCGTGGAAGTCCACCCCCGGCAGCGGTTCCCCCGTGATCTTCTCCACGGCGAAGCGCAGGGCGGCCTCGGTCACCCCGCCCGAATTGGCGAAGAGGACGCCGGCGCCCGAGGCGAGGCCGAAGGGCATGTCGAACGACTCCGGCTCGAGTTCATGGAAGAGGATGCCCGCCGCTTTCACCATGCGGGCGAGTTCCTGGGTCGTGAGCACCCGGTCGACGTCGGGTTGCCCGTCCTTGGCGAACTCGCCGCGGCGGGCCTCGTACTTCTTAGCCGTGCACGGCATCACCGAGACGACGCGCAGTTTCTCCCGCGGGATCCCGAGGCTCTGCGGCAGGCGGTCTTTCAGGAGCGCGCCGAACATCTGCTGGGGCGAGCGGCAGGTGGAGAGTTGGGGCAATAACTCGGGCAGGAAATGCTCGGCGTACTTGACCCAGGCCGGGCAGCACGAGGTGAATTGGGGGAGCTTTTCCCGTTTCATCACCCGGCCGAGGAGTTCCGTGCCCTCCTCCATCACCGTGAGGTCGGCCGCGAAGGCGGTATCGTAGACGTGGCGGAACCCGAGGCGACGCAGGGCGGCCACCACCTGGCCGGTTGAGAGCGTTCCGGGGGGAAGGCCGAAAGCCTCGCCCAAGGCTACGCGCACGGCGGGGGCCACCTGGGCCACCACCGTGAGGTCGGGATCGCTTAAGTCCCTCCATGTTTCGTCCATCTCGGGTTTGGGGCTGAGCGCGCCGGTGGGGCAGACGACGGTGCACTGGCCGCAATTCACGCATTCCACCTGGGCCAGGCCGCTGCCGAAGGCGGGCAGCACGGCGGCCTCGTGGCCGCGGTGGGCGAAATCGATGGCCCCGATGCCCTGGATCTCGCGGCAGACGCGCACGCAATCGCCGCAGAGCACGCATTTGTTCGGGTCGCGCACGAGGGCGTGGGAGGAGGCGTCGATGGGCTTGCGCGTGAGCACCGATTTGTAACGCACCTTCTCCACCCCGAGTTGGTGGGCGAGGCGCTGGAGGCCGCAACCGTCGCTCTTGGGGCAGGTGGGGCACTGGTTGTCGTGGTTGGCCAGGAGGAGTTCCACCGAGATCTTGCGGATTTCCCGGATCTCGTCGGTGTTCGTGCGCAGATTCATCCCCGGCTCGGGCGGGGTCGAGCAGGCCCCCGAGAGGCCGCGCCCCTCCACCTCCACCAGGCAGAGGCGGCAGGCGCCGTAGACGCTCAAGTCCGAGTGGTAGCAGAAGGTGGGCAATTGGATCCCCGATTTGCGGATGAGTTCCAGCAGGTTCCGCTCGCCGTCGATGGCGACGCGGCGGCCGTCGATCTGGAGGGTGTTTTCGGTGGTCGTCATGGGAGCACCCCGTGGATGGCGTGGAGTTTGCAGGCCGCGGCGCAGGCGCCGCATTTGAGGCACGTCTTCAAATCGAGCGCATGGGCCTTCTTGCGCTCCCCCGTGATGGCGCCCACGGGGCAGGCCTTCACGCACAGGCCGCAGCCCTTGCACAGCGCCTCCACGATGTGGGGCTTGGCCAGCGCCTTGCAGGCCCCGGTGGGGCAATGCTTGTGGAGCACATGCTGCTCGTACTCGCCGCGGAAATACTTGAGGGTGGAGAGCACCGGGTTGGGCGCGGTCTTCCCCAGGCCGCAGAGGGAGCCCTTCTGCACCGCGCGGGCGAGTTCCTCCATGCGCAGGAGGTCTTCGGGTTCGGCCCGGCCCTCCATCACCTCATCGAGCATGCCCAGGAGTTGGCGGGTGCCCTCCCGGCAGAGCACGCATTTGCCGCAGGATTCCCGCTGGGTGAACTGCATGAAGAAGCGGGCGATGCCCACCATGCAGGTCTCCTGGTTCATGGCGACGAGGCCGCCCGAGCCGACCATGGCGCCCACGCTCTTGAGGGAATCGAAATCCAGCGGCAGATCGAGCATCTCGGGGGTGAGGCAGCCGCCCGAGGGGCCGCCGATCTGCACGGCCTTGAACATCTCGCCCCGGGCCTTGCCCCGGGCATCGGTGATGCCGCCGCCGATCTCCAGGACGACTTCGCGCAGCGTCGTGCCGAAGGGCACCTCGATGAGGCCCGTATTCACCACGTGCCCGGTGAGGGCGAAGGTCTTGGTGCCCGGGGATTTCTCCGTGCCCATGGCGCGGTAGGCCTCGGGCCCGTCGTTCAGGATGCGCGGGATCTGGGCGAGGGTCTCGACGTTATTGATGAGGGTCGGCTTGCCCCACAGTCCGGCCTGGGCCGGGAAGGGGGGCTTGGGCGCGGGCATGCCGCGCAGGCCCTCGATGCTCGCCATGAGGGCGGTCTCCTCGCCGCAGACGAAGGCGCCGGCGCCCTCCATCACCACGCAGCGCATGGGGCGGCCCGAGCCGAAGACCGAATCCCCCAGGATCCCCGCGGCCTCGGCGTCGTGGACCGCCCGCCGCATGCGCTTCACCGCCAGGGGGTACTCGGCGCGCACGTAGACGTAGGCTTCGTCGGCGCCGATGGCCCGGGCCGCGATGAGGATGCCCTCGAGCACGCGGTGGGGATCGCCCTCCATGACCGAGCGGTCCATGAAGGCCCCGGGGTCGCCCTCATCGCCGTTGCAGATGACGTACTTCTTCCCGGCAGGAGCGCGCCGCGCCGCCTCCCATTTGCGCCCCGTGGGGAAGCCGCCGCCGCCGCGCCCGCGCAGGCCCGAGGCGGTCACCACGCCGACGATGGCCTCGTCCGACATGGCGAGATAAGCGCGTTTGGCGGCCTCATAGCCGCCCATCGAAAGGTACTCGCCCAAATCTTCCGGGTCGATCCAACCGCAATCCTTGAGCACGTAGCGCGTCTGGCGCTTGTAGAAGGGAATCTCGGCGTAGCCCTTGCAGGCGCCCCGGGTGACCGGATCGACATAGAGGAGTCGCGTGAGGACCTCGCCCCGGCCCACCGTCGCCGCGACGATTTCGTGGACGTCCTCGGGCTTCACCCGGGTGTAGAGGATGCCCTCGGGGAGGATGGTCACCAGGGGCCCCATCTGGCAGAATCCCTGGCAGCCGCTCTTCGAAAGATGAAGATGGCCGCTCTCGGGCTTGAATTGGAGGTCGAAGGGGATCGCGCCCTCCTCCAGGGCGTGGGTGAAGGCCGCGTGCACCTTGAGGGCTCCGTTGGAAACGCAGCCCGTCCCCGCGCACACGATCACTCGGCGCTTGCCCGCGGCCGTTGCGCCGACCTCGCGCGTTTGGTCTTGAAGGGCCGTCACGGGGCGCCCCCTTCCTTGCGCGCGAGTTCGTCCACGAGTTCCACCGCCCTCTGGGGCGTCATCTGGCCGAAGACTTCTTCGTTGATGACCATCACCGGCGCTAGGCCGCAGGCGCCCAGGCACGCCACCGTCTCCACCGTAAAGAGGGCATCAGCGCTGGTCTTTTTCCGGTCGCTCAGGCCCAGGCGTTTTTGGAGCGCTTCGAGGATGGGGATGGAGGCCTTCACATGGCATGCCGTCCCGTCGCAGAGTTTCACCACGTATTTGCCCCGGGCCTCCAGGGCGAAGTGGGTGTAGAAGGTCGCCACCCCGAAGACATGGGCCGCGGGCAAATCGAGCACCGCGGCGATGGCCTTGAGTTGCTCCTCGGGCAGGTAGCCGAACTCCTCCTGCACCTCTTGGAGGATGGGGATGAGGCGGTCCCTTCGGCGTTCGTGCCGTTCGAGGATTTTCATCAGGGCCGGCGCGTGGTCTTGGGTTTCTGGGGTTTCACAGGAAAGGGTGGTCACGGGATTCTCCTAGGGATTAATCGCGATATTTATATCGATAAGTAATTCGCGATTATTATAGAGAAATATGTCGCGAATGTCAATATATCGCGACTATATTCACGATAAAAAGTTCATGATTCCGACTGGGTCGGAATCAGTTAAAAACGAGGTGTTTGCCGGGTGAAACCCGGATAAATGCCCTTACAGGACTAAAAACCAGGGGTATTTCAGCCAAATTCGCCACCAAGACGATGGAAATCACCTGCATGACTCGTTTGCCACCGACAGAGCTGGCCTTCGTTAAGTAAGATTTTAGGGCGAGAAGTCATTCCCTAATCGGGCTAGGGAAAAGGTTGACCCAGAATTAAGGTCCGTTCAAGGACTGAAAAGGAGCGGCGCGACCGTCACCAAGCCTCCACAATGAGATCGCTTGGTCGGTTTCCCAAATTGCGGAAACACGGGTGGGCCGTTCCCGTGCCGTGGGAATCCACCGCTCCAAGAAGGGTGGGGATCTCAAAATCCGCGGACTATTTGGCTTGGGGTTCGATGAACGCCCAGGCGCGCAGGGTGACGGCCTGATTCGATTTCAGGGAGATCAGCTGGGTGAACCGGTGGTCGTGGGAAACCTTCACGCCATGCTTGCCGGATTTCAGGAAGCGCGCGTCGGAAACCAATTTCCCCTCGCGTTGGAGGGACCAGCCCTTGGGGAGCCCCTTTTCGTCCAGGTCCTCGAACCCGGCGTTGCTGAGCGACGTTCCGGTGGCCGAGAAGTCGTCGAGGTACACCCAGACGGGCACGATATTGGAGGCGCCCTGGGGTTTATACCACGGCCCCATGGCATTCAGGCTGGCTCTGCCGTCGCGAAGCGGGGTAAACTGCCAAACGAGTTCGTTCCAGACCCCGGGTTTGAGCGTAAACTCGGCGTTCACGAATTGGGCCCGGTACTCGGGGGACCCCCAGGTGGCCGGGCGCACGTAGGCATTGGAGACGAGTGGCCGGAGGTTGGTGACGAAGATCTTGGCGCCCGAGGCATCGATATCGATGCGCGCGAGGCTGGGCTGCGCCATGAGCGCAATGTGTGAAAATCCTAGAAATAGAAAAAGGAGTGTTTTCATCGGGATCTCCTTGCGGCCTCGGGCGATTGGGCCCCCGCCGAAGGCCGGATTTTAAAACGCGTCCGGGCGGAGGGGTATCCGGGAATGCCCCAAAAAGCGGTGGGGGGAGCCTTGAAGCCCCAAGATCGGATTTTACCCATTGACGGGGCCGGGAAGTCGTTGGACACTCACCGGCAACGGGGCGCCACGCGTTCCGACAACCACGCAGGAGTACCTTGATGAACCGATGGAAACGAAACCTGATGATCCTCCTGGTGCTGTCCTCGCTCCCGGCCCAGCCGATCCTCCTCGACGAGATCGAATCGTTCAAGGGTTGGGGGAACGCGGTCCCCGTCGGCGCGCCGGGCCTCGCAAAATCGGGGGCGCTATGCGCCCACTGGACCAATAGCGCCCGGGGTTCGTCGATGGGCCTGATCCGAACGATGGATTGGAGCTCCTATCAGGCCCTGTCTTTCTGGATGCACGCATCGAATGCGCTGGGTACCCGGTTCTTATTGCGTGCCGTCTCCACCAACGAGAACAAAGAGGGCGACTATTTCCATTTCGGCCCGTCGAACATCGCCTGGTCCGGCTGGAGACGGTTCGTCATCCCGCTGGCCGCCTTCAATAAATCGCGCAACCCCAAGGGGTGGAAGGCCATCCAACGATTCGATTTCATCAATAGCGGGTGGGGGATGAAGCCCGATTCCAACGCCGTCTTCCATTTCGACGGGGTCGAATTGCTCGCCTCGTTGCCGAAATAGGACCGGCCGGCCCCCCGATCCATGGGGGGCGCCGAATCCGTCCGCCGGCGCCGCTACCTCGCCCTCGTGAGCGGAATCAGATCGTCGGCATCTCCGCACCCGCATCGCCTTCCGCGGCGGCCTCGGGCGCGAGGTGGAGGCTCTGGGCGAGGCGGTGGCTGAGGGCGGCGAGGGAGTAGTAGAGTTCTTCGTTCTGCACGATGACGCCCTCGGGCACCTTGAGGGTCGTGGGGGAGAAATTCCAGATGGCCTTGATGCCGCCCTGGAGCATGAGTTCGGCCACGCCCTGGGCGACGTGGGCGGGCACGGTGATGATGCCGATGTGGATGCTCATGCGCCGGGAAAGGTCGGGCAGGCGCTCCAGGGGCATGATCATCTTCCCGTAGATCTCCTTGCCGATCTTCATGGGGTCGGTGTCGAAGCCGGCGACGATGGAGAGCCCATGGCTGCTGAATTGAGGATAACCGAGGAGCGCCGAGCCCAGGTGCCCGGCCCCGACGAGGAAGGCGGAGTTCACGTTGTTCCAGCCGAGGAACTGGGCGATCTCGCGGATGAGGTGGCTGATCTCATAGCCCACCTTGGGCTTGCCCTCGACGCCGGTGAGCGCGAGGTCTTTGCGCACTTGGGTCGGGTCGAGGTTCAAGTCGGTGCCGATGGTCTGGCTCGAAATATTCTGGGCGCCCTTTTCAGAGAGGCTCTTCAGGTATTGGTAATACAGGGGGAGCCGGCGCAGGCTGGGCTCGGGAACTAATTTGGGGTCGTTTTTAGTCATGGGGCGCTCGTAATCCGAGGGAACGTGGCCGACGAGGGAACCCTATTTTATGGATGATTGCGGGGAGTGTCAATCGGGATTCGGGGCCAGGCCATGGGTGGCTAGGCCCGCACCAGGCTCGGCGCTTTTCCCGAGATCTTACGGAAGGCACGGCTGAAATAATAGGGGTCGTCGAAGCCCACGCGCCGGGCGACCTCATGCACCGGCATTTGGGTGACGGTGAGCAGGTGCTCGGCCTCGCGGATGCGAAGTTGCAGGAGATGCTGGAGGGGCGAGCGGCCCCGGGCCTTGGTGAAGAGCCGGATGAGGTGGGAGGGGGAAGGGCCCAGCTTCGCCAGCGATTCGAGGAGACGAAAGCCCGGCTCGGGGAGCCCGGCGAGGAGAAGATCTTCGACCCGGGCGACCCAGGGATTTTCCTGGGGCGATTCCCCCCGGGCCTCGAGCCAGGTCAGGAGGAGGGAGAGCCCCTCGTCGCAAAGCCGTTCCCAATGGGGGCCCTTGCGCCGGTACTCGAGTTCGAGGAGGGAGACGAGGTGGAGCAGGGGCTCCCCCGGCCCATCCTGGCCCATGCGCACCCGGGCCCCGTGGCGCGAACCGGTGAACGCGAGGCTCAAACTCTGGTAGGGCGCGCTCGAGCGTTCGAGATGGGGCACGCCGCTTGCGCAGCAGACGAGGGTGCCCCGGGTGAAGGGGATAGCGCGCCCGTCGGCCACCACGAGCCCGCGGCCCCTCAGGTAGAGGACGGCCTCGTCGTACTCGTGGGCATGGACGGGATTTTCCCGCACCCGCATATGGTGTCGGTCGAAATGGCGCAGGCGGGGCACCCCGAAGGATGGCATCGAAGATCAATTCTGTCCATCACCGAAATCAAGGACATCCATGGCGACGGGGCGAAACCGGGTCTACAATGAGGGATGCCTCGACCCCCTTCGCACCCCCGGTCGAGCCCCGGAGCCCCATGTCCCCCAAGATCCTCCTCGCCGCGGCCTTGATGAGCGCCGCCCTCAGCGCCGACGTCACCCTTTTCGATTTCGGGGATGCGGCGGCGGTGGCCGCCCTGGCCTCCAAGGATGTGGAGATCGAGGCCGTGAAGGGGAGCGCCGGGCCGGCGCTTCGGGTGAAGACGGGCACGTCCTACACTTGGCCGTCCATTTATATCCGCCAAGCGGGCGGCTGGGACCTTTCCGCATACGGGCAGATCCAGATCCCGCTGGAGAACCTCCAGAACAAGCCCGTGACCGTCTTCTGCCGCGTCGATAGCCAACCCCGCGCCGGCGGGGGCAAGCGCCTCTCCCGTATCTTCCGCGTGCTGGTCGAAGGGGAGCGCAGCGAGGTGCTGCGCATCCCGCTGCTCCCGATGAACAACGCCTCGGGCCTCAAGGCCAGCGATTTCTTCGGCATGCGGGGCATGCCCTTCCTCGGCGCCGACGGCATGTACTGCGACCAGATCCTCGAGGTCGTCGTCTACGTCGACCAGCCCAAGGAATCCCACCTCCTGGAGTACGGCAACCCCGTGGCCAGCGGAAGCGCCGCCTCCCTGAATATCCCCGAGAAGCCCTTCCCGTTCATCGACGCCTTCGGGCAATTCATCCACCGCTCCTGGCCGGGCAAGGTGAAGGACGAGGCCGATCTCAAGGCGCGCTTCGGGCAGGAGACCGCGGACCTCGCCTCCCATCCCCGCCCGAGCTCCTGGAACAAATGGGGCGGTTGGGCCCAGGGGCCCGCGCTCCAGGCGACGGGTTTTTTCCGGGCAGAGAAGTATGAGGGCAAATGGTGGCTCGTCGACCCCGATGGGCGGCTCTTCTTCTCCCACGGCATCGATTGCGTGACCACGGGCGATTCGACCCCCCTCGACGATCGCCAAACGTGGTTCGCCTCGCTCCCTGCGGAAGACGGCCCCTTCGCCGCGGCCTTCGGCAAGTACAAGAGCCATATGTCGGGATACCACTATTATAACCGCGAGGTGAAGACCCTGAGCTTCCTCAAGGTGAACCTCATGCGCAAGTACCCCGGCGATTGGCAGGAGGCCTTCATCGCCCGCGCCCTGGAGCGCCTGCCCAGCTGGGGCCTCAACACTATCGCCAATTGGAGCCGCCCCGAGATCTATCTGCGCCGCCAGGTTCCCTATACGGCCACCCTGGGCACCTGGGGCCCCGAGATCGCCGGCAGCAGCGGGTACTGGGGCAAGTTCAAGGATGTCTTCCACCCCGATTTCCGGGCCAACCTCGTGAAGCGCCTCGCCAACCACCCCTCCTTGGGCGATCCCTGGTGCCTCGGGTTCTTCGTGGATAACGAGCTCGCCTGGGGCGACGAGACCTCCCTCGCCCTGGGGGCCCTGCTTTCCCCCGCGACCCAGCCCGCCAAGATCGCCTTCGTCGAAGACCTGAAGAAGAAATATGGCGATATCCAGAAGTTAAACGCGCAATGGGGCACGACCGCGGCCTCTTGGGACGAGTTCCTCGCCAAGGAGCAGAAGCCCGATGCCGTGAAGGCCCGCGCCGATCTGCGCGCCTTCTACACCCGCCTGGCGCGCGTCTATTTCCAGACGATCCGCGATTGCCTCAAGGCCGCCGCGCCCAAGCAACTCTACCTGGGCTGCCGTTTCGCCTGGGATAACGACCTGGCCATCGCCGCCAGCCGCGATTTCTGCGACGTGGTGAGTTTCAACATCTACGCCAAGTCCCCCCTCGAGAAGGGCAAGGCCCTCGCGGCCGCCGGCGACAAACCGCTGATCATCGGCGAGTTCCATTTCGGGGCCCTCGACCGCGGCCAGTTCCACACCGGCCTCGTCGCCGTGAAGGACCAGGCGGAGCGTGCCGCCACCTATACCCGCTACGTCACCGACGCCCTCAAGCATCCCAACCTCGTCGGCACCCATTGGTTCCAATTCATGGATTCGCCGACCCTCGGCCGGGCCCTGGACGGCGAAAATTACCAGATCGGTTTCGTCGACAATTGCGACACGCCGTACGCGGAGATCGTCGCGGCGAGCCGCGCCCTTGGGCAGACGATGTACGCGGTGCGGTCTAAAAAGTAGGGCTCGCGCCCCGGTGGGGGCCTCCGTGCGGGCGGGGAGCGGCGGGCCACGGATTTTCTTTTAAAGGAACAAGGGCTCGGGATTCAGGCGGGCGGATGACGCTCTGAGATATAATGGCGGCATGCGAACTCGTCGCAGCATCGGACCCGTGCCGGTTCTTCCCGGCCCACATGGGGGATTTCCGTGACCGGATCGACCCGGGGCTCCGGTGCCCGAGCGGCGTGGAAGGTCGATCGTAGCGCCTCTTTGGAAGCTTTCCTTTGCGGCCAAACGGACCGATTCTCCTTCGACAGCGATTCCATTCCGTTCCCACGGACGCCCCCATCGGGCAACGACCTGCCAAGCGCCTTTAAACTCGGGGCGAAGTTATCGCGGAGATATCTCTCGCTGCTGAGGGACCTTCACATCGCCTTCGGGGAACTCTATGACCGGGAAGACGAGCGATTTCTCAACCTGCGCGAATGGCTTCCTCTCGAGCGGAACATGGTGCTGGATCTAGGAATTCCGGCCGAGGGCTATGCCTCGGCCTCGCCCGGGGAACGGCTCGACCATGCCCGGAAAGTCTACCTCGCGGATTACGACGCCCAGCGCCACCCTTACATCACCCACGCGGGCCATGCGATCCCGGTTTGCTACCTGTCCTGGTATTTGAAGGAACCGGGCCACGCGTTCCCCGCCCAATTGCAACCGGGCCGCGAGCTCGACCGCCTCCTGGCTTCTCGCAAGTCCATCATCGGCACGGAGCCATTCGCCCGATCGAAAGATTCCGATCGGGTGAGGACATTCCTCCAGCAGCATCGGAGGCGGGCCATTTCGACCGACCCGCCCAACGCGGGCGGAGAGCCACCCCGGGCCATGGCCGACCTCCTCACCGCGCTGCGCCCCTGGCTCGATTGCCTTTCGCGCCTCGAAACCGGGATGCTCCGCGAGGAAGCGCTGCAGGGCCGCATCCCCGAGACGAGCCGAAACGAAGCGCTCCTTTCGGCCCTGAAGGCCTGGGACCTGGCCACGCCCTTTCCTTTGCCCGAGGCCTCCGTTCCCCTCTACCAGGAACTCCTGGCGAAATGCCCTTTCTCCACGGTATTCAGGCAGGAATGGCTTCCGGTTGTGGAAACATTCCGTTGGCTCGAACGGCTTCTATACGAATGGGCCTGGCGGCGGCGTTGGGCCTTTTACAAGCGCCGGCGCCTCGCCGAGTCGTACAGCCGCGTGGCGGAATCCCTCGGGGATGCCCTGGATGGGCGGGGAGAGGCGCGCGACGCTGAAGAACGTTCGGAGATCAGCGCGCTTGAGGCTTTCCTGTCGCCCGCCCGCCTGCTTCGCCTGTTCACCGAAGCGAGCGTCCCGAACGACGAACTCGGCCCCATGCTCACCCGTGCCTTCGCGGTCATCAAGGCGCTTCGCTGCGATTCGGCGGCGCTCTGCGCGGCGCTGCGTTCCGAGAAGGTCCGCGGGGAACTCTACCAGCGGCTCGATGTAACCGACCCCCTCCCCGAACTCGCCGCATTCCTCGCCGACTGCGCCCGGTTTCCCGCCGGGTTCCGGGCGTTGGATGCGCTAGAGGGGCAAGTGCTCGGGATCTGCCAGGGCAAGATCGAGTTCAAGCGGGAAATCAATTTCAACCAGCTGTTGACGCACCTGCTGGTGCCGAGCCATGACTGGTTGAAGGGGGAAATCATCCCCGCGCTGGAGTCCCAGAAATCGCGGAACCCTGAGGAAGCCCTGCATGCCCTCTTTGATGATTGGGTGGTGGGAAAGGTCCTCGGCGAGGCGGAACTCGACTCCGCCGAGGCGTCGCGCATTCGCGCGAGCCTCCGGTCGCTCCCGCAGCGCGCGGGGGAGTGCGTGACGGGGCTCCTTTCGACCCTGCCCGATGCGGGCGACGCGCGCGCCCTTGGCCTGTTCGTCGGGCGCCGGTACCTGCGACTCGCCGAATTGATCCTCAAATGCTATCGCCGGGGCCCCGAAACCTTCATTTCCCGGGCGTTGGAACAGGTGGGGCAGCTCATGCCCGACTGGTCCTATAAGCCCCATAAGAATTTCTCCGAAGACCATTTCTTCCGGAGCGTCCCCGGTGGCCGCTTCGAGGAACTCCGCCTGGCCCTCGAAAATTTCAACCGCGGCGATCTGTTCGAGGAACTACGCGACCAGTGGCATCGGGTGAGCGTCCAGACGCGGCAGGAGACCGAGCGCCTGGCGGCGCGCCTCGCCGCCGAGGGGAAACTTTCCGGCTTGGCGGAGCAGCAGCGCTTCCTCGACGAGCGGCGCCGCTTGGAAAAAGAACGCCGCGACAAGGTCTACGCCGACCTCCTGGCGGCCGACGAGGTCTCCAACGGCGGCTCAACGCGGCTCACGACGTTCCACCAGCTCATGCGCGAAGTGCGTCGCTACCTGGAGCCCCAGGTCTGCTGGTCGGCCCAGCGCTATGAACTCCTTTCCATGAGGCGCTTCCGCATCGACGCGCTGCCCCGCATCCAGGCGCTCCGCTTCGAGATCGGGGCCCAGCGCGTCAACCGGGTCCGATTCGCCCATCGATTCGAGGAGAAGGAAGTCAAAGACCCCCAGGCGATGAAGCATGTCTGGCCGCGAAACCCGTGCGCCTACCTGTCGGGCAAGGAAGACCTTCCCGACCTGGATCCGGCCGGCGCGGGGAAGCGCACCCTGCTGGAACGGCGGGAACGTTATCCCATCCACACCCCGGAGAACCTCAAATGCGTCCTCGAACTCGTCGAAATTTGCTTCCCGGACCTGTTCACGCTCTCGCGGGGCGCCCGTCCCCAGTTTCCAGAGGCCGAACGCCGTTATGACCAGAGCCCGCTCACCGTGCTGATCACCCCACCCGGCGTGCGGCCCATGAAAGAGCTGCCGGCGATTCCGCGTTATTTCTCCCGCCTGCGCGGGCGGAGCCTGGGGAACCTCTGCCGCACCGCCTTCCACGCCCGCGAGTGGGGCGAGGATCCCGATGCCATCTACAGCGCCGCCTATTTCGACCCGCGCCACCAGACCCTGGTGATTTCCGCCGATGCCGACGATACCAATCTTTTCCATTACATCCTAGAACCCGAGGCTTGGAGGAGCCGCCAGGTGTTCTCCTCGATCCTCATGGCGCTGGGCATGATGGTCTACCACCGGCTGCCGGAATGGTACCGGCAGGGCGACTACGGCGACCCGACCCGCTCGTGGCGGACTTGCCTGCAATTTTCGCGGGCGGCCGAGCGCCGTCTTTACCTCGATTCGCTCGAAAAAATGGACCGGGAAGAAGCGGCCCAATGTTCCGGGATGAACTACAACGTGCCCGTGGACAAGATGGCGTTCGATTATTACGTCATGGAAATCGAGTTCGCGAGTTATTTCTCCGAGATCATGCTCGAACTCCTCTCGGGCAAGCGCCGCAACCTGAGCCGCCCGGGCGTGGTGAACGCCTATTTCCATGAGCAGGTGCGCTTGACCCCGCTTCCGCTCGTGCATCGGCGGCGAAACGGCGGCGTCACCGACGCGCCCGAACTCGTCCGGTATGGGGAGCGGTTCCGCGAGGTTCAGGCGCGGGTGCGACGCTTCCTCAAACTGCCGACCTGAAGGGATGGCGGCGGCCTGCGGAACCAGCCACAACGCCGTTTTTTGGTTCGTGCGGGGAACACGCTAGTTCCTATCCTTGATAGAGAAGATCGAGGCTTTCCGCCCCACCCGCCCGGCGCCGGTTCTCAGCGAGATTCCATGGCGCGATAGACGAGATCGCCTAGGATCCGATAACGTTCCCAATCCGCGCCTCCCGTGCGCATCCCGTTGCAGAGGAAGGCCACCGAGATTTTTAGCCTCGGATCGCCCCAGGCCACGTTGGCCCCCCCTCCTGCGTGGCCGAAGGCCCAGGGGCGCGGGGTGGCGCCGAAGATGCTCGGCGTGGCTCCCGTGATGACGCCCAGCCCCCAGCGTACGGGCCAGCGCAGGTTCAGATCGATCATTCCTTCGGGATTGCGAGGGGCGCCGATGAGGGCGAGGGTCTCTTGGGAGAGCTGCCTCCCGCCCGGCCCGTCGCCTGAAAGCGACACGAGATTGAAAAAACGCGCCAGGTCGATGGCGTTGGCGACGCCGCACACCGCACTCAATGGCATGGCCATCCCATCGACCGAATTAACGAAATCGCTGAAGGCCGCCCGTTCGGCGGTCACTTTCCCGTCGAGCACGGCGATGGGGCGGAATCGACCGGCTTGGGAACGGGGCAATCCGATCCAGAGATTGGAAGCCCCGGCCTCGCGGGCCAGTCCTTCGAGGAGGAGGACGGCGATGGATTTCCCGGTCCATCGCCTGGCCAATTCATCGCAGATCATGCCGCCGCTGAGCGGGTGGTAGCCGTTCTGATCGCCAGGTGTCCACTCGGGTTTTGCCGCTTCGAGGGCACGCGCGGTGAAAACCAGGTCCCCCATGCGAGCCAGGGGCACGGCGACCCTCGGGATACCGGCTTGGTGGGCGAGCACCATGGCGATGGAGATATTTCCCTTGCCGTTCTGGCCGAAAGCCGGCCAATGCTTGGCCACGGCATCCTCATATTTGAAGAGGCCCTTTTCGAAGAGCCGGGCCATGACGAGGCCGGTGACGGCCTTCGTGGTCGATCGGATGCCGAAGAGGTCGTCGAAATCGATAGGCTTACCGGTGGCCACGTCGGTGCCCGCGCAAAGCGCCAAGGCCAATTGGTCGCCCTTGAAGATCGCCAATTGGGCCCCTTGGTGGCGTCCCTCGGCGATCATATGCGCGAAACCAATGGATAGTTCACGGAAACGAGCGGATTCAGTCCCCAGGCTCGCGTTTTCCCCGCTGGGGACCGAACGCTTCAGGGGGACGCCCTCGATGGTTTCCGTTTCGAAAACCGGGGAAACCTCACCGATGCACACCCGAGCGAAAAATGCAATCAGGACGGCCCCGGAAAATAGGAGTCGAGGTGGACGTTGGCGCATCATGGGCTCTCTCCCGGGCGGATGGATCTGGACGGGCATCGGGAACTACGTGCCATCCGCGGTCGGGAAATCATACTCGACACGCCGCCACCCCGCAAACGACTCGGGTCGCCGAGGCCCGAGCATCGGACCCCAGGGACCATCGCCACGCGCTTCGGAGAGTGTCCCGCGTCCGGCCCCGCGGGGAACGGGTTTGTTCGGGGGCCGGGGGCGGGGATTTGAAAATCGCCCCCACGAGGGGTATGCTAGGGGACGCCGGAAGAAGGGCGCCCTTAACCCGCCCTTAACCGGCGCTGAACCGCCCCGCAATCGTGCGAGGCGAAGATACCCATGATGCAATCCCATATTCTCCCCACCCCATCCCAATCCAAGCCCCGTATCGCGGCCCTCGACGACGAAGAAGACATCCTCGAACTCCTGCGCTCGACGCTGGGCCCCGCCGGGTTCCAATTGGCGACCAAACTTCTCGCGGTCGGCAGCAAACGAGTCTGTCGCCTTGCGTCTATTCGCGGCGATAAACTTCGTCAGCTCAGCAGAGAGCAGGTCGTAGTCTTTGGCTCGCACTTCGTTGAACTGGC
>JAFLEE010000100.1 GCA_017302015.1 Spirochaetota bacterium | reverse complement strand
CCCGGGCCGCGGAGATGGCTTCGGTCACGGCGCGCCCCGCATCCAGCCGGCTCTGAGGATCCGGTTCTTGACGCCTCGCGTCCAACGGCGCAGGGCGATGGCGCCCAGGGATTCGCCCGCGATACTTTCCCCGGCGAGGTTCACCACGGCCTCGGCCCCGTCGACCAGCGAGCCCCATCCCGCGGCGGACTTCCCGTCCCAATGGACCCGATGGACCAACGAAGACGGGGCGCTTGCGGGACCGTCGGGTCGTTTCCCCAGCGGCGCCTCCGCAGGCGCGGCGCTTCGGCTCAGCACCCAAACCTCATGCCCTTCGCGGGCGAGGCCAGCCACGAGGGCCCGTCCGATGAGTCCCGTGCCCCCGGTGACAATGTAGCGTTTAGCCATAGCCGCCGCATTCGTGCACGGTATCGAAGAGCGCCAGGATATCGGCCGCAGGGACATCCGCCTGGATGGCGTGCACCTGGTTGAAGACGAAGCCGCCGCCCGGCTTGAGGATCCCCACCCGCTCGCGCACGTGGCGGCGGAGTTCCTCGATGGGCACTTTCCCGAGCACGCCTTGGGTATCGCACCCGCCGCCCCAGAAGACGAGGCGCTTCCCGTACTTCGCCTTGAGGAGGGCCGGATCCATGCCGGTGGCGGAAGTCTGGATCGGGTTGAGGAGATCGACCCCCATGGCCACGATGGATTCCATGAGGGGCTCGATGGACCCGCACGAGTGCAGGTAGAGTTTCCACGGGGTCTCCCGGTGGAGCCACGAGGAGAAGCGCCGGTAGGCCGGGGCGATGACGCGCTCGAAGAGCGCCGGGCTCACCATGGGCGCGTTCTGGGTGCCGAAATCGTCGGCGAAGATGACGCAAAAGACCCGCTCGCCCAGCGCCTTCCACAGGCGGCCGTAGGTCTCGATGAGCCCGTCGGCCCGTCGCAGGAGCTCCCCGCCCACCTCCTCAGGCTCTTCCAGCATGCGCTCGAGGAAATCGGGATCGCTCGAGAAGAAGCCGCCCCCGAAGCGCGTCGAGAGGGCGTGGGGCGTGGTCTCATGGAGCCGGGCCACCTCGCGCGCGAGGCCGGCGAGGAAGGCGTCGGTGAGGGGCGCGTGGAAATTGAACCAGCCCTTCCCGTCGGCGGCGTCGAAATAGAGGGACGAATCGGGCTTGCGGAAGAGGGCCCCCGCGTGGTTGCGGAGTTCCCACCCGTTCCCGACGCGCCTTAAGTCGACGGGCTGGGGCGAGAGGACCTCGAGGCCCGGGTAGAGCGGGAGGGGATGCCACTCTTTCGCGAAGGTCACGGGCGAAACCTGGGCGACGTCCAGGTGTAGGCGCTCCATCACCTCGGGTTCGATGACCGCGAGCTGCTGCATCAGGTCGTTGCACTTCACCTGGGTGCACGGTAGGCCCAGGGATTTCTTGAGCGCCGCGTAGGCGAGCACGTGGATGCCCGAAGCCCCGGTCGTCCCCCCGAGGTCGACGGGAACCCGGTCGGCCTCCTCGAATCGA
This sequence comes from Spirochaetota bacterium, assembly GCA_017302015.1. Classification (GTDB taxonomy): domain Bacteria; phylum Spirochaetota; class UBA12135; order COTS27; family JAFLEE01; genus JAFLEE01. The sequence goes on along the minus strand of JAFLEE010000100.1, from coordinate 15,942 downwards.
AGCGCCTTCATCACCCGTTCACGGCTATTCATAGAGACTCCTGCACGGGAATTATGGGGGGCCGCGCGGGGATCTTCCATGTCCTAGATTCGCCTGGTTTTATCCAAAATGCCGCCTGCACGCCATCTGCCCAACCGCGCCGCAAGGTTAGGGCGCAGCGCAGGCTCGTTACCTCGCCTTCGAACTGGAAGTATTCCCTCCCGATCGGCACCCGCAAGCCCCACCCTTTGCCGAAACGCCGGTGGGAAGAATAATACAAATCGAAGCATGTCTTGGATTCCCCCCTCTCCCTTCACCCCAAGAGTGGGGTGAAGTTGGAGGCAGACTTTGCTGATGGAAGCGGGTTCTTGGTCTCCTCCTGGAAGCGCCCTGCGCCCGCCCTTGCGGGCGCCGAGGCGCTGGAAGGAGGGGACCAAGAACCCGCCATCAAGGCAAGGCTGACAAAGCGGGGCTGACCTATTTCACCAGGCTCCGCAGGAACCCCGCGTTCTCGCGCACCCGATCCTCCAGCGCTCCCTCGGTGGAGAAATCCTCCACGGAGACCCAATCGTCGTAGCCGATGTCTTTGAGCGTCTCGAAGAAGCGCTTGAAGTCGGCCACGCCCTTCTTGAGGGGCGCCGCCTCGGTCTTCCATTGGGTGACGCCGGTGGCCTCGTCGTGGGTGGGCTTCCACACGGCGTTCTTCACGTGCACGTGGGCGAGGTAGGGGCCGAGGGCCTCGAGGGCCAGGCGGTAATGCTCGTAACCCTCGTAGACCACGTTGCCGAGGTCGTAGATGACCCCCACGTGGGCCGGGTTGAAGTTCTCCGCGAACGCGCGGGCCGAACTGGCCGAGGGGGTGAGGGTGTTCATGTGCATCTCGATGAGGGCCCGCACCCCGTGGCGCTTCGCCATCGCCTCGACCTCGCGGTACTTGGCCACCGCCCGGTCGCGCAGCGGGAGCCAGGGGGCCTTGCCGTCGTAGCCCTGGGTGCCCACCCGGAGCTTCTTCACGCCCAGGATCGCGGCGCCCTTCATGCCGCGCTCCACGTTCTCGAGTTCGTCCATGCTCGCGTAGGTGCCGAGGCAGGGCATCTCGAGGCCGGCCTGCGCCGTCATCGCCTTGATGCGCGGGGCATCCTCCACGAAACTGGAGACGGGCCAGGTGCACCGATTGCCCGCCCAAAAGGAAGGCTTCCCGTCGGCCGAGGGCTTCTGGTCGATCACCCGCCATTCCACCCCGTCGTAGCCCAACGCCTTGAGTTTTTTCAGGGCTTCTTCGGGGGACCATTCGGGGAGGCTGACGGAAAAGACGGCGAACTTCATGGGGCTCCTCTCTCTCGCGCCGCGCGGGGCCTCGCTGGCCCCGGGGGCGGGTTGAGGAGCAAAGAATACTATGGAGGGGAGGTTCTCAGGACGGGGCCCGCGCCGGCACCCACGAATCGCCGAAATCCCGGGTCTTTTCGGCCATCCGCGCCTCGACGCTGCGATAGATTTGCTGGGCGGCCCAGACGGAGAAGGGTTCATCGCCGTCCGCGGGCCAGGCGTCAATGGCGTCGGAGAGGGCCCGCATGGCGGTTCCCATCAAATCGATGGCCATGGCGTTTTTCTTCCCGTCATCGAGGGGGTCGATGATCTCGCCCACCACCTCGGCGCAGAGGATGAAGTGCTTCTTGACCAAGGCACCCTTGAGCGAGATCGTGCGCACCACTTGGTACTGGCGCACTTCGAGATCTTCGAACTCTGGGCTTTCCCGATCCACACTCCCCCCCAACTCGTATTGTCATTCGCAGCCCCGACAGCGGGCCACTCTTAAGTTAACACCCATCCCCCATCAAGGTGAAAGATTCCACCATTAAGCGACTTCGAAACAAAGCTGCAACCCGTCTCGAAGAGCCCTGGTTACCACGATTGTTTCAACCCTTCGCAACCCGGCAAAATACCCCAATTTACTCGGGTTTGCACCGGGGCAATCTCACACGTCCAGATGGCCTCATTCTTGCCCAGCGGATCCTATCGAAGTGAGGGAGCCCTTGACTCACGCCCGCCTAGAACATCCCCTTGAATTCCTAAGCCACTCCCATCGGCCAGGACCACCGGGTGGGGACCCAAACAGTTCCCCGACCGGGCTCGTGCGCTTCGGGCCTAGAACTCGACGAAGCCGTCTTTTCCGTCGCCCTTCTTCTTCTCGCCGCTCGCCGCGGGAGCGTGGGCCGCGGCTTCTTTCGCATCCGCATGGTGGACGGTCATGCTCTTGTGCTCCGCCGCTTGTTTCGGGGCCGCGGGGGCATGGGTGACCTGGTGGACCGCCTTCTTTTCGATCTTGTGGCCGGCGTTATTCGAAACATCGCCGATCTTGAATTGGCTGACGATGGCGAAGAGTTCCTCGGCCTGGCTCGAGAGTTCCTCGGCGGCCGAGGCGGATTCTTCCACCAGACTCGAGTTCTGCTGGGTGTTCTGGTCGAGGCTCATGATCGTCTTATTGATCTGGTCGACGCCGGTGAGTTGCTCTTGGCTCGCCGCCGTGATCTCGGCCACCAGGTTCTTCACCTTGCCGATGCTGGCGTTGATGTCGTCGAGGGAGGCGCCGGCCTTCTTCACCAGTTCGTTGCCCGCGGCGACCCGGCTATTGCTCTCGTTGATGAGGGTCGAGATCTCGCGGCTGGCCTCGTCGCTGCGCTGGGCGAGTTTGCGCACCTCCACGGCCACCACGGCGAATCCGCGACCCTGTTCCCCGGCCCGAGCCGCTTCAATGCTGGCGTTGAGGGCCAGGAGGTTGGTCTGGAAGGCGATATTATTCATCACTTCGATGATTTGGCTGATCTTCTGGGAGGATTGGGTGATTCCATCCATCGCCGTGACCACCTGGCCCACGACGCCCACGCCCTGCCCCGCCTTATTCGAGGCGTCGATGGAGAGGGTATTCACTTCCTGGGAGTTCTGGGTATTCGCCTTGATGGAGGTCGCCATCTCTTCCATGCTCGCGGCCGTCTCTTCCACGGCGGCGGCCTGCTGCTCGGTGCGGGCGGAGAGGTCTTGGTTTCCCTGGGCGATCTGCTCCGAGGCCGATTTCACTTGGCTGGAAGCCTCGCTGATCTGGGTCATGCTGTCTTTCAGCCGCGCCACCGTCTCGGTGAGGGCCTTGGCGAGGTCGCCGATTTCATCCTTCGAATCGACGTCAACTATGGCCGTCAAATCCCCGCCGGCGACCTTTTGGGAGAACTCGACGCCTTTTGCCAAGGGCCGAGTGATGCTTATCGTCAGGAAAACCCCGAGTCCGACGGCAAGGAGGACGCCGATGAGGATGGCAACGATCATCATGAGGGTGGAACGATCGGCGATGACGGTGTTGCCATCGGCAGTATCTTTGGCGATCTGGAGTTTGGTCTTGACGAGGTTCTGCACCTCGGCGCGGAGAAGTTGCGCCGCCTGCAGCCCTTCGCCCTTGATCAGGGCCTGGCACTCTTTGTCTTTGCCTACGGAGTCAAGATCATGGACCCTCACCACAACTTGGTGGTAAGCGGTGGAAGCCTTCTTGTAGCGATCATACACCTCACGACCGGTGGTGGTAAGGATGCCCTTCTCGTACTCGGCCTCGTCCGCCGCGAGTTCCCGTTCGATCTCGAGGATCGTCGTCCACGCCTTGTTCCGTGCCGCTTCCGTATCCGCATCGACGAGATCGCGCAGGTTGATGCGAAGCCGTTGGCTGGCCAACGCCATATTGGCGAGGTTCCCCAAGGGCTTGGTCATCCGCTCGTATAATTTGGTGTCCGCAGCCTCGATGTTTTGAATATTCGTGATTCCGATGATGCCTACCAGGCCGGCGATCAGTGCAACCCCGACGAAACCGAGGATGAGTTTCATTCCGATGCGCATGGCGCCTCCAGTTGTCAAAAACTGGATCTATTATGGATGGATTTTCCCACAAGCGCAACCCCATATATCTGAAATATTGAAAATCGTTCGGTTTGTAAAAAACAGACGACTTGTCGTGAATTTTTATCAAATTTTCGATCAATTCACGTCAATCCGAGATCCGGATAGCCCAAAAACACCAAACCCCGGGGGGAGCCGGGGTTGGTAGAAGTACAAATTAAGGCGAATGTGGCCGATGAAGCCCCGGATGAGCGGGGCGCTTACGAGTTTGCGGCGGAGTCCTCCATCCACTTTTCCCTCATTTCCTTAATGTACCGATGGAGGGAAGCCCTCACCGAATAGGTATAGATGCCCGCGAAAAGAAGGAGAACCGATAGGGGACTGATCAAAAAGGCGAGGCCGGACCCCGTCTCGCCGATGGAGGCGGCTTGGTGAACGGCCACGAGGGCCATCATGGCCGCCGCGACGGCGAAGCCCGCCAGCGCCAAGAAAAACCGCCCCCGGAATTTGAGACGAGACAAGAGCCGTCGGTCGGAAACGAATAGATAGAAGCAAGCCGTCAGCCACACGAACAAGACGCCCGCTAGCGCCAAGGAGGCGAGCCAAGGAATTCCCCCATGGCCCTCTTTCTTACCCTCTTTTCCCTCCGCAGCGAGCAGTTTGGCCTCGTCGGGATGATTTCCCATCCACTCGATCTCGCCAGTATCGATGCGGTACAGGGCGCCCACGATGCGGAGTTTCCCCTCTTTCGCCAACTCGACGGTCAGCGGGCTGCGCCGAAGGATCTCGGAAATGGATTGCCAGACATTCTCGCGGATCGATGCCTGGATGAGCGCGGCCTCATCCGGAGTCGAGGCTTTTTTCGCCCGTGCGACCGCCGGAACGATTTTGGAGACCAACGCAGGGATGCTCCCCTCGACCTTGGCTCCCTTCACCACCGCGGTCACCGCCCCGCACGACGAGTGCCCGAGCACCACCAAGAGGGGCGTGCCCAGGTGCTCCACCCCGTACTCCACCGTGCCGATCTCGTCGGTGTCGGCCACATTGCCCGCCACCCGCACCGCGAAAAGATCGCCCACGCCCACATGGAAGATGGATTCCAAGGGAGCCCGCGAGTCGGAGCAGCCGAGCACCGTGGCGAACGGGCGCTGGCCGGCCTTCGCGGTATCGAGACGGCGCTCGAGGGAGAGATTCGTGGACAAGGGCGTCCCCGCGAGGAAGCGCCGATTCCCCGATTGAAGCCAAGAGAGGGCTTCATCGGGGGACGGCCCTTTGGCGGATTCATGCCCCCCGCCCCCGGAGGGGAACCCGAGCGTGAGGGAAAGCGCCGCGGCGACCAGGATGTTTTTCATCGGGTCCATGGCACGTACCTGGCGCCTCAAAACTCGACGAAGCCGTCTTTTCCGTCGCCCTTCTTCTTCTCGCCCGCGCCGCGGCTGGCCGCGACGGGGGCGGCTTCCTTGGCGTCTTCGTGGTGGATCGTCATGCTCTTATGCTCGGTCGCCGCGGCTTTCTTGGCCGCGGGGGCCCCGGCGTGGGCCACCTGATGCACGACCTTCTTCTCGGCCTTGTGGCCGACGTTCGACACGTCGCCGATCTTGAATTGGCTGACGATGGCGAAGAGTTCCTCGGCCTGGCTCGAGAGTTCCTCCGCGGCCGAGGCGGATTCCTCCACCAGGCTCGAGTTCTGCTGGGTATTCTGGTCGAGGCTCATGATCGTCTTATTGATCTGGTCGACGCCCGAGAGTTGCTCTTGGCTCGCCGCCGTGATCTCGGCCACGAGATTCTTCACCTTGCCGACGCTCGCGTTGATGTCGTCGAGGGAGGTGCCGGCCTTCTTCACGAGTTCATTGCCCGCCGCCACCCGGCTATTGCTCTCGGTGATGAGAGTCGAGATCTCGCGACTGGCTTCCTCGCTGCGCTGGGCGAGTTTGCGCACTTCCACGGCCACCACGGCGAACCCGCGGCCCTGTTCCCCTGCCCGGGCAGCCTCGATGCTGGCGTTGAGGGCCAAAAGATTGGTCTGGAATGCGATATTGTTCATCACCTCGATGATCTGGCTGATTTTTTGGGAGGATTGGGTGATGCCCTCCATCGCCGTGACCACCTGACCCACGACGCCCACGCCCTGCCCGGCCTTGTTCGAGGCGTCGATGGAGAGGGTATTCACCTCTTGGGAATTCTGGGTATTGGCCTTGATGGAGGTCGCCATCTCTTCCATGCTGGCGGCCGTTTCTTCCACGGCGGCGGCCTGCTGCTCGGTGCGGGCGGAGAGGTCTTGGTTGCCCTGGGCGATCTGCTCCGAGGCCGATTTCACCTGGCTGGAGGCCTCCATGATCTGGGTCATGCTGTCTTTAAGCCGCGCCACCGTCTCGGTGAGGGCCTTGGCGAGGTCGCCGAGTTCGTCTTTGGTGTTGACGTTCACCACGGCGGTCAGGTCGCCGCCGGCGACCTTCTGGGAGAACGACACGCCCTCGGCCAGGGGCCGGGTGATGCCGATGGTGAGGAAGATGCCGAGCCCCACGGCGAGGAGGACGCCGATGAGGATCGCGATGACCATCATGATGGTGGCCTGCTTGGCGGTGGCGCTATTCTCATCCGCTGTATCTTTCGCGATGCTGAGTTTTGTTTTTGTAAGTTCTTGTACATTCTTCCGCAAATCTTGGGCGGTCCTCAGTCCCTCTCCCGCCACAAGTGCTTCGGCTTCCCGGATTTTTCCGACATTCACCTGCTGCTGTATTTCCTTGAAGACGTCGAGATAATGATTGAAAGATTTTTCGAATTCTTCGAAAGCTTTTCGACCTTCGGCGGTAATAAGCCCCTTCTTATACAGGGCTTCCTCACCACGAATCTCGTTTTCGAGGACCTTGCAAGATTCGAGGGCTTTTGACCGCTTGAGCGGATCATCTGTTTCTACGTACTCGCGCACATTAATGCGAAGACGCTGGGAAGCCATGGCGATGTTTGCCAAATTCCCGAGGGGTTGGGTCATCATTTCATACATCTTCGTGTCAGCGGTTTCGATGGTCCGGATATTGACGATACCGATGACGCCGACGACGCCGGCGATCAGGGCGACCCCGACGAAACCGAGGATGAGTTTGAATCCGATGCGCATAAGGCCTCCTAGGTGAGGCCCAATTATGACCAATCCCCTCTCAGGAAACAAATTTGATACAACTTAAGTTCGCCTGCTTAGCAGCGCACCCTCGATTGCTTAAAAATCCCTTGAATTTAAAGTTGAAATGGATTGTTTCGTGTGCAACCCAGTTTATCGGGGCAGGGGAATCTAGAGGTATTCTAATAGGCCCAAAGGAAACCAATCGTTGTTAGATTGGAAGAAACCTACGGAAAGCGGCGGGAAACATCGTTACTAAGGGGGGAATGGCGGCAGGAGAGGGCAACACCGGCGCGGGTATCCGCATATTCTCAAAGCCCCGATGAAAGTGGGGCATGGTCCTCTTTCATCGGGATTTTAAAACAATGCTTCCAAGAAGGAAGAATTTGGGTCCCGGCTAAAAAGCAACAAAGCCATCCTTCTCATCCCCCTTTTTCCCCTCGGAGGTCGGGGAGGCCGGTGCCGCCGCCGAGGCGGTTTTCGCTTCGGAAGCATGGACGGTCATACTTTTGTGCTCCGCCACCGGCTTCTTTCCCGGGAGATTAGGGGCGTGCCCGACCAAATGGGTCGCCTTCTTTTCGATCTTGTGTCCGGCATTAGAAACATCGCCGATCTTGAATTGGCTGACGATGGCGAAGAGTTCTTCGGCCTGGCTCGAGAGTTCTTCCGCGGCCGAGGCCGATTCTTCCACCAGGCTCGAGTTCTGCTGGGTGTTCTGGTCGAGGCTCATGATCGTCTTATTGATCTGGTCGACGCCGGTGAGTTGCTCTTGGCTCGCCGCCGTGATCTCGGCCACGAGGTTCTTCACCTTGCCGACGCTCGCGTTGATCTCGTCGAGGGAGGATCCGGCCTTCTTCACCAGGTCGTTCCCCGCGTTCACCCGGCTATTGCTTTCGTTGATGAGGGTCGAGATCTCACGGCTGGCCTCCTCGCTGCGTTGGGCGAGTTTGCGCACCTCCACCGCCACCACGGCGAACCCGCGGCCCTGCTCCCCGGCCCGGGCGGCCTCGATGCTGGCATTGAGGGCCAGGAGGTTGGTCTGGAAGGCGATATTATTCATCACCTCGATGATCTGGCTGATCTTCTGGGAAGACTGGGTGATGCCCTCCATCGCTGTGACCACCTGGCCGACCACGCCCACGCCTTGCCCGGCCTTGTTCGAGGCGTCGATGGAGAGGGTATTCACCTCTTGGGAATTCTGAGTATTGGCCTTGATGGAAGTCGCCATTTCCTCCATGCTCGCGGCCGTTTCTTCCACGGCGGCGGCCTGCTGCTCGGTGCGGGCGGAGAGGTCTTGGTTGCCCTGGGCGATCTGCTCCGAGGCCGATTTCACCTGGCTGGAGGCCTCCATGATCTGGGTCATGCTGTCTTTGAGCCGCGCCACGGTCTCGGTGAGGGCCTTGGCGAGGTCGCCGATTTCATCCTTGGAATTGACCTCGACCACCGCGGTAAGGTCGCCGGCGGCCACCTTCTGGGAGAATTGGACGCCTTTGGCCAAGGGTCGAGTGATCCCGATGGTCAGGAAGATCCCGAGCCCCGCGGCGAGGAGCACGCCCACGAGGATGGCGAGGATCATGATGATCGTCGCCTGTTTGGCGGTCGCGCTATTTTCCGCGGAGGTTTCCTTCGCGAGTTTTTCCTTGAGGTTGAGTTGGTCGATGAGGGTGTTCTGCACTTCCAGGGCGACTCGAAGGCCATCGCCCTTGATCAGCTCGGTGGAGGCCTTGTCTTTCCCGGCCTCCTCGAGGGTTTTCGCGTTTTCGAGGATGGCCATGTATTTCTCAAAGGCGCCCACGAAGGTCTTGAAGGATTCCCGGCCGGCCTCGGTGAGGATGGAGGCCTCGAACTCCTTGGACTTGTCGCGCACCTGCTTCTCCAATTCTTTGATCTTGGCCCAGGCCTCCCTCTTTTTGCCGGCATCGTCCGCATCGAGGTAGTCCCGCACGTTCACCCGCATCCTTTGGCTGGCCAGGGCGATGTTCGCCATGTCGCCCATGGGGGCGGTCATCTTCTCGAAGAGTTTTACATCGGCTTCCTCGATCGACCGGATATTCACGATCCCGATCACGCCCACCACGCCAGCGACCAACGCGACGCCGACAAATCCAAGGATGAGTTTGAATCCAATGCGCATGACGACTCCTGGGGTGATATGGGACGAAGTTATTATTCTCGATTCGGTCAGATCTTTTAAGAGTTCGGGCCGAAATGCGCGAAATCATTTATTATTAATCTATTCTTTGAACATATATAACCATTTCCTTTCGTCAATTTTCGGCATCAGGCCTTCGCCTCACAACCCATCGGAGAATCCCCTACAGCGACGGCGGTCTGCCTTTAAATGCCGGGAAAGGCCCCGCTCGGGATGGTCGGATCGGCTCGCACGAATGAGACTCATTCAAAATAGTCAACCTTGGTTACCTCCGACGGCGATTCAGGGGAGGTCACGCCCGGCGAAGAAAACTGCCGTGCCCCAGCTGTCCCGGGCAACTCTTGATGGCCTTCCTCACAAATTCAAATCGCTCGGATCAACTCCAGAATACCCCATGGCCCATGAATCGATTGAATTCATCTTGGCACGAACGACCGCGCGATCGAAAGCAAACGGGAATCCAATTCAAGGTCCGTTCGTCCACGGCCAAGGGACTGCCGTTGCCAATTTGAACGCCTGCCCGGTCGTACCGAACGGATCTTCTTTGGATCGACCCTAACGAGTCATCCCACGGAAAATGTCCGCGGTATCGTTGCAGAACCCTTTCGAATGAATTCAACTGGCTCTCCCAAGTCACCGGTTCCAGCCGCGGGAGTTTTACAGGCGTGGGGGTTGCGACCCCCATCCTCCGCGCAGCTGGGATTAGGGCGCTCTCCCCAGCGCCGCATTCCGTCTGCGGAGACGATAGGCTACGATCGATGGTTCCCCCGTGCCTCATCGAAGGCGAAATGAGCGTTTCGCGAGCTGGGCCCGAGTGCCGCAAGGGGGTTTCGTCGTCGCTAGAATCGATGGAATCCTGTTCGGGGAAACCCTTCGTGTCGGTGGGACGCCTTAAGCGAGGATGCCTCCGCGTATCTGCATACCAAGGTTGCCATTGGAGCCCTCGGCCAAGAGGCGGCGAAAACGCGGGGTGGCACCGATGGCGGATGGGTCTTGCCTGGCTGGTTTATTGGTTTTTTTGACGCGGTGGGGTCTGGCATCGATCGCGTTCCAAGGACGGTTTCAGTGACGGTCGCCCCCCCCCCATTTTATGGTGAACACGCCGTGCGGCGATGACGGATATTCAATTTGTAATTTGGGCGGCCTCCCGGTATATTCCTCCTGGTTCCACCACGCACTCCCCGAGCCCTCGCGCAGCAGGCCGCCAGGGCGACTGCGATTCGGCCATAGGTGACGCGTATGCCCCTCGTACTCCCCCTCTCGGCAGTTCGCTCCGGCGACCTTCCCCTTGTTGGCGGAAAGGGCGCCAATCTCGGCGAGCTGGCGGCGTCGGGGTTCCCCATTCCCGACGGATTCTGCATCACGACCGAGGCTTTTGCCGCCTATGTCCAAGCCAACGAGTTGGACGGCATGATCGCGCGAGCGATTTCGAGCATGGTCCCCGATGACCCCTCGAGCGCCCGCGGCGCTGGCGAAGCGATCCGGGAGGCGTTCGTGGGCGGCACGATTCCTCCCGATCTCAGGCGCGAAATCGTATCTGCCTGGAGGCACTGCGGCATGGACCACGCCTACGCCGTTCGCTCCAGCGCCACCGCCGAGGACCTCCCGGATGCGTCCTTCGCGGGGCAGCAGGACACCTACCTGAACATCCGCGGCGAGTCGTCGCTCCTGGAGCATACCGTCGCTTGTTTCGCCTCCCTCTACACCGAACGGGCCATCGTGTACCGCGCGAAAAACCGAATGACCCAGAATGTGCGCCTATGCGTTGTGGTGCAGCGCATGGTGCAGGCCGACCGCGCCGGCATCCTTTTCACCGCCGACCCCGTCTCGCAGCGGCGCGGCACCACCTCCATCGACGCCGGCTACGGTCTCGGCGAGGCACTCGTGTCGGGGCTCATCACGCCCGACGTCTACCGCGTTGACGCACGTGGCGGCACCATCCTAGAGCGGCGAATCGGCGAGAAGGCACTTGCCATCCAGGCGCTGCCCGAGGGCGGGACGGTTGAGAGGCCAGTCACGCCGGACATGCAGCGCGCCCAGGTACTTACCGACGCTGAAATCCTGGAACTCTCGGCACTCGCCTCACTCGTGGAAGCCCACTACGGGAAACCGCAGGATATCGAGTGGGCTTTCGAGGGCAGTAGATTGTTCCTCACGCAATCTCGCCCCATCACGACGCTTTTACCGCTGCCGGAGGATCTACTACGCGACTCCCGCCTTCGCCTTCTCCTTTCGTTTAATTACCTGCAGGTCATGACAGACCCCCTGTCACCACTTGGCGTGTCCGTCCTACGCCACGTCGCGGCGGGCACCGTGGGTTACGATGGCGACCCTGAGTCGCTGCCCGCCACGATCGTTATCGGGCACCGACTGTGGTTCGACGCCTCCGAGCCGCTCTCACTGCCCATGCTTCACCATCGTGCCCTCCCCATCCTGGCGAAGATGATCGACCCGGCACTCGCCGCGCGCATCGCGGAAGTGACGAAACGACCGACCTTCGTGCGCACCCCCAGTCGCGCCACGAGGCGCATCGTTAGGCGCCTTGCGCGACGCATCTTCCTCCCCACGCTAATGCGCGTTGGGTGGAACCTACTGGTGAAACCGCCTACCCAGTTCCTGCCGGACGCCGTTCGCGCCCAGCAGACAACGCGCGCCGCAACCGACGAAGCACTCGCCAGAGTTGGAGAGCCTCGCGGAATTCTTGCGGCTGTGAATATTGCCCTGAAGCAGGGGTTGCGTCACTCCGTCCCGGTCATCGGACCCCTCCTTTTAGCCGCGAAAATATCGCAGGCGCAGTTGGAGAGGCAGTTTCGCGGAACGACACACGAGCGCGACGTTGCGGCCCTAGAACGTGGACTCGCGGGGAACGTCACCACCGCGATGGACCTGGCCGTGGGCGATCTGTGCGACGTGGCGTTGTCACATCCAGCCCTACGGACTCACGTGGAACACGGGGGTACCCTGGTGACTGAAGCACTACGCCAAATTGAAGGCGGGGCTGACTTCCTCCAAGCGCGCCAGGTATTCCTAGAGTCCTACGGTGCCCGCGGGGCGGGGGAAATTGACCTCGCGCGGCCACGGCTATGGGAGGACGATGCCACGCTTACGAACATCGTGCGCGGGGCCCTGGCACGCAAGGTCCCGGGGGACCACCGCGTGCGCCACGCTGCACTGGCCCAGGAAGCAGCATTGGCGGTCTCGCGCCTTGAAGCCGCTGTGAACCACGGACCTTTCGGCGCCCTGAAGGTCCGGCAACTCCGTCGGCGCGCCGCCGTGCTGCGCGCTGGTTTGGCGCTACGGGAGCACCCCAAGGAGTCGCTCGTCGAAATCCTCTGGCGCGTGAAGAAGCACCTCCTGGCCCTTGGGGAGACGCTTTCAGAGCGGGGCGCCATCGCCGATCGCGAGGATGTGACGATACTCACCCTCTCCGAACTCGATGCCGTCGAGCGCGGGGCACTGGCGCGCCCTGAACTTGACACCCTGATCTCGGCGCGAAGGCAATCCCTGGAGCGCGCGAGATCCCTCCCCTGCCCGCCCGTACTCACGAGCGAGGGCGAGATTGTTTCGGTGGCGCGCGACCTCTCGTCGCTACCGCGCGGCGCCCTGGTCGGGATGGCCGTGTCGAGCGGCGTGGTGGAGGGTGTGGCGCACGTCATCCATGACCCCGGGCGCGAGGTGCTCGCCCACGGGGAGATCCTGGTGGCGCGCGCCACGGACCCGGGTTGGACCCCCCTATTCCTTAACACTGCGGGGCTCGTGATGGAGGTGGGCGGCGTCATGACCCACGGCTCGGTCATCGCCCGCGAGTACGGTCTCCCCGCCGTGGTGGGCGTGGAGGGTGCCACGGCCCGGATACGAACCGGCCAGCGGGTGCGCGTTGATGGCGACCGCGGCATCGTTGAGATTCTATGAGGGGGGGCGCAGATGGGAGTGCTCGACTCGCCCAAACTTTGCGCGGGCGCCTTGTCATCCATCGACCTCGCGTGAATTGATTTCACGGAAGGAGATGAAGCCCCATCGGGGTGGTCGAATCCTCCGGGTGATCGGGACGATCGGCGTTCAACTCGACCCAAAAGATGCAGCCCGTTCCTCAATCAGCCAAATCTACCGGCTTCTGCACGACAAACGCGATGGCGCCGAGGTTTCTGCGGTGCTTTCGAAACATTTTCGCCATTGACAGCACCCTAAGACGGGCAGCAGGCCTCGAAAGCGCATGGACTGCGAATCTCAAGGCGCCAAGGAACCCCTCCTCCCGCACCACCCGAATGGGTTCCAAGAGGCGCATGGGAGCCTCTTCTTGTCTTGTGCGTTTCGACCTGTTCTAAACCGATAGGCGGCCCTATCCCATCCCGAAGCGCGAAAGACCACCCCTTCACTTTGTCAACCCGCTTTATCGGGGTCCGCCCTCTTGTCCACATCTGGAGCAGCTCCCCTTCTTTTTCTCATCGAAATTTGCCTTTGTTGTCTTTTCGTCTCACAATGTCGGGAACGAACCCAAATTGACCCGGGAGGGCCCCATGGCTGAAGCAGCGCAGACCCAGACCACCGAAACCGACTTCCTCCTCAACCAGATGGGGGGCAATTCCGACGAGCAGTACGTCACCTTCAATCTCGGCGCCGAAGAGTACGGGGTGAAGATCCTGCGCGTCCAAGAGATCGTGTCGCTTCCCGGCGTCACCCACATCCCCAATATGCCCCCCTACATCAAAGGGCTCATCAACCTGCGGGGCAATATCATCCCGCTCGTCGATCTGCGCATCAAGTTCAAGATGGACAGCATCTCCGACGGCAAGAACAACGTGGTCATCGTCGTCCAGGTGGGCAAGCGCACCGTGGGGATGATCGTCGACAAGGTCAGCGACGTGCTGTCGTTCACCAAAGAGAACCTTCAGGATACCCCCGAGTTCTCCGCCACCATCCAATCCCAGTACATCGAGAAGATCGGGAAGATCGGCGCCCGCCTGGTCATCCTCCTCGACATCGAAAAAGTGCTTTCTTCCGAAGAACTCCAGGCGGTCGACAAAGCGGTGGGCTGAGGGCGCCCGAGGCCGCCCGGTCCCTGGCTCGGTCGGCCCCCGGACGAAACGGCCGGGGGGCCCGAGTCCCCCGCCTTCCTCGGCGTGAAAAGGGGTTGGCGCTCCCGGTGCCCGGCTCGGGCATCGGGTAGGGTGAAATCTCGTCGCCGGGCCCGAAAACCCGCAAAATCACCCACACCGCTCCCATTGTATGCTTTCCCAAAATGCCTGATCCCACCCGCCTGATCCTCGAAAAACCCCTGACGGTGCGCTGGGTCGCCGAACTCAAACCCGTCCTCCACGCGGCCCTCGACCAAGGGGGAGACCGCCTCGTCCTGGGCCTCGCCGCCGTGCCCCAGATCGACGGGGCGGGATACCAATTGCTTCGGGCTTTCCAGCGCGCCCTGGCGGCCCGGGGAAAAGCGCTGCTCCTCGAGGATGCCGATCCCAAAGTGGCCGCCCGCATCCGTCTGGCGGGGGGAAGCGACCTCTTCGAGGCGGGTGCGCCCGCGAAAGTTATTTCCAATTGAACCCGGAGGCAACATGGGGCTCGTTTTCATCGTCGACGATTCTGCGACCACCCGCGCGTCGGTGGATTTCACCCTGAAGGAAAACGGGCTCGAGGTCGTGCAGGCCGAGGATGGCCCCAAATGCCTGGCCGCCATCCCCGGGCTCCCGAAAGACCCCGATCTCTTCATCCTCGACGTGAACATGCCGGGGATGGACGGCATCGCCCTCATCGGCGAGATCCGCAAGGTCGCGCGCACCAAGTTCACCCCGATCCTCATGCTCACCACCGAGAGCCAAGACACCAAGAAGGCCGAGGGCAAGGCCGCGGGAGCCAGCGGCTGGCTCGTGAAGCCCTTCGATCCGCCCCAATTGGTCGAAGTCGTGCGCCGCTTCGTCAAATAGGCCGCGAGACCCGCCCTTGGCAGACAATTACAGCCAATTTCTCGGGGTGTTCCTCGGGGAGGCGTCCGAGAACCTGGAGTCCCTGGAACAGGGGCTCCTCGAACTCGAGGCCAAGCCGGGCGACGCGTCGCTGCTCAACGCCATCTTCCGCGCCGCCCACACCATCAAGGGGAGCGCGGGCCTGGTGGGCCAGAAGGGGATCCAAGACTTCACCCATATCCTCGAGAACCTCCTCGACCGCGTTCGCTCGGGCCAGGTCGCGGCGGATGGCGGGGTCATCTCCACGGTCCTCGCGAGCGCCGATGTCATCAAGCGCATGGTGGCCAATCTCTCCGCCGGCCGCCCCGCGGAAACCGGCATCGACTTGGACCGCGCCTTCGACGCCCTGCGCCGGC
The DNA here is from genome assembly GCA_017302015.1 of Spirochaetota bacterium. GTDB lineage: Bacteria > Spirochaetota > UBA12135 > COTS27 > JAFLEE01 > JAFLEE01. The sequence goes on along the minus strand of JAFLEE010000100.1, from coordinate 495 downwards.
ATGAACCCCTGGCCGGGGGCGCCGCCGCGGCGCCGGGAAAAACGGGCGGCCGTGCCGAAGAGGCCCCTAGGCTCCACCGCACCCATCTCAATCTCAAGTACGGGTCGGGCATCCTTGGGAACGGCATCGATCCCCTCATGTTCCTCGAAGACCTGGATCAGGCCGGGAAGATCCTGGCCATCGAGGACGACCCGTCTTCCCTGCCGCCTTGGGAAGCGTTCAACCCCGAAGCCTGGTCCTTGGGGTGGAAGGTCCTCCACGAATCGACGCAGCCCGTCGAGCGGCTGAAAGAGATCTTCCTGTTCGTCTCCGACGAGAGCGAGCTGCGCCTCACCGACCTCACCGAAAGCGTCAACGCCGCCGACCGCGCCGCCCTCGCCGAGGTCTCCGTCCGCGGGCAGAACCCCGCCGACCTCGCCGCGCCCGATCGCCGCGGGGGGAGCGACCGCCGCCTCAAGGCGGACCGCCGCGCCGGGGATGCCGCCGCGGAGGCGC
>JAFLEE010000010.1:89470-92543 GCA_017302015.1 Spirochaetota bacterium | reverse complement strand
GCTCCTTCCCCCGTTACGAATGCCCCCGCCAAACCCAAGGATCCCAAGTGAGAGGCCTCCATCCCCCGATCTTCCTCGTTCTCCTCGCCGCGAGCCTCCCCGGCCAGCGCCTCCCTGAAAAGCAGGATCCCACCCCGCGCATCGGCTACATCTACCCCGCGGGCGGAAAAGTGGGTTCCACCTTCGAGGCCACCGTCGGCGGTCAATTCCTCTCCAAGATCACCGGGGCCCGGTTCACCGACGGCGGCATCACCGCCGAAGTCCTCTCCAATTACAAGCCCAATAAGCGCTACCAAGACAGCAAGGCCCAGGATAACGACCAGATCTCCGAACTCGCGCGGATGAAGATCCGCATCGATCCCGACGCGGTCCCCGGAGAGCGCGAACTCAGGCTCCTCTCCACCAACCGCATCTCCAATCGGCTCTGGTTCTTCGTCTCGGAACTCGACGAGTTCCTCGAGAAGGAACCCAATCATTCCCGGGAGAAGGCCACTGCGGTCGACCATCTTCCCGCCGTACTGGGGGGCCAGATCATGCCCGGCGACCAGGACTGCTTTCGGTTCTCCCTGCGCAAAGGGCAGAAGATCGTCATCCAATGCCCCGCGCGGCGCATCATGCCCTTCCTGGCCGATGCGGTGCCGGGATGGTTCCAATCCTGCCTCGCCCTCTACGATGCCTCGGGCAAGGAAGTGGCCTTCAGCGGCGGCTTCCGTTTCGATCCCGACCCGCTCATCCTCTATTCCGTCCCCGAATCGGGGGAGTACGTCCTCGAAGTGAAGGATAGCCTCTTCCGCGGCCGGGAAGATTTCGTCTACCGCATCACCGTCGGCGAACTCCCCTTCGTCACCGATCTCTTCCCCTTGGGCGGGCGCCAGGGCGCGAAAGTCGAACTCTCCCTCCAAGGCATCAATCTTCCCTCGCCCAAGGTTGATTTTCTCCCCGATGCGGAAATCGGCCGCAATGCGTGGTTCCTCCCGAGCCCCCGCCGCTTCCCCGGGAACAGGCTCCCCTATTCGGTGGACGGGCTCCCCGAGGTCTATTCCAGCCGCTCCAACCTGGCCTCCAACGCGGCCCAGTTCTTGACGCAACCGGTCATCGTCAACGGCCGCATCGAGCGCGACGGCGAGTTCCGCTGGTTCCGCTTCGTCGGCACCAATCGGGAGCGCATCGTGCTGGAAGTCAAGGCGCGCCGCCTCGGATCTTCCCTCGACGCCGTCCTCGCGCTCCTCGACGAACGCGGCAATCTAATCGCGGAAAACGACGACGCCCCCGACCCGGCGGAGGGCTTCCTCACCCACCTCGCCGATCCCTATCTCTCGGTCACCCTCCCCCGCGCCGGGACCTATTTCGTGAAACTCTCCGACACGGAGGGCAACGGCGGCGCGGACCACGCCTATCGCCTGCGCCTCGGGCCTCCCCAGCCCGATTTCGACCTTCGCCTCATGCCCGCCAACCTGACCCTGCCGGTCGCCGGCTCCGCCGCCGTGACCGTGACGGCCATCCGCCGCGATGGTTTTTCCGGCGACATCCGCATCGAAGCGACGAACCTCCCCGGGGGGTTCACCATGAGCGAGGCCCTCATCCCGGGGAACCAGGCGACGACGCGGTTCACCCTCACGGCGCCCACGAACGCCGAAAAGTCCCTCTTTTCTCCGGGTTTTTTCGGCACGGCGCGTCTCGGGAGCAACGCCCTCACCCGCCCCGCCCTGCCCGCGGAAGAATTGATGCAGGCCTTCGCCTACCTGCACCTCGTGCCGACGCGGGAACTGCTCATCGCCGCCGGGGAGGAGGCGCCCTTCGCCCTCGGCCTAGCTTGGAGCAACGACGTGGAGGTACTTCCCCTCGAATTGGCCTTCAATGAGGAGACCTTCGCGACCGTGAAGATCAACCGCCTCGTGGAGGTGGTCAACCCGGTGCGGCTCAATTTCATCGGGTCCCCGAGGGAGATCAAGGTCCGCACCCAGCCGCCCCTCGTCATCGCCTCGAACCAGGACTCCTGCCAGGTGCCGCTCTCCCTCTGGTCCAAGCCCCAGGAGACCGTGCGCTATGCGCTCATCCTCACCGGGACCACCCGCGTGGGGAAGGAGAACTATACCGTCACGCTGCCGGCCATCCCGGTGGTCTGCATCGGCGTCCGCGGGGCGGAAGGAAAGCCTTGGCGGAAGAAGGCGCCGTAAGCCTCAGGCGTCCCGGCCGGAGAGGCTGACCCCGTCGTCGAAACGCGCCCAACTCGGCCCCTCGTAGCCCATGGCCGGATGGTAGCCGTCCTCGGTCTGGCTCACGCGGCGGGTCTCCCGGGACCAATGGGCGCGGGCGAGGTTCTTGCGGATATCCCCCGACATCACCCCGCCCTTGAGGAAGACCGGGGGGCGCCCCGCTTCGTGGAGTACGGCGAGCTTGATCTCGCTGGACCAAGTGAGCGTATCGGAAGAGACGAGGAGCGAGGAAAAGGCCTTGACCTCGATGAGGCGCGGGACGCCCGAAACGAGCTCGTTTCGCTGGAGCGGCCCCGGCGGCACGACGAGATTCCCGCAGATGCCGCTGAACTTCCGGCCCAGGTATTGCGCCATGCGGTGGCTGCCGACCCGGGCGACCACCCGGCCCCCCTCCACCAAGCGGCCCCCCCGGGCGGGGAGGCCCTCGCGGGTATGGGCGCCGGACTCGGCCATGAAATCGATGAAGGGGTCCACCCCGAGCTCGAGGGCCTCGCCGAGGAGCGCCCCCGCGTGCACCGCGTCGCCCTCGGCGAGATGGGGGCGCTTGTGGTATTCGGCGGAGAGGTCGAGTTGCCCGAGGAGGGCGTGGAGGAGGAGACTGATGGCCTCGGCGCGCAGGAGCACGACGGCGCGCGGATCCGAGACCGGGACCTGCACCGAACCCAGGGCCCGCGTCTCTTCGGCGCACTCGGCGAGGAACGCGGCGAGATCCAAGCCCCCCCGGTGCACCCCGCGCACGGCGTTGTGCACCTCTTGGGTATTGGGGACCTTCCCCCGATCGGGCTCCATGGCGCACTCGAAATAGAGTTCGCTGGTCGTTCGCTCGGCGCGCAACCCGGTGGAGAGGATCTGGGTAC
>JAFLEE010000010.1:0-89437 GCA_017302015.1 Spirochaetota bacterium | reverse complement strand
GCCGGGGAGATCCTCCAGGAGCGCGGGGTCGCACTCGAGGGGCCGGCGGGCCGGCTCGCCCGCGGGGCCCGGCAATTCCCAGGGGGGGTTGCTGGAGGCGCGGGCCGCCGCCACGCAGGCGCGCAATTGGGCCTCCAGGTCGCCCAGGGGGTCGAGAGTCGCGCCCGAAGTGCCCATGACCACGGGGTTTCCATGGCGGACATACACCTGCACGGCGAGGGTGGACTCCCGCACCGCGTGGCGCGACTGCATGAGTTTGAGGTGGTTCCCGGGGGCCCCGTCGACCAGGCGCTGCTCCCCGGTCTTCTCCAGGGCCACGAGTTCCCAGCCGGTGAACGACGGGTCGCCCGCCTGCAGGGAGCGCAGCCGTTCCCCCACCGACTCCAGGAACGCCTTCGATTTCAAAGCAGCCCGATGGACGCGAGGTCCTTGAGGGCCATCATGCCGACGGGCTTCCCGGCTTCGTCGAGCACGGGGAGGTCCCCGATCCGGTGGTCGCGCATCTTCTTGAGGGCCTCCATCGCGTAGGCGGAGGCCGGGATCGTCTTGGGGGCGCGGGTCATGCACGAAACCACGGGCTGCCCGAGCACGCTGGCATCCCGCTCCAGGTGCCTCCGCAGGTCGCCGTCGGCGAAGAATCCGGTCAACCGGCCCCCCGCATCCACGACCATCGCCGCGCCCGCCCGGGCCCGCGTCATCGCGAAGAGCACCTCTTGGACGGTGGTCAACTCGCCCACCACGGGGGCATCGGCGCCTTTGCGCATGAGGTCGCCGACCTTGAGGAGTTTCTTCCCGAGCGCCCCGCCGGGATGGAAAAAGGCGTACTCCCGCTCCTTGAAGGCGGGCTTCTGCTCCATGACGCACACGGCCAGGGCATCGCCCATGGCGAGCATCGCCGTGGTGCTGGAGGTCGGCGCGAGGCCCAGGGAACAGGCCTCGGGGTTCTCGCCGAGGAACAGGTGGATCTTGGCTTCCCGGGCGAGGATCGATTTTTCCCGGCCGGTGATGGCGATGAGGAGGGCGCCGATGGCCTTCACCGAAGGGATGAGCGCCGTGACCTCGTCGGACTCCCCGCTATTGGAGATCATGATCACGATGTCATCGCTGTTCACCATGCCGAGGTCCCCGTGGGAAGCTTCGCCCGGATGCATGAAGAACGAGGGGGTGCCCAAACTGGAGAGGGTCGAGGCGATCTTGCGCGCGATGATCCCCGCTTTCCCCATACCGCAGAGCACGACCTTGCCCCGGCAGGCCACGAGGGCCCCGACCGCCTCGGTGAACCTAGCATCCAGGCGGGCCGAGAGGTCTCCCAGCACCTTGGATTCGAGGGCGATGACGCCGCGTCCGCGGCGAAGGATGGGGTCGTCGGACATGGGCGAATTTTATAGTGAATCGCCCGGGCACGCCTCATGGTGGCATCGTGGATCCTCCCGGGGGCTTCCCGGTGGCGGAGACCGATCGTCCCCCGGTCTAGGGATTAGGCTCAACGATGGCCCGGATCCCGCGCCCGGGAATGGGCTTGCGGAACCGGGCTTACGCGGTCAGCCCTTCCAGGTATGCCCGGGATCGGGGACGAAGAAGGTGCCCTTCTCTTTTTTCGCGTCTTTTCCGTCTTCGTAGGCGACGATCCAGCCCCCCTCCACCTTCATGCGGCTGGCGGCTTGGCTCAGTTTTTGCCAGACTTCCTTGTCTTGTTCCATGGAAACCTCCGTGTATAGAACTCACTCCATCTTCGGCCTCTTTCGAACGGAACTGGAGCACGAAAAATCGGATCCGTCCGCCGCCCCTCCACCGAGTTCCGCGACCAACGGAAGGTGGTCGCTGAGGCCTCGCCATGGCTCCCCGGACAGCCGGGTCGCCTTCGTGAAGGCCACGCCGCGTCCGTAGATCCGGTCCAGGGCGAGGAGGGGCGCGCGGGAGGGGAAGGTCCGCGCACTTCGGCCATGGACGGCGCGATGGGCCTCCTGGAAGCCCCGGGCCGCCAGGCGCCGTTCCAGGGATGCCGATCCATCGTTGCAATCCCCCGCCAATAGGAGCGGGGCCCCGTCTGGGAGGACCCCTTCCATCCGGCTTTCCAATTTCTCCCATTGGAGCCTTCGGCCCAAACCTGTGAGGTCCAAGTGAAGGGCCACGAGGTGTAGCCCCCCGGGGAGCGAGACGCAAAGGGCCACGCGACGTTCCAGGCGGTGGTTGGAGAGATCCCAGCGTCCGAGGACATGAAGCGGCTGCTTGGAAAGGATGAGGGTACCTTGGCGGCCGCCCCCCGCGCGCCGCCGGGCCCGGGCGAAGGCGTGGTGGCGCCATGCGCGGGAAAAGAGCGCCGCGTGCCCCGCCCCCTCCACGACTTCCACCAAGACCGCGAGGTCGGCATCCACGGAACGCAGCGCCTGGGCCTGGAGCGCCTCGCGACCGCGATGGCCCACATGGGTGTTCCAAATAATCAGGCGCATCCTTAGAGCCACTTCCGAAGCCGCAGCGCCAGGTTCGCAAGGATCCTCTTCCAGAAGGCCAGGCCCACCGCCGCGGGAATGGCGAGGGGAACGGCGTGGGAGAGATCCTCCCTCCAGGCCTTCTCCATCTGGCGCAGCGAGGCCTTCCCCGCGAGGACGACATCGCATTCCAAATCGTGGAGGAAGGACCGGCCGTTTAAATTATGGGACCCCACCCGCGCCGAGCCGTCGATGATCATCGTCTTGGAGTGGAGCATCTTGGATTGGAAGGCGAAAACTTCGACGCCCTTTTTCAGGAGGGCATCGGAGAGCCGCCGCGTGGCCCAGGAGACGATGCGGTGGTCGCTTTGTTCCGGGAAGAGGATGCGCACCGAAACCCCGCGCCTGGCCGCGTTCCCAAGGACCCGCAGCAATCGGCCCCACGGGAGGAAATAGGCGTTGGTGATCCAGATGCGGCGCTTCGCGGCCCCGATGCGGGAAAGGAGTTCCCTGCGCGAGGCGCGGCGCAGCCAAGGGTTATGGTTGAGCAATACCCACGGGCTGGGCCGGGGCCGCACCCTCGGCCCCCTGCGCAAGATCGGAAGCAGCATCCCGCCCCCGACCGGCCAGGCGAGCCGCCAGGCGTGGCAGAAAGCGCTGTCCAGGGAATCCACCCCCGGCCCCCGGACCCGGGCGCCGGCGTCCCGCCAAGCCCGCTTCCCGCGGTGCTTGCGGCTATGGTCCTCGACCCAATTGAAACTCCCCACCCAGGCTTCCCGGTCCACCAGGCAAATTTTCCGGTGGTCCCGCCGGTTGATGCCCGCCAACCACCGAAGGCGGCGGCTGAAATCCACTCGATCGGAGAGGGCCCAGGGCATGGGACGCCACACCCGCAATGATACGCCCGCCGATCCCAACGCTTCCCGAACGGACGCGTCCCGCAGCCATGCCGCCGAACCGAATCCGTCCACCAGAAGGCGTACCTCGCAACCCCGCCTTTGGGCGGCCAAGAGTTCCGCGACCAGACGGCTGCCGATCGCGTCGCTACCGAGGAGGTAGGTCTCGACCCAAACCCGATCCCGCGCCCGGCGGATCGCAGAGCAAATATCGTCGAACCAGGCATCGCCCTCGCCGAAGACACGCTCGCGGGACCATCGTCCTGGGTCCGCCCGATGATCCGCCGAATTGGAACCGAGCGCCAAGGCCCCCCCCTATTCTATTGGACGTAGATTTTCCCGCCCGTTTCGCGGAACTCGGCGGCCTTGGCCTCCATCCCCCTGCCGAGGGCGGCCTTGGCTTCGATACCCTGCGCCTCGGCGTAATCGCGCACGTCCTGGGTGATCTTCATGGCGCAGAAATGGGGCCCGCACATCGAGCAGAAATGGGCCACCTTGGCGCTTTCCGCCGGCAGCGTGGCGTCGTGGAACGACCGCGCCGTGTCGGGGTCCAGGGCCAGGTTGAACTGGTCCTCCCAACGGAACTCGAAGCGGGCCTTCGACATGGCATCGTCCCGGTCGCGGGCGCCGGGGTGCCCCTTGGCCAGGTCGGCGGCATGGGCCGCGATCTTGTAGGCGATCACGCCGTCCTTCACGTCCTTCCGGTCGGGCAAGCCCAAATGCTCCTTCGGGGTGACATAACACAGCATGGCCGTCCCCATCCATCCGATCATGGCCGCGCCGATGGCGGAGGTCAGGTGGTCGTAGCCGGGGGAGATGTCGGTGACCAGGGGCCCCAGGGTGTAGAAGGGCGCCTCGTGGCAGACGCGCAATTGGCGCTCCATATTCTCCTGGATGAGGTGCATGGGGACGTGGCCGGGGCCCTCGATGATCGTCTGCACCTCGTGCTTCCAGGCGATCTTCGTGAGTTCGCCCAGGGTCTCGAGCTCGGAGAACTGGGCCTCGTCGTTGGCGTCGGCGTTGCTCCCGGGGCGCAGGCCGTCCCCCAGGGAGAAGCACACGTCGTAGGACTTGAGGATCGCGCAGATCTCCTCGAAGTTCGTGTAGAGGAAATTCTCCCGGTGGTGGGCGAGGCACCATTTGGCGAGGATGCTCCCGCCCCGGCTGACGATGCCGGTGACGCGTTTGGCCGTCATCGGGATGTAGCGCAGGAGGAGCCCCGCGTGCACGGTGAAATAGTCCACCCCCTGCTCGCATTGCTCCACGAGGGTATCGCGGTAGATCTCCCAGGTGAGTTCCTCGGGCTTGCCCCCCACCTTCTCGAGGGCCTGGTAGATGGGCACAGTGCCGATGGGCACGGGGCTATTGCGCAGGATCCACTCCCGCGTCTCGTGGATATGGCTTCCGGTGGAGAGGTCCATGACGGTATCGGCGCCCCAACGGGTGGCCCAGACCATCTTCTCCACCTCTTCCTCGATCCCCGACCAGACGGCCGAGTTCCCGATATTCGCGTTGATCTTCACGAGGAATTTCCGCCCGATGATCATGGGCTCGGCCTCGGGATGGTTGAGGTTCACCGGGATGACCGCCCGACCCCGGGCGACCTCATCGCGCACGAACTCGGGGGTGATCCAGGGGATGCCGGCATCCCTGCGGAGCTCGCCCAGGGATTCCAGGCGCTGGTTTTCCCGGATCGCCACGTACTCCATCTCGGGGGTCACGATCCCCGCCTTGGCGTAATGCATCTGGGAGACGTTTTTCCCTTCCTTCGCCCGCCGCGGCGCGGGCAAGTTCGGGAAGCGGATCGCGTCAAGTTTCCCGTCTGCCAGCCGCGCCTTTCCGTAGGCGCTGGAGATTTCGGGGAGCGTCTCGCTATCGCCGCGCGACTCGATCCACGCCTGCCGCAGGCGGGGCAAACCCCGCTTTAAATCGATCTGCGCGCCGGCCTCCGAATAGGGCCCGCTGGTGTCATAGACCACCATCGGCGCGTTCGGGGCCTCACCCTTGCTGGAATGGGTCGCGCTAAGGCGGATGCGGCGCATGGCGACCCGTACCCCCTCCCTTTCCCCGATCGCGTAGACCTTATCGGAGGCGGCGAAGGGCCCCTGGGTGATCGGGATGGGCCCATTGGAGTTGGTACCGTTCGTGCTATTCATAGAAGAATCCTGTCGCGGTTTTCGAGGTTTCGCGTCCCGCGCATGCGCGTATGAGGGGCGCTTGGGCGCCCGAAGGGGAATGGAAACGGAAAGGATATACGATGGGTTTCGCCGGCTCGGGTCAAGCCCGCAGCGGCCGGTTTGGGAACGGAAAAAAGGGAGTTTGGGGTTTCTTGGGTCATCACTTATTCCCTACGATCGTGTCAACGATGTCAGGTTCCAGGGGTTTCTTCTCAATCCGGCGGCGTCGAACACCCCGGATACCCCCTAAGCGGGACAGTCTTGCTGTCCACTTCTAGCATAGCACCCGATGGCCAAAAAGACAAGAATCGGGCCCTTGCGTGGTGGCGCACCAAAGTCCAGGAAGAAACAACCATGGGAATTATCGGGATTGGGGATTAGAATTCCCCTGCACGGGGGTCGTGTTCCCCCCGATCCTGCGCGCGCCCCATGAAACTCGCCATCCCCCATCCCGCGCCGCTCTCCACGATTCTAGGCGCGATATTTTTCCTTTCTGGCTTGGCCTCGCCGTGGGCCGAAGCCCGGGACACCGCGACGAACGGGGAAGGGACGAGGCGCTTCCGCCTCCAACTCACCGGGCAGAAGGATTTTTCGGGCACGACCGTGCTCATCGACGGCATCGATGTGGTCCTCGTCGCCCGGCGCGATGGCGTGCTCCAACTCCCCATGGAGGACAACGGCGAGACGCTCCCCCTCGCCCCCGGGCGCTACCGGGCCCAGGCGCACCTGAAGACTCGATCCCAGGGCATCGATTTCAGTGTGGACGAGGCGGCTCCCGACACGATCGTGCTGCCGGTGGCCGAACGCCGTTCCGAGGAAATTCGCACGAAGAAACTCGATTCGGTTCAGGTCACCTCCGACCACCGCCAAGAGTCCGTCAGTCGCAACGCCATCCTCGCCTCCGAGGCGCGCCTCATGCCGGGCACGGGGGGGGATCCCGTGAAGGCCATCATGAATTTCCCCGGGGTGGTTCCCCAGAACTTCGGCAGCCAGCAACTCATCGTTCGCGGTGGCGACAACGCCGACAACGTGTTCCTCCTCGATGGCATCCGCATCGGCAGCGCCTTCCACGACATCGGCTTCTACTCCGTCTTCCACCCCGCGAGCCTGGAATCGGTGGACTTCTACCCCGGGGCCTTCCCCACCCGCTACGGCAATGCCATCGGCGGCATCATCGACCTGAAGGGCCGCGCCGGGGGCGAATCGCGCAAGGTCGATATGGAGATCGACGCCAACCTCGCTTCGGCGGCCCTCTTCCTATCGGTGCCTCTGGGGCCCCGGGTGCGGCTTTCCCTCGGGGGGCGGCGCACCTACTACGAGTTCTACCTCGGCCTCATCCGGGGCATCCAGATCCCCGAACTGGCCACCATCAAGGAGGCCCTCACCGCCTTCGACGCGGTCCCGTTCTTCTATGATTACGGAATCCGCCTCGAATGGAATCCCAACCCCCGCCACCGCCTCCTGCTCCTCGCCTCCGGCGCGCAGGACAAGATGACGGTGCAATCCGACCGCTTCCCCGACATCAGCAGCAACGGCAATTCCAATTTCAACCTGAGCTGGGAGACGGAGAAGACCTGGAACGCCCAGGGCCTCATGTGGGAATACCGGGGCGGGAAATTCGAGAGCCGGGCGACCGTTTGGCACTACGACTACACCAACAACAATAACTTCATGACGGTCCCCCTCAACACCAGCAAACCCGACCTGTGGGGGGCCTCCCTCCTCCAGTCCCTCCGGGTCGCCCGTTCGTTCCGCCTCGAGTACGGGGCGGATCTCCTCTACGAATCCTTCCCGTTCTCCATCAGCGAAATGTCCAACGGGGGGCGCGCCGGCTTCAACTTCAGCCTCATCGTCAGCGGCCGGGGCCCCGACATCCAGGCGGACAAGTACATCAGCAGGAACTTCACCAATCTACGCCGGTCCCTCACCCCCTTCTTCGAGGGCGAGGTGGCCCTGGGGAAGTTCACCCTGAACCTGGGCCTACGGGCCCTGTGGAACCTCTCCACCGCCGCGGTCGACCTCGATCCGCGGGTCCTCCTGCGCTTCGCGCCCCACCGCGATTGGGAGGCCTGGGCCCGGTGGGGCCTCTATAGCCAACTCCCCGATCCCATGCAGGCCACCGACCTCTACGGCGATGCGCTCCTCCCCGCCCGCAGGAGCCAACAGGCGGTGCTCGGGGGAAAATGGAGCCCCCGTTGGTTCGAACTGAAGACCGAACTCTACTGGAAGGATCTCCAGCGCCTCTCGACGGGCAACCCGACCTGGGACGGCTTCTTCGCCACCGGCGCCGACAACCCCCGCTTCATCCCCGAGGGCCAGGGGCGCAGTTACGGGCTGGAAGTGCTCCTGCGCCAGAAGCCCGGCACCCGCCTCTCCGGTTGGGTCGCCTACACCCTAAGCCGCTCCGAGCGCACCCGGTTCACCAACGTGCTAAACGTCATGACCTCGAGCAACCTGTTCATCAACGACGGGCTCGTGTCCACGAATTGGTCCCAGGACTGGGCGGCCTACGCCCAGGACGTCACGCACACCCTCACCCTCGCCGCGAACTACGATCTCGTGCCCAAGCGCTTCCGCATCGGCTCGCGCCTCGTGTTCTCCACGGGCAAGCCCTACACCGCCCGGATCGTCACCAATGCCGGCGCCACGCTCTATCTCGTCGACGGCCCGTGGCTCGCCGAGCGCTACCCGTTCCGCTTCACCCTCGATCTCCGCCTCGAGGTCTTCTTCAAACTCTTCGGGGGCGAGGGCTCCGTCTACCTCGATTGCTGGAACGTGCAATTCCCCTTCCGCGAGAACGTGCAGTCCTACGTCTTCACGCCCACGGGCCTGACCCCCGACATGATCGGCAAGCCGGCGGAGAAGAAGAGCATCGGCGACCTGCCGATCCTGCCCCTCCTCGGGGTGATGTGGAAGTACTGAGTCCCGCCGCGCCCTAGGTCGCGCTCAGGTAGGCCTTCGCCTGGGCGATCTGGGAAGCCACCTCGTCGGGGTGGGTCGAGCCGGGGGATTTTTTATTGCGGAGGACGCGCTCCAAGTCGACCACTTCCAGGATATCGTCCTGGAAATGCGGGGAAAATTTCCGGAAATCCCCGGGGGAAAGGTCGCCGTAACGCAGGTTCTTTTGCGCGAGATGGCGCACGATCGCCCCGCTGACATGGTGGGCCTCCCGGAAGGGCATGCCCTTGCCCACGAGGTAGTCGGCCACATCGGTGGCCTGCAGGTAGCCCTTCTCGCAGGCGGCCCGCATGGGCGCCTCCTTCCAGGCCAGGGTCGAAAGGAGCTCGGGAAGGACGATGAGCGCTCCCTCCACCGTATCGGAGGCGTCGAAGAGCGCGTCCTTGTCCTCCTGGAGGTCCTTATTGTAGGCGAGCGGCAGCCCCTTCTGTAGGCTAAGGATGGCCGCGAGGTCGCCGATCACCCGGGCGGTCTTCCCGCGCAGGAGTTCGCAGGCGTCGGGATTCTTCTTGTTGGGCATGATGGAGGATCCCGTCGACCAGGCGTCGTCCATCTCGACGTAGCCGAAGGCGGGGTTGCACCAGAGGATGAGCTCCTCGCACAGGCGCGAGAGGTGGGCCATGAAGATCGCCGCCGCCGCGATGTATTCGGCCGCGAAATCCCGGTCGCTCACCCCGTCCATGGCGTTGGCCGAACTCCCGTCGAAGCCGAGGCGCGAGGCGGTGAAGGCGCGGTCGACGGCGTAATTGACCCCGGCGAACGCGCCGCCGCCCAGGGGGGATACGTTGACGCGCTTGCGGCAATCCTGGAGGCGCTCGAGGTCGCGGCGGAACATCCCGAACCACGCCATGAACCAGAACCCCAGCAGGATCGGCTGGGCCGGCTGCAGGTGCGTGGTCCCCGGAAGGATGAGGCCCGCGTGCTTCTCCGCTTCGGCGACGAGCACGGAAAGTAAGCGGTGCAGGCCCTTCGTCTGTTCGTCGATGCGGTGGCGCAGCCACAGGCGCACGTCGGTGGCCACCTGGTCGTTGCGGCTCCGAGCGGTATGGAGGCGGCCGCCGGCCTCCCCCACCAGGTCGGTGAGCCGCTTCTCCACGGCCATGTGGATGTCCTCGAGGGAACTCTCCAGGGGGAGCGTTCCCGCTTCCAGTTCGGATTCCACCTGCTGGAGCCCGCCGAGGATGGCCTCGAGGTCCTTGGCCGTGAGGATGCCCCGTCGGCACAGCATCTCGGCGTGGGCGCGGCTGCCGGCGATATCCTCGCGGAAGAGCCGGCGGTCGAAATGCAGGCTGGAATGGAAATCTTCCATCGCCCGGGCCGTGCCCTTCTCGAAACGTCCCGACCAGGCCTTGCCCATAGTCACCTCACGTGAAAAGATATCCCGCGGTCAGCAGGATCGCGAAAAGCGTGGAAGAGAGGGAGGTCATCCCCAACGCCGCATTGAGCCGGGCGCCCGCCGCGGGGGTATACACCAAGCGCAGGGCGGGCAGGGCCACCGCCAGGGCGGCGAGGGCGCCCAGGCAAGCGGGGCGGCGGGTCATGAGGGCGAAGGCCACCGCGCAGGCGAGGGCGCCGACGAGGCAGGCGGTGTATTCGAAGCGCATGAAGCGTTCGCCGAACCGCACGGCCGGGGTGCGCTTGCCGGAGCGGGCATCGCCTTCCCGGTCGCGCAGATTATTCACCGAGAGGAGGGCCGCGCTGTAGAATCCGGGCGCGCTCCCGGCCACGACCAGGTGGGGCGGGAACAAGTCGGTCTGGAGATAATAGGTCGCCCCGGCGGCCACGGGGCCGAAGAACAGGAAGGCGAAGCCATCGGCGATGCCGTGGTAGCCCAAGGGGTAGGGTCCGCCGGTGTAGAGGTAGGCGAAGAGGAGCGAGGCCCCGGTGAGGAGGAGGATCGGCGCGCCTCCGCGGCGCGAGAGCCACCAGCCGCCCGCGGCGATGAGGAGCGAGAGCGCGAGAATCGCGGCGCGCATCGCCCCTGGGGAGACCCATCCCATCTGGGTGACCCGCGGGGGCCCCAGGCGCTCCGGCCCATCGGCGCCCTTCTTCCAATCGTAATAATCGTTGATGAGATTGGCCAAGACCTGGACGAGGAGCCCGCAGGCCAGCGTCATCGCCGCCACGCGGAGGTCCCACGATCCGTCGGCCCAGGCGACGCCGAGCCCGATGGTCACCGGCGCCACGCCGATGAGGAGCGTCTTGGGACGGGCGGCCTGGAGCCAGACCGAGAGGGTGGAGGGTCGGGCGGCGTTCATGGGTTGCGCGTGAACTTGCCCCAATCGGGTCGGCGCTTCTCGAGCCAGGCATCCCGGCCTTCCTGGCCCTCGGGCGTCATGTAGTAGAGCATGGTGGCGTTTCCCGCGAGTTCCTGGAGCCCGGCTTGCCCGTCGCAATCGGCGTTGAGCGCCGCCTTCAGGCAGCGCAGCGCCACGGGCGAATGGCCGAGCATCTCCCGGCACCAATGCACCGTCTCCTCCTCGAGGTCTTCGTAGGGCACCACCGCGTTGACGAGGCCCATGGCGAGGGCCTCCTGGGCGTCGTATTGGCGGCAGAGGAACCAGATCTCCCGGGCCTTCTTCTGCCCCACCATCCGCGAGAGATAGGAGGCGCCGAACCCCCCGTCGAAGGATCCGACGCGCGGCCCGGTCTGGCCGAAGCGCGCATTGTCGGCGGCCAGCGTGAGGTCGCAGACCACATGGAGCACGTGCCCCCCGCCGATGGCGTAGCCGGCGACCATGGCCACCACCGGCTTCGGGCAGGAACGGATCTGGCGTTGGAGGTCGAGGACGTTCAGGCGGTCGCCGCCCGTGTCGTCCTGGTAGCCGCTATCGGTGCGGGCCTTGATGTCGCCCCCCGAGCAGAAGGCGTCCTTCCCCTCGCCGGTGAGGATGACGGCGCCCACGGAGGCGTCCATGCGCGCGTCGTGGAGGGCCTCCATGAGTTCGTCCACCGTGCGGGGACGGAAGGCGTTGCGCACTTTGGGCCGGTTGATGGTGAGTTTGGCGATGCCGCTAAATTTCTCGTAGCGGATATCGGTGAAGGTCTTGGCCGTGGCCCAGGGGAATGGCCCCTTTAGGCGCTCCAATGGCATGGGTTGTTTGGGCATGGGGTCTCGCTCGGCCCAATTTTAATATCCGGCGAGGAATTCCGAGAGCCACGCCCCGTAGGCGCCCGGGTCGTGCCGATGGACATTATGCCCCGAACCCGGGGCGAGCTTGAATCGACCGAAGGCCGCGCGGCCCGCCAAAGCCTCCATTCCCGAAGCGTATTTGCCGTCCAGGGAACCCGCGAGGCAGAGGAGCGGTTTCTTCCATTCAACTGCGAGGCGCGGCGCATAATCGGGTTGGCGCCCGACGCTCAGCCAGCGCATCGCCGCGGCTAGAGCCGGGGGATCTTGGCGCGAACGCTCCTCAAAAAGTGCTTCGCGGTCGTCCATGGGCCCGAACATGGGCTGGGTATACCAGCGTTCGACGAAGGACCGCAGGGGCATGGAGGCGAGTTCGCCGGCGAGGCGGAGGTCCGCCTCGAGGCGCCGGGCCCGTTCCTCCATCCCGGCGATTCCCGGGGATGCGGATTCGAGCACCATCCCCCCGAACTGGTTCGGGATGGCGAGGGCGAGCGCCATCGCCATCCGCCCGCCCATGGAATAGCCCACGATCGCCTTCCACCCATGCGCCAGAAACCCATTCGTCTTGAGGTCTTCCAAGAGCGCGTCCATGGCGCGGATCCAATCCGTCCCCAGTGGGTACCCCTCTTGCGTTTCGATGAAGGGCGACGCCACGGGGACCTCGCTTCCCCCATGCCCGGGAAGATCCACCGCCACGCAGAAATACCGGTCCTGTAGAAGCTTCGCCACCGGCTCCCATTCCCCCGAATCCCCCATGAAGCCGTGAAGGAATAGGAGCGCCGGTTTCCCGGCCGCTCCCCAATGGCGATGGTGGAGCCTCATGCGCCCCCGGGTCCGGGAAGGGCGCCCAAGGCAAGCCGGATGGCGGCGTCCAAGTCACGGTGGGTCTGCGCATTTTGGGCGCGGTCGGTACGGATCTCAACGATCGCCTTTTCCTTACGGGCGAATGACCCCGCCAGAATCGCCGAAAGTTCCGCGCGCGTCTTCGGACGATGGTAGCCCAAACCAAATAGGCTGGCGGCCGCCTGGAACTCCCGGCGGTGGCCCAGGGCGATATGGCTTTCGAAGCCCGCCCCCGCTTCCGCCACGGGAAGGAAATGGAAAATCCCCCCGCCCCCGTTATTGACGACAAGGATCACAAAGGCCTCGCGCAGGGATTGGGGCAAGGAGAGCGAAGAGAGGTCGTGAAGGAAGGAGAGGTCGCCGAGGAGCGCCACCGCGGGTTTCTGGGCGGCGAAGGCGGCCCCCGCCGCCGTAGCAAGGAGCCCGTCAATCCCGCTGGCCCCCCGATTGGCGAGGATGCGGACGCCGCGGGGAAAGGTGGCGCCCCAAGCGGAAAGGTCGCGCACCGGCATGCTATTGCCGGCGAAGAGCAGCGCTCCCTCGGGGAGCGTTTCGCAGAGCACGCCGGGCAAGTGGAGTTCATCGAGCGCGCGATCTCGGGCGAGGAACGCGGCGCCGGCTTCCCAAGCCGCCCGGTCATCCAGGGTCCAGGCTGGCCAGAGTTCCCGGCCTCCTTCCTTCACCGCGGAACCCGCGCAGGCGGCGAGGGCCTCGAGGGAACAAGCGATGTCCTCCCGCACGGTGAGGGCCGCGTCGACCCGGGGCCCGTGGGGGTGGAAATGCAGGTGGCGGGGCGCACGTTTCGCGAGCCACGTTTCGAAGGGCTTGGAGAGGAAGCGCCCCCCGAGGTGGATGACCGTATCGATGGCCGAGTACGCACCACTCGACGGATCGGAAAGAAGACGATCGAAGGCGTCGAGCCGCGCCACGGGCTCGCTTCGTAGGCCGCTGAGGAGATCCGCGTAGAGCGGGAGACCGAGGGCCCGTGCGATGCGTCCCGCGGCGGCCGTTTCCGATTCGCTTGAGAGGGCGCCCACCGCAAGCAGCGCGCCCCGGCTGCCGTGCAGCCCGGCGGAGAGCCGGCGATGGGCTTCGGCCCCGTCGACGCCCGCCGCTGCGATGGGGTAATCGGTCCAGGCCGAACCGCTCTGCTTCCACTCGTTAAATCGCGCGCTTGGGCCGCCGCACCCGCCTGGATGGGGCGATGGGGCTTCCGACGCCGCTTCGCTCCAACGGGCGTCCACCAGGGGCTCCCGAAACGCGAGATTCACGTGGACGGGGCCGCGAAAAGACCTCGCGTGGAACACCGCTTCATCCAATGCGGAAAGCCCGAACCCGGGCATGCCCGGATCGTCGGCGCAGGGCAATTGCCGGAAGTGTCGGCACGCGCCGCCGAAGATCCGGTGCTGGTCCACCGTCTGGTTGGCGCCGAGGCCCAATAATTCCCCAGGGCGGTCGGCGCTGAGGATGAGGAGCGGCACGCCCGCGAGATCCGCCTCCATCACTGCGGGGTGCAGGTTTGCCACGGCCGTGCCCGATGTCACGAGGACGGCGGCGGGCTCCCCGCTTTGCCGGGCCCAGCCCAGGGCGAAAAACCCGGCGCCCCGTTCGTCCACATGGGCCGGGGTGAGGAGTTTCGGGTGGCGCGCGCAGGCCAGCACGAGGGCCGAGTTGCGCGATCCCGGGCACGCCACGACGCAGCGCACGCCGAGGCGCGCCAATTCCTCGGCGACGGCTTCGGCCCAGGCCCGGTTCGCCTCGAGGCGCGCGCCGGCTTCCTTCACGACAGGAGGTCCCCGTAGGCCGCCAATTTCTGGTCCAACTCGTGCCACTCGCGGTGGCCGTGGCTCCCGTCCACGATGCCGGCGCCGGTCCAGAAGGTCCAGGAAGCACCGCGGGAGAGGCAGCTGCGGATGCCCACCGCCAACTCGCCCTGTCCCTTCCCGAGCCAGCCGGCCACCCCGCCGTACCAGCCCCGATCAAAGCCCTCGAGGTCGCGGATGAGGTCGAGGCGGCGGCCGCGCTCGAAGATCGCCACGGCGGGGGTAGGATGGAGCGCCCCCGCGAGATCGGCGAACGCATCGGCCTCCTTCAATTGGCCCTGGAAGGGCGTGTAGAGGTGTTGGATGCTGCGGAACTTGCGCACCTGGGTGATGCCGGTCTGCACCCGGCTGCACCAGGGGCCCATGGTGCCCTCGATGAACTCGCGCACGAGATCCTGCTCACGGCGATCCTTTTCGGACCCGAGGAGTTCGCGCTCCAATTTTTTGTCTTCCCCTGCGTTGGCCCCGCGGGGGCGCGTCCCGGCCAGGGCCTCCGACCAGATCTGGTCATGGTTGCGGCTGATCAGGCGCTCGGGGCTGAGCCCCCAGAAGACGCTCCCCCCCCGCCGTAAGAAAAACACATCCAGGCCCGAATGCATGCGCGTGGCGAGATAACTCGCCGGATCGGCCCCTTCATCCATCTCGACGCGCGTCTTCCGGGCCAGCACGATCTTTCGGTAGGTGCCGCGTTGGATCTCTCCCAGGACGTCTTCGACCCGCGCCAGCCACTGGGCCTCATCCGGATGGTGGTCCACCACCTTCCCCTGGGGGATCCCCGGGAGCGGCGAGTCGGCGCGGCCGAGCTGCCCGAGGATGCCGTCGAGTTCGCCCCAAAGACCCGCCTCGAGCCCCCCCTCTGGAACGTTCAAGGCCAAATAGGCCTCTTTCCCGCGCCGTCCCCATTCCAAAACTGGGGCCCAGAAGAGGCCGCTTCCAAAATCGCCCCAGGATGCATCCCGGGATGCGCCGGGATCCATGGCCCACCCTCCCCCGAGGCGAACCCCTTCGGGAGCCCGGTCGAGGTCATGCAAGACGGTCTTCAGGAAAGTGGGCACGTCGCCGGTAAAGGCCCATTCCCGGGCCACGCCCCAGCCGCCCCATTCGCCATGATGGTCGCGATCGCACCAATAGACGCCCTCCCGATGGGCGGGCAATTGGCGGACCAAACCGAGGATGGAGGCTTCGCCCACCGGCTCTTCCAAGCGGACCCACGGGGCGCCCGAACGGCTCCCGTGGAACGCCTGTGCCCGCTCCCGCAGGGCATCGGCCGCCTCCGAAAGGGGGGCGCGGGGAGTACGGCTTTTTTTCAACACTTCCAATTATTTCATGCAGGGCCCGGGAACCCTCCATTGACTTTTTTCTGGGCCCGGTTTAGCTTCGTGGGGTGGAGCGGCTCGCGATCATCGGCGATGTGCACGGCTGCGTCAAATCGCTGCGGGCGCTCCTCGATATCCTCCCCCCCCGCCACCAAATCTACCAATTGGGTGACCTCATCGACCGGGGGCCCGACTCCCGCGCGGTGGTCGCCCTGGCCAAGGAACGCGGCCTCTCGTGCGTCCTGGGCAACCACGAATGGCTGATGCTCACCGGGCACCACCCCGGCCTTCCCAACCATGAATCCTGGCTGGCCAATGGCGGCGGCGATACCCTGCGCAATTACCGTTCCCATGATGAACTCCTCGAACTGGTGGAATCCGTGCGCTCCTTCCCCCTCTTCATCGATATCGAGCAGCCGGGCGGAACGAACCTGCTCATCAGCCATGCGGGGGTGCGCAAGGGCCTTTCGCTCAAGGATTCCATCGATCTCCTCCACGCCCCGGGCCCCCAGCAGGTCATGATGTCCATCCTTTGGAACCGCGGCCGCGTCCACCTCGACGGGCACTTCGTGGTCTTCGGCCATTCCCCGGTGGTGAAGCCGGTCCTCACCCCCCATTACGCGAACATCGATACGGGCTGCGTCTACCGGCGCCAACTCACCGCGCTCCTCCTCCCCGAGCGCGAGTTCATCCAAGTCCCCTTCCAGGATTGACCATGGCCGCCGGTATCCGAACGTGGGATGGATGGAAGAAGCTCAGCGAGGATGAGAAGGCCGGGGCCCTGCGCGTGCGCGGCCCCGAATCCGCGCCGCCGGCGCCCCCCGCGCCAAAGGCCGACCCGTACCCGAAGGGCCTCGTGCCCGCGAGTATGGAGCGCATCGACACCCGGGCCCAGGCCGCCCGCCTCCACGAGGCCGCGATGGCCAAACTCGCCCGCCTCGATACCATCGGCCGCCCCAAACTCTGCGCCCTGTGCGGCCAGGACCTGGGCGACGCCCGGTTCGTCCTCTATGCCCCCGAACGCACGCATATCTGCCGCGGTTGCCGCCAATCGGCCAAGCGCTGTCCCCATTGCATGGAAGTCCACAAGCCCGGCACCCTGGGGAAGGGCGATGCCTGCGAAGATTGCCGCGCTCGCGCTTGTACCTGCTGCGGCGCCGCCCTGGGGGGCGAGGCCCGCCGGTTCGAGTGGCGCAAGGGCGCCTATTGCCCGAGTTGTTTCGAGGCCGGTCCCCGTTGCACCTTCTGCGGCCTCCCCACCCGCGACCTCCTCGCAGGCACTCCCTGGCCTGCTTGCGTGTTCTGCAAACCGACGGGGTTGCCCGGCATCGAGAAGGCGGTGGAGACCGCCGATCGCGTCGCGTCCTTCCTGCGAACCCTCGACCGAGATTTCCGCCTCCCCGACCTGCCGATATTCTTCCAAGATCCGGCCCGCCCCAAAACGTCCCCCTGGCACCTGGAACACGGCGAAATCCACCTGACAGCCTCCGCGCCCGAGGTTTGGTTCCAACGCCAAGTGTGCGACCATTTAAGCGGGGAAGCGGTGTCGGCCTGGTCGAAGGTCAAGACCCCCTCGCCCCTGAAGAACGCCCTCAGTCGCTATTTCCGCATGCTCTGGTTCGAGCACGACGGGCACTTCGTCGCCCTCGAAGAGGAGAAGCGCGTGGGCCTTCGCCAGTTCCCCGAATTCCAGCCCCTTTTCCAGTCCTGGTCGAGGCTGGGCTCCGTGAAGGCCACGGCCCATTTCCACAAGCTCCTCGCCTGAGCTTGCTCGGGCCCCCGCCACCGCTTACATTTATGGCGATGCGTTCCTTCTTTAGAATACTCGATGCCGCCGCCCTGGCCGCGCTCCCCGAAGAAGACCGCGTCGGCCTCGCCGATGCCCTTCCCCACACTCTCGAACTCGAGCGCGCCATCGAAGACCTCGAATCCTACCACCAGAAGAGCGGCCAGTGGGGCGACCTCCTCGCCTGGTTCCACGAGCACCCCGCCTCCATCCGCCTCGTGCAGGCCGCCCTGCCCGAAGAACCCGTGCTCCTCGATACCGCCAATCGCATCCTCTACGTGCGCGATTTCTTCTACCACACCCTCGTCGGCAAGATCCTGCGCGAGTTCCACCTCTACGCGGCCTTCCAATACGCCCTCCAACACGGGGCCCCGCCCGATGCGGCCATCGACCTATATGGCGACCTCGATGCCTACCTGGAAGCCCGCCGGGGGCAATTATCCGAGGAGGAATTCGCCACCCTCTCCTTAGATGACGCGGCGACCCACCGGTCCCACGCCCTCGCGCTGATGTTCGTCGCCCGGGTGCGTACGGGCTCCTTCCAACGGACTTGCGCCCTCGAAAAAAAGGCGGTGCGCGATCTCCTGGGCACCTGCAAGGCGAAGCAGCTCCTCGGATTGGACGAGTCGGCCTACCGCTACCTCGAGACCCCGGGCGCCGCGGGGGAACAGGTCGAACGGGAACGGGAGATCTGCCGCGACGTCGCCGCCGAGTTCGAAGCCCGCAAGCTCGCCTTCGAGGATTACGTGCACCAGCAGCTCCCCCGCAAGAACCTGCTCCTGTGGATCTGGTGGACCATCTCCCCCTTCGTAGCCGCCGACGTCTCGATCCTGCTTCCGATGATCTACGAGCTCAAGAAGGTCCGCAAGATCTACATCGACCTCGCCCGCGAGAGCCAGCCGGTCATCGACGATTACCTCGCCGGAAAGGCCGTGACCGACGAACAACTCGAGGAGGAAATCCGCCGCATCTACCCGCCCGTGCTCGAGACGTTCCAGAAGGAGACCCTCCCCTACCACGTACTCCTCGAGAAGATCCGCGATTTCGGGATTCCCGTGGAATGCTTCGGGTTCAACGGCGCCGAACTCATGGAGATGGAGCCCCTCCTCGGCTCCGATAACCGCCTCCACTACCCCCCCGACCGGGCGTGGCGGCGGCTCTTCTATGGCGCCTACCAGGAGCGCATGAGCGCCGACCACGACGACCTCGAGATCTTCATCCATTTCATGAAGCCCATGTTCACCCTCCCCCCCGGCTTCTCCGACGAGCGCTTCGAGCGCATCATCCACGTCGACAAGTTCACCGGCTTCGGCCCGAAGAAGCCCGAGAACCGCCTCTCCTGCTATTCGCGCCATGCGCCCCGGTCCCAGAAATCCTTCGTGCTCACGCCGCTCTCCGATAGTTCCCTGGCGCAAGACGCCATCGTCTATTTCCCTTTCATGGACGATCCCCATATGCCGCGCCTCGACGACCGCCTCTTCAACCGGTTCGGCTGCTACCAGACGCTCATCTATTCCAGCCACTCGGGCGGCGGCGGCCGTGGCGGGAAGGAAGAGTTCGTGCCGGTGAACTCCTTCACCCAGCCCGTCTTTTGACCGGGGGGTCCCCTCTCAAAGCATATCCATCGGATCCATGTCGAACTCGAGGTAGAGGGGGGGACGGACCTTCACCCCCTCCCGGAAGCCCCGGATCGCCGCGCGGAACGCTTTCTCGTCGCGGATCTTCAGCACGAGTTGGTGGCGCCAATGGTTCTTCACGCGCTCCAAGAGGCAGGGAGCGGGCCCCAAGAGGATGGCGGATTCCCCGAGCCGCTGGGCGAGTTCCCCGCCGAGTTTTTCGGCCGCGGCCTTCACGGCGGGCTGGCTCGGTCCCCGCAGCACCAGGCGCATCATCTTGGCGAAGGGGGGCCAGTCGAAACGCCGCCTGACTTCGCGCTCGGCCTCGTAGAAGGCCTCGTAATCCTGGCGCCGCCCCCATTCGATGGCCGGCTGGTCGGCCCAGGCGCTCACGATCATCACCGACCCTTCCAGCCCACGCCTCCCCGACCGACCGCTGACCTGGGTGATCTGGGAGAAGGTCCGCTCCGAAGCCCTGAAATCCGGGAACACGAGGAGGTTCTCGGGGAAGAGGACGACCACCAAGTTCACCTTGGGGAAATCATGCCCCTTGGTGAGCATCTGGGTGCCCACGAGCACGTCCAAGGCGCCGGAGCGGAATGCCTCCAAGACGGCCCAACCGTCCTTCTCCTTGCGGATCCGGTCTGAATCCAAGCGCCCAACGCGCACCCCGGGGAGCCGCTTGCCGAACTCCTCCTCGATGCGCTCGGTGCCGTAGCCCGCCTCGAGGAGGGGCGCCGTACCGCAGCGCGGGCAGGCCTCGAGCACCGCCTCGGAATGCCCGCAAAAATGGCAATCGCAGCGCCGCCGGCTCTTGTGCCAGGTCAGGCTCACGGAGCAGCGCGGGCAGCCCTGGATCCAGCCGCACGACCCGCAGCGCCGGCCGCTTGCGTACCCGCGCTTGTTGAGGTAGACGAGCACCTGTTCCCCGAGAGCCTTTCGCCGCGCGATCTCGCGCACCGCCCGCTCCGGGAGGAGCATCCCCGGGATCCCGGAGGGGGCCACCACTTCCGATACCGGCAATCCGGCCGCATGGTAGCGCCGGGTCAAGCGCACCATCCCGATGCGCCCCTGCTCCGCCTGGTAGCGGGCCTCGAGGCTCGGCGTCGCCGATCCCAGCACCAACGGCGCGCCGGCGCGGGCGCAGCGCACTTGGGCGACGGTGCGGGCATGGTAGCGCGGCACCTGGTTATTCTTATAGGTGGCCTCGTGCTCCTCATCCAGGCAGATGAGGCCGGGGGTTCGCAGCGGAGCGAAGATCGCCGAACGGGCGCCGAGAACCAGGCCGGCTTCCCCCCGCGCGATGCGCAACCAATCGGCGTACTTTCGCGCGTCGGGGATCCGGCTATGGATGACCGCGAGACGATCCCCGAAGCGTTCCCGGAAAAAACCCTCCAATTGGGGGGTGAGGGCGATTTCGGGGAGCGCGAGGATGGCCTGCTTCCCCGCGAGCATCACGCGCCGGATCAATTCGGCATAGACCCAGGTCTTGCCGCTCCCCGTGACCCCGTGCACCAGGCTGATGGGCGACTTGCCCGATGCCCCGAGAATTTGGGCGACCGCCTTTTCCTGCTCCTCGTTCAGGGCGAGGGCCTCCCCCAAACTCGGCAGATAGACGGGCTTCGCCTTGGCTTTCCGCTCCTTCGCCGGGAGCGCATAATCCCCGAAGGGGAAAAAGAGCCCGAGGGCCTCCCCCGGGGCCGAGTGGAAATAGTCGGCGATCCAGAGGGCCAGATCCACTCGCTCGCCGTCGAGCATGGGGTCTCGGTCCAGGATCCTGCCCAGGGGCTTGAGGGCGAAACCCGACTCCTCGCCGCAATAGGATTCGGGCAGGCACACCCCGAGGGTCTTCTTGTGCCCCAGTTCGACCTCGACGCGGCGCCAATGCGCGGCCTCGGGATCGGGCGCGTCGTAGGAGTAGAACCGGGAGAGGGGCCGCTTGAAAGCGACCGCGACCCGGCCCATTTATTTCGCGCGGCGTTTGGCGGAGGGCTTGGCGCTGGCCTTGGAGGAAGCCGCCGCCTTCGCCGCGGGCTTCGTCGGCTCCACGGCCGCCTTCACGGCGGGCGCGGGTTTGACCGAGGGGTTCGCCGCCTTATTGGCTCGGCAACGCTTCGGATCAACGCAGGTCTGCGTCCAGGGCAGGGCCTCGAGGCGCATGGGGTCGATGTCGCAATTGCAGAGGATGCACACGCCGTAGCCGCCGGTGCGCATGCGGTGCAGCGCACGGTCGATCTCGACGAGGACCCGCTTGTCGCCCTCGCTGATGTCGATGGCCCGGTCCTTCTCCCATTGGGTGAAGGCCTTGTCCACAATGTCGCCGACCTCGTTCCGTTTCAGGTCGACGAACGCCTCTTTCTCGAGGTTTAGTTTGGCGAGGAGCTTTTCCCGCTCGCCCAAGAGCCGCTTCTCAAACTGCTTCAGCAGTTTCTTGTTCATCCGGCGGCCGTTCCCTTCGTTTCGGGGGCCTTCGGGGCCGCGTCGGGGGACAGGAGTTCCTCGACGAGTTCGATGCGGCAGGTCTCCCCGCCGTCGCCCTTGCGCATGCCGAGGTGGAGCAGGCGGGTGTAGCCGCCCTTGCGGTTCTGGTAGCGCTTGCCGATGTTCTCGAAGAGTTTCTTGAGCACGGCGGTGTCCCGGATGGCCCGGTAGGCCATGCGCCGGTTATGGAGCGTGTCCACCTTGCCGCGCTCGATGAGGCTCTCGGCGAAGGATTTCAGGCTCTTGCCCTTGGCGGTGGTCGTCACCACGTGCTCGTGTCGGAAGAGCGAGGTGGCGAGGCCCTTGAGCAGCGCGATACGGTGGCGGCTGTCTTTGCCGATTTTTTTGACGCCGTTCTGGTGGTTCATGACGGTCTCCGGTGATCCGTGGTTAGAGCATGCCTTTCGGCTGGTAATCGATGTTCTTCATGCCGAGGGTCAGCCCTTTCGCTTCCAGTTTTTCCCGGATATCGGTGAGCACTTCCGCGGTGAACTTCTTCTTCTCGCGGATCTCCTCTTCCGTCTTCGTCACGAGCTGCCCGACCTGGCGGACGTCGTTGAGCTTCAGGAAGTAGTAGGTCCGCACCGTGAATTCCATGGCGTAGACCGACTGGTAGAACACCTTGTCGCGATCGGACACGACGCCATCGCGGCGGTCGTCCACCGCGGAGGTGAGGGTCTCGGCCTCGAGGTTATTGAAGGTGAAGTAGGATTCCTTCAGGATCTGGGCGGCCTCTCGCAGCGCCTGCTCGGGGGTCAGCAGCCCGTTGGTCTGGATCTCGAGGGTGAGCTTCTCGTAGTCGCTCCGGTTGCCGATGCGCAGCGGGGCGACGTTGAAGGTCACGTTGCGCACCGGGCTGTAGTTCGCGTCGAGGAGGATCACGCCGCTGGTCTCCACGGCGTCGGCGAACATCTCGGACGGCACGTAGCCGCGACCGGAATCGACCTGCACGCTGAAGGTGAACTCGGCGTCCTTGTTGGCGGTGAAGAGGACGAGGTCGGGGTTGCCCACGTCGATCGTCTCGTCGACCTTGAGGTCGCCCGCCGTGAACTGCCGCTTGCCCTTGATCTCGAAGTCCAGCACCCGCGTGCGGATATTGGCGTCTTTGAGGATGATGGCCACCCGTTTGAGGTTGGCGCAGATCTCGGTGGTGTCCTGGAGGACGCCCTTGACGTTCTGGAATTCGTTGTTGATCTTGTCGAACCGCACCGCGATGATCGCGTTGCCGGGCATGGCGGACAGGAGCGTCCGCCGCAGCGAATTGCCGACCGTGGTGCCGAACCCGCGCTCGTAGGGCTTCGCGGTGAACACGCCGAAGTCCTTCTGGTCGAGGTCCTGCTTGTACTCGACCACTTTGGGCCGTTTGAATTCGGAAACGAGTCTTTTTTCAACCATCGTGTATGTTCCCCTGCGTGCGCGGCGCGTTAGCGGCTGTAAAGCTCGACGATGAGGTTTTCTTCGATCTCGATGTCCACGTCCTCGCGGGCGGGTTCCTTGAGCACCGAGCCGACCTTCGTCTCGGGGTTCAGGTCGAGCCAGGGCTTGGTCCCGGAGGACGCCTTGGATTGGAGGGAGGCGACGACCGCCGCGTTCTCCTTCATATCGGGGGTGAGGGCGATCTGGTCGTTGAGCCGGACCTGGGTGGAGGGGATATTGACCCGCTTCCCGTTGACCAGGATGTTATTGTGTCGGACGAGCTGCCGCGAAGCGCTGCGGCTGGAGGCGAAGCCGAGGCGGTAGACGACGTTGTCGAGGCGCTTCTCGAGGGTGTTGAGCAGCAGGGCGCCCGTGTCGCCCTCCATGCGGGCGCATTTCTCGAAGTACAGGCGGAACTGCTTCTCGAGCAGCCCGTAGTGGCGCTTCACCTTCTGCTTCTCGCGCAGTTGCTGACCGAACTCCGACATGTTCTTCTTGCGGGGGAGGGCCACGCCGGGGGGCCCCTTCTTCTTCTCGATGGCGCACTTGGCGGAGTAGCAGCGGTCGCCCTTGAGGAACAACTTGTTTTTTTCGCGCCGGCAAAGGCGGCAGACGGGTCCAATATAGCGGGCCATGGGTACTCCTAGATGCGCCGGATTTTGCGGGGCCGGCAACCGTTGTGGGGAACGCCCGTGACGTCCTTGATGAGGGCGATGCGCACGCCCGAGCGGGCGATGGCCCGGATGGCCGACTCGCGCCCGAACCCGGGACCCTTGACGAACACTTTGACTTCGCGCAGCCCGGCCTTCACGGCGTTCTCCATGGCGGCGGCCGCGGTCACTTGGGAGGCGAACGGCGTGCTCTTCTTGGCGCCGCGGAACTTGAGGTGCCCCGCGCTGGCCCAGGAGATCACGTTCCCCGTGAGGTCGGTCACGGTGACGATCGTATTGTTGAACGTGTTCTGGACATGCACGATGCCCTGGGCGACGTGCCGCTTGATCTTCTTCTTGGGGGCGGCGGCGCCCTCCTTCTTGGGTTCAGCGGCGTCTTTTTCCTTTTCCGGTTGGTTGGCCATGGGGTTCCCGTTATTTCTTCACGATCTTCTTGTTGGCGACGGTCTTGGCCTTTCCCTTGCGGGTACGGGCGTTGGTCTTGGTGCGCTGCCCGCGCACGGGGAGCCCGTGCCGGTGGCGCTGGCCGCGGTAGCAGTTGAGTTCCACCAGGCGCTTGATGGAGGTCGCCACGCGCGCGCGCAGTTCGCCCTCGACCGCGTGGTCGTTCTCGATGATCTTGCGGATGGCGCTGACGTCCTTCTCGGCGAGGTCGTTGGCCCGCGTGTCGACGCTGACCCCCGCCTTCTTGAGAATCTCGCGGGCCAGGGGCCTTCCGATGCCGTAGATGTAGGTCAGGGCGACCTCGATTCGTTTGTTGGGCAAATCGACGCCCGCGATCCGTGCCATGTGTTCCTCTTCTAGCCTTGTTTTTGCTTGTGACGGGGGTTCTTACAGATCACGCGCAACACCCCTTTGCGGCGGATGACCTTGCAATCTTTGCAGATTTTCTTGATCGAACTTTTGACTTTCATGATTTTCCCTGCCGGTCCTTGAATCGATAGATGATCCGCCCACGGGTCAGATCGTAGGGCGAGAGTTCGACGCGCACCTGATCGCCCGGGAGTATCTTGATGTAGAACATTCGCATCTTTCCAGAAATGTGGCACAGGATGACGTGGTCGTTTTCCAGTTTCACTTTGAACATCGCGTTGGGGAGGGGCTCCACCACCGTTCCGTTCACCTCGATCGTATCTTCCTTGGCCAACTTTCTCTTCCTCCGCCCTCAACGCACGCGTTTTTTGCGCCGGCGCGAGAGAAATCCGTCGTATTCGCGCATCACGAGTTGGGACTCGATCTGCTTCATCGTGTCGAGGTCGACCGAAATGAGGATGAGGAGGGAGGTGCCGCCCATCAAGTGGGCGAAACCCGGGGTGATCCCGGTGAACATGGGGATCTTGAGGAGCAGGTCCGGGAAAACGGCGACGATCGCCAGGAAGATGGAGCCGGCCACCGTGATGCGGGTGAGCACGGCGTGCATGTATTCCTGGGTGTGCAGACCGGGGCGGATGCCGGGGATATAGCCCCCCGAACGCTTCAGGTTCTCCGCGATCTCCACGGGGTTGAACACCACGAAGGTGTAGAAGTAGGCGAAGCCGATGACCAGGAGGCCGTAGACGAAGACGTAGGGCCATTGTCCGGGCGAAAGGTAGGTGGCGAGTTGGGCGACGCTCTGGAATTTATCCCCGAGCATCTGGGCGATCTGCGCGGGCACCATCACCATGGCCGAGGCGAAGATGATCGGGATGACGCCCGTCGGATTGACCTTGAACGGGATATAGGTGTTCTGGGATCCGTAGACCTTCCGCCCCACGACCTTCCGGGCGAACTGCACCGGGATGCGGCGCTGCCCCTCCTGCTCGAAGACGACGAAGAAGACCACGACGGCGAAGATGAAGAGGATGAGCAGGAAGGCCACCGGGTTGAAGTCGCCCTTCTGCACCGAGTCGATCACCTTCATGAACTCTTGCGGGATGCGCGCCGCGATCCCGGCGTAGATGATGAGCGAGACGCCGTTGCCGATGCCGCGCTCGGTGATCTGCTCTCCGAGCCACATGAGGAAGACCGTGCCGGCGGTGATGGTGCTCACGACGATGAAGGAGAAGAACGCGGGATGCCCCTGGAGATCGCCCGCGACCACCCCCGGGTGGGAGTAGATCCAACGGCTGATCGCCACGGCCTGCACCGCGCAGATGAGGATCGTGCCGTAGCGCATGTACTGCTGGAGTTGGCGGCGGCCCGCTTCGCCCTCTTTCTGGAGCTGCTCCAGGTGCGGCACGACGGTGGTGAGGATCTGGATGATGATGGACGCCGAGATGTAGGGCATGATGCCCAAGGCGAAGAGGGTGAAGCGCTCGAAGGCTCCGCCGGCGAAGAGGTCGATGAAGGAGATGAGACCGCCGAAATTGCCCTGGTTGAGGCTCTTGATCATTTCGGCGAGGCCGGTGGGACTGATGCCGGGGCACGTGATGTGGGCGCCGATGCGGAACACGACGAGGCAGCCGAGCGTGAAGAGGATCCGCTGGCGGAGTTCCGGAATCCGGAAGATATTGCGGATCAGTTCGAGCATCGCAGATCCATCAAGCCGCGAACGAGCCGCCGGCCCCTTCGATGGCCTTGCGGGCCGAAGCGGACGCGGTAATGCCCTTGGCGACGGTCAATTTCTTGCTCAGCGTGCCGATGCCGAGGAGTTTCACCAGGGCATCGTTCTTGCGGATGAGGGACTTCTCCCGCAGCGTCTTCATGGAGACTTCCTCGCCCGCCTGGTACACCAGTTCGAGTTCCTTCAGGTTCACGGCGACGCGGTCTTCGCGGTGGGGCATATTGCTGAAGCCGACTTTCGGCATCCGCATGACGAGCTTCATCTGCCCGCCCTCGAAGCCCATGAGGACGGTCCCGCCGGCGCGGGCCTTGCGGCCCTTATGGCCCTTGGTGGAGGTTCGGCCCTTCCCGGAGGAGGTGCCGCGGCCGAGGATCTTTTTCCGAGTGCGGGAGGCCGCGGGGGGATGGAGGTGCTTCATGGAGGTCATTCCGGATTAAGGTAGGATTTTCACGAGGTGCTTGATCTTGGCCACCATCCCCTTGAGGGTCGGTGTTTCGGCGACTTCGGCGGTCTGGTGCATGCGGCAAAGCCCGAGGCAGCGCAGGGTGCGGCGGACGTCCTGCGTGGTGCCGATGGGGCTGCGAACCAATTTGATTTTCATGCGCGGTCCTTGAGGTCTATTAATTGAAGAACTGGCCGAGCGATAGGCCGCGGTTGCGGGCCATCGTGCCGGCGTTCATCAGGCTGGTGAGGCACTTCACCGCCGCTTTCGAGGCGTTGATCGTGTTGCGGGAGCCGTAGGATTTCGCGAGGATGTTCTGGATGCCGGCGAACTCGATAATCGCGCGGATATTGGCGCCGGCGATGATCCCCGTGCCGTCGGTGGCGGGCTTCATCCACACGATGGACGAGCAGAACTTCATCTTGATCTCGTGCGGGATCGTCCCCTTTTTGAGGTGGATCTCGATGAGGTTCTTCTTGGCGTCCTCGACGGCCTTTCGAATGGCTTCGGGGATCTCGTTCGCCTTGCCGTAGCCGAGGCCGACGATCCCGCGCTTGTTCCCGACCACCATGAGGGCGCCGAAACGGAACCGGCGACCGCCCTTCACGACTTTGGTCGTGCGCACGAGTTTGACGAGCTGCTCCTCGAGGCCTTCGACCTGCTCGGCGTTGATTTTCTTCCGGATTTGGGAAATCACTGATGGCTCCTAACGATCAAAACTTCACGCCGCTGGCGCGCACGGCCTCGGCGAAGGCCTTCACGACGCCGTGGTAGCGGTAACCGTTGCGGTCGAAGACGACGGCCGCGATCTTCGCGTCGGCGAGCTTCTTCCCGAAGGTATCGCCCAGTTCCTTCCCGGCGACCTGGTTCTTCTTGCCGCGGAGTTCCGCGGCGGCCAGGGTCTTGCCCGCGCTGTCGTCCACCACTTGGGCGTAGAGGGAGCGAAGGCTGCGGTAGATGGTCATCCGCGGGCGTTCGGGGGTGCCGCTGACTTTGCGGCGGATGCGTTTTTTGCGGCGTTCGCGTGAATCGACGGGCATGACTCTCACTCCCCTACTTGGCGCCGGACTTGCCGGCCTTGCGACGGACGACCTCGTCCGAATATTTGAAACCCTTGCCCTTGTAGGGCTCGACGGGTCGGAAACCGCGGATCTTGTCGGCCACCTGGCCCACCAATTGCTTGTCGGTGCCCCGGATGGTGACGTGGTTCGGCTTGAGTTCGATTTGGATCCCCTTGGGGACCTCGAAGTTGATGTCGTGGCTAAAGCCCAATTGGAGGTTCAGGATCTGCCCCTTCATCGCCATGCGGTAGCCGACGCCGGTGAGGTCGAGATCCTTCTGGAACCCGGTGGTGACGCCCTCGATCATGTTCTGGAGCATGCGGTAGGTCAGGCCGACGAGGCTCCCCGTGGACTTGTTCTTGTCTTCGCGCTCGACCGTGAGCACGCCGGCCGCCTGGGTCACCTTGGTGTTCTCGGGGCAACGGAAGGTCGATTCGCCCTTGGCGCCCTTCACCACGACGTCGCGGTCCTTGAGGGACACTTGCACGGCGGGGAGGACGGCGAGGGGCTTATTTTCGTATCGCGACATGGAATGCTCCGCTTAGACGACGTAACAGATGACTTCGCCGCCGTGGTGCTCTTCCTGGGCCTTCTTGCCGGTCATGAGCCCCTTGGAGGTGGACACGATCACGGTGCCGTAGCCGTTGGCCACGCGCGGAAGGTCCTTCGAGCCCCGGTAGTCGCGGCGGGAGGAACGGCTGAGGCGCACGAGGTCGCGGATGACGGGTTCGCCGTTCTCCGCGTACTTCAGCGTCACCTTGACCTGCTTGACGGCCTCGCCCTGGACCTCGAAGTCGGCGACGTAGCCGGTATCCTTCATGATGCCCAGGAGGCCCAGCACCATCTTGCTGGAGGGAGCGAGGACGAAATCCTTTCGGGCGCGCTGGCCCGTCTTGAGGATCGAGATGAAATTCGCGATGCGGTCCATATGTTCCCCTACCAGCTCGATTTGGCCACGCCGGGGATGAGACCCTCGTTGGCGAATTTGCGGAAGCAGATCCGGCAGATCTTGAACCGGCGCATATAGCCCCGGCTCCGGCCGCACATTTGGCACCGGTGATAGGCGCGCACCTTGAATTTCGGCGCCCGCTGCTGCTTGACCCTCATGGAAAGTTTAGCCATAGATTCCCTCGTATTTCCCCGGTCGCCTACTTGCGGAAGGGCAGGCCCATCAGTTCAAGCATTTTTTGCGACTTTTCAGACGAATCGGACCGGATCACCAGCGTGACGCTCATGCCCTTCACGGTGGCCTGGGCGCCGAGTTCCGGGAACACGCGCGCGTCGTTGATCCCGATGGAGTAGTTCCCCTGGGCGTCGAAGGCCTTCTTGGACAGGCCCTTGAAATCCTTCACCCGCGGGAGGTAGACGTTGACCAGACGGCCCATGAACGACCACATGCGCTCTTTGCGCAGGGTGACCATGGCGCCGATGGCGAGGTCTTTGCGGATCTTGAATTGGGCGATATCCTTCTTCGAGAGGGTGGGGACCGCCTTCTGGCCCGCGACGGAGCCGAGCGCCTTGAGGCCCTCGGTGATGATGTTCTTGTTTTCCTTCGCCGCGCCCAGCCCCATGTTGAGGGTGATGTGCTTCAGGCGGGGGACCGCCATGGGCGACTTGGCCGAGAAGGCCTTCATCAATTCGGCCACGACCTGCTGTTGGTAATGTTCTTTGCTGCCCTTGACCATGTCAGTCGATCACCTTGCCTGATTTTTTGCTCAGGCGTTTCTTCGAACCGTCGGCGCCGACCTTCCAGCCGAGCCGGGTCGCCTTATTCACGCTCTCGTCGAAATACATCACGTTGGACACGGCCAGCGGGGCCTCGCGGGTGATGACGCCGCCCTGGGGGTGGTCTTTGCTCTTGCGCAGCGTCTTCTTGACCATATTGACGCCCTCGATCGTCACCCGGCCGCGCGCGCGGTCGAGTTCGCTGATCTTGCCGCGCTTGCCGCTCTCCTTTCCGGAGATGACGATCACGGGATCGCCCTTTTTCAGTTTGGTGGGGATGTGTTCAGCCTTCATACGACTTCCGGGGCGAGGGAGATGATTTTCATATAGTTGAGGTCGCGCAATTCCCGGGCGACGGGCCCGAAGACACGGGAGCCGACGGGGTTGCGGTCTTTGTCGACGAGGATCGCGGCGTTGTCGTCGAAGCGGATCGAGGTGCCGTCTTCGCGGCGGATCTGGGAGCGCGTGCGCACGATCACCGCCTTCACCACGGTGCCCTTCTTCACGTTGGAATCCGGGGCGGCCTTCTGGACGGCGCAGACGATCTCGTCGCCCACCTTGGCGTAGCGCTTGCGCGAACCGCCCAGGACCTTGACGCACATCACTTCCTTGGCGCCGCTATTGTCGGCGACGCTGAGGACGGTCTGGACTTGGATCATACGGCCACCTCTTGCATCGGGGCCTTCTTGAGCACGCGATGGAGGGTGAACTTCTTGGTCTTGCTGATGGGCCGGCACTCGATGATCTCGACCAGGTCGCCCGGCGCGCAGATCTTCTTCTCGTCGTGGATCGCGTACTTCTTGGAGTGCTTCACCCGCTTGTGGTACTTGGGGTGCATCTTGAGCGTTTCGATCTTGACGACCGCGCTCTTTTCCATCTTCGTGGAAACCACGATCCCTTGCAGGATCCGTTTTTGATTCTGGCTCACGGCATGATTCCTTAGGATTTCTTCCCGAGCGCGGTCAGCACCCGGGCCAACTCGCGGCGGGACTTCTTGATCTGGCTGGTGTCGTCGAGTTGGCCGGCGGCGGCGTCGAAGCGCATCTTGCGGATCTTCTCGCGCAGTTCGCCCAAGCGGCCCTTCAGCGCCTCGGGGTTCCCGGGAAGCGTGGTTTCGGTTTTCTTTTTTTCAGCCATGGTCAGTTCTTCTTGGTGATGATCGCGGTCTTGATCGGGAGCTTGTAGGCGGCCTTGGCGAAAGCCGTGCGGGCGAGCGCGTCGCTGACTCCGCCGATCTCGAACAGGATGCGCCCCGGTTGGACGACGGCCATGTAGTATTCCACTTCGCCCTTGCCCGAACCCATGCGGGTCTCGGCCGCGCGCTTGGTGTAGGGCTTGTGCGGGAAGATGCGGATCCAAAGTTTGCCCTCGCGCTTGAGTTCGCGGGTGATCGCGATCCGCACGCTCTCGATCTGGCGGGCGGTGATGAAGGCCGATTCGAGGGCGCGCAGGCCCACGTCGCCGAAGCAGACCGTGTTCCCGTCCTTGGACTTGCCGTGGATGCGCCCACGCTGCAATTTTCGATATTTGGTTTTAGCCGGCATCAACATGGGAATTCCTGTTCGGGATCAATCGTTGGTGGGTTGGCGCTTATTGACCAGGGCGCCGGGGCTTTCGAGGGTGCTCCCGTCGGCGCGGTCGCCTTCGCCCTTGAAGATCCAGACCTGGATGCCGACGACCCCGTAGGTCGTGATGGCGTCGTACTTCCCGTGGTCGATGGCGGCACGGAAGGTATGGAGGGGGATCGAACCTTCGCGGAAGAATTCGCGGCGGGCGATATCGGAACCGCCGAGGCGGCCGGAGACCTGGATCTTGATCCCCTTGGCGCCGCTCTTCATCGTGCGGGCGATCGCCTGCTTCATGGCGCGCTTGTAGGCCATGCGGCCCTCGATGGCGCGGCCCACGTTCTGCGCGACGATCTTGGAATCGAGGTCGACCTTCTTGACCTCGTTGATGTTGATGTTGATCTTCAGTTCGGTCTGGGCGGCGGCCGTTTTGGGGCGCACGAGGTCCTGCAATTGCTTGCGGAGATCGTCGATGTCCTGCCCCTTCTTTCCGATGAGGAGGCCGGGGCGGCTGGTGTAGATGTAGATGTTCACCTGGCCGGGGAAGCGCTTGATGCGGATGTCGGAGATCTCGACCTTGCTGTAGTTCTTGCTGCGGAAGATCTTCTTTTGGATGTAGCGGCGGATGCGCAGATCCTCGATCAGGAGGCTCCCGTAATCTTTCTCGGCGTACCAGTTGCTTTCCCAGGTGCGGTTGATCTTCAACCGGAGACCGACGGGATTGGCTTTTTGACCCATGATGCGTTCCTCGGAAACCTTATTTCTGGCCGTCGGTCAGGACGACCCGGATGTGGGCGCTGCGTTTCTTGATCGTGTCGGCGCTGCCCCGCGCGCGCGGAAGCATGCGCTTGAAGGACGGACCGACTTCGACGTTGATGCTTCGCACGATGAGGTTGTCCGTGTTGAAGTTCGGGTTCTTGACCTGGTAATTGGCCTCGGCGGAACGGAGGGCCTTGAAGATTTGGCGCGCGGAATCCTGGGGAAGGATGGCCATTTGGGCCTTGACGTTGGCCAGGCGCTTGTTGGAGCAGAGGCTCGCCAGGCGCGCGACCTTGCGGCGCGAGATCCGGATGTATTTCTTGATGCTGCGGGATTCCATGGCGCGATTACTCCACTTTCTTGTCGCCGCCGTGGGCGCGGAAGAGCCGGGTCGGAGCGAATTCCCCGAGTTTGTGGCCGACGAGGTTTTCGTTGATCTTCACCGGGACGAAGAGGCGGCCGTTGTGCACGGCGATCGTCTTGCCGATCATCTCGGGGATGATGGTGGACGCGCGGGAGTAGGTCTTGATGGGAGCAAGGGTCTTGCTCGTCTCAGCCTGCTTCACCTTCTTGAACAACTTCGGGTGGATGTAGGGACCTTTTTTGACAGAACGGGCCATGGGCGGATCTCCGGAGGGTTAGCGCTTCTTCGAACGGGAGCGCACGATGGCGTGGCTGCTGTACTTCTTCTTGTTTCGGGTCTTGAAGCCCTTCGCCAGTTTTCCCTTGGGCGAGCAGGGGTGCCGACCGCCGGAGGACCGGCCCTCGCCCCCACCCATGGGGTGGTCGACGGGGTTCATGGCGACGGCGCGGCTGCGGGGCTTCTCGCCGAACCAGCGCGTGCGCCCGGCCTTGCCCCAGTTCTCGTTGGACCATTCTTTATTGCCGAGCTCGCCGACCGTGGCGTAGCATTTGCCCGGAACCATGCGCACTTCGCCGGAGGGCAATTGGATGCTGACATGGTTGCCGTCGCGGCCCAGGAGCTTCGCGAAGGTGCCGGCGGAGCGGCACATCTGGCCGCCGCGGCCGGGGTGGAGTTCGATATTGTGGATGAAGGAGCCGGCGGTGATGTTCTCGATGAGGAGGCAATTCCCGAGTTGGGATTTCACCTGGGCGCCGGACACCACGGTATCGCCGACCTTGAGGCCGTCGGGGGCGAGGATGTAGCGCTTTTCGCCGTCAGGGTAGACCAGCAGGGCGAGGTTGGCGGTGCGGTTCGGGTCGTATTCGAGCGCCTTCACGAGGGCGGGCATGTCGTACTTGTCACGCCGGAAATCGATCATGCGGTACTTTCGCTTGTGACCGCCGCCGTGGCGTCGGGCGCTGATATGGCCGTACATATCTCGGCCATGCTGGCGCTGCTTGCCCTTGATCAGGGACCGTTCGGGCTCCTTCTTCGTGAGCTCGCGGTAATCGTTGATGGCCTTCCCGCGAAGGCCCGGGGTGACCGGAAGGAAATATTTGATGGCCATGGCGGAACCTTAGGTGTCGAGCTCGGCGATCTTCCCGCCGTCGGCGAGGCGCACATAGGCCTTCTTGAAGGTCGCGCTATGGCCCCAGGCGGCGGCGGAACGGATCGCCTTGATCTTCGATTTCGTATTCACGATGCGGACGGAATGGACCTTGACGCCCCAGAGTTTGCGCACCGCGTTGGCGATGTCGATCTTGGTGGCCCGCTTGTCGACGCGGAAGCTATAGGTGCCCTGGGCCTTCAGCGCCGTGGACTTTTCGGTCACGATGGGGGCGAGGATGATGTTTTGGTAATCCATGGGGGGCTCAGCTGAGGCGCTTCTGGATCGCCTCGAGGGCGACCTGGGTGATGACGAGTTCGTCGGTATAGAAGACATCCTGGATTTCGACGGAATCGACGTGGGTGATCTTGACCCGGGCGATGTTCTTCGCGGCGCGGCGAAGGGTCTCGTAGGCGGCCTTATCAGCGGCATCGACGACCAGGAGGACCTTCTTGGCGGGGGCGATTTTGGACAGCGACTCGGCCAGGGGCTTGGTCTTCGGGGCCACGCCCGCGAAGCCGTCGATGACGATGAGTTTGCCCGACGCGGCCAATTGGGTCAGCGCGGAGCGGAAGGCGTTCTGCTTGATCTTGCGTGGGATATCGTAGCGCCAATCTTTCGTCATGGGCCCGAAGATGACGGCGCCGCCGCTCCAAAGGCCGGACTTGTTGGAACCCGCGCGCGCGCGCCCGGTGCCCTTCTGGCGCCAGGGTTTCTTCGTCGTGCCGCTGACGAGCTTCCGGTTGAGGGTGCTCGCGTTGCCTTGGCGCTTGTTATTGAGGCTATTGCGGATCGCATCGTAGACCGTGCCGTCTTTGACGGCGGCCGCGAACACGGAGTCGCTCAGGTCGATCTCGCCGACCTTCTCGTTCTTCAGATTCTTAACCGGGGCTTTCATGTGCGTTTCACTGCCTTGCGGACCCAGACGAGGGTGTTGCGGCTACCGGGGACGGAGCCCTTCACGAGCAGCAGGTTGTTTTCCTTGTCCGCCTTGACGACTTCGAGGCTGAGGATCGTTCGGTTTTCGCCGCCCATGCGGCCGGGCATCTTCTTGCCCTTCCAGACCCGGGCGGGGTCAGTGTTGGCGCCGGCGGAACCGAGGCGGCGGTGGAAATTGGAACCGTGCCCGCCGGGACCGCCGCGGAACCGGTATTTCTTGACGACGCCCTGGAAGCCCTTGCCGATCGTCACGCCGGTGACATCGACGAACTTCACGCCCTCGAAGAGCGAAACATCGAGCGCCTGCCCGACGGTCACCGCGGGGGCCTCTTCGGAACGGGCCTCACGCATGATCCGAACGGGCTCGGTGCCGATCTTCTTGTAGTTCCCGGCCTGGGCCTTCGTGACTTTCTTCGCTTTGCGCGCCCCGAAACCGAGGACCACCGCATGGTAGCCGCCCTTCTCGGGGGTCTTCAGATCGAGCACCTTGGACGGTCCGACCTGCAGGAGGGTGACGGGGACCCGCAGCCCCTTCTCGGTGAACACCGAGGTCATGCCAATCTTGGTTGCCAGCACTTTCATGGCGATCCCTTATTGCTTGATCTCGATGTAGACACCGGCCGGGAGTTCGATGTTCATGAGGCTGTTCATCGTTTCCGCGGTGGTATCATAGATATCGATCATGCGCTTGTATGTCCGCATCTCGAACTGCTCCCGGGAGGTGACGTGCACGTGAACCGAGCGGTTCACCGTGACCTTCCGGATGCGCGTCGGCAAGGGGATGGGCCCGGCGATCTTCGCCCCGCTCCGCTTCGCCGAGTCGACGATCGTTTGAGCCGAGACGTCGATCGCTTTGCTGTCGAACGACTTTAGTTTGATCCGAACCCGCTGTCCCGCCATTGCATGCCAACCTTATTCGATTACGAACGTGGAGAGTTTATTCGATGATTTCGAGGACCGTGCCGGCGCCCACCGTTCGACCGCCCTCGCGGATGGCGAACTTGGAGCCCTTTTCCATGGCCACCACGTTGATGAGCTCGACCGTGATGTCCGTGTTGTCGCCCGGCATGATCATCTCGGAGCCCGCCTTGAGGGTGATGCTGCCGGTGATGTCGGTCGTGCGGAAATAGAACTGGGGGCGGTAATTATTGAAGAAGGGCGTGTGACGGCCGCCTTCGTCCTTGGTGAGCACGTAGATCTGCGCCTTGAACTTCTTGTGGGGGTTGATGCTGCCGGGGTGGCAGATCACCTGGCCGCGCTCGACCTGGGTGCGCTCGATGCCGCGCAGCAGCAGGCCGACGTTGTCGCCCGCCTGGGCGTCTTCCATTTCTTTTCGGAACATCTCGACGCCGGTGATCACGGTTTCTTGCGTGGCGCGGATGCCGACGATCTGGGCCTTGTCGCCCACCTTGACTTTGCCCTGCTCGAGGCGGCCCGTGGCGACCGTGCCGCGGCCTTCGATGGAGAACACGTCTTCGATGGGGAGGAGGAAGGGCTTGTCGAGCACGCGCACCGGGTCATGGATGTAGGTGTCGAGGGCCTTGCCCAGTTCGACGATCTTGGCTTCCCATTTGGGGTCGCCGTTGAGGGCGGGCAGGGCCGCGCCCTGGATGATCGGGGAATCGCCCGGGAAGCCGTACTTCTTGAGGAGATCGCGCACTTCCTCCTCGACGAGGGGGATCATGTCGGCGTCGGCGATGTCGCACTTGTTGAGGAAGACCACGATACGGGGCACGCCGACCTGGTTGGCCAGGAGGATGTGCTCGCGCGTCTGGGGCTGGGGGCCGTCGTAGGCGGACACGACCAAGATCGCGCCGTCCATCTGGGCGGCGCCGGTGATCATGTTCTTGATGTAGTCGGCGTGTCCGGGACAGTCGACGTGGGCGTAGTGGCGGGCTTCCGTCTCGTATTCGACGTGGGCCGCGGCGATGGTCACCGTCTTGGTGGCGTCGCGCTCGATGCCGCCCTTGGCGATATCTTTGTACGAGATCGCCTTCACCTTGCCGGTGCCCTGCTTGGAGAGCACCATGCTGAGGGCGGCGGTGAGCGTGGTCTTGCCGTGGTCGATGTGACCGATGGTCCCCACGTTCACGTGGAGTTTTTCGCGGACGAATTTTTCCTTGGCCATGGATCTCTCCTGATGATGTGCTTGCTTAGGTGCCTTTCGACTTCTTGACGATTTCTTCGAGGACGTTCTTGGGGACTTCCTGGTAGTTCTTGAACTCCATCGTGAACGTCGCGCGGCCCTGGGTGCGGGACCGCAGGTCGGTGGAGTAGCCGAACATGGTGGCCAGGGGGACTTCGGCCTGGATGATCTTGTTGCCGCTCAGGTTATCCATGCCGGTGACCCGGCCGCGGCGCGAGGAGATGTCGCCCATCACGTCGCCCATATAGCTCTCGGGGCATTCGACTTCGAGGGCGAAGATGGGCTCGAGGATGCTGGGATCGGCCTTGGCGCAGCCGTCTTTGTAGGCCATGGAAGCGGCGATCTTGAAGGCCATTTCGCTGGAGTCGACCTCGTGGTAGGAGCCGTCGTCGAGGAAGGCCTTGAGGTCGGTGACGGGGTAGCCGGCGAGTACGCCGCTCTTCATGGCTTCTTCGATGCCGGCTTCGACGGCGGGGACGTATTCTTTC
Source organism: Spirochaetota bacterium (assembly GCA_017302015.1). Classification (GTDB taxonomy): domain Bacteria; phylum Spirochaetota; class UBA12135; order COTS27; family JAFLEE01; genus JAFLEE01. The sequence continues at coordinate 52,717 of JAFLEE010000010.1, read as the reverse complement.
GGCACCCGGCCGCCGACGACGCGGTTCTCGAACTGGTAGCCTTTGCCGGGCTCGCCGGGCTCGAAGCTGCAGACCACGTGGCCGTATTGGCCGCGGCCGCCCGATTGGCGGATGTACTTGCCCTCGATCTTGCTGACGGCCTTCTTGATGCTCTCGCGGTAGGCGACCTGGGGCTTGCCCACGTTCGCCTCGACCTTGAACTCGCGCATCATGCGGTCGACGATGATCTCGAGGTGGAGTTCGCCCATGCCGGCGATGATCGTCTGCCCGGTCTCCTGGTCGCTGGAGACGCGGAAGGTCGGGTCTTCTTCGGCGAGCTTCTGGAGGGCGACGCCCATCTTCTCTTGGTCGGGCTTCGTCTTGGGCTCGATGGCGACCTTGATCACGGGATCGGGGAACTGCATGCGCTCGAGGACGACGGGCGAGCCCTCGTCGGCGATGGTATCGCCGGTGGTGGCGCGCAGGCCCACGCAGGCGACGATATCGCCGGCGTACGCCGCGTCGATCTGCTCGCGCTGGTTGGCGTGCATGAGCACCAGGCGCCCGATGCGCTCTTTCTTGTCGCTATTGACGTTGAGGACGTAGGAACCGGCGGTGAGCACCCCGGAATAGATGCGGATGAAGCAGAGGCGGCCGACGAAGGGGTCGGTCATGATCTTGAAGGCGAGGGCGCAGAACTTCTCGTCGTCGGCGATGCGACGCTCGACGATCTTCTCGTAGTCTTCGACATCGTGGCCCTTCACGGCGGCGACATCGGTGGGGGCCGGCAGGTAGCGCACGACGGAATCGAGCAGGGCCTGGACGCCCTTGTTCTTGAAGGCGGAGCCGCCGACCATGGGGAAGATCTTGATGGCGAGGGTCGCGCGGCGGATGCCGGTGCGGAGTTCTTCGATGGAGATCTCTTTTCCCTCGAGGAATTTCGTGCCGATCTCGTCGTCGGCATCGGCGAGTTTCTCGATCAGGTTGGTGCGCCACTTGTCGGCGAGTTCCTTGAGGGCGGGACGGATGGGGCGGATCTCGTAGGTGGAGCCCTTCACGTCGTGGTCGGAGAAGACGATCTCGTTCATCTCGACCAGGTCGACGACGCCCTCGAGTTTGTCTTCGATGCCGATGGGGAAGCTGATGGGCACCGCGTTGGCGCGCAGGCGGTCGCGGATCATGTCGACGACGCGGAAATAGTCGGCCCCGACGCGGTCGAGCTTATTGACGAAGATGATGCGCGGCACCTTGTAGCGGTTCGCCTGGCGCCAGACCGTCTCGGACTGGGGCTGGACGCCGGCCACGCCGCAGAAGACGCCGACGGCGCCGTCGAGCACCCGCAGGGACCGCTCGACCTCGACCGTGAAGTCGACGTGTCCGGGGGTGTCGATGATGTTGATGCGGTTGGTGCGCTTGCGGTGGGCCGTCTTGGGGTCGATCTCGAGGCCCCAGAAGCAGGTGGTGGCCGCCGAGGTGATCGTGATGCCGCGCTCTTTTTCCTGCTCCATCCAGTCCATCTCGGTGTTGCCGTCGTGGACTTCGCCGAGCTTGTGGGTCACGCCGGCGTAGAAGAGGATGCGCTCGGTGGTGGTCGTCTTGCCGGCATCGATGTGGGCCATGATGCCGATGTTTCGATATTTGTCTAGGGGATATTCGCGGGCCACGGCAGTACTCGTTTTCTGGATTACCAGCGGTAATGGGCGAAGGCCTTATTGGCTTCGGCCATGCGGAAGACGTCTTCGCGCTTCTTGATGGTGCCGCCCTGGTTATTGGCGGCGTCCATGAGTTCGGCGGCGAGTTTGGCGGTCATGCCGCGCTCGCTGCGGGTGCGGCTGATCTCGATGAGCCAGCGCAGGGCCAGGGACCGCTGGCGGTCGGGATTGACCTCGACGGGGACCTGGTAGGTCGCGCCCCCGACGCGGCGGCTCTTGACTTCGACCTGGGGCTTGGCGTTGTCGATGGCCTTCTGGAAGATCTCGATGCCCTCTTGCTGGGTCTTCTCTTTGATGGAGTCGAGGGCGCCGTAGAAGATCTTCTCGGCGTTGCCCTTCTTGCCGTCGAGCATGAGGCGGTTGATGAAGCGGCTCACCAATTCGCTGTTGTAGACGGGATCGGGGGCGATCTCGCGTTTATCGGCTGATTTGCGGCGGGACATGTTCGTTTAAACTCTTGTTTGTTTTATAGAAGAGAGTCGGTTCGGACTATTTCTTGTCTTTGGGCCGCTTGGCGCCGTAGCGCGAACGGCCCTTCTTGCGGTCGGCCACGCCGAGGCAGTCGAGGGAGCCGCGCACGATGTGGTAGCGGACGCCCGGAAGGTCTTTCACCCGGCCGCCGCGGACGAGGACGATGGAGTGCTCTTGGAGGTTGTGGCCGATTCCGGGGATATAGGCCGTAATCTCGACGCCGTTGGTCAGTTTCACGCGCGCGGCTTTCCGCAGGGCCGAGTTCGGCTTCTTGGGCGTCATGGTGAACACGCGCGTGCAAACGCCGCGGCGCTGGGGGCACGCCATGAGAGCGCGCGACTTGGTCGCCTTCTTTGTTTTTTTGCGACCGTGGCGAATGAGTTGTTGAATCGTCGGCATGAATTACCCCGGGTGTTCCTTTCTCTTTCCTCATTGCCGACCCCTTTCGGGGTCTATGTGGCAGGCTTTCTCTCGCCTGACGGACTCAAAAAATTCAAGGAACGCCTTTGAGTTGCCAGATTTCGAGAGGCGGAAGTATACTCTTTGGCCCCAGTGGTGTCAACTGAAAAGCCGGTGTTCTCCGGTGTTTTTGAGCATTCCGAGGGTATTCCTCCCCCGCAAACGCATTGACGGTGGGGAAGGCACCCCGGCGTAGACCAAAATTCTGCGATTTTTGAAGGGTTTCAACCGGAATGGGGGTGGGGGCCGGTTGGAGGGCCTGCGCTTCCATCCTATAATGAAAAATGGCATCTTCAAGAGGAATTCAGTCCTATCCGGGTCTAGAAGGCCTCAAAATTCGGCTCTCGCCCCCCCTGGACGAGGTTTGGTCGTGGATCGGCGACACGGAACCCGTGCGGCTCCTCGCGGCCGCTTGGGATGCCCCGGATAGCGCCCCCCCCATGTGCCCGTCCATCTCCGGGAAATCGGGGATCGGAAAGTGCACCCTCGCCGTCCACACGGCCCGCACCATCTTCAAGATGCCGGTCCACCTCCAGAATTGCGATACCTCCATGACGGCCACCTCCCTGACCCTGAGCCTGCTCATCGATGGGGGGAAGGGGAAACTCTTCCAAGCCTCGCCCCTGGTGAGCGCGCTCTTGACCGGCGCGGCCGTGGTCTTGAAAGACGCCGGCAGGCTCTCGGAGCGCTGCTGGTCCCTCGTCGCCCCGCTCTTGGATGAGCGGCAATGGCTGGATGTGCCTTCCCTGGGCCTGCGCCTGAGGCCCAAGCCCGGGTTCCGCCTCTGCGCCACGATCAACGAGGGGAGCCTCATCCACCACGTCCCCGACTTCATCCATGCCCGCCTCGCGCCCCGGCTGCGCCTGGAAATGCCCGCCGGCGACGACCTCGAGGCGGTGCTGCGGGAGCGCAGCGGCATGGAAGACCAGCGCCTGGTGGAACTCGTGGCCGCCTACGTGCGCCATAGCCGCGAGCACGTCTCGGTGCGCGAAGGCCTGCACCTGCTCGATTTCACTCGGCGCATCGCGGCCCACGAGGGGCTTCCCCTGGAGCGGGCCTTCCAGGCCAGCCTCAAAGCCCACGCCCGCGCGGAAGCGATCGACCCGAAAGCCTAGCGCGCCCTCCCCTTGCTTCGCCTGGATTCCATCGAGATCGTGCCGGTGCTGCGGCAGAAGCTGCGCTTCGCCGAGTGGGTCTGGGAGGCCCTGCGCAGCGGGAAATACGACGTGCTCGCCATCGCGTGGCCGCGGTTCCTTCGGGAGAAGGCCCTGGAAGCCGCGAGCCAGCTGCCGACCTTCCAAGTGCTCACCGTCGAGGAATCCCAACGGGACCTCTATTATCTGCTCCCCTTCGATCCCTCGGACCCGTTCGCCCTGGGGATGCAGACCGCCCTCGCCATGGAGATCCCCATCGTCTTCACGGACCACGACCTGGAGACCGAGGCCGACGAGGCCCTCTTTTTCGCCGACGACGAACCCGTGCTGCGCCTCGGGCTCGACCGGTTCCGGGAGGTCTGGCGCGCGGCGCACCCCAAGGCCCGCCGCAGGGACATCGACCCGCGCTCTGCCCAAAGGTCCGCGGCGAAACTCCGGGAAGCGGCGGGCGGCGGAAAACGCGTGCTCTTCCTGTGCGAATGGGACCAGGCGGAGGAGGTGCTGGCGGCGCTCAAGGGCCCTGAAACCCCCGTCCCCGCCACCTCCCCCGGGCCGGTGGTGCGCCTCTACCGCAGCCATCCCGCGTCCATCAAATGGATCTCATCAGAAATTCCCTATGTCGTCTCGCGGTGGGTCGACCATTTGGATGCGGGGACGGGAAGCCGTTTCGACCGGATCGGGGCCCTTTCCCAATTGGTGCGGGAGGCCCGCGGGCATGCCCCCGCCAATAGCGCCGACAGCCCCCCGCCCCTCTTCTCACGGAGATTGGGGGCGCTGTGCGCGCTGCACCACCGGTTGGTCCCCGGTCTCGGCGAAATCATGCAGGCGGCCCAGGAATTGACGAACCCGGCCTTCTCCTGGCAACTCTACAAGCTCGCCACGCGTTATTTCCGCCAGGGGCCGCCCGGGGAGACGCCGACCCTGGAATTGGGCGCGGATTTTTTCGGGCAGGCTTCCCATCCCTTGCGGCCGCCCCCGGAAGGCGGAGCGAGCCCGGCGCCCCATCGCCCCTTGGCGGCCCAACTCAAAAGATGGAAGTCGAAGCGCATCCCCCTGATCCGCCGGAACAAGGCGGGAGCCGCGGTCTCCCTCAGGCGGCGCCTGAGGGCCCTGCTCGCCCATGCGCGGCTGCGGGGAGCGCCCGTGACCCTCGGCGATCCCCTGCGCCTCGTCCTCGTGTTCGAGGCGACGGCGGGTTTCCAATATCCCTGGAAGGGCATCCAGGCGGCGCGGATGCCGCGGGACGGGCATCTGGCGTTCTACGCCACCCATCCGGTTTCCGAGGAGGCCTTTCCACGGGATGCCCGCCTCTCCTTCGGGGCCTTCGGGTTCACCACCGCCGCGGCGCTTCCCCCCGACCCCTTCCTGGAGGACCCGAGCGCCCCGTTCCCCGGCCTCAACGATGCCGAACGCCTGCTGTGGAGCCTCGCCCAGGGCGCGGCGGGAAGCGCGGTCACCTGGATCCATGACGCCCCGCCCTCGGAATCCATGGTGCAGGCGCTCAACCGAAACGGGGTATACTTGGTGCACGTGGATAGCGCCGCCCTGCCGAGGAGTTTGCTGCGTCCGCTGCGCTCCGTGCATTCCCTGGGTTGGGCCCGGGCGCGGCGCCTGATGGGCAAATTGTAGGCGGGCGAGAACAGGAAACCCATGATCACCATCGTCATGAACCAGGACAAGAAATGCGAGGCCGCCGTCGCCCGCATGGCCCGGGGCCTCACGGAGCGCGGGCGGCCCTTCAAGACCGTGGGCCGATTCCCCTTCGAACGGGAGGACCGGGAGGCCATCCGCGCCGCGGAAATCCTCGTGATCGTCGGGGGGGACGGCACCGCCCTCTCCACCCTCTCCCAATTGGAGAACCTCTCCCGCCCCGTGCTGCCCGTGAACTTCGGGACCCTCTCGTTCATCAACACGGTCCACGACGAGGAAGTGCTCGCGCTCCTCGACGGTTACGCCTCGGGGAACCCCGAGGCCTTCGTGCTGGATGAGCGGCCGGTGCTCGCCCTCTCCGCCCGGGGCCAGACGCTCTACGCCTTCAATGAAGCCGCGTTCAAGGCCCGCGAGATGGGGCGGCTGATGACGCTCTCGACCCGGATCCAGGGCCACCCCCTGCCCGATTTCCGCGGGGACGGCATCATGGTCGCCACCCCCACGGGCTCGACGGCCTATAACCTCGCCGCCGGGGGACCGATCCTCCATCCCGCCACCTCGGCCCTCATCCTCAACCCGATCTGCCCCCATTCGCTCACGGTGAAGCCCATCGTCATCCCCGCCCACCACGATATCGAGATCGCCTGCCGGCCCCGCAACGCCGGTGAAGGGGCGGTGCTGCTGGTCGACGGCAACCTGCGACTGGCCCTAGAGGACGGCGAAACCGTCGTCTGCCGCCTCGCCAAGGAAAAACTGAAACTACTGAAACCGGCGAAGGAATGCTATTACGACATCCTGCGGGTCAAGATGAAGTGGGGGATGTAAGGGGCCCCACCCGGGCCCTTTAGAGGCCCAGTTTGGCGATCTTCTGCAGGATGCGGTCGGCGTCCATATTCTGGGCCGCGGCGGCGTAGCCGAGAACCAGGCGGTGTCGGAGGACCGGATAGAGCACGCGCTCCACGTGGGGCTTTTCCACCGCCTTCTTGCCGTCGAGCCAGGCCGCGGCGCGGGCGGCCTGCACGAGGAGGCGGCTGCCGCGGGGCGAGGCGCCCACGCGCACGAACTCCTTCACCTCATCGGTGGCGAAGGGCGATTCGGGGCGGGTGGCGTGGACGAGTTTCACCATCCAGCGCATCACCTCGGGGGCCACGGCGACCTGCTGGGCCTCGGCCTGCATGCGCAGGAGCTCTTCGCGGGAGTAGACCGGCTTCAAGTGGGCCGTGGGGTCGCCCTGGGCGGAGCCCTCGAGGGAGGCGATGCGGACCTCGTCTTCGTAGCTCGGGTAGCCCACCTTCACGAGGAAGAGGAAGCGGTCGAGTTGGGCCTCGGGGAGCGGGTAGGTGCCCTCCTGCTCGAGGGGGTTCTGTGTGGCCAGGACGAGGAAGGGCTTGGGGAGGGGATGGCGGCGGCCGGCGACGGTCACTTCGCCCTCTTGCATGGCCTGGAGCAGGGCGGCCTGGGTCTTGGGCGGCGTGCGGTTGATCTCGTCGGCGAGCAGGACATGGGCGAAAGCCGGGCCCTCGACGAAGCGCATCTCTTTCACGCCCTTCTTCTCGTCGAGGAGCTCGAAGCCCGTGAGGTCGGCGGGCATGAGGTCGGGGGTGAATTGCACGCGGTTGAAGGAGACGTCGAAGAGCCTCGCCACGGCCCGGACCAGGAGGGTCTTGGCGAGGCCGGGGAGCCCCTGGAGCAGCACATGCCCCTCGGCCAGAAGCGCGATGAGGACGAGATCGATGAGGTCGGCCTGGCCGAGGATCACCCCGCCGAGGGCCTGCTGGATGCGTGGACGGACATCGCGGGTGGTTTTCATGGGGGCCTACAGGAGCGAGGGCTTGCGGGTTTCGAGGGTTTTCAGGAGTTCCTTCACCCGGCCCTCCTCGGCGCGGGAGGAGACGTAGACCACGCCGTCTTCGACGACGACGTTCAGGTCGCTGACGTGGTTGAGGACCACGGTGAGGTCGCTGCGGTTGGAGAGCACCACGCAATTGCGGCTGCCCTGGTGGACGACCTCGCCCTCGACCACGTTGCCGCCCTCGTCGTGGGGCCGCAGGCGGGAGACCGCGCCCCAGCTGCCCACGTCGTCCCACGGGAAGGCGGCGGGCACGCAGAAGATCTTCTCGGCCTTCTCGGCGATGGCGTAGTCGAAGGAGATGCGCGGGATGGAGGCGAAGACGGCCTCGGCGCCCTTCGGGTCGGCGCCCTTGCGGGCCAGGTACTCCCGGATCTTGGAGAGGTGCTCGGGGGCGTGGCGCTCGAGCAGATCGGTGAGGATGCGGCGCGTGAAGAGGAACATGCCGGCGTTCCAGAGGTAATTGCCGGCGGCGAGGTAGGAGGCCGCGGTGGGCGCATCGGGCTTCTCGCGGAAGGCCTCGACCGGGCAGGCCCCGGACGCCGCGGAGGCCACGCGCACGTAGCCGAAATCGGTGGCCGCATGGGTGGGGCGGATGCCCAGCACGGTCATGGCCCCCTCGCGCACCACGGTGTCGGCGGCGCGGCGGATATCGGCCTGGAAGGCGCCTCGGTCGGCGATATGGTGGTCGGCCGGGGCGAAATAGAGCACGTCATCGTCGTCCACCGGCGCGGCCAGGGTGGCTAGGGCGACGGCGGCGGCGGTATCGCGGGCCATGGGCTCGATGATGAGGTTCGCCTCGGTCAGCCCCGGCGCCGCGGCCAGCGCCGCCGAGACCTGAGAGGCCCCGATGGAGACGAAGATATCGCCCACTGGCACGAGGCCCGCGAACCGCTTCATGGTCTCGAGGAGCATCGTCTCGTCGGAGATGATGCGGGCGAATTGCTTCGGGCGCGCGCGCCGGCTGCGGGGCCAGAAGCGCTCGCCGCGCCCCCCGGCCATGATGATCACTTTAAGCGGCATGGGTCTCCTCCATCATTTGTCTGAGCGCTTCGGCGGGGCGGGTTTCGGCGGGCAGCCGGGCCCCGCCCTCGGGGATCGGTTCGCCCCGAACGGCCAAGGGGAGGCGGTAGAACCAAGCGTCTTCCGCATCGGAGCCGGGCGGGGCCCCCGAAAGGTCGACGAAGGTCGCTCCCTGGAATCGGCGGAAGGCCCCGACCTGCCGGCGGGCGAATTGCCGAGTGCGAAGGACCATCCGCTCGCGCACCTCGCCGAGTGCCAAGCGCCCGGCTAGATGCCCTGCGGCTTCGGCGTACCCGATGCCCGTCATGGCCGGGGCCGACTCGGGGACCCCGCTTTTCAGGAGCGCCCGCGTCTCGTCGAGCAGGCCCCCGGCGAGCATGGCCGCGACCCGGGCCTCGATGCGATTGTAAATGGTTTTTCGCGGCAGGAACAGGACCGCCATGCGCAGCCGGATAGGGGGAGCCCGGCGCTCCAGGCGGAGCTCGCTGTATTTCCGGCCGGAGACTTCCATGGCGAGGAAGGCCCGCTCGAGGCGACGGGGATTCTGGAGGTCAGCGCCCTGGGCGTATTCGGGGTCGCGGCGGACGACCTCATCGCGCAGCGCCGCCAGGCCCCGCCCCATCAACACGGCGAGGCGCTCGCGGGCCCCCGGGGGGATCTCCGCCTGCTCGAAGAGGCCGTGGGCCAGGACGTCGAAATAGAAGGAGGTGCCCCCCACGGCCCAGCAAACGCCGCCGGCCGCCCAGGCGGCCGAGGCCTCGTCGAGCCAGTCTTTGGCGGTGAACGGTTCGCGGGGATCCCTCAGATCGAGGAGTTCCCAGGGGTAGGCGAGGCGCTCGGCGCGGGTGGGCTTGGCCGTGGCGATGTCCATCCCCCGGTAGACCTGGCGGGAATCGGCGTTGAGGAGATGTTCCCCCGGCCGCCAGAGGGCGTGGGCCAACTCGGTCTTGCCGCAGGCGGTCGGGCCGGCGAGGCCCAGGACCGCCGGGGGCTCATTTCTTCTTGGGTTCGTCTTCTTCCTCGTCTTCGTCTTCGTCGCCGAGGGTCAGGGTCGGCGGGACCTGGCGCTGGGGCATATTGTCGAAATCTTCGAACTCGATGATCTCTTCGCGGTTGACGGGATCGAGGGTGTACTTGATGTTGGCGTCGAGCACGCTGCGCATGGCCACCAGGGCGTCTTTCTCGCCGGTGGAGTGGTAGTCTTCGGGCTGGAGATAGCGCACTTTCTTGGCGTATTCCATGCAGGCCCGGGCCAGTTCGTAGCGATTGCCCTCGAAATCGAGCAGGCGCTTGAGGGAAAAATGCATTTCGCTTTTCTTTTCGGCCATGGGGTTCTCCGGGGGGGCTTCAGGCGGGATAGATGAGGGCTCGCAGGTCGGCGTAGGCCTGGTCGAGTTGGCGGTTGACGACGATATGGGGCCAGGATTTCCCGGCCTCGAGTTCGCGCGTGGCGTTGGCCACGCGGCGGCGGATGACTTCGGGGTCGTCGGTGGCCCGGCCCATGAGCCGCTGGCGCAGGGTCTCGGGGCCGTCGACGGCGATGAAGATGAAGAGGGCCGAAAGCAGCGATTGGAGCCTCAGCCCGCCCTGGACGTCGATGTCGAGGAGCACGCGCTTGCCGGTGGCCAGCAACCGGGCGATCTCTTCGCGGGCCGTGCCGTAGCGGCGGCCGTGGACCTCGGCCCATTCGAGGAAGCCGTCGGCGGCGACGAGGCGGTCGAACTCGGCTTCGCCCACGAAATGGTAGTCGCGCCCGTCGACCTCGCCGGGGCGCGGGGCGCGGGTGGTGTGGGAGACGGAAAAGACGAGGTTCGGGTCTTCGTTCATGAGGCGGCGGATCAGCGTGGACTTGCCGGCCCCGGAGGGCGCGGTGATGACGATGAGGCGTTGGGCATGGCCGGGGTCGATCACAGCAGGGATTTATAGCGGTTGACCGCCAGCATGGTGGCCGCGGCGACGTAGATCGCCGAGTAGGTGCCCGAGAGCATGCCGATCATGATCGCCTGCGCGAAATCTTTGAGCGAGCCCGAGGAGTTCAGGAAGAGCACGACCACCACGCTCATGGTGGTCGCCACCATGATCATGGTGCGGGTGAAGACCCCGTTGATGGAGGCGGTGATGAGATCGCGGAAGGTGGTGTACTTGCCGCTCTTGATGTTCTCGCGCACGCGATCGAAGAGCACGACCGACTCGTTCACCGAGTAGCCGAGGACCGTCAGGAGCGCGGAGATGGTGAGGATGCCGAACTCGGTGCGGAAGAACGATTGGAACCCGAGCACCACGATGACGTCGTGGAGCACGGCGACCACGGCCCCCAGGGCGAAGATCGCCTTGAAGCGGAAGGCGATGTAGAGGCCGATGGCCAGCACCGCCATCAAGGTGACCCAAATCGCCTGGCGCTTATTGTCGGCGCTCACGCTGCCGCTGACCATGCGCGTCTGCTCGAAGACCGGCTGGCGCTCGGAGAAGCCCTCGAGGAGGTGGTCGCGGATGCGCTTGCTGACATCGACCTTGCCCGCCTCTTCGGCGGCGGTGACGGCGTGGCGCAGGTAGAAGCGGTTGGGCTTCGTGAAGACGGGCTGGATCTCGATACGCAGGCCCTTGGCGTTGAAGTAGGCGTCGAGTTCGGAGACCGTGGTGGTCTTGGCGAATGTGACGGTGACCTCGAGGCCGCCGACGAAGTCGGCCCCCCAATTGAAGCCGCGCGTGGTGATGAAAAAGAGGGAGGTGGCCGTGAGGACCACCGAGAGCACGATGAAGAACGGCAGGGGCTTGTAGAAATCGATCTTAGACCGCATGCGGGGATTCCTTAAACGACCCAAGCCGAGTAGCGGCGGATGATGCCCATCTTGATGCAGAGATCCACCAGGAAGCGGGTCACGAAGAGGGAGGTGAAGAGGCTCACGATGAGGCCGATGGCCAGCGTGAAGGCGAACCCGCGCACCGGGCCCTCGCCCATATTGGCCAGGATGAAGGCGCTGATGAGGCCCGTGACGTGGGAGTCAAAAATCGTCCAGAAGGCCCGCGAATAACCGCGTTCGATGGCCTCGAAGATATTGCGGCCCTCTTTAAAGATCTCGTCGCGGATGCGCTCGTTGATGAGCACGTTGGCGTCGATGGCCATGCCGAGGGTCAGGATGAGGCCGGCGATGCCGGGCAGGCTCACGGTGAACTTCAGCGGGGCGAGGATGGCGAAGATGAGGATGGCGTTGAGGCCGAGGGCGATGGCCGCGATGATGCCCTTGAGGCGGTAGCGCAGGGCCATGAAGAGGGTGATGGCGAGGAGCGACATCATGAGGGCCTTCACCGAGAGGGTGAGGGATTCCCAGCCCATGGTGGGGCCGATGACCTCTTCGCTGATGAGTTTCACGGAGACCGGCAGGGAGCCGCTGCGCAGGATGAGAGCGAGATCTTTGGCCTCTTCGTGGGTGAAGGAGCCGGTGATCTGGCCCGAGCCGCCGCCGATGCGCTCGTTGATGTTGGGGGAGGACATGACCTTCTGGTCGAGGACGATGGCCAGGCGCTTGCCCTTATTGGCCCCGGTGAGTTCGCCGAAGATGCGGCCGCCCTCGCCGTCGAGTTGGAAGCTCACGACGATGTCGCCGTACTGGCCCTGCCCCGGGCGCGCGTCTTTGATGTGCTCGCCGGACATGTCGATGTTGGTCTTGAGGAGCACGGGGGCGGTGCGCACGTAGTGGGCCCGGTCGCCCTTGTGGTAGGACCAGAAGAGTTCGGTGCCGGGCGGGAAGGCGCCGTTGGTCTTGAGTTCGCCCGTTTCGCGGTTATAGTCGAGGGTGCGGGTGGCATCTTCGTCGACCATGCGGAACTCGAGTTGGCCCTTGGAATCGATGATGCTCTTGATGCGCCCGGTGTCGCGCTCGCCGGGGATCTGGATGACGATGCGGTTGAAGCCGAGCTTGCGGATGGAGACCTCGGAGAGGCCGTACTCGTCGATGCGGTTCTGGATCTTCATGATCACCCGCTCGAGTTCGCCGAGTTTCATCTTCTCGTCGATGTCGCCGGGCTTGCGGCCGGAATCGACTGCGTACTTGTCGAAATCGGCCTCGAGGACGATGTTGATGCCCCCGCGGATGTCGAGGCCCAGGGCGACGGCCCCGGCCTTCGACTTGCCGGCCCGCTCGACCTCGGCCTTGAAGGCGTCGGTGGCGTTGCTCAGGGAAGCGTTGGCCAGGCCCCCGGACTCGACCACCCGGCGCGCCTCATCGGAGACGCCGAAATAGTAGACGTAGGAGGGCCACAGGAACCAGGCGGCGAAGCCCAGCATGAGGGCGATGATGAAGAAGCGGAAACTATTCGACATGGAGGGGCCGCGCGGGGGGGGGCCCGCTTATTTCTTGTCTTCGGATTTTTCGGCGAGGATGGTCATGATGGTGGCCTTGGCCACCTCGACTTCCACGCCCTTGGCGATCTCGGCGACGACGATGGCGCCGTCATCCTTGATGTGGCTGACCGTGGCGTAGAGGCCGCCGGCGGTGATGAAGCGGTCGCCCTTCTTGAGGCCGCCGCGCTTGGCGTCGAGTTCTTTCTGGCGCTTCTGCTGGGGGCGGATGAGGAGGAAATAGAAGACCGCGAAGAGGGCCACGAGGAAGAGGATCTGCATGATCCACCCATTGGCACCGGGTTGACCGGCGGGGGCGGAGGCGGTTTGGGCGCTCAGGAACTGAAACATGGGGGGGTTTACCTCAGAAATTGATGGGAGGGGCTATTATAGTGGAAGGCCGGGTATTTTTCAAATTCGGCCCCCTTTCAATAACGGCCGGAAAGCCCCGGAGACGTTGGATTTGGGTCGGTCGCCCCCGGGATCCAGGAGGGTTGAGGGCCAAAAGGCACTTGAAATGGAGGCCTGCGCGAGGGATGCGGAGGGGAAGCCTGCCCAATGGATGATTCTTATGACGGCCGAATGAAGGCTGACGAGGCCGAAACGGGCCGTCAAATGGGTTTTCTGGCAGGCCGAAGCGAAGCGGAGCCCGTAGCAGCCCGACCCTGCCCAGGGACTTCTGCCAGGAAGGGGGCATTCGGCGCAGGGGCGCGCCCATAGGGGGGTGACTTTGCCTTTGCGGAGGATGGACTAAAGGGAGTGGGCCTTGAAGAAGTCCCAAATCGTGGCCGTGGCGTCGAGTTTGTCGGTGGTTTCGCCCACGAATCGGGCATTCAGGAGGCTTTTGCCGCCGGGCCAGGCGTGGCCTGCGCCTTGGATCATCACAAAAACCAGTTCGCAGCCGCCCTTAACGGGCTTGGACCGCTGGGTTCGGACCCCGGACTTGGACTCATCGAGGCCCGGGTCGAGGGAGAGGTGAGCCAAATCGAGCCATTTCTGGATGGAATCGAAAACCGGAGGCTTGGGTTTACCGCCCAGCATATTGAGTGACCCGAGAAGTTTGGGCGCCCCGCCATCCATGGGATTGAGGGGGTCGTCGGTGCCCGTTATATATAGAAGGGAACGGGGGTGCTCGGGTCGGGGGTTGGCGAGCCAAAAAGCGCCGGCTACCGGGGCGATGGCGGCGATGAGGGTGGAGAGTTCGACCCCGAGGCGGAAGGCCATGGAGGCCCCGTTGGAGAAGCCTGTCACATAAATGCGGCGGGAATCGACTTTGTATTGGGCGATCAGCAGCTGGATGAGGGCACGGACGAAGCCCACGTCGTCAATATTTCGCTCACCCGCGTGGAGGCGGCCGGAGCCGTCGTTCCATATCTGGGGATTCTTGCCGAAGGATGCCGGGGCCCTGGGTTCGGGCGGGAGCGCCTCGGGGAAGACGGCGATGAAGCCCTCGGCTTCGGCCTTCTTTTCCCATCCCGTTTCTTCGATGGCGCCTTTGGCGCTGCCGCCTCCGCCGTGGAACATGAACACGACCGGGAGGGGTTTGACGCCATCCCAGGCCTCCGGGAGATAGATGGCGTAGCGGCGTTCGATGCCCGCGACGAGGAGGGTGCAAACGGACAAGCCCGACCCCATGGCAGGAAGGCCCTGGGGGAGCGCGATGGCGAAGAGGAGGGAAAGGCGCAGGGATGGCTTCATGGGGCATGATCCTTTCGGCGGCTGGACGGCGGAGGGGATAACTTAACCTAAAATGGGCGGGGGGATGGAGTGTACGGACGGCGTTCAAGAGGCTTGCCGCTTATGGCTCGGAAGGGCGCGGCGAGGTACGCCCGGGGTTTGCGCGGGGAAGAAAGGTTGATTCTACGGTAAAATCTGGGCGCGATGACCGGGCCCTTAGCTCAGTTGGTCAGAGCAGGGGACTCATAATCCTTTGGTCGAGTGTTCAAATCACTCAGGGCCCAATCGGGAATTCGTGCTTCGGCGGTTCTTTCCGCGCATGCGGACGACTCACACGGTTCGAAAAACCGTCAGACGGAAGTCAAGCCCCGCCGCGGACGCGCACCGTCATGATTGGGATTGCACCCAACGGAAAGCGTACTGCAGCAGTTCAGAGGAGTGTTTCAGGCCGAGTTTCTCCTTGAGGTGCTCGCGGTGGGAGTCGATGGTCTTGATGCTCAGGTTGAGTTGCGCCGCGATTTCTCTCGTGTTTTTCCCCGACCCGAGGTACTGCAAAACCTCCAATTCGCGATCGCTGAGGCCCAAATCATTGGCTTCCCTCGTCTCGCCATTCGCGGGGGCGCTTCCCCGTTGGCTCAGGAGGCGGGCCACGACCTTTTCGGAGAAGTAGACGTTGCCCAGCAGCAGCTTCCGGATAGCGGCGATGATCTGGGAGGTGTCTTCCGCCTTCATCACGTAACCCTGGCCGCCCGCCTTCAGCACCCGGTCGGCGTAGACTGATTCGTCGTGCATGGAGAGGACGAGGATGGGGATCTCCACGCCGCTCTTTCGGAGGTCTTTGATGAGTTGAAGGCCGAGCAGCCCGGTTCCCATGGACAGGTCGACGACCGCCACATCGGGTTTCTCGACGGGGATGCGCCGCAGCGCGTCATTCACGTCCGCGGATTCGCCGTGGACCGTGAGATCGGACTCCGCGTTAATGAGGTTGGCGACCCCTCGGCGGACGATGGGGTGATCTTCGACAAGGAATACTTTCGACCTGAGGCCTTTTTTTTCCATGGGACTTCCTAAGCACGCACTTCCGAATCGAGGGCGCAATGAACGATCGTGCCCGCTCCCGGCTGTGATTGGATCTCTAAGCGGGCGCCCAAAGCCTTCGCCCGGTTACGGATGATCTTCAAGCCGATCCCTTCCGCCGGCTGCCCCGCCAGGAAGCCGATCCCGTTGTCTTGGACCTCCAGGAGGATCTTCGGCCCTTCCCGGTGGAGACGCAGGTGGATCTTCGTCGCTCGGCCGTGGCGAATGGCGTTCTTGACGGCCTCCTGCACGATGTAGAAGAGGTGGATCGCGACGTCATGGCGCGAGGGGACCGCCCCGGGCTGGATGGACAGGTGGCAACGGACCCCCTGCTGGATCTCCACATGGGAGGCGAGATCCTCCAGGGAACGGGCGAGGCCCTCCGCGGCGAGCTCCGGGGGATAGATTTCCCGCGCGAGTTGCTTCACGGCGCGGCAGCAATCGAGGAGGCCGGCATGGAGGCCCTGGATCGCCTCACGCTTCCGCTCGGGTGCCATGGACGGCTCGTGTTGGAGTTCCTTGGTCGCGAGGGTGAGGCCGAAGAGATCCTGGGCGATGCCGTCATGCAGCCGTTGCCCGAGGCGCTCCTCGATGCGCTCGCGGAGTTCAGCCATCTCGGCCTCGAGTTTTTTCCGCTCCGAGATTTCATCGGTGAGCGCACGGTTCGATTCGTGGAGATCGGCGGTGCGCCGGGCCACGCGGTCCTCCAATTGGGCGTTGAGTTCGTGGAGGGTCGAAAGGGCCGCTTGGCGCGACGCGTCGCTGCGGTCGATGGAGCGGGCGGCGTAGAGCATCACGAAGAGGATGACGATGGGGTTGAGGGAAAAGAGGAGTTTGAGGCCGAGGGATTCTTCGTACGCGCCCGGCGCCATCCCGCGCACCCGGACCCATTCGAAGCTGAATTGGAGGATCAAGAGAACGGGAACCGTCCATCGAAGGAGCCGTCCACCGAGGGAATCGAGCGCGAGGCTCTCCATCGGGCCGCCCTTGAGAATGGAGAAAATAAGGCCGGCGCCCAGCATCAATTCGACCAAAGCGGTCGGCAGGGCCATCGCCGTGTATTCATCCAGAGGGTTTCCCGACGCGGTCACATAGAGGTAACCGCTGAGGCCCAAAAGGGCGAGGACCGCCGCCAGAAGCGCGAGCACTTGCGCCATGGGTCTTAAGCGACTTTCGCGAAAAGAACCTAGGAGCATCGAGACGCCCAGTAGCAGGAAATTGACCGCGGCTGCGGGTGACATGGGGCTGGATCGGGTGTAGGCAGAATGCGGAGTGCGGTGTCCAGCCGACGGCGTCAGCGTATAGAAGCCCGAGAGGAACACCAGATTGAAGAAGGCAATCCCGAGGATACCCAGAGTTCCCACTCTCCCGAGTTGCACCCAAACATGGCTGGGTTTTTCAAGCAACAGGGTATAAAGGACCAAGGAGCCGAGGAAGGCACAGACGCCAGAAAAACCGCTCATCGTATGGAAGAGGGGGAGAAATTTCCTGATGCGGATATCCGGGATGAGCCAATCGATCAGGACGGTCAAAGCGATCGCCAGGCCAAGCGCGGAGACACCGGCGGAAAAATTACGAAAAGGTCGCGAAAACCGCGATTTGACCGGAACATCGGCGGGAGAATTCTGATCCATGAGTCTCAGCATCTCATATTATCCTTTCTACGCGCTCAGAGAGCGATCAGAAATTCACCTATTTTACACAGTTTTGGAGCAGCCGCGCACGGTTTATTGTCCCGAATCGTGGACGCCGTTGCGCGATTCGCCATGGAGGCTCGGGATGGCGAAGCGCATGCCGGGTTGGATCAAATCGGGATTCTCGGGGTTTTGCAAAAAGGCGCGGTTGGCGAGATAGATCACGCGCCAGGCGTATGGATCGTTGTAGATGGAAGGATTCTTCGCGATCTTCCAGAAACAGTCGCGGTCGGAGGGGTTGTTTCGGACCACGTAATAGGCCGGCCGGACCACCGAAGAAGATTCCCTCGAGATCGAACCGTTAGATGAGCGCTCCCGCGCCGCCCGGGCCAGACGCGCGCTTCCCGCAGAATTGCTGAAGGAGCCGATGCAGGCCTCCAGCGCGTTGGAATAGACGATCGCCCCCCATTGCGTTTCGGCATTTGAAAATTCTGCGCTGCCCTTCTCGAAAAATGCCACCGCCTTGACCAGGTTCGAAAACACCGGGGCCCCGAAATGATCCGGCGAACGCAGCGCACCCACGCCTTCCGGCAGAGCGAGGGACAGTTCGGTGCGCGCCGTCTGGGACCACCGGTCTGCCATTGCGGCGAAGGGGAGCACACCCTGCCAGGCGATGACGGCCTCCATCTTATCTCTGGCCTGAAGCGCCAATAGCGAACTCTGGTCATAATCGCCTCGGGCATTGGTCGATTTCGCCATCTCGAGGAGAGTCTTCGCCTCCGTATAAGAGGGGTGCTGATCATAGGGGCGCGGCTTCCAAGCAGCGGGCGTCGATTCGAACAGAAGGCCGGCGAAATAAGGGCGGTGAGGGGGAGTTTCATAGATAGTCTCCTGGATGGATGGGCGGAAGGTGGCTCATGGATTCGCTCGAGAGGCCGTTTCCGCGCCCCTTCGTTCCGCTTCCCGTTCTCGTTTGAGGACGCGATCGATCAAGTTTTCAGCGCGCTCCTTCTTGATCCTCGCCTCCTTCATGACAAGGCTGAACTCATGTTCCGCCACCGTGATCTGTTGGGCCGCGGCCAGGAGGGCCTCACGACGAGCGGCTTGGGCCTGATCGAAGAGCGCACGCGCTTTTGCCGATCTGGGCCTTTCCGACCGGGGATAGAAACCGGAGGCGCTATTCGACGCCTCCGGCACCAAACCCACGAGAGCCTGGTTGAACGCTTGTTGCGCGCCCTGATAGAGCGTTTGCGCGTTCTGATACCGGTTCGACATGCAGACGGACGCAAATATTTCATCCGCGCGCCGCCAATTGGAATAGGCGACCCTTTGATGGTCGGAAAAATACCTGGGCAGTCCGATGGCGAGTGCCTTCTCGAACCCGACGAAAGCCGCGTCGAGGGCTTTTGCGCTTTGCGCGTGGTGATTCGAATAGGCGTTACTCCCGGAAACAAAGTTCTTTTCCGCCAACTGCAGTTGGTCCCCCGCATATGGCTCGATGGGGAATTGGGACGCTTTCCGCCTCAATTCGGCACTCGCCTTCAATTCCGCGGTGGGCAAACCCACACAGGAAAATAGGCCGAATGCGGCCGCTAGGGAATAAACCAACTTCGCGTGATTTCTCATGGTCCTTCCTTTTAAACTCGACCCAAGGTTAGCCCGTGTACTGGGGAAGTTGAATGGGGACGAAACCATTCAGGAATAGGGGAATTTCTTAATCCCAGAGACTCACCACGCCCGACCGCCTATCCAAAGCACCGTTTGGAAGGATTTCTGAATGAATCTTAGGGTTTTCCACCATCCACTTTCCAGAAATCGCAACCTAAAATGATTTGTCGGGAAAAGGCTAGGTGCCTCCCCAACTTCCGGCATAGCTGAGACGGGAAGGGCACCATGGCTCTCTTACCAGGAAAGAGCCCAATGACACGGCTCCGATGGAATCCTGTTTCAATAAGGAGTAAAATCATGAGGACATCCGTTTTTCTAGCATGGTGGTGTTTTTGTCTGGCAACCCTCGCCAGCGCCTCCTCCCACCTGGAACACCCCAGTTTTGTGGAAGCCCTCCAGTGCTTTGAGCGAGCGAAACAGGCGGGCCTGAATGGGGATCTCCAAGCAACCATAGAATACTCGGAAAAAGCGGCCAGTAATTTGGACATCGTGCGACAGTGGGAAAAGGTCATGGAAATCTTCCCGATCGCCTCGGAGTGGGAAGCTTCGGCGCGTGAGCGCCTGAAGGGACTCCCCTCTTCGGAGTTTCCGTTCCTGCCCAAAACTCGCCCAGGATCTGCTTGGCGGGCGGCCAACCTACTCGCCCGGGATTATTATTCCCGTGGATTCAATCAATATACGGCTGCCCAGTCGAATTGGGATCCGGTGACGGCTGGACTATGCCTCGTCGCCTCTATTACCCTCTTTCGGCGTTCCGAGAAAACATGCCTCCAGGCCCGTCGGCAATTTTTTCTTGGCCCGCTCTTGGATCGAAAGAAAGCGCTACCCAAAAAGTGGCTAGAGGAAGGCGTTGAGGAGCGTGCGTGGTCCGGCGCGGCGATTGAGTCTCGATCGCCCCGCCCAGGGGAAAAAGGGAAAGAGACCCTTTGATCGTTTGACGCGACCATTGGACGGGGGCGGACTTCGGAGGGCCTAAACTTCAACGCTGCGGCAAACGTTTCGCCCGGCCGCCTTGGCCTGGTAGAGCGCGCGGTCCGCGCGATGGTAGGAGGCCTTCCATTCCGATTTCATGGGCCAACCCGATACGCCCACGCTGATGGTCACCTTGCCCGCGTCGGGAAAGTCGGGCGCTTCGATGGCGCGGCGGAGTCGTTCCGCGACCAAGAGGGCCCCTGGAACATCCAGGCTGGGCAACCATACCGCGAACTCCTCGCCGCCGATACGGCCGAGGAGATCCATTTGCCGCATTTCGGCCTTCAAGCGAGCCGCGACTTCCTTGAGCACCCCATCGCCGACCCCGTGACCGAAGCGATCATTCACCCTCTTGAAGTGGTCGATATCGATCATCAAGAGGGCCCCGGCCACCGCATGGTTGGCCCGCTTCGATGTGTGGATGAAATGTTCGCGGTTGGAGATGCCAGTGAGGCGGTCTTGATGGGCCATGACCTCCAATCGACCGCGCACTCCGACTTGGTTGACCACCAGGAGGATGACCGCGCAAAGCAGGAGAAGGACGGCGAAGACGGCCAAACTCCCGAAGACCATCGTTTTGATCGACTTGAGATCATCCACAAAATCGGCGCTGAGATTACGGAATGAAATCAAGGCTTCGCTGTCTTCAATGAGTCGACGCCGGAGTATCGGAGACGGGGAAACCTGGTAAGCCTGGCTGAGAGCGACGATGCCGCGCCATTGCGCCATCAACTGACGCATCCCATCGAGGTATTCGATTTGACCTTTCCGATACGGAGACCACTCGAGGCGTTTCGAAACAAGCTCCCTCCAATGCTTATCGAGATGGCTCGCCACCGCGGCGCTTTGCGCCCACTCTTCTCCCAGGACTAATTTGACATAGCGATGTGCGTCGGTTCGGATCAATCCCGACTCGCGAATGATTTCATCATTGGTGCCAGTGCTGCGCAGGATGATGAATAATAGGCATTATTGACCCAAGGTTCCGAGCAGGAGAATGCCCGCGACAAGCAAAATTTGGCGGCTAAATCGGTGCATCCCCGATTTTACCATCGGGATTTCTCGAAAAAAGAGCGAAAATAGGTCCATAGGCTATAATCCTGGATGGGTTTTACGATTCTTTTTGTCGGCATCCTCTATTTTACGGCCCATTTTTTCCAGATTTTATTCGAGCGGACCCGCATCCCCGATGTCTTATTCCTGATCCTCCTCGGATTGGCCATCGGACCATGGGCGGGTTGGGTATCCGTTGATGATTTTGGAAAAGCGGGACCGGTGCTTACGACCATGGCCCTAGTCGTCCTCCTCTTCGAAGGGGGAACCGATCTCACCCCTCGCGATCTTGGCAGGGGAATGCATCTGAGCGCCCCCCTTTCGCTGACCACCTTTGCAATGACGGGCACCGCTTTCACCCTAGCCGCGCACTGGTGGCTCGATTGGCCCTGGATGGCTGCCGCCCTCCAAGGCACGATCCTCGGGGGCACCTCGGCCGCGGTCGTACTGCCCTTGCTCCGCGGCCTTCATTCCCAGGAGCCGATCCGGTCCTCCCTGGTTCTCGAATCCGCGCTCACGGATGTGCTCAGTATCGTCCTGACCCTCGGGCTACTCGGCGCGGCGACCTCTGGCCATCTCGATCCCGGGCATCTCGTTGGCCGCATGATCTCTTCCCTGGTGATCGCCTCCGTCATCGGGATACTCGCCGGGATCGGCTGGCTCGTCTTCCTCGGTACGTTTCCCAAATTCCCTAACACGCGGTTTTCCGCCCTCGCCATCGCCTTCATGCTCTACGGATTCAACGAATGGCTCGGGTATAGCGGCGGCATCGCTGCTCTGGCCTTCGGCGCGGCACTCGCTTCTTGGGGGAAGCCAGGAAGGCAGGTCAAACTTCCCGGGTTCCTCCGTCGGATCAACGGCCGCGCCCTCGCCTCCCCCGACGAGGAACAACGCGTCTTCTGGCGCGAAATGGTCTTCCTCCTGAAAACTTTTTTTTTCCTCTTCCTCGGTCTTTCGCTTCCCGTCAAAACGCCGCAACTCCTCCTTCCGGCGGCCCTGACCACCCTTGCGATTTATGCGATTCGGCCACTCCTGGTCTGGGCCTTCTTCCGCGGCAAAGCCAGTGTCCATGAAATGGCGACCGCATCGATCCTCATTCCCAAGGGTCTGGCCGCCGCTGTACTCGCCGGGATGGTCACGCTCTCGGGGTTCCCGCTGGGGGAACCCATCCGCCAATTTACTTTCTGGGCGATTCTCGTAAGTATCGTCTTGACCACGATCCTCACCCCGCTGACGCGCAGCAAAATCTTTCCGGTAAAGGAAGCGGGTGAGACCGGCTTGCGGGCCGGCCCAAAATCGACGCATCGGAAACGCCGCACCTGAGTTTTCCACCTCGTTTTTACCTTGCTACCGAATAAAGAAGAGCATCTTCCGGATCTCCCGGACCTGGGATCGATCCTTCCCCACCACGGGATACCGGAACACCACGACCTGAACCGCCGGGGCCGGTAGGGACCGCAGCATCCGCGTCGGGATCTCCACGAGCGGTTGGGTCGGGGCCACCTCTCCATCCCAGACCGTGTACGAGGACCCTCCCACGAGCGGGTGTATCCGTATGATCACGCGTCGGTTATAGTCCACCCCGGGAATCTCAAGCCTCAAGACCTCCGAGACGGTGGGATCGAACGCGACGGGGACTCCCGATTCGATGGCGTCCGGCTCCCGATCGGGTACGCTGGCGATGGGGTTCTCACGCAAATAATTGGCGAACCAATCCGCCACGTTCTCGATGACACCCCCATCCAGCCCGTTCTCGAAGGCCATATGGGTCGAGCCGACCACATTGGAGTATTCGTTGAGCAGCCAATTCGAAGAGCGGGCCGAAGCGGACAATCGATACTCGTCGAAGGTCGCCTTCGGGGATCCGCGGAGATTCACCCCCGTGGCCGGGATATATTCATAGGTCGAACCCATGAGGGTCAGCCCGTTGAACTTCGGGCCCGATTCGCTCCCCGGGGCGGTCCGGTTGCTGTAGACCGGCGCGCCATTCTTGACGATGCGCATGGAAACCTGGTTCGCTAGATAGTCCATGTCGCACACCTGGTCGTACTTCGTCCACCCGGCATAATAGCCCGCGGGACCCTCGTTGGTGTTGGTGATTCTCAGGGCGGGCACCTGGCCGAAACGCGACCGGTAGTAGAAATTGGGGTAGCCGTTGGTGGCGGTGATCCAGAAACTGCCGTAGCCATCCGAATCGGGCTCGCCCCAGGCGCGCCGTAGCCCCCAGATGGCCGCGGCGGTGGAATAATTTGTCGCGGGCACATAATTGGTGTACTTGCTCCCGGGAAGCCCCCCGGCGAGCACGAGACCCTTATAGTAATTGGAGGGGTAATCCTCAAACCGCATCCAGAGGGAGTGCGTGAGCGTCCCCCCGGCGAGGCCGTTGCTATAGAGCCGATCCGCCGCCCGGTTGAGCCCCTGGGCCGCCGCGAAGGCCGCGATACGGACCCCGAACATCCCCTGCCACCCGGGACCATTTTGCGCGGTATAGAGCGTGTTCTCGGAGTGGTAGCCGCCCCAGCCCTCGTCGAAATCCGACTGCATGCGGTTCCCCATACCGATCCCGATACCGGCACGATTGCTGGAGATATTGGAGCCCACCTGGCTCGCGTGGCACCCATAACGAGTGATGTCCCGGGGCAGGCCCGCGCGCTCGGAGAAGTGCATCACCACGAGGTAGTCCGGATCCCAAACGAGGCTCTGGATCACCGGGTTCTGGAAGGTGGAAACCGTGGTTCGGTAGCGCTCGAGCGTGTTGGACCCGACGAAATCCATGCCGGGCGCGCTGTTTCTCCAATACATCCAGACCGCGGTCCGATTGGTCCACGTGGGGATGCAGACCCATGCTTGGAGCGTCGCGCGCCCCTGGAGATCGACCCCGAAATATTCCAGGTCGTGGAACAATTGGGAGCCGTCCATTCCGACGAAGGTGATGTCGCCGCCCCGAGCTTGCCAGGGATCGAGCCAGGCCGCGTTCGTGACGACGATCAAGACGGGAAAATCATGGAGCGGCGCCGTGCCCTCCACCGGGCTCAGGTTGGTGATCAAAAGGCGCTTTTGGAACGAATAGCCGGGAGTCCATGGGTCAGTGATGGCGGGAAAGGCCGCCCCGATCAGCAGTTGAAGCATCCCAAGGAATCGGAGGCCTCTGAATCCCAATCGACACCATCCAAAGAGGCCGCTCGCCGAATTTGCGGCAAAGACGGGTGCCTGTTCCATGGACTTATCTTGGTTCATAACCGCCATGATCTGAATAGGAGCCTTTCGCAAACCAGCATCGGGAATACGCTTTTGTCTTTACCATCGATTTCTTCGACAGAATCGGGGGAAGCACGACCGAATTTGCGGCCTTCCCAACAGGAATACCTCTTAAGGCCCTTACGTCAACCAGAACCCTTTTGCGAGCGCGCATGAGACTTCTACTAGAATGCGCAAAGCGTGACGAAACCGGTTGGGTAAAAAGGCTGAATCTGCGTCCACGGGGAGCTTTCAGTCGAATTCCTTCGCCCCGCCTTTCTTAGTCCCCTTTCAGAATTTCCCCCATATCTTCCGAACAAGACCATAAGCCATACTACCACCGTCAAAATTCGATGAACCGCTGGGGCGGTGACGCCACCATCCGCGACTTGTCCCTAGGGAGCCGACGAGTTGTTTTTTATTGTCGAGAGGAGACCTCATGTGCGGTATCGTTGTTGCCCATGGTTGGACCCGAGAGGATCCCCTGCGTGAGATGATGGGGAAATTGCGGCATCGGGGCCCCGATGGCGAGGGCGATTTCCGCATCAACGGAACCCATTTCGGGCATGTGCGACTGGCGATCCTGGACGCCCCCGGCGGTCGACAGCCCATGGTCAATGAACGGGCCAACCTCATGGTGAGCTTCAACGGGGAGATCTATAACCACCTCCTCTTGAAGGCCGAACTGGAGAAAAACCACCGATTCAGGACCCGCTCGGATACCGAAGTCCTCATTCATGGATTCGAGGAATTCGGGGAGGATCTCCTCCCCCGCTTGGATGGCATGTTCGCGGCCGCGTGGGCCGGCCCCGAAGGCCTCCTCTTGGCGCGGGATCCTTACGGCATCAAACCGCTTTACTTCGGGGAGCGCAGCGGCGCCTTCCTCGCCGCCAGCGAACTCAAGGCCTTCCCGCCCATGGACTCGCTCCAGGCGCTTCCGGCGGGCCATGCGTGGTCGCCCGGCGGCGCGCCATGGCGCTATGCGCTCCCCTTCCCGCCCCGACCCGTCCTGGCCAGCGAATCCCTCGCGGATAGTCTGGCACGTCTGCGGCAATGCCTCACGCGATCGGTCGTCAAGCGCCTCATGAGCGACGTGCCGGTGGGCGTTTACCTCTCTGGGGGCCTCGATAGCAGCCTGGTGGCGGCCTTGATGCGCCCCCATGTGGTCAACCTCCATACCTTCACCGCCGGAATGGAGGGCGCCCCCGACCTCGAAGCTGCGCGCGTCGTCGCTAAGAATCTCGGTACCCAACACCACGAACTCATCTACACCGCGGCCGAGGTTCGCGACGCCCTCCCCGAGGTGATCGGTGCCCTGGAGTCCTTCGACGCGCCCCTCGTGCGATCGGCCGTCCCCATGTATTTCGTCTCGCGGCTGGCCGCGCAGCACGTGAAGGTGGTCCTCAGCGGGGAGGGCGCCGACGAAATCTTCGCCGGCTATCCCTATCTCGAACGGCTACAGGGCGGGCCGGCCCTCAAGGAGGAACTCGCCGGGATGGTGGAGCGCCTCCAAGACACCAACCTCCAACGCGCCGACCGCATGAGCATGGCCTTCGGTTTGGAAGCCCGGGTTCCCTTCCTCGACCAGGCGCTGGTGAGGTTGGCCAGCCGACTCCCGGCGGAATGGCTCGAACCGAGGCCGGACCGACCCGAAAAATGGATCCTTCGGGAGGCGTGCCGCGGGCTATTGCCCCCCGAGATCATGGAGCGCAAGAAGATGAAATTCTCCGAGGGCGCGGGGTCCGCATCGGTGGCGGCCGAATTGGCCCGACGCTCCATTTCCCCCGCTGTATTCCAAGCCGAACGGGAGGTCGCCCATAACCTCATGCTCCGATCGGTGGAGGAACTCTACTATTACCGGATCTGGCGGGAACAGATGCCAAGCCACCTCTCCCCCGCTCTGGTCGGGCGAACCCGGGATTGGACCGCGGCGACTTAAAAATCCGCGCGCAGTGCATGACCTCCATTTGCGAGACGGCTTCACGTGACGAACCCGAGTCATGCGAGGATAGACCATGCTGCTCATCTCTGGCTTGTTCATTGCCTGCTATTTGCTCATCACCGCAGAAGCCGTGGCGAGGTTCCACCGAACCGCGGCCGCCCTCTTGGCGGCCCTCACTACCTGGACCGCTTGGTCGCTCTCCGGGGGGGGACCGGGCGCCTGGGAGGCCCTGGGCCACCATCTGAAGTCCGCCTCCGAGATCGTCTTTTTTCTCATGGGGGCGATGACCATCGTGGGATTGGTGGACGCCCATGACGGCTTTTCGCTCGTACGGCGCGCCGTGCGCAGCCGAAGACCGCTTTCCGTTTTTTGGATCGTGGGGGCCCTCGCCTTCTTCCTGTCGCCGGTCCTCGACAACCTGACGGCGGCCATCGTCATGATGACCGTGGTCCTGGGGCTCACCGAGGATGCCGAGTTCCGCAAGTGGCTCGCCGTTTCCATCATCGTCGCGGTCAATGCCGGCGGCGCCTGGTCCGCCATCGGCGACGTGACGACCACTATGCTCTGGATCGGTGGCCAGATCTCGGCGCCCGGCATCGCAAAGGCCACCTTCCTTCCTTCGCTTGCGATGTTCCTGACCGTCCAAATTCTGATGACTCCGCGAGTGGCAAAACTGCCACGACTCCCAGCGCCTCCCCCGACGAAAGAGGGAAGGTCCCCCTACCCGGTGGGCGTTCAAGTCCTCTTCCTCGCTTCCGGCCTTCTCGCCCTGCTCTCCGTCCCGTTTCTCAAGATTTTCCTGCATATGCCGCCCTGGTTCGGTATTTTCCTCGGGATGGTCGCTTGCTGGACCCTCGCCGAGCTTTTCCACAGGAAACGGGGCGATGAAGCGAGAGATCGTTCCTCCGTACAAGGCGTCCTGACTCGACTCGATGTTCCGACCCTCCTGTTCTTCCTTGGAATCATCCTCGCCGTGGGCGCCCTCCAGGCCTCCGGCGTTCTGGGGGTGGCCCAAAGTTTCCTCGACCGGCGCATCGCGAACCCGGAGCACCTGGCCTGGGCGATGGGCATACTCTCCGCGATCGTCGACAACGTGCCCCTGGTGGCCGCCGTCCAGAACGTGTATCCCCTCGACCGATTCCCCATCGACGACCCCTTCTGGAAAATCCTCGCCCTGACGACGGGAACGGGCGGAAGCCTCCTCATCATCGGGAGCGCGGCGGGCGTGGCGCTCATGGGCATGGCAAGGGTCGGATTTGGCTGGTATTTGCGTCGCGCGACCCTCCCGGTGCTCGTAGGCTATGCGGTGGGGATCGTTATTTTCGCCTTTTCCAACTGAATGGCGGGCATCAGGAACGGCGTTCCGCGCACGACTTAGGTAGATTCCCTACTCCTTTTCAGGGGTTCGCCCATGTGAGGCCTCTTTGGCCTATCCTAGAATAGAGAAACAACCTAGGGGCCGCATTTGTCGAAATCCACCGAAGAAAAGCTCCACCGACTCCTCGAGGCGGCGAAGGGAAAGGGCATGGGCCTGCGTTTCTGCGTGGTCGGCGCGGGCCACGGGGGCATGGCCATGGCGGCCTACCTCGGGCTTAGGGGCTACCCGGTCCACCTCTACAACCGGTCTGAAAAGAACCTCCAAGGGGTCCTCTGGAGTGGGGGAATCGACCTGGAGGGCACGCACGAGGGGTTCGGCCCCGTCGAGAAGGCGACCTCGGACATGGGTGAAGCCCTCTCGGGCGTCGACGTCGTCATGGTCGTGACTCCCTCCACGGCGCACCGTTCCCTCGCCGAAAAGATGGCTCCCCACCTGGTCGACGGCCAGATCGTGATCCTCAATCCGGGGCGCACCGGCGGCGCGCTGGAGTTCCAGCAGGCGCTCGCCGAGAAGCGCTGCGGCGCCCTCGTATGCATCGGAGAGACTTCCACGTTCCTCTACGCCTCGCGGGCCCTCTCCCGCTCCTCGGCACGCATCTTCCGCGTCAAGAACGCCGTGGCCCTCGCGACGCTTCCGGCCCACTGGATTCCCCCGGTGCTCGGGGTGCTCGCCGACGCCTTCCCCGAGTTCAAGGCCGGCACGAACGTCCTCTCGACGAGCATGGAAAATATCGGCGCCATTTTCCATCCCGCCTTGACCCTCCTCAACGCCGGGTGGATCGAATCGACCCGGGGCGATTTCGACTATTATCTCCAGGGGATCACCCCGACCATCGCCCGCATCCTCACCGGCGTCGATGATGATCGGCTCGCCGTCTCCAAAAGCCTGGGGGTGCACACGGTCTCGGCCCGGGAATGGCTCTATCTCACCTATGATTCGCCCGGGAAGACCCTCCACGAGGCGATCCAGAAGACGGAAAGTTACCGCGGGATCAAGGCCCCGGCCAATCTCGACCACCGCTATATCTTCGAGGATGTGCCCATGAGCCTCGTCCCCATGTCGGAACTCGGCGCCGCGCTCAAGGTGCCCACGCCGATGATCGATCTGGTTATCCAATTGGCGAGCGCGGCCCACCAGAAGGATTACCGCGCCGAGGGCCGGACGATGAAACGGATGGGCCTCGATGGCATGAGCCTCCGCGAAATCCGCCACCGGGTCATCGGAATCAAATCGAAATGACCCCGCGAGGAATCCCATGGAACCACTCAACCGACTCATCGATTCGCTGAAGCCCTGGGCGCCCTCGTGGCTCCTCGCGCTCCTGGTCCTGGTCGCGGGTCTCATCGCCGCGTTCCTCATCCGACTGCTCCTCAGCCGCGGCCTGGGGCTCTTGCGATTCAATGCCCTCTGCGGGCGCCTCGGGATCACAGAATTCCTTCGGAAAGGCGAGGTCCAGAGCCGCCCGAGCCAACTCATCGGCATCGGGGCGGGATGGGTGACCCTGCTCACGACGCTCTTCCTGTTCTCGCGGGTGCTCGATCTCGGCGTGATGGAGGCCTTCCGCCGCCAACTCGCCTCCAAAGCGGCCGCTTTTCTCGGAGCCCTGGTGATCCTCGGGGTGGGTTTCCTCGTCGTCTCCTTCCTCTCCAATTTCCTGCGTACCGTCGCCCGTAACGCGGGGCTGACCTACGCCCACTTACTCGCGAAAGTCGCCAAATGGATCGGCTGGGTGTTCGTCCTGCTCATCGCGGTGGAGCAGGTCGACCTCGGCGGGAACCTCCTCGGGCCCACTTTCCAGATCCTGCTGACGGCCGTGGCCGGCGGGGCCGCCCTGGCCTTCGGCCTCGGATGCAAGGACCTCGCCCGAGAAGCCGCCGAGAAGTTCATACTCAGGATCAAAGAGCGCCACCGCGACGATCGCGGCGGAGATTTGGAGGGCTAGCCCCCGCTCCCGCCGACAGAGGCCCCAAGGACCCGACATGAGAACCCCCATCCCCATGCGCTCGGACGAAATCCTGGCCCTCGTGCGACCCTCCGTGGATGCCCATTCCCTCGGGATCGCCTCGGTGGCCCAACTCCTGGAGGATTGCGGCCACCGGGTCATGGTGGCCGACGGTGCGGAGTGCGCCTGGTTCAGCCGCCCGGAAATCGCCCCGCATCGCGAAGCCATCCATGGATGGCTGACCGCGAACCGAATCACGCGCCTCGGATTCTCGTATCGGCTGGACCCCCGCGAAGGGGTCGAACGCCTCGCGCGATTGGTTTCGGAACTTACCCGAATGCGGGCCTTCGCGACGAAGGGGGGGCCACTGCGCGCCCTCTATTTTTCCGGCCTCCCCGCGGCCTGCGCCATGGTCCGGGAACGGGTTCCCGAGATCGAGCAGACGTTCACCGGGGACGAAACGCCCCTCGAGACCCTAGTCAAACTCGGGGTCGACCCCGATCGGATGCCGAAGGAATTGGCGGAGGGCACGGCCTATGACGAGCAGCGCATGGGGTTCGCCCGCGAGTTGATCCAGAGCGGCAGCCACAAGGGCATCCGGCCGGTGGACCGCAGCGGCTACCCCGAGTTCGGTGGCGAGGCCGATACGCTGCTGCGCCGCTGGGCCCACGGCCGAAAAAACGGTCTCCCCCCCATCATGAGGGCGCACGTCGGGCCCTACCTGCCGGACCGGAAAGAAGCGGTCGGCCTATTCCTCGAGTGGACGAAGAAACTCGCCAGCGGTGGCTTCCTCGACATCCTCTCCATCGGGAGTTCCCAACTCACCCAATCTCATTTCGGGGAAGACTGGACGGGGTTGCCCAACGGGGGCGGCGTGCCGCTCAACCAGATCGATGAACTCGATGCGGTCTGGAAGGCGGCGCGCCCCATGCTCGTGCGAACCTATGCGGGCACGAAGGGAATCCCCCGTCTCGCCGCGGTCCACGAGCAGCACCTGCATATGGCGTGGCACGCCCTCTCGCTCTGGTGGTTCTGCAAGAGCGACGGCCGGGGGCCCCACACGGTCCTCGAGAACCTGCGCGAGCACGAGGCGGCGATGAAGTACATCGCGGGCACGGGAAAACCCATGGAGCCCAACGTCTCCCACCACTTCTCCTTCCGGGGCGCCGATGACGTCACCTATGTGGTCGCCGCCGTGATCGCCGCCCGTGCGGCGAAACAAAACGGCATCTCCACCCTCATCCTCCAGAACATGCTCAATACCCCGAAGATGACCTGGGGCATCCAAGATCTCGCCAAATCCCGGGTCATGCTCCGCCTAGTCCGGGAACTCGAGGACGCGGACTTCCGCGTCATCCTTCAACCCCGCGGCGGGTTGGATTATTTCTCCAGCGACCTCGACACGGCCAAGTGCCAATTGGCGGCTGTGACCGCCCTCATGGACGACATCGAGGGGGAAGATCCCGCCAGCCCGCCCATCATCCATGTGGTGAGTTATTCCGAGGGCAACGACCTCGCCGACCCGCAGGTCATCGAGGAGAGCATCCAAATCACCCGCGCCGCGCTGGATTCCTACCGTCTGGAAAAAAAGCGCGGGCGCATCGCCACGATCCACCAAAACCCCGAATTGGAGGCGCGCGAGCGGGAACTGGCGGCCGATTGCCGCGCGGTCCTCCTCGCCATCGAAAAACGGATCGCGCAGCCCTACCGGGCGGAGGGCCTCCATGAAATCATGGCGAAGGGATTCCTTCCCGTGCCCTGGCTTTGGGAGTGCCGCGACGAGTTTCAAGCGGCCACAAAATGGAAGACGCGCATGGTACGGGGGGGGGTGAAGGTGGTGGATGACGCCGGAATCCCCCTTGGCGTCCGGGAACGGTTCGGCTGAAGCGGGTCTTTCCGATTTGACGCCCCCACCGCCTGCTTGCGGGGATGGTCGCTCCACGCCCCCTCGCGGGCCGAGTAAGCCTGAAAAAACAATCGCCATCGCCGCGCCTTAAGCGGGGAATCGACGGTTTAGCACGCAGATCCACTTTTTGGTGTTCGAATCGCCCTGAACGTGCATGCCGGCACACCACCCCGCTCGGATGACGAGACTGGCCGCGTCGGCATCTAAAAGAGAAAAATGGAGTAAATCCATAGGCCCAAATCAGAAAGTTCCCGATCCCATCGGAACGAAAGATCGCGTATGCTTCGAGGGTCGGCACCTGAGAACCGCCCCCGCTCCGAACCTCCTTCCCATGCCGGGCCACAGGCCTGGCATGGTTGGGGCGGGGGGTGCCGAAGCCCGGCAAACCGTTCCATGAATATCCTCCTGCTCGGCCACCCCGTCCCCCGCCCATGGATCGTTGATCCAGGCGCTTCCCGGCTGCGGCGAATCGAGGAAGCGCTCTCGGGACCCGGCGTCAGGTTGGCACGTTGCCATCCGGGGCGCCTCGCCGATCTCGAGCAAGCGCTCGTCCGCCCATGTCCAGACCTGATCTACTCCGCGGTCCACCACCTCATCGACGATCGGGGGAAACCGATCAACGTTCATGGATTCTTGGAAGAACGCGGATTGCCTTTCGTCGGTTCCGATGGCGCGACCCTCGAACGCTGCCTCTCCAAACCGGCGCTCAAAGCCGAATGGACCCGCGCCGGGGTGCCCACCCCCCGCTCCATCCATACGGGGATGCCCGGCGTCGCCGAAGAACCCGCCAGGGCCTTCTCTGATTCCGGTCTGTCCTTTCCCTGTATCGTCAAGCCCGCCGGAGGCGGCAATAGCGCCGGGATCGACGCGGACTCCGTCATCTGGACCGCCGAGGCGCTCCGTGAAGCCGTCCGGCGAATCGGCGCCCTCCATGGCGAGTTACTGATCGAAGAGTTCCTCGGCGCCCGGGCGGACCTGCGCGAGTTCACGGTGGCGATGGTCGGTCCCGGGCGGCGCTGCATGCCCGCGGAAATCATCCTCCCACGATCCACCGGCCCCCGCCTCGTCACGACGCGCCAAAAGGACGAAAACACGGCGCGGGCCGTCGCGGTCGACGATCCCGCCCTTCGCGCGGATTTAATCGCTTTCGCCGATAAGGCCTTCGCCGTCGCCCGAGTGCGGGATTACGCGCGCCTCGATGTCCTGCGCCTGCCCTCCGGCCCGTATGCGCTCGAGGTCAACGGGCAACCCATGTTCCCGGATCCTTGGTTCGATGCCTGCCTCGCATACGCCGGGTTCACTCCGGAGGAGGGCATCCGCGCCGCATTCTCCAGCGCCCTCCTTCGCACCGGGGGCGATCCATCCGACCGGATGGCTTTATGGCCGCGTGCTTCGGTTTGATGCGGGCCCTCCTCCCCGGAGCGAGGGGAATCCTGTGCCGACCTTCTGTCGTTTCGTGCGGAAACCGACGGAGAAGCGACAGGCCATCTGCGAAACCGCCTATAATAGGGGGATGAAACGACTCGCCCGCCTTCTGCCGCTCCTCCTCTCCGTGGGACTTGCCGAGGGAGTATTCATCGACTTCGAAAAATCGGAGGGCCCCTACTCGCTCAGCCCCCTCGCCCGCGTCACCGGGGCAGGCGCGATCTCGGGCAGCGGTTCCCTGGAGTGCGACTCGCGGGAGGCCTCTGGTGCCTGGAATCATTGTTTGACCACCGCGCCCGGGCTCTTTCAACCCCGGACCCCATACACGATCTCGTTCCGCTACCGGAACCTGGAATTGGGCCCGGAAAGTTTCCTGCACCTCGTGCTTCGCGACCCCGCGGCCGGGGACCGGAGCACCCTGTTTTCCCTCGACTTGAAGGAGACGAACCGGGCGCATGAGAAGCGGATCCGGGTGACCATCCCGGAGAGCCAAAATTACAGCATCCTCATATTTATAAAGGGCCGGGGGATGGCCCTGGTGGATGACCTGCGCATCCAGGAGGGGGACGGGTTGGGATACGCGCCCGCCCTGCCCGCCTCCGAGCGCTCGGGAACCCCCGCGTCGGGACTACCATCAGGGCCCGGGGAATTCGACATCGAACGCCCCCGTCTCCAGGGGGGCCCAACGCTTAACGTGGCCGATTTCGGGGCGTCGACCGCCGCCGCGGATAACCTCCGCGCCTTCTCCAACGCTTTGGAAGCGTGCCGAGAGCGGCGGGCTGCGCGGCTCCTCATCCCGCCCGGAACGTGGCGCTTCGAGAGTTTCGATTCGCCGCTCGTCTTCGCCGGGCTCACCAACCTGAGCGTCGAGGGCCCCGGAGCCGAACTCGTGTTCTTTCGAACCCGGCCGCGCGGGGGGAATCCGTTCTTCCGCATCCAGTCCTGCGATCATATCGCGTTCAAAGATTTCAAGGTCGATTGGGATTGGCGACGGGCCCCCTTGGCCAGCATCGTGCGGGTGGAAACGACGGCGCCCGACGGGGCCTGGCTCGATTGCCGCTTCATCGAATACGAGCGCTTCCCCAATCCCCGGGCCCAGGTGCGGGTCATGGAAGGATTCGACCCGGTGTTGAAACTGGTGGGATTCGAGGGCTCCAAGGATCTTTGGGAGGGACATTCCGAGGAGGCCCTCGAATGGCTGGAGCCGAACCTGGGGAGGGTGCGGTCCAAGGCCGCCAACCAGGCGGCCCGCGCGGTCTTCCGGGGGATCCAGGCGGGCCAGACCTTCCGCATGCGCCACTACAATTACGATCAAGGCGGCTTCCACATCGACGACTCGACCCAGATGCTCTTCACGAACCTCACGGTCTATTCCTGCCCCGGCATGGCCTTTATCGTCCGGGGCGAGAGCCACCACCAGGAATGGAGCGGCGTGAAGATCCTCCCCCGCCCCGGCGAACCCCGCCCCATCACCTGCACCGCCGACCATTTCCACGTGAACAATTCCATGGGATGGCTGAAGTTCGAGGGCTGCGATTTCGGCTATGGCGGCGACGATTGCATCAATATCCACGACAATAATTTCTACGCGGTGCCGACCGGGCCGGCCACGCTGGAGGGGCGGTTCTTCCGGGCCTGGGCGACGCCGGTCCGCGAGGGCGACCCCCTGGAATTGCGCCGGGAAGACCTTTCGCCCGCCGGCTTCACCGCGCGGGTCAAATCCATCCGCGTCAACCCCCAGGCCCAGACGGCCCGCATCGAACTCGACCGCGCGCTGCCCGCGGACCTCGGGGAACTCGTGGTTTGCTTCAACCGGAGATACGGCTCGCATCACTACCTCATCCGCAATAACCGCTTCGGCCGAAATCGCGCGGCGGGGTTCCGATTGCAGGCCGACGACGGGCTCGTCGAGGGCAACCTCTTTTACCACCACCAGATGCCGGCGATCCGCCTGGAGACGGGCTGGGCGATGAGCGGCTGGTCGGAGGGCACCGGAGTGAGCAATCTGGTCATCCGCAATAACACCTTCATCGACTGCAATCCGGTCAAGAACGAGGAGCACGGGCCCGTCCTCCACATGGGCGTCTTCCGCCGCAGCGTGAGTTCCCCCGACCAGAAATCGCCCTACGCGGTCTTCTCGGGCATCCTCATCGAGAGCAACGCCTTCATCAACGGCGGCGGGGCGGCCATGACGATCTCCTCGGCGGGGAGGGTGCTGGTCCGGAGCAACGCGTTCTACGGCGAGAAGGCCCGCCAGGCGACCGACCTCAACCGATCCGTGATCATGGTTTCGTTCGCCTCCAACGTGGAAGTGCGGGACAACGCATGGGTCCGTTCCCCGCACGTGCCGCGCCCGGGCGTGCTCTGGGACCCGGAGACCTGCCCGCCGCCGCGCTGCTCGGGGAATCGCCTGACGGACTGAAGCGGCCGCTCACCGGCAGGATTTCAAGACGGCCTGCTCTCCCGGATCCAGCGCCCCAGCCCCGTGACCCTCGGGGGCCGCGCGTCGCACGCTTTCTTGAGCACGCCCTCATCGGCGACGAGGGTGACTTTTTTTTTCGCGCGGGTGATGGCGGTGTAGAGGAGCTCCGGGATGAGGAGACGGGCCACGTTCCCCTCCTCTCCCCCTTCCTCCAGGGCATCGACCTTCGGCAAGACGAGGAACACCTCGTCGTATTCGCTGCCCTGGGCGCGGTGTACGGTCATCGCCCATGCGTCTTCGTGCTCGGGAAGCCTCGCCTCGGCGAAGAGCCGGGGCTCGTCGACGCTGCCGAAGACGGCTTGGGGCGCGGCGCCGCCCTTGGCGGGCAGCAGCACGCCCAGATCGCCGTTGAAGAGGCCGCTGGCCGGGTCGTTCACCGTCACCAGGATCGGCTTCGCGAAGGGCCCGTTGCATTCGCGGGCCAGGCGTTTCTGGACGCGCCGGTTGAGGCCTTCGACGCCCCAGGGGCCCCTGTTCACCGCGCACAGGATTCGGAATCGCCCCAGCGCGTCGAGGGCGGCGGCGGGATCCCCGGCCTCGGCGAGGGCGCGCAGGGCGGGGAGCCGATCGGCCAGCAAGGGCTCGAGTGCTTCGACCTCGCCTTGGGCGAAATCGGGGCGCGACGAGGCGCAAAGCGCCAGAAGCGAGGCCGCGTCGTTTCTCCGGACCGCCGCCGCGGCGTCCGCGATGGCCGAGCCATCCGCGAAGCGATGGTTCTTCACCAGTTCCACGAGGCAGGGGGAGAGCGGGCTGCCCGCGGCGGAGGCCTCGATGAGCGAGCCCAAGACCCTTCCCGGCGCCACGCTCTCCAATTGGCCCGGGTCGCCCAGGGCGATGAGGCGCGCCCCGGCCGGCAGGGCATCCAGCGTGGCCAGCCAAAGGTTGCCGTCGATCATGGAGACTTCATCGACCACGAGCACGTCGCAGGCCAGTGGACGGGCCCGGTGGCGGCCGAGTTCGCCCTTGCCGGGGTTCCAGCCGAGGAGGCGATGGAGGGTGGCCGGGGTCTTGGCCACCTTCTCCAAGAGCGGCGCCGCCCCGCGGGCCTCCTCGGGCAGGGTGGCGGCCGACTTCAGGATGCTTTCACCCAAACGCGCGGCGGCCTTGCCCGTGGGCGCGGCGATGGCGATGCGAAGTTCGGGGTTCTCGAAGAGGAGCAGGGCGAGGATGAGGGCGGCCGTGTAGGTCTTCCCCGTGCCCGGCCCGCCGGTGATGAGCGTGAAGCGCCGCTCCACGCCCGACCTCGCCGCGAGGGCCTGGGGATCCTTCGGGTCGCTGAAGAGTTTTTCGAATAGCCCCTGCGTCTTAGCGGGCCACTTGCCTCCACGCGCGTCACCGGTCATGGCCTTAAGCAGGGCGGCGACGGCTTTCTCCGATTGAAAAAGGCGCCAGGATTGGAGCAGGTCTCCATGGAGCACCAAGGGGCGGGGTTCGAACCCCTCCGTCCATACGAGGGCGCTCTTGGCGAGGGCCTCGCGGCGCTCGGGGGTGAGCGCAAGGGCCGTGTGCCCGAGGGACCAGGCCGCCAGGAGTTCTTCGGCGGCCGCCAAGCCCGGGTCGTCGACGGCGTTCTTGGCGGGATAATTTTCCCGGAGGAAGGTAAGGGGCGCCTCATCGGTCTTCACGGGGTCTCCTGGCCTTCGCCCGGGGCGGCGAAGAGTCGGTCGAGGTCGGCGAGCAAGGCGGGGCGCGCCTCGAACCAGAGGATGCCCTGGTCGCTGCCGCCTTTCAGGCCCCGCAGGTAGAGGAGGCCCGCGCCTTTCAAGGCGGCGCCCCCGAAGCGCCCCAGATAGCGCCCCACGGCGACCATGTAGAGGTGGATCTGGAGGATGTAATGGTGCGCCGCGGCGCTCTCCCAGAGGGCGTCGTGGGAATAGTCCTCGCCGTTGCCCTTACCGAGGCGATTGCTCTTCCAATCGAGCACCGCCCATGCGCCGCCTTCGCAGGCGAGTCGGTCGATGAACCCGCCCAGCATGCCCTGGATAGGCTCGATCTTCAGTTCCGACAGCGAGGCCGCGTATTCCTTTTCACGCGCATCCCGATTGAAATGGCGCTCGAAAACTCCGCGAAGCGCCTCGCCGCTCAGGCCCTCTTCGCCGATGGGTATCAGGAAGGGCAGTTCGGACCATTTTGGGGTCTGGGCGGCCGTCGCCAAGGTGGCCTGGGGCGCCAAGCCGGAAAGACGGACGGATTTCCAAGCCGGCAAGAGCTCCAACAGGCGGCTTACCGGGGTCTCGCTATCGGGGAGCTTAAGGTCGATGGGGTGACGCGAGAGCGCCTCTTGGACGAGGGCCGTGAACGCGCTTCCCTCGGCCTTGAAATCCCAATGTTCCAGAATCCAGTGGAACAAGTCGCCCACATGATTGCTCGAGGGGATATCGACCATCAGTCCATTGGCCTCGGCCGGTGTGGAGGGATGGGGAGTCGCTTCCCGGGGAAGGGAGGATGGGAGGTCGCGGTGGTCTTTCTCGCCGCCCTCCCCGTCCGACAAATGGGAGAAACTGGTGAGGTTCCAGCCCTTGAGCGCGGCGGGCGCTTCGTGCACCACGCCTTCGACCGCCTTGGGCGCGCCCTCTTTCCTTTTCGAGGGGCGCTCCTTGATGGCGCCAGCGTCGATGATGGAAAGGTAAGTTTTGGCAGAGGGGCCGAGTTTTTTGCAGCTGGCTTCCAGGTCGCGCAGGGTCGCCTCGTGCTCGCAAACCCAACCCTCATCAGCCTTCCCGTCTTTGACGCTCTTTTTCTTCTGTTTTTGCACCCGGCCGTACCAGGTGGCGCGGTCTTCGCCTTCCACGGGCGCCCGCAGGAGCCAGTCGAGGGGGGAGGGCTTGGGGATGGGGCTGCGGCTGGTGGCATGATCGGCGTAGCCCGCCAGGATCCAGGCGCGGCGTTTGGCACGGGTCAAGGCGACGTAGGTGAGGCGCAGGCTTTCTTCGAGGTTTTCCCAGGTCGCCTCGAATTTGAGGGAATCGGCCTCGTCGCCTTCGACCAACTCGCGTTTCAGGAGTTTCCGCGCGCCACCCACGCGCACCGTTGGTGAATCATTTTCTTTGGCAGAACCCTGGGAAGCGAGGAAGGGGCAGAAGACGAAATCGAACTCCAAGCCCTTGGAGACGTGTATGGTGAGGATCGCCACGGCCGAGCCGTCTTCTTCCAGGCGCCGCAGGCGCTCCTCGGGGGCGTCATCAGTCTCGTTTCGGCACTGGGTGAACCAATGGAAAAGGGCCTCGGGGTTCAGGCTTTCTTCGGCCTGCTTGCCCGCCAGCAATTCGCAGAGGTGGCGCCAGTCGGTGAGGCGCCGGGCCGCGTCGGGCAGGTCGGCCAGGCGCGCCGGGAAACCGACCTGGAAGGGGCCCGCGGGGTCGCCGGTCTCCATGGCGGTGAAGAGGGCCACGATCCCCCCCCACTTCTCCGACCACACCCGGTGCCATTCTTCGAAGAGCCCCTTCCATCGCGCTTCCTGGGCCTCGTTGAGGTTCGCGATGGCCTCGGCATCGAAACCCAATAATTCGGTGGCCAGGGCCATGCGGCGCCGGCCCGCGCTCCCCGCTTCCAGCACGGCCCACAGCACCGCCCAGAGGTCGTCGGCCACTTCGCTCTTCATCACGTCGCCGCTGGAGCGGATCACCGAGGGAATGCCATAGTCGCCGAGGGCCTCGTGCACCGCGGTCGCCTCTTTATGGGTGCGTGTGAGGACCGCGCAGTGCCCGGGGCGCACGCACTCGACCTTCCCGTCGCCGTTGGTCAAGCTCTCGCCCAGCAGGTTCTGGATCGCCAGCGCCGCGACCCCGGCGGCGGACGCCATGCGGTCATCTTTTTTCGCCCAGGCTTCGCCCAGGGCGTCTTCCCGGGAAACCACGGCGGCCACCAGGCGGCCCAGCCCGTCGTCGGGCAAGGGCAATGCTTCATCGAGATTTTTGGCGACGGCCAGGGGCACGGTGAGTTCTTGATTGCCCATGGGCTCGGGCCGCAGGGCCCAAAAAAGATTGAGGGCCTCGACGAGGCCGTGGGCGCTGCGATAGGTGGTGGTGAGCCCGCGCTTATCGGGGATGCGCGCCACCGATTCGAGGTAGGCCCGCAAATCGGCCCCCCGGAAGGCGTAGATGCTCTGCTTGGGATCTCCGATGAGCACCAGGCGTCGATCGGGGCCGCCGTCGAGGAAGATCGCCTCGAAGATCTGGAGTTGGCGTCCGTCGGTATCCTGGCACTCGTCAACGAGGGCGCATTTCCACCGCCGGCGGAGGGCGGCGAGGAGCGCGTCGCGATTGGGGTTCTCCTCGGAGACGGCCCGGTGCAGGCGGGAGATGAGACCCTCGTAACTGAGGGCGCCCCGGCGATCCAATTCCCGGTCGTAGCGGACGGCTGCGGCCTCGAGGTTTTCCCCCAGCCAAGCCCAATGCAGGCGCACGAGGATGGCATCGAGGGCCGAGGCATCTTGAATGATGGGAAGGGCAAGCCATCGCGGATTGAGGGTCTTTCCCAGAGTCCTCCCGTTATGGAAGGGGCCACTTTCGCCCAATTTGGAAAGTCGACTCATGAGGGAGAGATCGCCCATTCCCGGGATCGTTTCCAAGCCCCCCGCCATGGCAACTCGGATCTCCGCCTCTAAATCACGATGGGGAGCATTGACGACCCCGCCTTCGAACCCCTCTTTCAAGAGGTCGGCCGCGGCGGACAAATCTTTCGATCGCTTGCGAAGGCCGGCCCACGCCGTCAGGAAAGCCGCTTTCACGCCGGCCATTTCCTCCGGGCGGGGATAGAGCGGCTGATCGCCGAATGTCAGGCTCTCTTTCCACGCCGTGAGAAGGTCTCCCACGCTCCATTTCTGGAACCGGGCCACGGCGCTCAAGAGGGGGTCACCGGAGATGCCGCTGCGCCAAAGATCGCACGCGACCTCTTGGCGGATCTGCCGGTCGTTCGTCTCGATTTCCAAGCCCGGAGGCAATCCGCAGAGAAAACTCAGATCGGAGAGCACCCGCCGGCAGAAACTATGGATGGTGGCCGCCAAGAGCCGGTCCATATCGGCGCTGGCCCGGGCGAGCCGTTCCCGGATCCGGATCTGATCCGCCTGGGATTTTTGCGCGATTCGATCGAGGAGCACCTGCTGGCCGTCTTCGCCTTCGGGAGCCCGGGCGGTCCCGGATGCGAGGGATTCGCCCAGTACCACGAGTTCGCGGCGCACGCGCTCGCCCAGTTCCCGGGCGGCGGCGTCGGTGAAGGTCACCAGCACCACTTCATCGAGGGTTTGGATCTCGCCGTCGATGAGCATGCGCGGCACGAGGTGGGCGATGGTCCACGTCTTCCCCGTGCCGGCGGAGGCCTCGATGACCGACCGACCCGCGGGAAGGCCTTCGTCGGCCAGCACGAATAATTTGGGCGCGCTCATTTTTGGGTTCCTCGCCCGCGGGGGGCGGCCTTGGAAGGCGGGGCCTTCGCGGTCTTGGGAGCCGGCTCCGGTTTGGGTGGCGGCGCCTTGGGATCTTGCGCGGGCTTGTTCCCGATGACCGGCGCGGCAAAGGCGATCGCGGGAGCCAGGATCCGTTTGGCGTGCCCCAACCAGGCCGGGAGGCGGGCTTCGTCGAAGGGGTCGCTTCCCCGCCAAGCCAGGAGATTTTCGCCGTCGGATCCCTCGCCGGGATAGTACCCGCCTTCCCACGCGGCTCGGGCGACGGAGGCGGGATCTTGGCCGTCTTTGAGGTTCAAGAGGGCCGAGCTCGTCTCCGGGGCGAACGCCACGAGGCGACCTCGATTTTCGAGGTAGAAGGAAACGAAATCGGAAAGCCTCTCGATGGCTTCCTGCTTCGACGGAAGGGCCGTGCTCACGCATTTCAGCACCTCCGGTTGGCTGCAGGCGAGGAGCGCCCCTTCACCGACCCCGGCCGCCGCGCAGAACGAGGCGTGCAGGAAGAACTCGAGTTGCACCGCCGCCTTTTCCCATTTGCTGGAGGTGAGCATGACGAAGGTCTTGCCATCGACGCTCAGGCGCACTTCGCCGGTGAGGAGCGCGCCGGGCAGCCGGACTTGGCAGGCGCGAAGCGGCGCGACGCCGCCGGTGGCGTTGTGCACCTCATCGGAGAGACCCTGGAGATCGGCCATGCGCTGGGCCACCAGCGTCTGGCCCCAGGCGCCGTAGGGGATGAGCCGGCCGGCCATGAGGCGCTCGGCGTGGTGGGGGACGCCCCCCTCGAGGAGGTCGCGGAAGATCTCGTCGCGGAGTTTCCAATCTCCGAGGCCGCTCTCCAATTCCATGGGGTCTTGGTCTTCATCGGCGGCGGCGTCTTCCCAGGGCAAGCGGATGCCGAGGGAGCCGAGGAAGCCCTTGGCGGGGCTCTTGAAGAAGGCGACGAGCTCGGCGAGCGAGATCTCGGGGATCTCCCCGTCGGGAAGGCCCGCGGCGCCAAGCGGGGAACCCGGGGCGAAGGGGGCCCGGCTTCCCCCGCCCGCTTGGAGTTTTCTCCCTAATTCGAAGGCGACCTTCTGGTAACTCTTGTAGGCGGCCTGGTTGAAATTATCCGGGTTGAAGGGCTGGAGGGGATGGTCGACCAGGAGTTCCCCGTCGATGGCTTTGGCGTCGCGGCCCGCCCGCTGGCCCATGGCCAGGCAGACGCGGCGGAGTTCTTCGAGGCAGACCGACATGGGTTCGAGTTTGTCGGTGTGGACGCTGCGACCGGGCGCGGTGAGGATGAGCCGATCGGAAACGGAGAGGAGGGAATCGAGGAAGAGTTCGCGGTCTTCCAGGCGCGGGTCGCGGTCGCCCACCTGGGGCGCCGCCGCCAGGAGGTCCCAGGAGGGCGCGGCGCTGCGGCGCGGGAAGGCGGCGTCGCTCAACCCCACCAGGGCGAGGACCCGGCACGGCAGGGCGCGCAGCGGTTTGAGGCCGCCGATGGCGCCTTGGCCGCCGATCTTGCGCACCTGGCGTTCTTCATCTTGGGCCAGCCCGTCGAGAAGGGCGCGCATGACGGGGAGTCCGAAATCGCGGCCCGCCGCCTCGCCGCGAAGTTTCCGAAGCCGACCCAGCAGATCGGGCAACCCGCCTTCGCTCTCACCGTCGTCGGCCAGGAAAAAAGCCCCGCTCGCTTCTTCGAGTCGCGTCGCCCAGGCCTCGGGCGTGCACGGCTGGCCGAAGCGCGCGACCGTGTCAAGGATGCCCTTCATGATCGACAGGGCCCCCTCGAGGGAAGCTTCGGTGCCCAGGGCATCGGAGAGCGGCAGGTACGGCGCGCCGCCGGGCGCCACGGCCCCGGCTTCATCGCCGAACCAGAAGCCCGAGAGCAGGCGGTTCATGCCGTGCTTCCAAGTGCCCACCTCGAACGACCCGGCGCCCCATTTCGCGCGATGGGCGCCGTCGAAGCCGAAGGTGATGCCCGCCCTTCGCAGGGCCTCTTTGAGGCTCTCGGCCGCTTCATCGCCCATGCGCCGACGCAGGGCGGGAAGGTCGAGGAGGGCCAGGCCTTCGCTCAACGGGCCGCGGCCCGCGGCGAACGAGACGAGGGCCTCGAGCCCCTGGAGCACCGAATCGCGCCCGCCCCGGGAAACTTCGGCGAGGCGCATGGGAATATGGCCGGGCTCGAAGGCCAGGCCCGGCAGGAGGGCCGCGGCCAGGGGCCCATAGGCGTCGAGATCGGGAGCGAGCACCATGATCTCTTCGGCCTTGAGGCCGGGCAGCGCCCCGGCCGCGTCGAGGAGTTCATCGCGCAGCACCTCGAGTTCTCTGCGCGGGCCGTGGCAACGATGGATGCGCAGGCTCCGGTCGACGGCGAGAGAGGCGGGGAAGGGGCCAGGAGGCAGATCGGCGCGGATCTCCCGCTGCAAGCGCCCGAGGAGCGTATCGCCGCCACCCGCGTCATCCTCCAAGGTCTCGACCGTGATGCCCTGGGCGATGGAATCGGCGAATTGACGGAAGTTCTTCATCGCCTGCTGGCCCAGGGACTCGAGGAGCGGATGCCCCTTGGCGACCGGGTCCGGGGAGCCGCCCGTCGGATGGGACATGCCGGCGAGGCTCGGAAGCAGCATGCGCAGGCGCACCTCGCCCGAACGCCCCAG
Organism: Spirochaetota bacterium; assembly: GCA_017302015.1. Taxonomy (GTDB): domain Bacteria; phylum Spirochaetota; class UBA12135; order COTS27; family JAFLEE01; genus JAFLEE01. Next base: position 9,648 of record JAFLEE010000010.1, on the reverse strand, counting down.
AGCCTTGAGCAGGTGCAGCACCGAGACCGACAGCGGTCCGGTGGCGAGCACTTCCAGGCCGCCGGGGAAGAGGGGCTCTTGGAGGCCCGCGAGCTTCTCGAGAAGCCCATCGGCTCGGCGCACGGCGTGCTCGCCGCGGCCCACCGCCCCGCCTTCTTTCAGGAGCCAGGCCCAGATCTCTTTCTGCCATTTCTCGTCTTCGCGGGCGTGCTCGGGGAGCGCCGGGTAAGTTTTGCCTTCATCCCAGGCCCGGATGAGGTCGCCTCGGAAATAGCGGTACTGGTCGAATTGGTCGGCGACCGCCCGAGCCAAGGACACTTTGGATGAATCGCCTTCGCACAGGGATTTGAGGCGGGACTCCGGGGGGGCGTATTTCTCGAGGTAGACGAGCACGCGCCAGAAGAGACCATCGGGCCCCCAGCCTTCGTCGAGGGGGGGGAGTTGGAGGTTTTGGGAAACCAACTCGGCGAGCTTGGCCGGCAGGATGAACTCGATCCCCATGGCCACGCCCAGTTTCCGGGCGATCTCGTTGCGCACCCGTTCGCGAAGCGGCACCGAGGGCAGGAGGATGGGCCGGATGATCCCTGGACCCGAGTCGCCATTCTCGCGCAAGGATTTCACGAGGTGGTCGATGAGTTTGCGGGTGTCGGTGGCGCAGATGAGCTGGATGGACATGATTTCCTTGGGATCGCCGCTTCCAAGGGATTGTAGCGTGGGGCTTGGACAACGGCTGTCTACGCCCCCCACCCAGCCTCCCGGCTCCCGTTCGCCAGACCCGACCGGTTCACGCAGAATTTCCGGCTCGGCGCCTTGGTGCCTCGCGGCCATGACTTGATCCAAATCGCGACTTTTGCCTGACCTCAGGCCGGGCAAAATGCTACAATCCCCTCCCATGTCCGAATCCCCCGAAACCCTGCGCTTCCTCTCCGCCGGCCATGCCCGCCGCATCGCCTCCCAGGTCGGGACGCCCGTCTATATCTACGGCGAGGCGCCCCTCGAAGAGGCGGCCAGGGCCGTGCTGGCCTTCCCCAACGCCTTCGGGCTGACCGCCCGCTTCGCCATGAAGGCCTGCCCCAACGGCAATATCTTGCGCTTTTTCACGAACTTGGGCCTGGGGCTGGACTGCTCCTCGGGCTACGAGGTCGAGCGCGCCCTCGCCGCGGGCATCCCCGCAGCGCGCATCACCCTCACCTGCCAGGAAGCCCCCGCGAATCTCCCCTTTCTATTGAAGAAAGGGATTTCCTTCAACGCCTCCTCCCCGGCCCAGATCGAGGCCTTCGCCGCGGCGAAGCCACGGGGAGAACTCGGCCTTCGCATCAATCCCGGGCTCGGCAGCGGCAGCACCAACCGCACCAATGTGGGCGGCCCCGCCTCCTCGTTCGGCATTTGGAAAGATGCGGTGGACGGGGCCCGCCAACTCGCACAGCGCCTCGCCCTGCGGGTCGTGCGCCTCCACACCCATATCGGTTCGGGGAGCGACCCCGCCGTGTGGCAGCGCGTGGCCGCCATGAGCCTCGATTTCGTCGACGCCTTCCCCGAGGTCACGGCCTTCGACCTGGGCGGCGGGTTCAAAGTCGGGCGCATGTCCGGCGAAAAGACCACCGACCTGCAGGAAGTCGGACTTCCCGTGAAGGAGGCCTTCGAAGCCTTCGCCCGCAAGACGGGCCGACGCCTGCACCTCGAGATCGAGCCGGGGACCTGGCTCGTCGCCAACGCGGGCGCGCTCCTGACCACGGTGCAGGATCTCGCCGACACGGGCGCGCAGGGCTACCGCTTCCTGAAACTCGATGCGGGCATGACCGAGGTTCTGCGGCCCTCCCTCTACGGCGCCCAGCATCCCATCGTCGTGATCCCCCAGACCCACACCGACGCCACCGAAACCTGCGTCGTCGTGGGCCATTGCTGCGAATCCGGCGATGTGCTCACCCCGGCGCCGGGGGACAGCGAAGGCCTCGCCCCGCGCCTGCTCGCCCGCGCCCGCATCGGCGACCTCTGCGTCATCGAGGGCGCCGGGGCCTATTGCGCCGCCATGAGCGCCAAGCACTACAACTCCTTCCCCGAGGCCCCCGAAGTCTTCCTCCGGAAGAACGGCCGCTTCGAGGTCATCCGAAAGCGCCAGCCGGCGAAGGAACTTTGGAGGCACGAGCGCCGCGTGCTCTGAAGCCCCGCCGTCTCCCGCGGCCGCGAATTCCGCGCCGCGCGCCGAATTCTCCCCCGCCCCGCCCTTCGCGCCCGGCCGATGGCGCCGCCGTTTCCTTAAAAATCCCTTATTCCATGGGGTCCGACGCCCCGGGCATCGTTGCAGGAATATTCTAAGCCTGCCGGGCGGGACCTTCACGCTACAATTCCCCCGTAGAAATCAGGCACGAGGGAAGGCGGGGTCCATGATCAGGCAATACCGCATCGACGATGGACGGGTCCTCGAGACCGGGGCCGAGAACGCCCAGATCCTCGTCTACATCAACCCCGACGAGGCCGAGAAGCGCCACCTCATCGACGACCTCAAGATCGACGAGCATACCCTCGGGTCGGCCCTCGACCCCAACGAGCCCGCCCGTTTCGAGTTCGAGCCCGACCACGTGGCCTACATCGTCAAGCGCCCCAAGCGCTACACGCCCAGCGATAATTTCTTCTTCAGCATCCATTCCATCGGCCTCTTCGCCTTCGCCGGGAAGATCGTGGTGGTCATGGCCGACGACGTGCCCCTCTTCGAGGGCAAGGCCTTCGGGCGCTGCTCCTCGCTCACCGACCTGCTGCTCAAGATGATGCAGCGCTCCATCCACCATTTCCAGGAGCATTTGAAGGTCATCAGCATGTGCAGCGACGAACTCGAGGTCTCGGTCAACCAGTCCATGGACAACCGCCACCTGCTGCACATGTTCACCCTCGAGAAGAGCCTCGTCTACTACCTCAACGCCATCAGTTCCAACGGGCGCGTGGTCGACAAGATGCGCAGCCTCGCCGAGAAACTCGGCCTCTCCAGGGATAACCTGGAGCTCATCGACGACCTGGGCATCGAGAACGCCCAGTGCTACGAGCAGGCCCAGATCTACTCCCAGGTGCTCTCGGGCCTCATGGACGCCCGCGCCTCCATCATCAGCAATAACCTCAACATGATGATGAAGAACCTCAACGCCCTCGTCATCGCGGTGGCCGTTCCCAGCTTCTTCGCCGGGGTGGGGGGCATGTCCGAGTACTCCGCGATCTTCAAATTCGAGGAGCACCGGTGGATGGCCTACTCCATCTTCCTCCTCCTCATGGTCGGCCTCGGCATCGGCACCTTCTTCCTGATCAAGAGGATGGAGCGCTTCTGGCGGCAATAGCCGCCCCCCGTTACCTTCCGGCCTGGGGCGCGTAGTACCGGTATGAGACGCCCATGAGCCCCCATCCCCACGACGCCCTGGCGGTCCGCGCCTCGAAAGGCGACCGCGACGCCTTCGGCGAACTCTACGACCATTATTTCGAGCCCATCCGGCGCTTCGTCGCCTGGCACGGGGGGAAGCCCGACCGGGTGGAGGATATCGTCAGCCAGGCCTTCCTCCAGGCCCTCGACCGCATCACCGCCTACGACCCGGCCAAGGGCCCCTTCCCCGCCTGGCTCTACACCATCGCCCGCCACTGCGTCATCGACCAATTCCGTCGGGAAAAGAAGACCGTCTTTTCCGACCTCAGCCTCGTGCCCGACGCGCGGGAAGCCGAGGGTGAACCCGTTCCCGAGGAGCGCCTGGCCCAAATGCGGACCCTGCTCGCCGAACTCAAGCCCCAGCAGCGGGAGGTCGTGCTCCTGCGCGTCTGGGAGGACAAGTCGTACGAGGAGATCGCCGCCATCGTCGGACGAAGCGCCGACGCCTGCAAGATGTCGTTCTCCCGCAGCCTGGCCCTGCTTCGGGACCGCATGCCGCCCGTGGCCCTCTTCCTCGCCTTCTGCCTCGAAGGCCTGCGGAGCCTCGCATGAAGCCGGAAGACGCCGAAATCCTACGCGAACTTCTCCAGCGCGACCCGAGCCTCGCGGGGCACACGGATAAAGTCGCGCGGCTCCTCGCGGACTTGCGCGCCCTTCGGCCGCAGATCCCCGATGATCCCGCCTTGAAGGCGCGCCTGCGACAGAAACTCGAGGCGGCCCATGGGCTGAAATTTCCCCCGCGCCCACGGCCCCGTTGGCCCCAATGGTTCGCCCCATCCCTGGCCATCGCCCTCTTCTTTTTAATCCTCACCCCCGTGGTCCTCCTCCTGGCTCCGCGCGGGAAGTCGATGAACCAAGACCTCGCGGTGGAGGATGCGCGCGCCGCCGGGGGGCGCGATAAGCCATCGAGCGCGGCGCCCCTTGGCGGGGAGACCGACCTCGAGCGGAAAACCATCCGCCGTAAAGGCTCCCAAGCGACGGGAGGCCCAGGGGACGCTCGACCGTCCGTCGGGCTTGGCGAACCCGGAAGTTCTCCGGCCTCGGATCCCGCCGACCTTTCGCTCAACCTGGTCGCCGCCCTGGGCCCGATCTGGCCCATCGCTCAGGTGGAGAGCGAGGATCGCCCCGGCTTCCTCGAAAAGAAACTCGATTCCGCCCGGGAGATGGAGGCGCCCCCTTCCCGCGCATCGAAGAAGGCCATGGGCGGGATGGCCGCTTCCATGGGCCAGGCGGCATCGGCTCCCGCAGCGAAGGCCGCAAGCCCCTCGCGGGCCGAGGCGGATGAAGCGCCGCGGCCAGTGGATCAGGTCGCGGCGGCCTTCCCGGAGAATCCGTTCATCGAAAGTACGCGGGAGGGCGTCTCCCGCCTTCCGGCCCGCATCGGCGGGGGCTCCTTCGATCTTGTGCGCCGGGAAATCCTCGCGGGCCGATTCCCCAAACGCTCCTCGGTGCGCCTCGAAGAACTCCTCAATCATTACCGTTTCCATCGACCGACCTCAGATGGGGCCGAAAGCGTCGGCATCCAGGTGTCTCTCCTGCGCTGCCCTTGGAACCCGTCTCACCTCCTTTCCCTCACCGCCTTGGAGGGGAAAGGCAAGCCGGGCCCCCTCCCCGTGGCACGCGGGGCGAGCCTGGAATGGCGATGGGACGGCCGCCGGGTGAAAGCCCATCGGCTCCTCGGTTTCGAGAACGGGGGGCAGCCGGGCGCAGTCCAAGCCGATCAAGGCGAACTTCGCGCGGGAGAGGGCCTCGTCATCGCCCATGAACTCGTTCCCGTGGACGGCGACCTTGGTGCGGCGACCTTCTTCGAAGTTGCCGTCCAATTCACGCCGGCCCCCGGCGCAACGGTCAGGCGCGTTCGCGTCTCCGCGCCCGGGCGCGCGATGGCCGTGGAAAGCGCGCCGCCCGCCCTTCGTTTCGCCGCGACCGTCCTCGAATGGGGTCTGGTGCTCGCCCGGTCGCCCCATCGGGGCCAGGCAAACTTCGAGCAGGCCGAACGACTCGCACGGGGCGTGCGCGATGAAAAGGGCTGGGAACTTGCCGCCGAGTTCCTCGACCTCGTGCGGAAGTCGGCCCAAATAGAGGCCCAAACGCCCCGTTAGCTTCGGCGCGCCCCAGAAGCCGGCGCACGAATTTCCCCTCCCGGGGCACGGCCCCGCCTTGCGGTCGGCGCCGGCAGCCGTTATGATTCTCCACGAAGACCGGGGGAACCATGGCGCGAAACAAGGCAAACGGGATTGGGAGCGGGGCCCATGTACTCGGGCTCGATTACGGCACCGATTCGGTGCGGGCGCTTGTGGTGCGCGTCGCCGATGGGAAGGAAGTCTGCGCCGCGGTGAGCGCCTATCCCCGATGGGCCAGGGGCCTCTATTGCGACCCGAGCAAAAACCAATTCCGCCAACACCCCCAGGATTACCTCGATAGCCTCGTCGAAGCCACCCGGGGGGCGCTTCGCGGCGTGAAGGGCCTCGCCTCCTCCATCGCCGCCATCGGCATCGACACCACCGGCAGCACGCCGGTGGCCGTGGACCGCTCGGGCACCGCCCTGGCCCTGCGCAAGGACTTCGCCGCGAATCCCAACGCCATGTTCGTGCTGTGGAAGGACCACACGGCGGTGAAGGAAGCCGATGAGATCAATCGCCTCGCCCACCGCCGCGGCGGCGTCGACTATACCCGCTACGAGGGCGGCATCTATTCCTCCGAGTGGTTCTGGGCCAAGGTGCTCCACGTGCTTCGCGCCGACGCCAAGGTCCGCGCCAGTGCCTATTCGTGGGTGGAGCATTGCGATTGGCTGCCCGCCCTCCTCACCGGGAACACCGATCCGCTTTCGCTGCGCCGCAGCCGCTGCGCCGCCGGGCATAAGGCCATGTGGCACCCCGAATGGGCGGGCTTGCCGCCCGAGTCGTTCCTCGCCAAACTCGACCCCGTGCTGAAGGGCCTGCGCGAGCGGCTCTACTCCGATACCTACACCAGCGATACCCCCGCGGGCCGCCTCACCCCCGAATGGGCCCAGCGCCTCGGCCTGCCGGCCGGCATCCCCGTGGCGGTAGGGGCCTTCGACGCGCACCTGGGGGCCGTGGGCGCCGACATCCAGGCCTACACCATGACCAAGGTCATGGGCACCTCCACCTGCGACATGGTCGTCGCCCCCGTGAAGGCCATCGGCAAAAAATGCGTGCGCGGCATCTGCGGCCAGGTGGATGGCAGCATCGTCCCCAATATGATGGGCCTGGAGGCCGGGCAATCGGCCTTCGGCGACCTCTACGCCTGGTATAAGAACCTGCTGCTCTGGCCCGCGCGCCACATTCTGGGCGATGCCAAGGGCCTTTCCCCCGCCAAACGCGGGGCGATCCTCCAAAAGATCTCCGACCACACCCTCACGGAACTCACCCGCGCCGCCGAGAAGCTCGCCCCGGGCGCCTCCGGGGTGGTCGCGGTGGATTGGATGAACGGCCGGCGCACCCCCGACGCCAACCAGGGCCTCACCGGCGCCATCGCGGGCCTCGGCCTCGGCAGCGACGCGCCCCGGGTCTTCCGCGCCCTCGTGGAGGCCACGGCCTTCGGCGCCAAGAACATCGTCGACCGTTTCGAGAAGGAGGGCGTGCCCATCAAGCAGGTCGTGGCCCTCGGCGGCATCGCCCGCAAGAGCGGCTTCGTCATGCAGGTCAGCGCCGATGTGCTGGGCCGCCCCATCCACGTGGTGGGCTCCGACCAGTGCTGCGCCCTCGGCTCGGCCATGGCCGCGGCCGTGTGCGCCGGGCTCTACCCGGATTTCACCGCCGCCCAGAAGAAGATGAACTCGGGCGTCGCCAAGACCTACCATCCCAACCCGAAGAACGCCAAGGCCTATGCGCGTCTCTACGCCGCCTACGCCAGGCTGGGCGCCTTCATCGAGGGAGAAGCGGCCCACCCATGAGCTTCAAGGAACTCCGCCGCGAGGTCTTCGAGGCCAACCTCGAATTAAACCGCCGCGGCCTCGTGCTCTACACCTTCGGGAACGTTTCGGGCATCGACCGCCGGCGCGGCGTCTTGGCCATCAAACCCAGCGGCGTCCCCTACGATGACCTCCATCCCCGCGACCTGGTGCTCGTCGACCTCGAGAATCGGGTCGTGGAGGGGAAGCTCAAACCCTCCAGCGATACCAAGACCCACGTGGTGCTCTACCGCGAGATGCCCTCCGTCGGCGGCGTCTGCCATACCCATTCCACCCAGGCCACCGCGTGGTGCCAGGCGGCCCGGGCATTGCCCTGCTACGGTACGACCCATGCCGATTACGCCCACGGCGAGGTGCCGGTGACCGCGGTCCTCACCGCCGCGCAAGTCGGGCGCGACTATGAGGAGGAGACCGGGCACCAGATCATGGCCGTCATGGGATCGCGCAACCCCGCGGAGACGCCCATGATCCTCGTGGCCGGCCACGCCCCCTTTACCTGGGGCAAGGACGCCGCCCAGGCCGTCTACCACGCCGCGATCCTGGAACAACTCGCCGAGATGGCGACGCTCACCCTCGCCATCCGCCCCGAGGCCGCGCCCCTGCCTTCCCACATCCTCGACAAACACTACCAGCGCAAACACGGGAAGAACGCCTATTACGGGCAGGGCCCGGCCCACTAGGCGGCCGCCTCGATTCCGGGTGGCGCTTTCGGCGCCCCCGGCCTTACCCTGCCCGGCGGCGTGGCCGGCGCCGTCACGGATAGCGAAAGATCTCGTTGGAGCCGCCGATGCGGGCGATGGAGAGCAGGCGCACCCCGTTCGACTCCAGGTTCGTCCAAGCGAGGAGCCCCTTCGCCTCCAGGAGCGTCTCGTAACGCCTCATGGAGAAGGCCTCTTTCTCTCGGCGGACGGTGAGGGAAAAATCGTTGGAGAAGAGCCCGGGACCGCGGTAGAGCCCGTAGCTTCCGCCCGGGGCCTCCACCCGCGCGACCGGGATGAAGCTCGGATCGATGCCGCGGCTTAGGATGCCCAGGGCCAGCACGAGGTAGATCACCGAGATCATGATCGTGCCGAAGATGCCCAGGACGGCGAGGGTATCCTTCAGCCGGTTCAGGAGGCTCCACGGGAAATCCACGAAGAGGAAGACCCAGAGGGACGCGAGGACGAGGGACCCGAGGAGCACGAGGTCCAGGGCATAATTCAGCCGCACGCTGGTGAACTCGAAGCGCCCCAGGTGGAAGACGGCCTTGAGGAAGAGGAGCGCCGCGAAAGCGATGAAGAACGCGTTGCGAGAGCGGCGCAGGAGGGGAACCATGGGGGATTGTACCGTCCGGGGCCCGGCCCCGCATCCCCCCGTTTTCCTGCCCGATCAGGCGTCCGCGAGGCCCTTCATATCGGCGAGATACACCCGGCGCGTGCCGCCGACGAAGCCGTTGAAGGCGACATAGCGCCAGGTGCGGTCCCAGGCCGGGTGGGGATCGATGCGCATGACGCTATCGGCGCAATCGGGCTTGGTGCGCACGCGAACCAGGCATTCTTCCGAGCCGCGCTCGAGGTCGATCCACCGCAGAGGGATCGTGCCGTCGCCGAAGGCCAACTTCTCGAAGGTATAGGTGTCGGTGAGCACGTGGCGGCCGTCGGGGTGCACCGTGGGATGGCCGGATCCCGGGAGCGCCGAGGTCATCTTCCGCAGGTCCGTTCCGTCGGCGTTCACCTGGACGAGGCGCAGGACATCCCGGTCGATATTCAGGTTCATGGAGATGCGCTTGCCGTCGGGGAAGAAGGTGGCGTGGTGGCCCCCCTTCTCCCATTCTTCGGGCCCCACGGCGTTTCGGATCTCGCTCCCGTCGAGCTTCATCGTGATCCAGGCGTAGCGGACCGCCTGGTGGTCGGTCTTGAACAGGTCGAATTGAGGTTCCCCCTTCAAGGGGAACCAGCGCAGGCTCAGCATCAGCCGATCGCCCTGGGGGTTGAACTTGGAGTGGAAACCGTAGATCTCGTATTGGGTAGGATCCCCGATCTGAACCTTGGGTTCCGCCTTCTCCAGCATTTGCCGGATCGAAATGAGCAGGCGGCGCTTGCCCGTGCGGGTGTCGGTGATCCAAAAGCCGTCGTCCTCCACCGCGCCGCGGTTCCAGGGCACGTGGGCATCGGGGACCCGCACGCCGTAGCCGGGCTGGGTCTTGCGCATGGTCACCGGGTTGGAGCAGACGAGGGTGCGGCCGTCCGGGGACGCGTGGTAGACGGCCCCCTCCAAGCGCTCGCGCTTCCCGGTGAGGGGATCATGCTTCCAGGCGAAGGGCGTCCAGGTG
>JAFLEE010000001.1 GCA_017302015.1 Spirochaetota bacterium | reverse complement strand
CTCCTCACCATGCAATTGGCGGGGTATCCCGGGGCCTTCGAGGCGGTGGAGCGCGCCTTCGGGGGGCGGGCCCCGTACGACGCGATCTTCTGCGCCAACGACGACGTTGCCCTGGGCGCCATCGCGGGCCTGCGCGCCCGCGGGGTCGCTGTGCCGCGCCAGGTGGCGGTGGTGGGGTTCGACGATATCCCGGCGGCGCGCATGGTGCGCCCGGCCCTCACCACCCTGCGCCAAGACCTCCTTCGCCTGTCGTCCCTCGTGCTCGAACTCGCCCTTAAGCCGACCCAGCGGGGCCGTCCCCGCACCTTCCTCTTCGAGAACGAACTCATCGTGCGCGGCTCCACCCTCGAACTGGAACCCGACACGACGGGGGAGGGCGCGGTTCCCCGGATGGGGCCCGGCCGCGGGATTGCGGATCGAGGGGACGCGCTTTCGAATAAGGCCCCGCGGGCCGGGATGCCGCGCGGGAAACGGATCAAATAAAAATCTTGGAGGAACCGCCCATGAAGACTCGATCATCCTACCGGACCTTGGCCTGGGTCCTTTTCTTTCTCGTTCCCCTCGCCGCCGCCCAGGGCCGCGAGATCCGGCTCGATTTCAACCAGGTACAGGGGTCGAATCTCGCGCTCCCGGGGCTCGACCTAAGCGCCGGCGTGCTCACGGGCCGCGGCCCCTTGTGGGCGCGCGGGGTGGCGGGAAACGCCATCTACTTCACCGGCGATGTGGCGGAAGCGGTCGTCATCCCCCACCACCCCCTCAATGACGCCCGCGAATCCCTCGCGATCGGGTTCTGGATCTATCCCGAGGGCCATGGCGACCATCGGGGCATCGTGTGGAAGGGCGACCGCAGCGCCTCGCCCGAGCGCATCCAATACAAGGTCAATACGCGGCCGGAAGGGAAATTGGAGTTCTCCGCCAAGGGCGCCCAGGGCGAATGGCAGCAGATCTTCTCCGACCGCGAATTGCCCCCTCGCCAATGGACGCGCGTGACGATCACCTTCCTCCGGGGCGATTGCGCCATCTGGTTCGGCGGGGAGCGGGTGGCCAAGGGGCCCTTCCAGGTGGAACGGCCGGGCACCGCGCCGCTGACGGAACTCCTTTCCTGCCCCGCGCCCCTGGTGCTCGGGCGCATGGCCAATCGCGTCGGGGGCGCGCCGGCCTATCCCCTCCAGGGGGCCTTGGATGATTTCTTCCTGTCCACCGCGCCCCTGGAGGCGCCGCCGAAATCCGAGGCGGCGCCCGCCACGGATCCCCTCGCATCGCTGGTGCTCTTCGAAAAGACGGTCCCAAAGGCGGAACTCCGCGAGACCCCGGTGTTCGCGGGCAGCGCCAAGGGGCGCGGCGCCTGGATCGTGGAGGTGACGGATCGGGCGAAGCCCTCGCGCCAATTGCGCATCCCGGGGGCGACCGATCCCCAGGGGCGCTTTCGGATCCTCCTCGACGATTTCGGCGGGGCCCTCGACCTGGGGGAAACCCCGGTGATCCAACTCCGCGTCTTCCGCATGCGTTTCGATGATCCGGTCCGCTTGGCCGGGGTCGCCCTGGTCGCCGGGGAAAAGCGCTACGCGGTGGAACTCGACCCCTCGGCCAAGGGGCAGGTGCTCACCGGCTTCGGCGCCTGCACCTACGCCGCGCGGCGCTTCTTCACCAACGCCGAAGAACGCCGGGTGCTCTTCGCGCCCATGCTCGCGGAGATGCGGGAGGCCGGCCTGACCCATTTCGATTTCGACTTCGGGAACTTGAGCGTCCTCGAACCGACGAACGACAATAGCGATCCCCGTTCGATGGATATGGACAAGTACCGCGCCCAATGGCGGTCCCGGCCCGAGATCTCCAATTTCGTCGCCTTCCTCAAGTATGTGCGCGAAGAGGGGTTCCGCTTCGGCGTGCGCTGCTCGAGCTACGCGCCCTGGCACGTGGCGAACGACCCCGCCACCCGGGCCCAGACCCACCAGGTGGATGAGATCGCCGAGACCTGGGTCGCCTTCCTGAGGCTCCTGCGCGAGGAGGGCCTGGAACCCACCCACGCCGTGCCGGTTTGGGAGCCGTCCTTCCATCCCGACACCGTCGCCGCCATCTGCGCCACCACCCAGCGTTTGGCGAGGCAGCACGGGTTCCTCCTCCCGATCGTGGGGCCCTACGTCATCGCGACGGGCGGCCAGAGCATGGAGATGACGAGCATGCCCGACCTCTACGAGACGGGCGCCCTCTACACCCGCGCCTACCTCAAGGCCTGCGGCGAGACGGCCCCGGTCATCGGCCTGGAGGATTACGCCTCGGGGGTTCCCCTCGTCCGCCCCAACCTCCTGCGCCTGTGGGATGAGGTGATCCATCCCTTGGAGGGCGGGATGCCGCGGGAATTATGGATGCTGGAGTACGGCGCCCCCCACGGCATCGGGCCGTGGAATTTCTTCCCCAACCGCTGGCACGGGCCGCTCTCCACCTACGAGGGGGCGTTCCGCCTCGCGCGGGACCTCCACCAACTCCTCGACGGCGGGGTGAGCCGGTTCTATTTCTGGAAGGCCTGGGATTCCATCGGCGAGACCGAGATCGTGATCCCCAGTTCGTGGGGCCTCGTGAAGGGCCTCCGGGCCGACGAGGAGCGCCGCCCGCAATTCTATACGGCGCGCATGTTCTGGAAATACATGCCCCCGGGGTCGCAGCGCATCGGCGCGCGCAGCCACGGCGACCTCCCCGTGAGCGCGGTGCAGAACGGAAGGCGCCTCATCGCCGTGCTCAGCAACCCGCGTCGTACCCCCGTCGCCGTGGATTTCTCGGTGCCCAGGGCGGCGCTGGGCGCCCGGGGCCTCCTCGCCACGACGACGGAGCAGACCCAATTCACCGAGCGGGAGATCGACTCGGTGTCGGAGAGCGGATTCGCCCTGGAACTCCCGCCGCGCAGCGTGAGCACCTTCGTCTGCCGCATCGGTTCCCCCCAGGCGCCCTACGACCGGGTCTCCAACCCGGAAAAGGGGCCCGCACGCGCCTGGTTGTCGGAATCCGAGTGGGTTTCAGCGACGACGGTGAAGGGCGCGACCCTGCCCTACGCGGTGGGCGCCCTCGATCTCGCCTGGCGGCGGGACGAGACATGGAAGGGCGATTACCTCGTCCTGGACCGCACCCGCTTCCGCCACGGGCTCACCGTGTGGGGCGCGGGCACCATGGTGTTCGCCGTGCCCCCCGGGGCCAAGCGCCTCGAAGGGCGCGCGGGGGTCGATTCCGCCAGCGTCGGCTCGGGCTCGGCGAAGTTTTCCATCCGCCTCGATCAGAGCGTTGGATTGGAGACGCCGTGGATGAAGGCCGGCGACAAGGGCGAAGCTTTCCAACTTCCTCTGGAGGGCGTACGGACGATCAAATTGATCGTCGAATCCCAGGGCGCCCCGGTGTGCGGCGATTGGGTCGAGGCCGCTTTCGTGATGGAGTGATGGCGGGCGCCGCGGGGGAATGACCGATCGCGGGGACCCTCGCGCAGGGTCCCATCGCCCGATCGGGGGGCGCGCTCAATAAGACGGGTCGGCAATGGCCTTGAACCCGAGCGTCTTGAGGCAGGACGCCCAGTCGTGGAGGGTGCCGTCCCAATCGTCGGTCTTGGCCTGGCGCACCAGAGCCTTGTGGAAATCATCCATGCCCTTCTTGGTGCGGCCGATGAGGTGGAGGGTGGGGCGGCCCTGGAGCATGCCGGCGGTCCAATAGAGCTGCTTCTTGTCGTCGAGCTTATTGTCGAGAGCCTGGGTCATGAACTCGTGGCGCGTGGTGTTCTCGGCCGGGCCGGTGCCCCCGAGGAGCTGGTTGAGTTGGCCGCCGGCGACGTGGACCTCGAAGAGGGAAACTTCCCCGTCGGCTTCGGGGGCCGCGCCGCCGCCCTGGCGCAGGGTTTCCTCGATTTCCTTCACCTTCTGGTGCTCGAATTGGGGGAATTTCTTGAAGAAGCGGTAGGCCGCGCCGTGGCTCCTCCACGCGGATAGGCAGAAGGCGTAGGGAGCATGATTTGCAGGCATGGGCACTCCAGGGAAGTCGCGCCATATTACCCTTCTTTTCGATAAATAGCGCAGATTCCCCGGAGCCGGCGCGCGGGTGGGGCGCTATTCCACCGCCGTGAGGGCCACGAGGCCGAGCTGCACTCCGGGATCGAACGGGTCTAGTTTCGCCTCGACGGAGACGATGGGAACCTCGGGGAGCGGATTGACCCATTCCCAGGCCTGCAGGTTCACCGATTCCCCGCTGCGGGTGGCGCCTTCCCAGGCGAGTAGGGCATCCCACGTGTGGGCGTAATTGAAGGTGCCCCATGGGTTCTTCCGCGGCGTCTTGGAGAACCAATGGACGGCGTTGCGATGGTTGACTTGGAGGTTGACGACGCTCCCGTCGGCGCGGCGAAGCACGTAGAGCGCGTACGCGCGGGCCCCGATGGCGAGGCTTTCCACTTGGAGGGCGTGGAGGAAGACGAGGCTCTTCGCCTTGCGGCCCACCGCGATGGCCGGGGACGCCTTGGACGCCGCGTCGATGACGACGGCCTTGGGCCCGATGCGGAATTGGGAACCGAAGAAATTCTGGTCCCCCGTGGGGAGCCAGGCCAAATCATGGCGCGTCCCCAAGCCGAACCAGGCATTGGGGTCGCCCGTGAGGGCCTTTTGCGCCGCACGACCGAGGTCGATGGGAACCTGGCGGGCCCCGAAACGCCGGGAGGGGCGATCTTGGGGCAGGAGACTCGCCGCCAGCACGGCCGACGCATCCCAGGCGAGCGTTTCGGTGTCGGGCTGGGCGAGGTTCCAGGAGTGGGTCACGCCGAGGATGGAAACGCCCCCGGTGGCCCGTGGGCCCAGGAAGCCCCAATCGGTGACGAGGACCCCGGCTTGTTTGATGGCGCCGATGGCCCTCGCCGTACCCGTATTATTGGCGGAAAGGTGCCAGGGGCAACCGATGACCGGGTAGCCGGCATCGGCGAAATGCTTGAATGAGGGGTACTCCCGGCTCACGGCATACTGCCAATCGCAGATGACGACGTCCTTGCGGATCTTCCCCACGGCGGGATGCACGATATGGTTGCCGTACTGGGGATTGGCGCTATTGGCCGCGGCGACGCCGAGGGGAACCCATCGCTTGTTTTCGAGGAGGAAATCGCCCCAGATCATGGCGCCGACCCGCTTCGCGGAGAGCCAATCCGCGATGCGGTTGATGTCGCGGGCGAAGAGTTCGTCCGCCGGGACGGCCTTGCAGGCCGGGCAGAGCGCCATGCCCATGATCTCATCGTGGCCGATATGCACGCGCTTGCAGCCCGTGGCCTCCACGATCTCCTTCAGGAGATCGAAAAAGAGGGCGTAGGTCGCTTCGTTATTGGGGCACCAGGCGTCCCCTTTCTTCTTCCAAGCGGGATCCTCCGCGATCTCGGGATGGGACTTCAGGATGTCGCTGACCTTCCCGTAGGAGAAGATGGCGGGGATGAACTCGATCCCGAGGCTCTCGGCCTCCTTCGCGGCGGCGGCCAGGTCGGTGAGGGGCCGGGCCTTGGGGCCGGAAATTTCGGGGTGGGATTTCCATTGGATCTGGGACCAGCGGAGTTCGGCCATTACCGCATTGGCGTGGAAGCGCGAATAGGTGTTGCGGAGCAGGCGGCGGAAATCTTCGGTGCCCACGATGGTGCCCGCGCCCTCGAGGTAAAAACCCCGGAAGGCCAGATCGGGCGAGTCGGAGATCTCCACGACCGGCGCCTCGGTGCCGGAGGCGCTAGGGCGCAGGAGTTGGCGCAGGGATTGGACGCCATGGACGAGGCCCGCGAGGTCGGCGCCGAGCACGAGGATCGATTCTGTCCCCACGGAAAGCAGGTAAGCTTCCTTCTTCCCGGCGAGATCGCCGAGCTTAAGGCCGCGGGCACGGGCGAGGGAGGCCGAGGCGGGCTCGGAGGCCAATACGAGGGTGATGGCGGCCTTGGCGCCCGGGGCGGCGCGGGTGAGAACGAGCCCGCGTGCGGCGAGGTCTTCGGCGAGGAGGGAATAGGCGCCCTCATGGGCGCAGAGGACCGTCGGATGTTCGCGGAAGGAGAAGGCGCCCTTGCCGATGGCCATCTTCTTGGGGAGGGGGATGAGGGTCGGGGCGCGGGGATCGGTGCGATCTTCGCTCAGTTCGGCGGAACGTTTGGCGGCCCGGGCGGCGAGTTCCGCCGTCTGGGTCGTCTCGGGCTTGGAAGGCGCGCCGTATCGGCGCCCGAGTCCGCGGAAGAAGTCGGCGGCGCGGTCGTCGGCCCGCTTCTGGAGGATGCCGAGCCAACCCGGCTCGGGCACGTACTCGATATCGACCGTTAGGGATAATTTCATCCCCTCGGGCGGGATGCCCTCGAATTGGTAGAGGAAATCGAAGGTTTGCTTGTCGGGGACGCCCCATTTCCGGTCGCAGACGGAGCGCAACTTCCATTTCACGCCCTTGTCCCCGGTGAGGACGAAGCGCCAATCGCCGGCCTCGGTATGGAGCGAGACTTCGTCGACGAAGATGGCCTCCCACCGGTTCGTGTCGAGGACGCGATTCGGGGCGCCGGGGCACTTCACCGTCGCCTGGGCGAAGAGGCTGCGGGAGAGGAAGAGATCCCATACGGCGATTTTCGCCACCTCGCTCGGGGCGAAGGTCGCCTCCAATTCCAAGCGGGCCCCGTTGCTACGCACCGTAAAACGCTGCACCGCGCGGTTACTGAGCGTGTCGCCCAAAAAGAGTGTGAGGAGCGCGCCGTTTTTCTCGAATTTGGAGGAGATGGACCCGGTCCGGGGGAAGAGGTTCCCCCATTGGGACGTAGCCGAATAGAAGTCGGCGGCGACGATGACGCGTTCCGCGCCGACATGGAGGGAGGCGGTGTCCGAGGCGGCCTCGAGGGTGGTCATGCCCTCTTCCACGAAGGACGGGAAGACCGGGGCGATGGCCAACAGAGCGGCGAGGAAGAGGGGGACGGGGCGGATCGGGGAGAAAGCGCGGCGAAGGGGATCCATGGATGGCTCCGGCGGGTGAGATTCCTCTATTTTACGCGCCATTGCGTGGTCATGGCTTATGGTTTTTTTACGGGGCTTTGGTGTTCTTAACGGGGGGCCCGGCGAGGCGGCGACGACCGAGCGCGGGAAATCCCACGCACCGCGGCGGCCGTGTCATAATGGGCCCACCGACGCCGAGACCCCTCGAACGCCGCGATCAGGAGTCCACGCCATGCCAAGCCGAACTCCCAATTTCCTCTTCATCAACGTCGACCAGCACCGATACGACTCCATGGGCCACACCAGCGCGGGCCGGGTGAAGACCCCGAACTTAGACCGCCTCGCCGAGAGCGGCATGCGGTTCGAGAAAGCGTTCACCCCCATTCCCCTCTGCTGCCCCGCGCGGCAGAGCCTCCTCTGCTCCCAGACGCCGGAGCGGCACGGGGGCGTCACCAATTACCGCAGCGGCCAGGCCGTCGCGCTCTTCGAGCCCGATCGGCCCCTATGGACCACGGCGCTCGCCGAGGCGGGCTATCGCAATGCCTATCTGGGTAAATGGCATGTGCACCCCGACCGCACCCCCCTCGAATACGGGTTCCACGAATATGTGCCTGAGAACCGCTTCCCCTACCTTCGCGGGGGGACCTTGGATTGGAGCGACCCGCGGAAGATCGCCGCCTTGGGCGCGGTGGATCCCGGCCCCCTGGAGGGATCGTGGACGCACCGCATGGCCGACGCGTGCATCCAAACCCTCAAACCCATGCTCGAGACGGGGAAGCCCTGGCATGTGCGCCTCGATTTTCCCCATCCCCACCTGCCCTGCATCCCGAGCGAGCCGTTCGCTTCGATGTACCAGGCGAAGGACCTCGAACCCTGGGGCAGCTTCAAAGACGCCTTCAAGAATAAGCCCTATATCCAGAAGCAGCAACTTCGCAATTGGGAGATGGAGGATTGGGGATGGAAGCAGTGGTCGCAGTACGTGGCCCAGTATTTCGCCGTCATCTCCCAGGTCGATGATGCCGTGGGGCGCGTGCTCTCCTTCCTGGAGGAAGCGGGGGCCATGGGCGAGACGATGGCGATCTACACGGCCGACCACGGCGATATGGCCGGCAGCCACCGCATGATGGACAAGCACTATGTGATGTACGACGATATCGTGCGGGTACCGCTCCTCGTCCGTTGGGACGGGAAGATCAAGGCGGGGAGCGTCGATCGGGGGTTCACCTCCCATTACCTCGACTTGGGCCCGACGGCCCTCGAAGCGGCGGGCCTTCCCATCCCCGATACCTTCCAGGGCGCCTCGCTATTTGCCCGCATGACGGGGCGCGGGGGGAAGGCCGCGGCCTCGGTCGTCTCCACCTACCACGGGCAGCAATTCGGGCTCTATTCCCAGCGCATGATCCGGGATCGGCGCTATAAACTTGTCTGGAACCTCACCGATGTGGACGAGTTCTATGATTTGCAGGACGATCCGTGGGAGCTTAAGAACCTGGCGGTGGGCAAGGCCCACGCGGCCCTCGTCGCCCGATACCAGAAAAAACTCTTCGCCGAACTCACGCGCCTGAAGGATCCGATCCTCTCGGAATCGGCCTGGATGCGGCGTCAGCTCGGGACGCCGGGAAGAAAACTCGAAAGGGCCGCAAGGTGAACCCCATGCATCAAATTCAACTCGGCCAGTGGCGGCGGATCCTCCTGGGGATCCTCGCTTTTTCCTCTCCCCTCCTGGCCCAACTCCACCATGGGATGCCCCGCGTCGGCGCCTTGGGCCCCGCCCCGATGAAGGCGGCCGACTTCTCCGCCGCCGTCGACCTCGTGGCCACCAATCTCCCGCCCCAATGGCGCTTCCTCTCCATGACCGAGTCGTGGAGCCTGACCAACCCGACCCTGCGGGTGGAAGGCCTCATGGCCATGGACCGCAAGCAGGATAGCCCGTTCTTGAACCTGAACGCGGTGACCCTTTCGCGCTGGGGTTCGGGCGGCCGACTGCTGCGGGAAGAGATGTCGATCACGGGCGTCAGCCTCACCCCTTGGGCCCTCGCGGCCCTGCGCGACGGCCTGCGGGGCAAGACGGGGGTAGAAGTCTGGGGCCCCTTGGTCGAGGAATTCATGGGGGGCACGCTGGCGTTCCATAGCGCCGTGGCGCTGACGCCGCTGACCGGAACGCTGCGCTACGAACTCCTGCGCTTGGAGTACGGGAGCCATGCCTTCCTCGAACTCGACGCGAGGATCGTGGGCTGCCGCGACCCCGATCTGGGCCGGGCCGCGAGGCGGCTGGTGACGAACCTCCCGAACTACGGAAAACTCCTCAAGGGCAATTTCCCCCCGGGTGTGCCCCAACCCCGCGAGGTGAACCTGCGGGCCGAGGGCAAATGGACGAACCTGAACCTCGCCGCCTACCTCGATCGGTTCGACCAGGCGCAGGTGGTGCTGGTGCGCGACCATCCCGCCCTGCCGGCCCGCTTCCGGGTCGAGGCCTCGGCCCGCGGCGCCCTCAAGGTCCTCGACCTTTCCCTGACCCTCGAACGCGCGCGGCTGGAGGTCGCCCCCTTCGGCCGGGCCGACCTGCAATTCCAGGCCCGCTATTTCATCGCGGGCACGAATATAGGCCTCGGCCTGACGGGCTTCCGGCTCAAACTGGAGGACGGAGGCGCGGGAACTTGGGGATGGAAAATCCTCGCCACGCTCTTCCGCACCAACGAACGCGACGCCAGGGTGCAAGCCGTGGCCTTCCTCAAGCGCCAGAAGGCCTTCGACAAGATTCCCGCGGCGTGGCAGGGCCCGCTCCTGCGTCTCTTCACGGTGGAACAACGCAGCCTCGTGTTCCGTCTCCGCGATCGGGTCGTCCTGCCCTTGAGGAAGAAGGGCGGGGTGAAGGATGTAACGAAGTTCATTTCCGTGGAATGAGGGAGGCCGGCCAGCTTTCTTTCCGCTCGATGGATACGGTGGCCGGATGTGCCCTGCGCCACGGCAATACTTCGGGCCGAGAGAGTCCGATGAACCCAAGGATCATTCAGGCGCGCGGGACGCCCGACCGGCGGAAGGCCAGGGGAGAGACCCCCGTGAATGCCTTGAAGACATTGCTGAAATGGAACGCGCTGGAGAATCCGAGCCCCGCGGCGATTTCGGCTACGGGGCGGGGGGTGCCCCTGAGGAGATAGCCGGCGGTTTCGACCTTCAGGCGCGTGAAATGGCGCAGGGGACTCTCGCCGGTGGCGCGCTTGAAAAGACGATCGAGATAGGAAGGATCGAGGCCGACATGGGCGCTGAGGGCGCCCAGACTTAGTTTTTCGCCGACCCGGGCTTCGAGAAAAACGAGGGCCTTGCGGATATGGGGGCTGGTGGGGATCGGGGGTTTTTCGGCCCGGGCGCCATGGCAGAAAGAAAGGAAGCGATAGGCCGCGGCGAGGCGGAGCTCGGGGGCGGGGCTGCGGTGATGGCGGCGCACAAACTCGAAATCGTCCCGGGCGGAATCGCCGAGGGGAAGCCCCCCCCGGGGAAATTGACGGGCGAGTACGCGGCCCAGCGAGGCCGAGCCGGGGCCCGGGCGGAAGCGGATCCAATAGAAGGCGACTTTATCGTGGCCGGAGAGTTGGAGTTCATGGCGTTTCCCTGGGGGGGAATAGAAAACCCTTCCCGGCGTGACGGGGCAGGGTCGGCCGCCGTCGAGGAAGGTGCCGCACCCGTGGGTGAAGAGGTGGAACTCGCCCTCGCTCGGGTGGGCGTGCCCGTAGGAGCGGGTGCCGCTGCGGAAGGTGGCGAAGCCGGCCTCGGTGATGCGCACGGGAAAGGATCCCCCCGCGACGGTAAAAAGTCAATATTCCGTATGCCCGGTCAATCCCGCTCATGGGCAGCCCCCGGGAAGTGGTTTATACTTGGGGAAGGGAGCCCCCCATGACCCGACGCCTCATCCGGACCGCCTGCCTGCTCGCATGCTTCGCCCCGTTCTCCTCCCCCCAGGAGCTCTTGGCCTCCTTCGATTTCGACGAGGGGAAGGGCGGCGCCAGCGCGAACCGCGCCGCCGGCGGCACGCCCGCCCAAGTGGGCGCCGAATGGGTCCAGGGCGCGTTCGGCGGGGCCCTCTATCTAAACGGCGAATCCGCCCGCATCGCCCGGGTGAATGTGCCCGAGGGCAAGGCCTTCGGGAAGGGGAGTTTCAGCCTCTCGCTCTGGTTCTGCCCGGAGACCTTCGCCATCGAAGCGAAGGAAAAGCGCCGCCGCCTGCTGAATATTGTCGACGCCTGGCCCGAGCAGTACTTCAACCTCGAGACGAAGGAGAACGGCGGGGTGAGTTTCGGTGGGGGCTACAAGAAAGACGACGGCAAGTACGGCGGCGTCGGTATTTCCTCCAAGGCCCTCCTCGCGACCAACGCGTGGACGCACCTCGCCTGCGTGCTCGACCGGGAGAACCGGAAAACGCGCCTCTACCTGAACGGCAAACTCGACATGGAATACGATATCGTGGCGGATTTCGACGCCGACTTCAAGAACGACAAGCCCATCACCATCGGCTCCTCCTGGCAGGGGTGCGTGGGGGCGGTGGACGGTTTCAGGCTGTGGAAGGGCGCCGTCTCCGCGGCGGCGGTGCTCGCGGAATACGACGCCAAGAAAAACCAGTACACGAAGGCGCCGGCGAAGCCAGTGGATCCCAATGCGCCCCTGGCATTGCCTCCGGAGCGGACCGGCCCCCCGCTCACCTTCCACGTGGCGCCCGACGGCAACGACGCTTGGAGCGGGACGAAAGAGAAGGCCGCCGGCGGGGATGGCCCGCTACGGACCCTAGCCAAGGCGTCGCTCCTCCTCAAGGCGGGCGATACCCTGCTCCTCCATACGGGAGTCTGGCGGGAGACCCTCGACCTGCGCCGCAGCGGCACCCCTTCCGCGCCGATCGTCGTCAAGGCCGCCCCGGGAGAGAAGCCGGTCCTAAGCGGCGCCGAACCCCTGACGGGTTGGAAGCAGGAGGACCGGAAAGTCTGGTCGGCCCCCATGGATTTCGATCTGGAGGACCAGAACCAGCTCTTCGCCTCCGGCGACCTCATGCTGGAAGCCCGCTGGCCCAATAGCCCGGTGGGGATGGAAAAGAAGGGCCAGACGCCCAACGCCACCCTGGAATGCGTGCGCGCCACCATGGCCGCCGGCCGCCCGGACGCCATCGTCGACCCCGAGATCCCCGGGGACGACGGCTTTTGGAAGGGCGCGACGGTCTGGTGCGGCGGCGGGGCCGTGTGGTACTTCTGGAACGTCACGGTGAAGGATTACGATAGCGCGACCCACACGCTCAGCTTCGATCCGCGCAAGGGCGACAACGACTGGTACCTGCCGCGCAAGGGGAACGAGTACGTGCTCATGGGCGTGCGCGGCGCCCTGGACGCCGAGGGGGAATGGTTCCTCGACCGCGGGGCCCGGCGCATGCTCTTCATCCCCCCGAACGGGGCGAACCCCGAGGGGCTCTGCGTCGAGGCAAAAAGGCGCATCCACGTCATCCGGGCCCTCGGGGTCTCCAACCTCCGGATCGAGGGGCTGGCATTCCGCGGCGGCGGGATCCTCCTCGACGAGAAGACCCGCGACATCACCCTCAAGGACCTCCGGGGCGAGTACCTCGGGCACTCCTTCGTGAGCGACGTCAGCGGCACGGGGACGGTCGCCCTGTTGGGCAGCGGCCTACGCCTCGAGTCGTGCGAACTCGGCTACGCCTCCGGGAGCCTCGTGACGGTGCGGGGGAGCAATAATACGGTGGTCAATTGCTTCCTCCACGACGCGGATTATGCGGGGAAATGGGGGGCGTCGGTCACCCTCGCCGGCCGGCGCCTGGTCTTCGCCCACAATACGGTGAAGGATAGCGGGCGCGATATCCTGGGCACCGGCCTCACCGAGTCCATCGTCGAGCATAACGACCTCTCGGGGGCGGGGCACCTGACCCACGACCTGGGCATGACCTATGGCCACACGGTGGACTACCAGAACACCGTCTTCCGCTACAACCGCGTGCACGACAACCTGGCCAAGAAGACGGGCATGGGCATCTATTTCGACCACGTGGCCATGAACGTCATCGTCCACAATAACGCCATCTGGAACGTGATGATGGATCCCGTGCGCGTCAATAACCCGGGCTATTACAATCTCGTCTTCCACAACACGGCCTGGAATTGCGGGGGGACGGGCACCTTCGACCATAGCAAGCGAAACGACCTCTTCGGCTGCCGCTACTACAATAATATCGTCAACAAGCCCGTGACCCTGCCGAAGCACGTCTCGACGATGAGCAACCTCTCCACCGCGGCGATCCCCGGCCTGAAGCTCGCCGACCCCGAGAAGGAACGCTTCGAATTGGCCGCCGGGTCGAGCGGCCTCGGCGCGGCGTTCCCCATCGCCGGGTTCGGGAAGGACGTGGGCGCGTACCCGTCGGACAAGGCCCCCTGGAAGGCCGGGCACGATTTCTCCAAGCCCGCCCCCCAGGTCTCCTGGGCGCCGACGGACGTGCCCTATATGAACCTCGTGAAGAACTCCTGCTTCGAGTTCGGGGTGGAGTATTGGAGCCCCACCGGCGGCAATGCCCGACAGGTGCCCGGCAATGGATGGGGCAACGGCGGCGGACGTACCGCCCCCGAACCCATGGGAAGCGCCCGGGGCGAATTGGAACTCACCGGCGATGGCGCGGGGGTCGAGCAGGTCGTCTTGGGCCTCTCCCCCAAGACGGCCTATACGCTCTCGTGCTGGGTGAAGACCGCGGAAGGGGAGCGCATCGAGGCCGGCGTCGCGGATTTCGGGGGGCCCGCCGTGAAACAGGAGTTGGAGGCCGTCGCCTGGACCCGGCTCTACCTTGAGTTCAAGACCGGCGCGGCGAATACCAGCGTGCGGATCTCCCTGAAGAAAACGACCCCGGGCACGGGGTGGGTGCGCGCCGACGTCGTCGGCCTCCCCAAGATGCCCGCGGGCAGCGATTGGGAGCGCCCCGAACTCGACATGCGCGCGGGGGTGGGACCCTCGGGGAGCGGGAAACAGGCGGCGATGCCCGGGCCCTTCACGGTGAAACGGGTGACGAAAGCCCCGGTGGTCGACGGGATCGCCTCCCCTGGCGAGTGGGCCGGCGCCCCGATGCGCCTCGAACAAACCGGAAGCCGCGACCTCATCGCGACTCCCGCGTGCACCGCGCGCCTCGTGCACGATGGCCAGACGCTCTACGTGTCCCTCACCGTCCCCGTGAAAGGGGCCGCTTCGGTGAGGCGCGGCAAAGAATGGGGCCGAAACGACGGAGCCGAGATCTGCTTCATCGACGCCAAAGGCGCCGCCGCCACGGCCAGTTGGGTCGTGCACGGTTTCCCGGACGGCAATAGCGAGAGCCTGCCCACAGGCGGCGTTCCCGCCAAAGCGGCCGCCGAATTGGGCAAGGCCGTGGCGTTCGCCGCGAAAGTCGGGGAGAAGGAGTGGACGGGAGAATGGGCGATCCCGCTCTCCGCAGCCGACACCTCCGTTTCGCCCGGGAAGCGGCTGCCGTTTAATTTCTGCGTCTATCGCAGCGAAAGCGACGAGTGGATCCTCTGGGTCGGGTCGAAGGGCCCGGCGTACGGGCTCGAGAACGGCGGAACGATCGTTCTGGAGTGACGGCGAAGCGGCGGACGGGAGAAACGGGGCGGCCCCTGCGCCCATCGGGCCGGGCCGCTTGGAAGCCCCGCGGGAATGACTGTAGAATTCCGGCAAAATCGAAGCCTCGCGCCATGGGTTCGTACGGCGCATCGTCGAGATGCGCGGGACGGAGTTCGGACGCCTGGATCTAGGAGCCCCCATGAAACGCCTCATCTGGATCACGCTACTGGCCCTCGGCCTCGCTCCCGCCGCGAACCTCTTCAAGAACGCGGACTTCGAGAAGGACCTCCAGGGATGGAATCTCTTCATCCCGGGGGAATCCAAGGACAAGGGCTGCACGAACCAGTGGGCCGCCGGCGCCGGGAGAAACGGGGGCGGCGCGGCTTTCCTCCAATCTAAGGAAAATGCCCGGTGGGGCTTGTCGGTGGCCCAGGTCTGGGAGGTGGCTCCCGGGGACCGCTTCCAATTGAGGGCTTGGCTTCGATTGGCGCCCGGCGCGTCGGTCCAAGCGGGCACCCCCGGGGTGCTGGTGCGGGCCACCGTCAATAGCGCCGAAAATAAGCCGGGGGACCATCCCGTCCTCCTCCCGGATTCCACCGTGAGTTCCATCGCCAAGTTGGGTGCCGTCGCTAAGCCCCTCGGCTCCGAGTGGCGCGAACTCTCGGGCGTCGTGACGATCCCCGAGGGCGTCAGCCGGCTCGCCATCGACATCATGCCCCATTACCTGAAGGGCGGCGTGTACGTCGACGACGTATTCCTCGAGAAACTCGGCGCCGCCTCCCCGGCGGCGGGCCTCTTGTCCAATCCCGGCTTCGAAAAGGGCCTCGAAGGCTGGAATAACGCCGACGATGGCGGCATGACGGCGGTGCTCGCCGAGGCCGCCCGCGGGGGGAAAGCCGGCTTGCGCGTGAGCGATGAGAAGGAAAACGCGGGCTCTTCGCTCATGAGCGCGCCCCTGAAGGTCGCCGCGGGGAAGAAGATCAAACTCACCTTCCACGCCCGAAGCGTGAAGGCCGGCGACGGGCTCGGGGTCTACCTGCGCATCTTCGACGCCGCGGGTAAGCAGCTAAATGGGCAGCCGAAGGAAGAACTGGTGGTCCCCGGCGCCCACGCCGATTGGAAGGCCTACACGCTCCTCTCCACCGCGCCCGCCGGCGCGGCGAATTTCCACGTCTGGGTCCACTCCTTCGGGAAAGCCAAGTCGGTGGTGGATTTGGACGATTTCGATCTCGCGGTGGAGTAGGCGCCCGCCCGAGACGCTTGGATGGCCGAGCCGCGACGTGGGATGAACCGACCCCGAAGCGATTGAATGAGCGGAGCTTAGTCTCTTCGGGACGGATGGGGCGATCCATGGGGGTTGGAACCCCTAAGCCCCGTGCCGCACCAGATTTCGGTACTGGCTCGGGGGCATACCGGCGACCTTCTTGAACACGTTGGAAAAATAGTAGGGATCCCGAAACCCCGTCCTCGCCGCGACATCCCGCATCGGAAGGCCGGAACGGATGAGGTCCTTCGCCGCGTTGACCCGGCGCATCGTGCAGTATTCCATCGGGGCGATTCCGTAGGCGGCCTTGAAGCGGGCGCTGTAGTAATTCGGCGAAAGGCCCTCGCGCGCCGCGAGATCGGCCACCGTGATCTTCCGATGGTAATGCGCGTCGATGTGGCGCACGCTCTCGCGGAAGGCTTCCCCATGGCCGCCCGACGCGAACCGAAGCAATTCTCGCAGCATCGCCAAGGTCCGTTCCTTGAGGAGCAGTTCCGTCGCGGCGAGCGCGTGGACCTGGAACGCCTGGCGGCTTTCGACGATCGCGCGGAATAAGTACTGCTTCTCTCGCGGGAACCCCGCGAGATGGAACGGGATCGCACCGGTATAGGTCGCCGAGAGCGAGAGATCGGAGAAGCGCAACCCGCGCCTCCCGCGGCGCACGTCGATGGCGCGCCGGTCGTCCGGCGAGAGAGTGCCGTAGACGTAATAGTGGGCGGCGCGCTGGCCGAGGGCGAGGTAGCGATGGCGCACGTTGGGGGGCATGATGAACACGTCGGACGGGGAGAGGGCGAATTCATGGTCGAGCATCTCGATGCGGTAGGCGCCCTCGACCACGCATAGGAACTCGTAGCCGGAGATCGTGCGCGGGCCGAGGACGAACCCTCCCGGATTTTCGGAAAGCCCCGCCGCCTCCACCGACGGAGAAACGGAAGCCAAATCGATATGGAACGGCATGGACGCCATGGGCCCATGATAGCGCGAATCGTAGAATTTCACATCCCGACCGTATGATCCCTCATTGTAATTATCCGGCATCCCGCCTAAACTGGAGCGCATCTAGGGTCGGATTTAGGCGGGGGTCCCCATGCGGAAGGGTTTTGCGGTCTTCGTTCTCGGGTTCTCGCTGCTCGCCTACGGCGTGGAACCCGAACTCGAGGGGTTGCCGCGGGGCACCGAGCTTCTTGGCGCCCCGTACGACGAAGCGCTAAAGATCAACGAGTCCCCCGGCCCGCGCGCGAGTTCCGAAATCATCCCCGTCGACGCGCCGTTCGCCAAGGCCGTGAGGGTCACGGTCCCCGAAAAGCGCGGCGCCCCGTCTACGGTGCAGCTCAGGGCCGCCATCGCGCAAAAGGTCGAAAAGGGCGATCTCGTCGTGCTCATCTTCCATCTACGCTCCTCGGGCCCGGGCGGATGCGAGGCGTTGTCGCTCGTGGAGTGCAACGAACCGAAGTGGGCGGGCCTCGTCGTGGCGACCGCGCGCGCGGAGGGTGAATGGAAGCGCTTTCTCGTCGTGGGGACCGCCAAGCAGGATTTCCCCCCCGGGAAGACCGCCTTATCCTTCCAGCTCGGAAACAAGCAGCAGACCCTCGAGATCGGCGGCGTCACGCTGGTGAATTTCGGGACTGCGGTGAGTTACAACGCCACGACGAAGAAATTCAGCGCCGGATCGGCCGCGGATGCGGGCGCCCCGCTGGTCTTCCGCGCGGACGGCCGATGGAAAGCCCTGGATACGGGGAACCTCCAGGTCGCCCCGGGGAGCGCCCTCGACTTAAGCCGCCTGGTGGACGGCCCCTCGGGAAAATACGGACGGGTGACCCTCACGCCCGATGGGGGGCTTTCGTTCGCCGACCGACCCACAGCGGCCGTGCGCTTCTTCGCCTTCAACGAACTCGTCAACCACCTCTTCGACCAGCCGGACACCGCCCTCGCGGCCGCGACCGAGGAACAGACGCGGGAGAATTGCCGCGCGTATGCCGTCCTGGTCCGCCGCCACGGCTACAATATGATCCGCCTTCATTATGTAGACTTCTACCTCTCCACCGGCGCGCCCGCGGACTTCGAGTGCAACCCGGAGAAGCTCGATCGGTTCGACTACCTGATCTATTGCCTCAAGCAGGAAGGCGTCTATTTCGGCCTGGATGCCATGAGTTTCACCGGCCTCAAAAGGGCCACCTGGAGCGAGGGCGTCGCGCTGCGCTATAAGGAAAGGCTGCTCGTCGAGCCGCAGGCGAGGGAGGTGTGGGAAAAAAGCGTCCGCGTCCTGATGACCCACCGCAACCCCTATACGAAATTATCCTTCAATGAGGACCCATCCCTCGTCTACGTCACGCTCTTTAACGAACAGGACCTCGGCGCATACCTCGGAAATTTCGAGGGACCGGCGTTGCGGCCGCTCGCGGAAAGAAAATGGAGGGATTTTTTGAACCGGCGCTACCGCGGCGACTTCGCGGCGCTGGTGCGAGGCTGGGGGTCGGACGGCGCAAAGGCCGGGGGCGGCGCGACCTTCGATTCCATCCCGTTCTACGAAAAAAAGGACGCCGCATCATCGGGCCAGCGCGGCAACGATATCGGACTCTTCCTCCACGAAATCGAGGCGGACATGCACGCCTGGTACCTCGAGACGATCCGCGCGATCGGGTACTCGGGAATGACGGCTCTCTACGATGTGCTGACGTTTTTCCGCCACCAGGCGATCCACAACGAATCGCGCCTGGTGGTGAACCACGGCTACCATGCGCTGCCGAGCGATGGCGAGAAGCCCGGATCTCGCCTGGCCCAGGACAGCGCCGTCGCGACGGCGGCGAACTATTGGCGTTCGCGGGCCATGGCGAGACTGCTCAACCGGCCCTTTATGGTCACCGAATATGGTTCGCCCTACTGGGGCCGCTACCGCCACGAGGAGGGGCTGTTCTATCCGGCCTACGCCGCGCTCCAGAAGACGAGCGCGATCACCGTCCATGAACAGGCCGTCTCGATGCGCTCCAAACCCCTCCTGGAATGCTACGCCGGGCGCGACCCCATCACCCGGGCGGGCCAGGTGGTGGCGGCCTTCTTGTATCAGCGCGGCGATGTTTCCCCGTCGCCCCACACGGTGGCCCTCGCGGTGAATGACGCCTTCATTTTCACCAATGGGATGCTCAACCGCACGGTGAACAGCGAACAGAGCAAAGTGGTGCTGCTTTGCGGATTCGGCGTCCAATACGATAAAAAATTCCCGGCGGGGCTCCCCCCCTACCGGATGCCGGACCTCATCCTCCTTCCCGCCGACGGCGGCTAGGTGGTCGCGAGCGGGGAGGGCATAGGCGGCATGGCCAGCGTCATCGATCGCGGAGACGGGAGCGATCTGACCCGCGTGATCTCCCTCCTCAAAAAAAAGGGCGTGCTCCCGGCGGAGAACAAGTCGAGCGCCGCTAAAGAGATCTATCAGAGCGATACGGGCGAGATCACGCTCTTCGCCGCCGAGTCCCAATTCACCCTCGTCACGCCGCGGGCGGAGGGCGCCCTGCTGAAGGAGGGCGGCCGGGCTTCTCTCCAGGCGCTTCGCCTCGTCGGAACCACCTGCGCGGCCTCCATCGCGGTGCTGGTGCTCGACGCAAAGGCGATCCCCGAAAGCAAGCGCCTCTTGCTGGTCTACGCCACCGATGCCGTGAACTCGGGGTTGGAGACCTCCCCGGATCGGGTCACCTTGGTCCATCCCGGCGAGCTCCCGATCCTCGTGGAGACGGGCACGGTGACCGCGGAGATTAAGAACGCCAGTGCCCCCTCGATGAAATGCTACGCCCTCGGCATGGATGGCCGCCGCCGGGAAGCGGTCTCACTCGAAGCGGCGGATGGCCTGATTCGAGTGAAAGTGGATACGGCATCGCTTACGAAGGGTCCGGCGCTCTTTTTTGAGTTGGGGGTCGATTGACCGTTCACGGGTTTCCGTGAGGGTCCGCCTGTCGGATCGTGATTCCGTTGTGGCTTATTGCCGGGGAAGGCGGTAGAGCGCGGCCCCCATTTTCCGGCTCGCCGCCACCAATTCGGGGTAGGGCTGGTCCGCGATGTCGATAAAGCCGATCTGGTAATTTTCCCCGTCGTGCACTCGGCCCACCGCGGGTTGATCCGTATACTGGAAATAGTGGCATCCCACGATCTGCGGATGGCGCAGGCAATCGGCGACGTAGAGCTCGTAGGCCACCGCGCGCTCGGCCTGGTCCTTCACCGGGACCAGGCCGCCGTGGAAGAGGCCCCGGTCCAAGGCGCCGAAATGGAACTCGCCGATGATCACCGGACGGTCTCCGACTTCGGCGAGGGCCCGGTTCATGTAGGTCGGCGATCGGGAATAGATATTGAAGCTCACCACGTCGCATGATTTTCCGGCCGCCGCAGCCACCAAGGGGTTGCTGGTGGAAAAACGGCACCCGAGGTAGAGGCGTTTCGGAGCCACTTCCTTGAGCACCGCCTTGATCGTGCTGAAATAGGCTTCCGCCAGGTCGCGATAGAAGTTCGTTAGATCTGATTTGGCGGCCTCCGGAGCCGCGTTCGTCGATTCCAGGAACGCTTCCCAACTGGGGTAGGCGCTTCCCCACCGCCGGTTGAGGCCTTCGATCGCCGCATCGCGGCCCATGAGCTTGCGCCGCAGGGCGATTTTAGCCGCTTGGCTCGGGGGCGACGCCAGCACCGCCAAAGCGAGCCCCAACTCGTCTCCCCAGGGCCTCTCGTTGTCGACGAAGACCCCGAGGCACCAGGGGTCATCCGCCACCGGGCCCACTTCGCCTCGGATGCGTTCGATGGTTTTCTCCCGGAAGCCCGGATCGAAGGGGTCGGGAAACCGCAGGCCCCGGGCCGAGATGGCGGGGCCCATCGAGTAGGTGGTCGCCGTGTAGGGCGTGGTGGCCCCGCGGGAGAGCGCCGTCAGGGACCAATTGCCCACCGTATTGAGCCCCCAACTGGGCAGCCGCCGCCGGGTGGTTTCTTCGAAGGAGGCTTCCCAGCGGGGGCCGTATTTTTCGCTTAGGTTGAACTGGAAAAAATTGAAGACGCGGTTGGTTTTCCCGTAGAAAGGATTTGCGGGAGCGATCCAAGGCGGGAGGTCGCTATAGAAAACGCCCGTGGCGCCCGAGTCGGGGGGGAGGCTTTGGAACCAGGTTTCCCGGCCCGCAAGGCCCACCGGGTCCTGGTAACCCACGCAATTTAGCCCGTGGGAAAAAAAGGCGCCTCCATCGGGGTCTACAAAGAGCCATTTGCCCCCGACTTTTTCGACGCGGAAGGCCCCGGTGGCCGCTAACCGCGGACCCTTTCCGTCGCCCCCGAAACGGTCCCAATCCCCCGGAGCCGGGTGGCTTTTCAGGTCGGCGTCTTCGAGCTGCCTTCGGGCGGCATATTCGCCGGACGCCCCGATCTTTCCGGGCCATTCCTTGTGGCGAAATTGCCCGAAGCGGTCGATGAAGGGGAACGGATCTTTGGGGAGCCGGGAAAGGGCGGGCTCTCCCGAGGCCTGGAGGAGGCCCACCGCGAAGCGATGGACCCTGGAAGGCTTGAAGACGAATAGGACAATTTTCTCGATCTTTTCGGGATAGAGCCCGTCGGCACCAAAAAACGGCAGGCCCCGCATGCCGAAGAAATCGCTGGCCTTGAGCGTGCCCGTGGCCTGGAGGGGGATGAGGGGGATATGGATGCGCTCCTGCCGCTCGCCCTCCACCAAGGTGATGAAGGTGCTCGATTTTCTCGCCCCGGTGGCGGAGGCGCTCACCACCTTGCAGTAGAGCATCATGGGTTCCCGGTCGAGATTTTTGACCGGGAAGGAGATCTCCCCGAAGCCCGAAAGGTCCCAGGCGTTCTCGGGGACGAGATAATAGGAGGGCCAGGGGCTCTTCATCCCGGTCTGGACCAGGGCGCTCTCGCCGAACTCCTGCGCGGATTTTTTAACCGAGATATCCTCGAGGGGGCCCCGGGAGAACCATTCCTCTTTGGAAAAGTCGACCAGATCCAGGGCGGCGAGTCCGCCGCTGAGGAGCATCAAGGGAAGCATCGCCCATCGGAAGGCGCCGGGAAAAGCACGGCGAGCGCCGCGGGGTGAACGGTCGTTGGATCGCATGATCGGTTGTCCTTTGGTTCGCGGCATCGGCCGGCGGTTCGATTAAGGATCGCAGATGGAGCCCCCGCCAAAGGGCACAAAACCGCTTTTTACTATGCTTTTTTTGACTGCGCCCGGCGGTAGGCCGCGGGCGTGAGCCCCCGGTTCTTCTTGAAGAGACGCGAGAAATGATTGGGGCTTTCGAACCCGCAGAGGCGGGCGATTTCCGACACCGGGGTTTTGGAACCCGAGAGGGCCGTTTCGGCATGGGCTAGGCGTTCGGCGATGATATGCCGGATCGGGGAATGGCGGGTATGGTCGCGGATGAGGTGGGAGAGGTAGTCTTCGCTAACGAAAAGGTCATCGGCCAATTGGCGCACCTTCACCTGGCCCCGGGTTTCCTTGATGATCGCCAAGGCGCTTTCTACCAGATGGATTTTTTGCGGCGCCCTGGGTTCGGTGGCCCGGATCCGGACGACCATGCCCGTCGCCTGGGTGGCCAACCCCTCGAGGATGGCGCCGTAGCCGGGCTTGCGCTGGCGGTTCTCGACCAGCATGAGTTCGAGGAGCCGCCGAAGGGAGCCCCCCGCGTCCGAAAAGTAGCCCCGGTGCGTTTCGAGGCCGCTTTCCCCGAGTCCTAGGCAAACGGTGCTGACCGGGCCTCCCGTCGCCTCATCGTGGAGCATGCCCCCGGGGATGATGGCGAAGTGATTGTGGGCGATGGGGTAGCTCTCTCCCCCCATCCGGGTGCGGCCGGTACCGGACAGATAATAGACGAGTTCGAGCACGTCATGGGCATGGCGGGGCACCCGGAAGCCCGCGGGCAAATGGGTCGAAAAGCAGAAATGGAGTTTCATGGGATTGGACCGGAGCCAGGGCGTGGGCGGCCCCAGCCCTGCATCGGCCGTCTATTGTTCCATAGGGGCGCTCCTGGCGCGCCTTACCCACCGTACCTTTTCTCTCAGTCGACGGATCGGATTTGAAAGGGTTCCGTTCGATCCGATCCCCCGGCGGTTGGTCGCAGGCTCCTCCGGGGGCTTACCTCAGCACATACTTCCGGTAGACGCCGGGAGTTTTTCCCTCCCCGATGCCCGGGGTGGGCCCCATCCAGTACTTGCGGCCGTGGCCGTCGTTATCGTTGACGATGAAATTGAAGCCGAAGCGGCGCCCGGCGGCGGGATAGAGGGGCGCGAGGGCTTCCCATGGAAGGGCGAGCTGGTAGAAGGTTTCCTTCCCGCGGTTGACGATCTGGAGTTTCGCCCCGGCAACGGCCGGCCCCATCGGGAGCGCCTTCGGGCCGGCGTAGCGCACCAGGGTCGCCCCGTTGTGGCAGAGGGCCATGCCGAACTCGTGGTCGTTGTCGTCATAGCCGGAGACATTTTCGACGCCGTCATTGCGGGCATCGAAGGCGAGTTGGATGCTGTCGCCGCCGAAGAGCGAAGCGCCCTGCTTCTCCTGGAAGAAGACGTCATCCTTCACGAGGGCGGCGAAATAGAAAAAGCGGTCGTCCCAGGAGAAGCGGGCCTCCACTTCCAGGTTGGCCACGTCTTTCCAGACGACGGCGGCGTCGGGGGGTTGGATGAAGGAACGGTCCGCCAAGACGATACGGGCGGCGTTCTCCCATCCCCCGAAATCTTCCCCGAACCGCGGGGTCAGTCTCGGGCAGGCGTCGGCCTTGAGCGGAAGGCTTCGCCCCACGCTCCCTTCCGCCGTCTCCGCGGTGAGCCGAAGGGCGGCCTGGGGATCGGAGGCTTCCCCCTGGAGGCGGAAGACGAAGGCGGCGGTGCCCGCGGGCTCGAGACGGAGGGCGAAGGAATTGCTGGGCGCGGCGAGCCCCGGGGGGCAATCGAGTTTCAGGGTTCCCGCCACCGGCCGTGGCAGGTTGTTCTTCACGACGGCGCGCAAGGCGGAGGAATCGCCGAGGCTCACGGTGAGGGTGACGGGATCCATGGCGATTTTACCGGCTTCGATGGCGGCGGCGAGGGCCTCGGGGGAAAGCCCGGGGACTTCGAGGTAGATCGGCGCGCTCGTCAGCGGCACCAGGGCATGATCGCCGCGGGCGGCCGCGGCGGGGGAGGCGCCGACGACATCGGTGAGGCGTAGGCGCCCCGGGGGCAAGGCGAGTTCCAATTCGGTGGGGGTGCCCCGGTGCTTCCAGAGGGCGGCCACGGCGGCGCCGTCCTCCCGGCGGAAGACATAGGCGCGCACTTCGCTCTCGTAGACGGCCTTCACCGGGCGCGTGTGGTCGAGGAGCCGCGCGCAGGCTCCGTAGGCGGCCACCGCGGGAAGCGGCGTGCGCTCGTCGCGCCATATGCCGTATTCATAGCCGCCTTCCAAGGTTCCCAGAAGGGTGAACCAGAAGAGGCGTTCCACCGCGGCGACGGAACGGGCCAGGATATAGGCGCGCGCGACGATCTCGGCTTGGCGCTTGGCATGGGGGCTCGAGACGGGCTCCTTGATGTCGAAGGCCCATCCGAGTTCGCCGATCCAAAGGCGCTGTTTTCCTCCCCATTCCGAGACCTTGGCCTCGGCGTCGAGGAGTTTTTCGCGCATCCGGTTGTCCTCGGGGGAGACCGAAAGGCCGGCGGGGCCCAGGTTGCGCGTGGGCGCGTAGGGGTGGAAGGCCCAGATATCGAAGGAGTTCGGCGCGAGGCGGAAGGCTTCCCGCGAGAAGGCCCACCCGTCGAAATCGCCGCCCGAGACGCCGCTGGCCATGATCTTCGCCTGCGGGGAGGCCGCGCGGATGGCGCGGGAGGTCTCCCGCACGATCTGCGCGTAATAGGCGGCGCCCGCCTCGGTGCTGAGCTTGGCGGAGGAGGGGAAGACGAGATCGGGCTCGTTCTCGATCTCCCAATATCGGGCGTTCGACCCGAGGCGTTCGAGCATGGAGAGGGCGAAGGCGTTCACCTCCGCGGGGTCCTTCACCTTTCCGTCCGGGGCCTTGGCCCAATCCGGCATGAGCGTGACTTGGAGGGTCTCCATGAGGGAAAACCCGTTGGTGCGCCAGGGAAGCCATTGGACAGGGGCCAGGGTGAGTTTCCCCTGCTTGGGTTCCAACCAACGCCACCCGCGGAACGACCGGTACCATTTTGCGCCCAGGCGCGCGAGGGCCTCGGGGGCCACCCCGCCGCCTTGGACGCCGAAGAACGAGTCGGGATCCTCGCCCGGATGCAAGGGAGGCGGCACGACCACCGCGGGAATTTCTTTTTTTAGGACCGATTTTCCGGCGGGGTCGGTGACCTCCAGGGAGCAGAGGAAGTACCCGTTGACGCGCGATTCGAGCATGGGCACGGCGACGTTCTCGGATCTCCCGCGGGGCACGGGGATGGAGAGGCTGCGGCGGACCTTCTCCTTGCCGTCGAAGTCCCGGGTCACGGCATCGATGCGGAAGATCTCGCCGGGATGGGATTCGTTGTAGAAGCGCACCCCGATGTCGAGGCGCGCGCCTCCTGCGAGGAAGACGCTCCCCGGGTCGCGGCCGAGGATCTCGGCATCGGCGAGGAAAGGCTCGGCGCAATGGTAGGAGCTCGCGGCCCCCGCCTCGAATTGGAGGGCGTCCAATTGGAGGTCGCCGGGCTGCTCCTTGGTGAAGGCGAGATAGAGGGAATGGACCATCGGCTGGGGGGGGAGGGCGATGGTGAAGCGGGTCCATTTCGGGGTGACGGCGAGGCGTTCGCGCTTCATGATCCGGTATTCGAGGTTCCAGAGATCGACGAGCAGGCTCAGGTCTCCGTCGCTGCGGGCATCGAGGGAGAGCGTGTAATTCGTCCCCTTGCGCACCACCGTGTAGACGTTGGGCCCCCGGAACGCCATGAGCGAAGACGGCGCGAGGAGGGAGGATCCTCCGTGGGTGCCCCCTTCCGCCCTCCGTGTTTGGGGCCACACGCCGACGCCGGTTTCGAAACTGGTATCGCCCGGGAGCAAGTTGCCGCGTTGGGGCTTTTCGGCCGGGTCGGGTGCTTCGGTCTTGCGGGTCGCACTCACAGTAGCATCGCGCTTTAGGCGCTCCAAGGCATCGGCCGGGATGGTGCCCGCGACCGGCGCAAAATCGATACCGTCGATTCGGACCGACCCCACACCGATTTCGCGGTGGTAGACGTAGAGGCCCAGCCGTCGGGTGCTCGGTTTGAGGCGGTCCGGGGGGATGGTGAAGGTCCACTCTTT
Source organism: Spirochaetota bacterium (assembly GCA_017302015.1). Taxonomy (GTDB): domain Bacteria; phylum Spirochaetota; class UBA12135; order COTS27; family JAFLEE01; genus JAFLEE01. Next base: position 147,340 of record JAFLEE010000001.1, on the reverse strand, counting down.
CCACCCATGGGTGCCCCCGGTTGAGAGGAGGTCTCCGTCTTTCGCCCCCGGCGCGACGACCCAGCCCTGGGGCTCGTTCTTCTCGCCCTTTTCGGTGCCGTATTGGAGGATGCGAACGAAGGCCCCATGCTCGGGGACGTCTTCGCACGCGAGGGCGATTCGCAGCTGATAGGTGCTTCCGGGCAGGATGGGGAAGGTGCCCGTGTTCACGAAGCGAAGGCCCTCCACCCCGGGCAGACCGAGCCGGTAATGGGCGCGGCCCTCGTAGGACCCCGCGGTTTCGAGCCGGCCCGGCTCGGGAAGGCCCTTGTATTGTTCCCAGGCCCAATTCTTCACCCCGTCTTCGAATCCCCCGTTCTCGAGGGAAAAACCGGGCGGAATGGCTTGCGAAGCCGAAGCGAACCCGAAGGCGAGGAGCAGGATCAGGGCGCGGGTGGATCGTGTCGTCATGGGTCCTCCCAAAATTGGGCGAGTCGGGGCGGGGTGGTGCGTCATGCTGATTGCGTGCCCGGGGTCTTGGGTAGGACGGAAGCGCAATCGATGAGGGAAACGGGAAGGAGGATGCGGTTCGGCCGGGAGGCGGGCTTCTCCAGGAGCACGGCGACGCGCGCCGCCGCCTCCTGACCCACGGCCCCGGGGTCGAACCAGATGCGCGAGAGGGGCACTTCGGTCTCCTGGTAGAAGGGCGGGTTATCGTAGCCGAGGAAGCCGATCTGGCCGGGGACGGAGACCCCGCGCTTCCTCAGGTAGCGCCAGACGAGGTGGGCGCTATAACTATTCACCACGAAGACCGAATCGGGAAGGGCGCCCAAGTCCCCGAAATAGCCGGAGAGCGTCGCTTCCGCCAAGGCATCGGTGCGGACGCGATCCCGGGTGAGATCCATGGGCACGGCGTCGATGCGGGCCGCGGGATCGAGGGCGGCGAGGCGGTCCTCGAAGGCCGTACGGCGATCGACGTGGTTTCGGTTCTTTGGTGAAAAGAAGACGGCCACGTGGCGGTGGCCGCGGGCGTGGAAGTACTCCGCCGCCATGGCGCCGCCCCGGGCGTCATCGGGGTCGATCGTGTGGGGCGCCACCGGCCCGGCGCAGAGCGCGAGGATGGGCGTTCCCGCGGCTTGGCGCTCCGCCACCCCGAGGGCGGCCCCGTCCACATCGCCGCAGAGCACCAGGGCGTCGCCCGCCCCCGCGTTGACGAAGGAAGCCGGGTCGGCCTCCACATCGGTGAGCACCGTCCGCCAGCCGCGTTTCATGATCGCCCGCAGGAAATGGAAATAGACGAGGGAGAAGAAGGGGAACGTGGAGGGCTCGAGGAGCTGCTCGAAGCGGCAATTGAAGAGGATGGTCCGGTCGGCCGGTAGGCGCCCCCGTTTTTTCGAATTGATGCTGGCGTAGAGGTCTTTCCGGTACCCCAGGCGGCCGGCCACCTCGAGCACGCGCAGCCGGGTGGCCTCCTTCACCCGCTCGGGGTCGGCGAATACCCGGGAGGCGGTCATGGGGCTCACCTTGGCTTTCCGGGCGACGTCGTTGAGGCTGGTGCGGGGCTTCAGGGGAGGTACTCCATGGGCTCGTAGGTGCGGTTTTTCAATCGCGGTCATTCCCGGATAGGGGATAGGTCAACATTGGGGCCGGAAATGATATAGTTACCATTCCTGAGTATTTTAGGGAAAAAGACGGGGGTCGTCAAGGCTTCGCCTTCGGATTTCAAATCCCCCCATATTCTGTGGGTTTCGGGCGCGATCCGGGAATTTTTGGGGCGTGAAGGCGGTCTTATCAAGTACCGTCCCTGTGGGCCGCCTTTGGAAAGTTCCCGGCTTCCGATGGCATCATCCTGGGATCCCCCCGGGTCGAACGTGTCGACAACCAGGAGTTTCCCCGTGCCCCAGAACGCATTCCATCCCGGCCGGCCCTGGCTGGACCTCGACGGCGAACCCATCAATGCCCATGGGGGCGGCGTGCTTTTCCACGGGGGCCAATACTATTGGTATGGCGAGGCGCGGCCCCGGGGCCCCTCCAATCAGGATGCCCGCATCGGCGTCTCCTGCTACCGGTCCGAGGATCTCTACCACTGGAAGTCTTTGGGCATCGCGCTCAAGGTAGTGGAGGATGAATCGCATCCGCTGGTTTCGGGGTGCAAGATCGAGCGGCCCAAGGTCATCTACAACGCGAAGACCGGGAAGTTCGTCATGTGGTGGCACCACGACCGCAAGGGCTGGGGGCATGCGGGCGCCCTGGCCGGGGTGGCGGTGTCGGATTCGCCCCAGGGCCCGTTTACTTTCGTGGAAGTCCTGCAGCCCAATGGGAGGATGTTCCGCGACTGCACGGTTTTCATGGACGTCGATGGGGCGGCTTATCTGGTCTTCGCCAGCGACGCGAACGCCAATTTGGTCTTCTGCCGCTTGGACGATACCTTCACCAAGCCGACGGGAATTCAATGTACCCAGTTCCACGGTAGGTACATGGAGGCGCCCTGCGTCTTCCACCATGAAGGGCGCTATTATTTCCTAGGCTCGGATTGCACGGGGTGGGCCCCGAACGAAGCCCGCTCCGCGGTGGCGCCCGCCCTCTTCGCCGATTGGAAGGAATTGGGGAACCCCTGCCTGGGGGAGGGCAGCGAGACCACCTTCGGCGCCCAGAGCACCTTCGTCCTCCCCGTGGCCGGCAAGCCGGGCCGCTTCATCTTCATGGCCGATCGCTGGGTGCCCGAAGATTTGGCCGCCTCCACCTATGTCTGGTTGCCGATCGAATTCCGGAAGGTTCCGGGCCGGGAGGCTCCCAGGCCCTTTATCCGATGGGCCGATTCGTGGAGCCTCTGAGGGGGTCGGCGCCCAGGATCCTCGATGCCGAGGATTCCATTTTGTGCATGGGCCCTTCCGTTTCCTGCATGTCGAGGCAGCGGCGCGGCCAGTATAATAGAAGCGGATCCCGGAAGGCGATCGGGTAGACGCCCGGATGGCCCCGGTGGAGGAAACATGTCGATCATCCCATCCCCATCCTCGTCCAAGATTCTCGTGCGACCGGTGCGCTGCCTAGCGCTCCCGGTTCTCCTCGCCGCTTGGGCCGTGCTCTTCTCCTTCGCCGCCGCCCAGGAGGGGGTGCTCCGTCGGGCGACGGGTCGCCTCGACATCATGGGCCTCGACCACGCCATCCCCATGGCGGCCACGGCCTTTAGCCCGGGCTTGCGGTCCAATACCCTCACCTGGGGCCCGATGGAGAAGCGCAACCAGGGCCTCTCCTTCGAGTTCCTCCTCGAGTGCGACGTGTGGTCGAATTATTTCTTCACCTTCGTCCCGGAAAAATCGGGGAGCGTGACGCTCAACCTCATGGGCCTCTACCTTCCCGGGAAGGACGGGCTCGTGCGGCGCAATGTGCTCTACGACAATATCGCCGCCGAGGGCTCGACGGTGGCCAACGGCGATTTCGAAAAAAGCGGCGCGTTTCCTCCCGCCTCCTGGAGCGCGTGGTCAAAGGATGGCACCCCGGCGGGCGGGCCGGTGTTCTTGAACCGGGGCGGGCGCGGCGTGGGCGCCAGCCGTTGCATCATGACCTGGCATAACGGCACCCTCTCCCAGAATATCCCCGTCGTCCAGGGGAAGCCCGTGACGATCCGCTTCAGCGCCAAACTCCCCAATGCGGAGGATTTCGCCATGGCATCCAACCTCGACGGGAAGGCGGCCCCGACCGTCCAGGCCCCCCCCGCGTTCCCCGATGTTCCCCTCTCGCTGGCCTCCGTGGCCAATATGGGATTCGCCGACGAGGTGGCCGGGGACGGGAAGGGGGGCTGGTCCGACCAGGGCTCCGAGAACGATTTCTCGGGCTTCGACGTCGCCCGAACGAATTTCCAAGGCATCCGGTTCGAGATCGTGGACCCCGAGCTTCGTCGCGGGCGCGCCGTGGCCACGATGAAGAGCGAAAACCTCGTCGGCGGCGCGGGGCTCGCGTCCTTCCGCCTCGAGGGCGGGGGCGCCAAGGGGTCCTGGCTCTATGTGCTCCATAGTTCGTGCTGGACACCCCCCAAGGGCCGCGTGGGCACGGTGACGATCCGCCTCAAGAACGGGAAGGAACTCGTGCACGAGATCCAGATCGGGCGAGAGATCGCCGATTGGTGGAGCGCCGGGCACCTGCCCAACGGCCTCGTCGTGGTGCGCAAGCCGAACAAGTCCGCCACCGTGGGCATCTTCCTCTCCCGGCTCAAGATCGCCGACGAGCCCGAAGCCGTCGACGCGATCACCTTCGAGACGGACGGCAAAGCGGTCTGGATCGTGGTGGGCGCGACCCTGTCCTCCCAGTGGGTCGAATTCTCACCGCCGCGGTTCACCGTGAAGGCGGGGACGGAATGGAAAGCCCCGGACTTCTCCCGGGTCGTCATCGCCCCCGGGAGCGCCCTTGATTTCAGCGGGCTCATCGAGGCGGGCCCGGCGGGAAAATACGGGCGGGCCCTCGCGGACGCCCAGGGGCGCATCGTCTTCGAGAAGCGCCCGGGAACGCCGGTCCGCTTCAACGCTTTCAACATCGTCCCCTCCGGCTACTTTTCCACGAGTTATTGGAGCTACCTCGAGACGCCGATCCTGGGGGCCGACGAGGCCCAGACGAAGAAGAACACCGAGGCCCTGGCCGCCCAGATCAAGCGGGGCGGCTACAATATGGTCCGCCTCCAATCCGTGGAGCTGCTCCTCCAGGACAATAAGGCCGAGGCGGAGATCGCCTTCAATCCCACCAACCTCGACCGCTTCGATTATTTCGTCCATTGCCTGAAGAAGGAGGGGATCTACCTCAACATCGACATCGCCGCCTATAAGGTCTGGTTGAAGGGGGCGTGGGACGAGGGGGTGCGCCAACTCATGAAGGAGCGCTTCCTCGTGGATCCCGCGTCCCGGGGCATCTGGGAACGGGGGGCCCGGCTCCTCATGACCCACCGGAATCCGTACACGGGGCTGACGCTGGCCGAGGATCCCGCCCTGGTGCTCGCGACCTTCTTCAACGAGCAGGACATCCCCATGGAACAGAAGATGTTCGAGGATCCCTCCCTCAAGCCCCTGGCGAATCGGCGCTGGCGCGAGTTCCTGAAGGCGAAGTACGGCTCCGACGGGGCCCTTCGGGAGGCGTGGAAGACGGGCTTGCCCAGCGGCGACGCCTTCGAGACGGCCGAGTTTTCCCGCGCCCTGACCTGGGAGAAGACCGCCCGGGGGAACGACGCCAATATCTTCGTCTACGAACTGGGCCGCGAGATGATCCTCTGGTTCCGGAAGACGCTGAAGGAGATCGGCTTCAAGGGGCTCACCGGGCAATTCGACGTGATGCCCAATTTCCGGGGCCACGCCATGCGCAACGAGAACACGGCCGTGCTCATGCACATGTACCACAACCACCCGAGCGCCTACACCGACCCCGGCTCGCGCACGGCCCAGAACGGCATCCTCCAGACGGCGGCCACCTACTGGCGCATCGCCTCCTCCTCGCGCTACTTGAACCGGCCCCTTTGCGTCACCGAGTACGGCGCGGGGTTCTGGGGGAAATTGCGCCATGAAGAGGGCCTGGTCTACCCCGCCTACTCGGCGCTCCAGGACTTCTCGATGATCACCATCCACACCCAGCCGGTCATCCAGAAGCAGGCCTACCCCCTGCGCGATTTCATGGTGGGCCGCGACCCGGTGCTGCGCGCCGGGCAGGCCCTCGCGGCGCTCCTCTATCTGCGCGGCGATGTGAGCGCTTCCCCCCACACCACGGGCTTGTCGCTCAGCCGAGCCTTCCTCATGAACGACGGGAACCTCAACCGGGTGATGAGCAGCGACCAGAGCAAACTATCGCTGATCACGCGCTTCGGCCTGATCTGGGACGAGGCGCTTCCCCCGGGCCTGCCGCCCTACCCGAAGCCCGATCTGCGCATCACCCCGGCCTCGGGGGGTACGATCATCGTCGGGGACGCCGCGGCCACGGTGGTGGAGGGGAGCCCCGCGAAGGATATCGACGGCGTCCTCGCCCTCATGAAGCAGAAGGGCATGCTCGCCGCCGATAACCTCTCCGTCGGGAGCAAGGGGATCTTCCAAGCCGACACGGGGGAACTCACCATGCGGACCCAGGAAGAGACCCTCCTCGTGAAGACGCCCCGCACCGAGGGGGCGGCCCTCAAGGCCGGGCAAAGCGCGAAACTCGCAGCGCTCGCTTCGGTCAAGACGTCGACCGCCGCGGCCATCGCGGCCAGTTCGCTGGATGGGGCATCCCTCGGCGAGAGCCGGCGTATCCTGCTCGTCTATTCCACCGACGCGCTCAACACGGGGTTCGAGGCCTCCGATGACCGGGTGACCCTCATCAAGCAGGGCGTGCTGCCCGTGCTCATGCAGACCGGGGTGCTGGACCTGGAACTCCGCACGAAAAAATCCGCGGCGAAACTGACGGCCCTGGGCCTCGACGGGCTCCCCACCGAAGAGGTGGGGGTGAGGGTGGAGGGCGGGGTCGTGAAGATACGCCTCGACACGGCCGCGCTCAAGAACGGGCCCACGCCGTTTTTTGAATTGACGCTGCCCTAACAAGGCTCTTCCGCGGCGTCGCCGGGGACGTGAATCCATGGGGGACGGGTCGCTCACGCCCTCCCATGGGTTCGCAAGGCGGCCGATACGGTCCACCGACGCGGCCCGCGCGGAGACGTCCGCTCGTTAACCCGGGGGACGCAACCGTCAATCCACTGTAGGCATTCGCGCTTTGCCTGAATGGCGGGGGTCTTCCGGGCGGTCTATCCTATGGTAGACGGCCACGAAAGGACTCCCCATGAAACCAGTCGGATTCGCGATCATCGGCGCGGGCGGCATCGCCCAATCCCAGCATCTCCCCAACCTTTCCCGGGCCGATGGGGTCGCCTTGCGGACGATCTGCGACCGGGATGCGGCGACCTTGGCCAAGGCGGTGGCGGCGTACCCGGGCGCCCGGGGCGAAGCCGACTTCCAGCAGGTCCTGAAGGACCCGGAGATCGAAGCGGTGCTCATCGCCACGCGGCCCGAATCCCACGTGCCCCTCACCCTCGCGGCCCTCGCCGCGGGCAAGCACGTCTACGTGGAGAAGCCCCTGGCCGAGACCGAGGCGGAATGCCGCTCGGTGGTCGAGGCGCAGAAAAAGAGCGGCAAGCGCGTGGCCATCGGCATGAACCGCCGCCTGGCGCCGGCGTATGTGGCGGCCCGCGACCTCATGTGGCGCCATGGCGGGCCGATGAACCTCGGCTACCGCATCTGCGATTCGTATTCCCTCAATTGGGGGCTCCAATACGGGGCGGGCAACCGTATCGTCCACGAACTCTGCCATATCTTCGACATCCTCCGCTTCTTCACCAAGAGCGAGGTGACGCGCGTCCATTGCGTCTCCTCCCGCCCCGACGACGAGAGCCTCACCCTGGTCTTCGCCAGCGGGTGCATCGCCACCATCCAAAGCAGCGGCTACGCCACGGTGGACTACCCGAAGGAGCGCCTCGACGCCATCTGCGGCCAGGGGGCCCTGTGCGTGGAGGAGTTCGCCGAACTCGTGACCTACGGCCTGGATGATGAGGAACGCCGGCGCACTTTTCGGGGGCGCTACCACCCGGCCTTCGACGTGACGGGGGCCGAATTGGTGAAAAGCGGCGGCTCGGCCCTGGTGCAGGAACTCCGCCGCGCGGTCTACGAGGCGACGCGGGAAGAGGCCCAATTGGCGGCCGATGGCGCGAAGGGCACCCGGGCCTGGAAGGAGCGCGACCTCTTCATCCGGCAAAAAGCGCCCAACGTGAATTACCTGGTGAATAAGGGGTGGATCGAGGCCGTGGAAGATTTCGCGGCCTGCATCCGCAGCGGGAAAGAGCCGGGGTCGCCCAATGCGGAAGACGGCCTCGCCGCCACGCGCATCACCCAGGCGGCCATGAAGAGCCGGGAGCGGGGCGGGGAGGGCGTGGCGCTTTGAAGGGCGGGTAGATCTCGGCGTGGCATCCCTCCACCGCGTTGTCTTTGGCGCCTCTTTCGAGGAAGCGTCCATTGGGATCCCGCACCAAGGGGTTGGTATAAAAGGGAATGGCCACCCTTGCGGGCTGGGGGTTGGATTGGTATATTCGATGCATGGACCGCAGGGCCTTCCTCTCCCGTAGCATCCTCGGCGCGGCGGGCCTTGCTACACGCCTCGGGGCGAACGGCGCGCCGGGGGCGGGTGGAAAGGCTCGGAGACCCAATCTCCTCTTTTTGATGACGGACCAACAGCAGGGGGCCGCCCTTTCCTGCGCGGGGAATGGGGTGCTCAAGACGCCCCACCTCGACCGACTGGCGGCAGGGGGCGTCCGGTTCGAGCGGGCCTATTCGGCGTGCCCCATCTGCGTTCCCGCACGAACCACGATCCTCACGGGGCATAGCCTGTGCGCCACCGGCATCGGCCAAAATGGCCAATTGAAGCGGCCCCTGACCGGTGGCGAGGGGGTGCTCGGGCTGAAAACCTTCCACGAGAGGCTCGTCGAGCGGGGCGATGCGGCGGAGTATTGGGGCAAATGGCATACCGTCGAGGCGCGGGCGGCGTGCTTCGCGAACCGGGCTTCGATGGACGAGGGAAAAAAAGCCTATAACGCTTTCCTGGAGAAAAACGGCTTCAAAATTCCCAAACCCGCCAAGGGCGAGTTCATCGACGCCCATACCGGGTGCCCCTACCGTCCGGATCCCCTCGATCTGCGCACCACCCTCGAAGGGAATGCCCCCCCGAACGATGGCGCGGGGAACGGGGAGTCCCGGGAACAGAAACGGGAGCAGCGCAAGGCCGCCAAGGGAAAGCGGGAAGGCCTCGAAGACGATGAGGATGACAGCGAGTACGGCCTGCTCCGCGTTCCCCGGGAGTTAAGCCCCACGGCCCATGTGGGACGGAATGTGTGCGAAGCCCTGGAGCGCCTCGCCGGAGGCCCCTTCACCCTCACCGGTTCCTTCGGCGCGCCCCACCCCCCCATGGTCGTGTGCGAACCCTATTACGGGATGTATCCGCCTTCCGAAATGCCCATCCCGAAGAGCCAAGCAGACCCCATGACCCACTCGCCCTATGCCGAACGGGCCAAAACGATGGAGCGTTACCGCGATGCGGGCCTCATCGGGTACATGATCAGCAATTATTACGCGATGGTGAAGGAGGTGGACGATTGGGTCGGCCGCATCCTCGATACCCTCGACCGCCTGGGCCTCGCCGAAAATACCCTGGTGGTCTTCACGTCGGACCACGGGGAGCTGCTCGGAGCCCATGGCATGTACTCCAAGATGGTCTTTTACGACGAGGCCTCGCGGGTGCCGCTCCTGGCCCGTTTCCCGTGGAAAATCCCCCCGGGGACGGTGGTGGGCGAGCCGGTGGGCCACCTCGACATTTATGCGACGATCCTCGATTACCTCGGCTGCCCGGCGGGGGCCCATCAGGGCGAAAGTCTGCGGGGCCTCGTCGACCGCGAACCGAACGCGGTGGCCCGGCGGGTCTTCACGGTCAGCGAATGGCCCCATCGCCATTCCCCCAATTACATGGTCCGCACCCGCGATTTCAAGTTCCTATTCGCCGGCGACCCGCGATCCCCCTCCCTGGACGCCCTCTGGAACCTAAAAGATGATCCCGACGAGATGAATAATCTCCTCGGAACCCGCCCGGATCGCGCCAAGTGGCGGGAACAAGCCGAGTGGCACAAGAGCCTGCTCGTGTCCTGGCTCGACCGGGTCGGATCGCCGGATCGGGCGGGGGTGAAGGCCAGGCCGGTGATGGATTGATCGGATTTTCCGCGGGATCGCCAAGTCGAGGGAGTGGATGGTTGGCTCAACGCGAATTTCCGGCGGCGGGCCTTCGACCTCTCCCAAAATAAGGGCCCCCGAAGCTCTCCTTGCCTCGCGGGTGCCTCGATGCGATATTCGCGGCGCCGCGCACCATGCAAGCATCGTCGAATCGAGCCTTGGCCATCATCGACACGGGGGGACGGGATACCCGCGTCGGCGAGATCTGGGTCCAGTATCTGGGCCGCATGTTCTGCGGGGTCCAAGACACGGCCTCCCGGCTCGGCTACGCGTGCACCTACCTCGTCGAGGGGCAATGGAAGTCGGGCATCGATCCCGGGGGGTTCGTCGGCGCCCTGGGCCTCACCAACGAACGCCTACCGGATCAATGGGGGTTTTGGGAAGCTTGGCGGCTGAAACGCCCCTGCGTTTTCCTCGGTAGCGGCGCTTCGGAATGCAATGTGGAGGCCGACCACGGGAGCGCCATGGCCCGGGTGGCCTCCCATCTCCTGGAACAGGGTTGCAAGCGCCCCGGCTTTTTCCACGCGGGGGAACAGCCTTCCACGGTCGGCCTCAAGCGTATGGGCTCCTATCGGGAGGGCTTGCGGGCCCATGGCCTGGAACTCGAGGAACCCCTCAGCAGGGTTTGGACCCAGCCGGGGTGCATGGAAGAGCCGCTTCGGGGAGAGATCTACGGGCGCTACCTGGAGGAGGCGCGGCCCGATGCCATCGCGTTTTCCAGCGATACCCTGGCGTTGGATTTCGCGGCGTGGGCGGGGTCGCGCGGCTTATCCATCCCGAGGGATTTCGCCATCGTCGGCTTCGATGACTGGAGCGGGCGCGATTGGCTGACGAGCGTCCAAAACGATTTCTACCGAGTCGGCGCCTCGGCGGTCTGGGCCCTCCACGAGGTCCTCGAGGGCTCGCGCCCGGGGTCGTTTACGAGCCTCCTTATCCCGGCGCCCCTCCAGGTGCGCGCCTCGTCCCAGAGGTCGGCGTCGAACCCCTCCCTCGGCGAAGAGCGGGTCTTCCGCGAAGCGGTCTCCCAATCGGTGCGGGAACGCCTGGCCTCCCCCGATCTGGCCACGCTCCTGGCCTCCCGGCTCCTCATCAGTCGGCCCTATTTCCTGAAGAAATTCCGCAGGCTCTACTCCCAAGATTTCAACGAATGGCTCTTCGGCGAACGGCTCTCCGAAGCCGCCTGGCACCTCGCCCACACCCACCGCCCCATCACCGAGATCTGGATCGAAGTTGGCTTCCGCAGCGCCCAGCACTTCAACCAATTATTCCAGCGCCGCCATGGCGTCTCCCCCACGCGCTATCGGGAGGAAAAGGGCGATGTGGGCGACCCCGATCGGGGGAAAACGTGACCTCTCCGTTGTAGGAACCCGTGCGCGAGGGTTGAAGCGCAAGTCGCCGGAATCGGGGATCATTGTGGGAAGGATCCTCCATGATCGTCCCCCGTCGGCGAGCCGCCGCATGCCCATATTCAGCATTCCGCCTCCCCCGACTTCGTATGGCGCAGGCGGGGTTCCTCGCGGTGCTTTGCCTCATTCCGGGCCTCCTATCCGCCCAAGCCAGCAATTACCTCATGGCGTGGTACCGCCTGGATGAACGCTCGGGTTCGACGGCGGTCGATGCCGTCAGCCTGGCGACGGCGACCGTGACGACGGGCATCGCCCCCGCCCGGGGCCTCTGCCGAAACGCCCTCCAATTCCCGGGGACGAACGGGAGCCTATCGGTGAATTGCGGCAATGCGGCGCGCTTCGACGTCTCGCCCCCCTTCACTCTTGAACTCTGGATGAAGGGCGACTCCAACGTGCTGGGGCCCTATGCCGGCGTGCTCGGGAAGTACAGCGGCACCGCCAGCGGGTTCGACCTCATGGTCCAGAGCAATACCGGCAATCCGCGCTTTAGCGCGCGGGGAAGCTCGGGCATCGATACCGGGGCTGTGGCCTCGGCGCGCCTGCTCGATCGGCAATGGCACCATCTGGTCGTGCTCTGCTCCAATAACGCGGTGCTTTTCTATGTCGACGGCGCCTTCAACAGCCGAACATCCGGATCGTGGAATCCCGCGTTCAATACGGCCTCCTTTTCCCTCGGGATGCGCAGCGGCGTCGCCAATTACAACGGCCTCGTCGACGAGGTGCGCCTCTATACGAATTACGGGCTCACGGCCGCCGAGATCCTCGATCGCGCCTCCTGGCGCCCGCCCGCCCCCACCCTCTCCTGGACGCCGCGGGTTTCGGCGACGAACGCGCCCCTCGACCTCGTCCTTTCCCTGGAAACCGAGCCCGGCTATTCGGCTTTCGATCAGGCCTTCTGGCAGCTGGGCGGCGGCCCATATATCGCCCTCCCCCCCTCGGGGACGACCAATCTCACTCTCGACGTGGGCACGTGGTCCCTGGGCGGCTACGGCGTGGCCGACGCCGGGACGGCCTTCGCCACCACCAACTCGAATGTCTCCTCGGTGTTCACCCTCACGCCGCTGGGTACCCATGCCCTGACCGTCCGCACCGTGGATTCCAACGGGCAAGCGTGGGCCGGGGCCCGAATCATGGGGCCCAGCATGTCGAGTTCGCCATCGGCGGGAGTCCGCACGAACGACGTGTCGGGAGAATCGCGTTGGAGCGGCCTCGTCACCGGTACCGTGGTCGCGTTCACGAATTTCCTCCCCCGGCAATGGGGCGGCGCGCCGGTGGTCGCCCGTGTTACCCTCGCTCCGGGTCTCACGCGTTTCGACTGGGTGATCGATAATCCCCAGGCGCCCCCGGTTTCGGCGGGTCCCAAGGGGAAGACGGTTTTTTTCTCGCCCCTTGCCCCGTCGCTCCACCTGGAATCGCCCATCGCCCTGAGTGAATCCAAGCGGGTGGTGGTGGAAGCCACCCCGCTACGCGGGGGGCGACGCGTGCGCCTCTTCGACGGGGTGCTCTCCCCGGCGCAGTCCGCGGTGGACATCCCCGCCGCCCAATTGCGCGACGCCTTCGAGCCGGGCGTCTGGGTCCTGGAGTACAAGTACCCGCAAGCGCAACGGGATGACCGGAACACCGAAGTCGCCCGCACCATGCTTTTTTTCGGTCGCTGAGCCCGGAAACGCGCGGGGGACCCTGGGCGCGGACATCGGCGAGGGTCTGAAGGCAACGATTCCGAATGCGGTCTCAGGCCATCCTCAAATAATCTTCGACCTCCCGCCAACCGCGGCCGGCGAGCGCCCCCGATATCTCCTCCCATCCGCCCCGCGCGCTCACCGCGCTGAGGACGAAATGGGATCGGCGGTCCAGGAAATCCGCCCCCCGCACCGGTACGCCTTCCCAGACGATGCCCTGTTTCCGCGGATTATCGGTGACGAGGCACGCGGGGACCTCCCCGTGGACGAGGAGGGAGCGGGCGAGGGATTTTCCCGTATCGCCCATCCCCCACACGGCGAATCGACGCCCCCCCAGGCGCTCCCCCAGGACCGGCCGCAAGGAGCGCGCTTTGAGTTCCCAGAAACGATTGTCGCGGTACTCCGGCCGGGTGCGCGTGGCCCGGGCCGGATGGTCCCGCCAAAGCAGGACCGTCTCGGGCGTCTTGGCGATGCGCATGCCGTGGGCGAGCCAGCGCAGCGCGAGGCCGTAATCTTCCGGGATTTCGATGGCCCCGTGGCCGCCGCAGGAAAGGAAGTCGTCCCGGCGCATCATCCAAGAAGGCGAGGCGATGATGCACTCGAGGAACGCGCCCGCGAGGTGGTCGCCGTGGGTCCGCAGCGACGAAAGCCAATCCACATAGCGCTTGAAACCCGGGCCGACGGGGCCCGCTTCGCTATAGGCTTCGGCACGTCCGGTGGCCACGACGCCGGGGCCTTCGGCCTCCAATAGGGCGCGCTGGAGGGCGAGGCGCTCCGGGGGCATCAGATCGTCCTGGTCCATGCGCGCGAAGAGAGCTCCGCGGGCCTCCGCTTCCGCGCGGCGCAGGGCCGCGAGGAGCCCCCGGTGGGGGGAAGGGAGGAAGCGGATACGCCCATCGGCGCCCGCCCAATGGGCGAGGATCCCCGCTGAGGCGTCGGTCGATCCGTCGTCGACGGCCAGGAGTTCCCAATCTTCGTCGGTCTGCGCGACGATCGAACGGAGGCAGGCCTCCAGATAGGGCTCCCCGTTCCACACCGGGAGGAAGATGGAGATCACGCGCCCCAGCCGATCGGTCAGATCTTCCGCGCCAGGGGTTGGCGCCAGCCGGGGCCGAAGGCCCGGGGCGTGACCTTGAAGACGGGCGGGGCCTGGCGACGCTTGTACTCGTTCATGGGCACCTTGCGCAGGACCGAATGCACCAAGTCGGCCGGATGGCCCAGGCGCTCGATGATCTCCTCGGCGCAGAGGCGCTCCTCGAGGAAGGCCTCGAGGATGCCGTCGAGCACGGGGTAGGGGGGCAATGAATCGGTGTCCTTCTGGTCGGGGCGCAGCTCGGCGGAGGGGGCCTTCTCGATGATGGCGCGGGGGATGAGCTCCTTGCGCGCGTTGAGCTGGGCGACGAGGCGGTAGATGCGGGTCTTGTAGAGGTCGCCCAGGATCGAGACGGCGCCGTTGAGGTCGCCGTAGAGCGTGCAATAGCCCATGGAAAGTTCGCTCTTGTTCCCCGTATTGAGCACCAGGGAATTCTCCCGGTTGGAGAACGCCATGAGGAGCACGCCGCGGATGCGGGATTGGAGGTTCTCGTGGGTGAGACCCTGGGTCGGCCCGCGGAAGACCTCGAGCACGGCCTTGTCGAAGGCGCGCATGAGCTCGGAAATGGGGATCGCGTGGATCGCGATGCCCAGGTTCTCCGCCAATTGCCGGGAGTCGCTGACGGAGCCCTCGGAGGAATAATGGCTCGGCATGGTGACGCCCGTGACGTTGGAGGGGCCGAGGGCCTCGGAGGCGAGGGCGGCCACCACGGCGCTGTCGATGCCCCCCGAGAGGCCCACCACCGCCTTGGAGAACCCGGTCTTCTGGAAATAGTCCCGGATCCCGGTGACGAGGGCCTGGTGGAGGAGTTCCATCTCGTCCTCCGCATAGGGAATCGGCTGGGTGCGCGCCGCGCTGTCCCAGAAGAGGATTTCCTCCTGGAACGGCGCGGCTTGGGCCGCCACGCGGTCCTTGGCGTCGAGGACGAGGCTGCGCCCGTCGAAGACCAGTTCATCCTGGCCCCCGCATTGGTTGACGTAGAGCAGGGGGACCTTGGTCCGCCGCACCGCCTCGCGGAAGACCTGGCGCCGGGCGGCGTACTTGTGCTGGTCGTAGGGCGACGCGGCGAGGTTGAGGAGGAGGTCGCATTTCCCCATCAGGCGCTTCACGGGGCTCGCCTTGAAATAGAGGGGTTGCCCGTCTTTGCGGGTGAGGTCCCAGAGGTCTTCGCAGATGGTGACGCCGATTCGGATCTTGCCGATGCGGAAGACCGGGGGCTTGCCGCCGGCGGCGGGCTCGAACCAGCGCATCTCGTCGAAGATGTCGTACTGGGGCAGGAGGGTCTTGGCGTAGACGGCCTCGACCTTCCCCCCGCGCAGCAGGGCCGCGGCGTTGATGAGGCGCCGCCCCTCTTTCGACGGGTTGGGCCAGGGGGTGCCGACGACGATGGCGAGGCCCTTGCTCTCACGCGCCAGGAGTTTCACCGATTCCACGGCGTTTCCCATGAAATCGGCGCGGTCGAGGAGGTCGCGGGGCGGGTAACCGGTGAGGAAGCACTCGGGGAAGACGAGGAGCTCGGCGCCCTCGCGGCGGGCCCGGGCGCAAGCCTCCCGGGCCTTGGCGAGGTTGGCGGCGAAGTCGGCGATGCGGGGGTTGAGTTGGGCCAGGGCGATCTTCACGGGAACTCCGGTCTACGGGGTGGCGAGCAATTCCATCACGGCGTCGAGGGCGGCCTGGGGGGGGATCGCATCGAGGCACCGCTTGCGGCAATGGGGCCGGTAGCAGATGCGGCAATCCGGCGCGCGGAGGATGCGGAAACGCTCGCCCACCGGGCCGATGCGCTTCTCGTCGGTGGGCCCGAAGAGGATGGCCACGGGGAGGCCCACCGCGCCGGCCACGTGGGCGGCGAAGCTCTCGCCGGCGAGCATGGCGTGGCTGCGGGAGGCGAGATGGGCGAACGCCGCCAGATCGATCTCGCCGCAGAGGTTGCGCACCCGGGGATGACCGCTTTCCCGGGCGATGGCTTCGGCCGCGTCCCTCGAGGGGGCGTCCCCGGTGACGAACACGTTGAGTTCGGGCGGCAAGCGCCGGATGAGTTCGGCGAAGTGGCGCGGGCTCCACGTTTTGGAGGGCCACCCCGTGAAGGGGCTGACGAGGACCACCTTGCCCGTTTGCGGCCACAGGCCATCCACCCGCGCCCTCTCCTTCGGCCCGGTGGCGAAGGACATGGGGGCCGCGAAGGTCGTAAGCCCCGCGACCTCGAGCACCCGGCGGATCTCCACCAATGCGTGGAGCCGTTTCTTGTCGCCGAAGCCCCTCAAGAACGGCCAGCGCCCCTTCACGAACTTGCGGCTGCTGCGCGCGGCGAGCAGGAGCACCACGGTGCGCAGCAGCCCCTGGATGTCGAAGACCAGGGCGTAGCGGGTGTCGTGGATCTGGGTGAGGAGCGCGAGGGCTTCCCGGAGCACGCGGGCGGGTTCCCGCCACCAGAGCTTCTGCCACGCGCGGAAATCGGAGACGATGACGCGCGAGATGATGGGGTTCTGCCGCACGATCTCGAGGGCGGCCCGGTCGACGACCCAGGTGATGCGGCAGGAGGGGAAGTTCTTCTTGAGGATGGGGAGGACGGAGGTGCCGTGCAGCACGTCGCCCAGGGAGGTCGTCTTGATGACGAGGATCTCGGGGGAGGCCGGGAAGCGCACGGCGTCAGGCCCCGATCTTGGCCGCCACGGCCCGGGCGGCGAGGGCGCACACCTCGTCGAGGGACCCCGATGCGTCGATGACCGCGATGGCGCGCCGGTCGCGTTCGCGCAGGAAGGCGATGGCGGCGAGGTAGGAGCCTCGCACCTTCTCGAGGAACTCGCGCTTCTCGAAGTACTCCTTCCCGCCGCCCCGCCGCTCGATGCGCGCCATGGCGGTGGCGGCGTCGACGTCGATGAAGAGCGTGAGGTCGGGGACGGGGCATTCGCCGCGGGCGAAGCCGTGGATGCCGTAGAGGTCGTGCAGCGGCACGCCCTGGGCGCCCTGGTAGGCGAAGGTGGAGAGGTCGTAGCGGGAGGAGAGGACGACGTAGCCGCGGCCGAGGAGCCAGCGGATCTCGCGCCCGTGGATCTTGCGGTCGCTGACGTAATGCTGCGCGACCAGGGCGGGGGGTTCGGCGCCCAGCGTGCCGTCCTTCAGTTTCTCCGCCAGCCAACGGCCGCTCTCGCTGGAGGCGGTGGGCTCGCGGGTGCGGGCGACGTTCTGGTGCTTGGAGAGGAAGAGTTCGTTCCCCGCCGTCTCGTCGGAAAAGCGGCCCAGGAGGCGGGAGAGGACGGCGTCCTTTCCCGACCCGTCGAGGCCCTCGATGACGAGGAAGAAGGAACGGGAGGCCACGCGCGCCTCACTTCTTCTTGTCGGGGAAGGTCTGGTAGTCGAACTTGATCTTCTTCTTCAGTTCGGCCAGGAGCTGGCGCTGCTCCTCGGCGGAGAGGGCGAGCACGCGCTCGAGGGCCTTGGTCACGTTGCCCTCGTCCCGGCGCTCGACGGCGGCGAGGTCGACGACGGAGAGCAGCGCGAGCACGTTCTCCTGCAGGTCGCGCTTCTCCGCGTCGGAGAGGCCCATGATGCGCTCGAAGGCCTCGATGAGCGTGCGGTTCTCGGAGCGCTCCTTGCGCACGTACTCCCCCAATGACTCGTAGGCCCCGATGATGCGGTCGCGGTCGATGAGTTCCGTACGGCTGAACTCGGAGAGGCGCTCCTGGGCGCTGATGATGGTCTTGGCGTCGATGAGCTCGCTGCGGCCCATCTCGGTGAGGTTCTCGTACATCTGGACGATGGCTTCCAGGTCGGCGACCGTCTTCCTGAGCTTTTCGATGTCTTCGCTACCCATCGCTTTTTCCTTGGCGGCGCCCCCGGGCGTGGCCCGGACAGGCTGCCATGCGAGCCCCGTATGCGATTTCATTTTAGCATAGGGGCCGGAAGGGGAATTCAGCGGGTTTTGGCGTTTTTCGGCGGAAAGAAAGCGGTTTTGCAATTAGGTTTCCATGGGTGAAGGGCGCTTCGCGGGCGAGTCACCCCGCGGGGAATGGCACCCAAACAGAGGTCGGAAGTCAACCCGGTCCAAGGAACCGCCGTCGGATTCAACCCCGCCGAACGTCCCGGTATAATGGCCCATGAACAAGCTCCCCTATGATCCGGCTTCCCTGCCCCGCGAATTGACCCGCCATTATATTTCCGCCTCCGAAGGCGATATCCAGGCCATGCTTTCTTCTATTGGAGTGGCGAAATTGGAGGACCTCTTCGGACACCTCCCCCAAGCCATCCGCATGGCGGGCGAACCGCCCATCGGCGCGGAACTCCTCTATCCCCGGCTCCAGGAGCACCTGGAAACCCTGGCCGCCGCGAACGCCGCGAAGATCTCGTTCCTGGGGGACGGGCTTCCCTCGTGGCGCGTGCCCGCCCTCCCCGATTTCGTGGCGAGCCTGCGGGAACTCACGACCTCGTATACGCCCTACCAGCCCGAACGCAGCCAGGGCACCCTCATGACCCACTGGATCTACCAATGCCTCATGGCCACGCTCACCGGGTTCGAGGCCGTGAACGCTTCCCTGTATGACCGCGCCACCGCCCTTTTCGAGGCCATCCAATGCGCGCGGCGCCTGGTGAAGGGCGGGAACACCGTCCTCGTCAGCGAAGCCGTCTATCCCGGCGACCTCGCCGTGCTCCGAACCCTGGCCGAAGGCACGAGCCTCGTCATCCGGGCCGTCCCCCTCGCGGCGGGCGGCGTCACCGATGCGGCCGCCGTCCAGAGCGCGGCGAAGGCCCTCGGCGCCGAATGTTTCGCCGTCGTCTTTCCCCAAGTCGCCTGCACGGGAAACCTGGAAGACGTTCACGCGCTCTCCGACCTCGCGGCGGGCCTGGGCGTGAAGGCCGTGGGCGTGTTCGATCCCATGCTCCTCGGCGGCGGGGGGCTGGTCCCCCCGGTGCGCTGGGGCCAGCGGGGCGTCGACCTCGTGGTCGCCGAGGGCCAGCACCTGTGCATGGCCCCCAATTTCGGCGGGCCCGGCCTGGGGGTTTTCGGCATCCGCCATAACGCCGAGCGGCCCAACGAGATCCGCGCCACCTCCGGACGCTTCGTCGGCAAGGCGAAGGACCTCGCCGGGCGCGAATGCCGCGTCATGGTGCTCTCCACCCGCGAGCAGCACATCCGCCGCGAGAAGGCCAACTCCAATATCTGCTCCAACGAGGCGTTCATCGCCACCATGGCCGGCGCCGCCCTCCTGGCCCGCGGCGAGAAGGGCCTGAAGGCCGCGATCGCGGCGGCCCGCGCGAATGCGGCGTCGGCCTGGAGGGACCTCACCGCGGCGGCGGGCGTGAAGCCCGCCTTCCCCGGCCGCCCGTTCTGGAACGAGTTCGCCCTCGAGTTGCCGGTGGACGTCGGCGACTTCATCCGCGACGCCTCCGCCGCCGGCATCCAGGCGGGGGTCGATATCTCCGCGCGCGTCGCCGGCCGCAAGAACCTCCTCCTCCTCTCCTTCACCGATCTCCAGGGCGAACCGGATCTCAAGGCGCTGGGCGCCTTCTTCGCCAAGCGCTTCGGCCCCGGGACCGCGGCGGCGCCCCTCGTCGAGGCGCCCGCGGCCCTGCGCCGGGAAGGAGCGGTGGGCTTCCCCGATATCGCCGAGGCGGAACTCCGCGCCTATTACACGCGCCTGGCGAGCCAGAACGTGAGCCCCGACTCCACTTGCTACCCATTGGGCTCGTGCACGATGAAGTACAACCCCTACCTCAACGATTACGCGGCGGGCCTCGAAGGCTTCCAGCGCGCCCATCCCCAGTCGCTCCCCGAGGATGTCCAGGGCGCCCTCGAGGTGATCTACCGCACCCAGGAGAACTTCAAGTCCATCACCGGCCTCGCGGCCCTCACCACCCAACCCGTCGCCGGGGCCCAGGGCGAACTGGTGGGGATCAAGCTCTTCCAGGCCTACCACCGGGACCGGGGCGACGCGAAACGCAACCTTTTGCTGATCCCCCATTCCGCCCACGGCACCAATCCCGCCACCGCCGCGGTGGCCGGCTTCAGCCCCGAGACCGGCATCGCGGTCATCGAGGCCGATGCCTCGGGCCAAGTCGACCTCGCGCAGCTTCGGGGCGTGGTCGCCGAGCACGGGCCCCGCATCGCCGGGATCATGTGCACCAACCCCAATACCTCGGGGATTTTCGAGACGCGCTTCAAGGAGCTCGCCGACATCGTCCACGCCGCGGGCGGCCTCGTCTATATGGACGGCGCGAATATGAACGCCATCTGCGGCTGGGCCGATCTCGGAAAGATGGGCGTCGACGCGGTGCATAATAATACCCATAAGACCTGGTCGATCCCCCACGGGGGCGGCGGCCCGGGCGATGCGTTCGTGGCCGTGAGCGAAAAACTCGTCCCCTTCCTCCCCGGCATGCAGGTGGTGCGCGAGGGCGGAAAATTCCTCCCGGTGCGGTCCCCCAAATCCATCGGCGATTTCCACCGCCACCAGGGGAATTTCGCCCATAAGGTGCGCGCCCACGCCTACGTCGCCGCCCTCGGCGGGGCGGGGGTGCGGCGCATCTCGGCCCTCGCGGTCCTCTCGGCGCGCTACCTGCAAAAGCGCCTCGAGCCCAAATTCCCCGTGCTCCCCTCGGGCTCGGAGGCGAGCCCGCGCATGCACGAGTTCATCCTCACCCTCGCCCCCGAACTCTTCGCGAAGATCGAGGCCACGGGCGTCACGAAGGCCCAGGTCATGGGGCGGATGGGAAAACTCTTCCTCGATTTCGGCTTCCACGCCCCGACGGTGAGTTTTCCCGAGGTGTTCGGGCTCATGATCGAGCCGACGGAATCCTATACCAAGGCCGAACTCGACCGGTTCGCCGATTGCGTGCTCGCCATGCACGAGCTCGTCAGCGCCCACCCCGAGGTCCTCAAGACCGTCCCCCATTTCACCCCCGTCGACCGGGTGGACGAGGTGAGCGCCAATAAGAACCTCGTGCTCTCCGAGAAACTCGCGGCCTTGCCCGAAGTGCTTTCGAACCGCCTGGCCCCCACGGATCTCCAAAAGCTCCCCGTTGAGGAGATCCAGAAGCGGATCCTCGCGGCCTCCCGGACGGCGGCCTAGGGCCTACGCGGGGATCTTCTTCCCCAGGAGGAAGAACTTTCGCTCCGGGTACCAGAGCACCGCCACGCCCTGGCGCACGGTGCAACTGGAATAGAGCGCGAGATCCAGGCGCCCAGGCGTGCCCGGCTTCCCGAGCGGTACGCCGTCGTGGTCCATCCATAATTCGGGCTCGTCGAACCACACCGGCTGGTCCGCGCCCGCCCGGAAACGCCCCCGGACCAGGTGGATGGGCCGGCGGTGGAAGCTCGTGTCGGCGGGGCCGTAGCCCCGGTAATGGCCGTCGTGGTTGTGGATGAAGAGCGCGTAGCGACCGCTTCCGGCGCTCTCCCCCCCGACGTCGTACATCGGGCAGGGCGAGAGGGGATGGAGCAGGGATTCGCCCCCGTCCCGGCGAAGCAGCGGTCGCATGGCCGTCCACGAAGCGCCGCCATCGCGGCTTTGGCTCCAATAGGGGCTGCCGGAAGCGGTGCGGACCACGCAGAAGAGGCCCCCGTCGGGGAGTTTCACGACCGAGGGTTCCTGGCAGGCGCTCAGTTCGGGATGGCCGGGGAACGGCACGGCGAGCGCCTCGGCGTCGGCGGCGGACCACGTGAGCGTAAGATGCTTCGGCTCGGGGTTCTCGTCGACGTTGTCGAAGCGGATGAAGTTCACCCGGGCATCGGCCGAGCGCCAATCGGAGAGCGGGCTCTTGCGCACGGCGAAGCTCGTCCAGCGGGTGATGCCGGCGAAATACCGCCCGTCGGGCCCCAAACGCAGGGGCTTCTGCCAGCAGAGGATATTCGGCGGCATGGTGGGATCGGGATGGTCGTGGATGCTGCGCTGAAGCGGCACCTGCTGCGGGGCGGACCAGGTCTTGCCGTGGTCGTCGCTCGTGATGCCGTGGAGCCAACCCGTGTGGTGGAAGAATGTGTCGTGGCGCCCGATATGCTGGCTATAGAGCACGTAGATGCGGCCCGTGCGGCTGACCAGGGGGAACGCCCAACTCGCCATGTGGCCGTCGCCGGGTTTTTTGGGGCCGGCGATGATGCGCGGCGGGGTCCAGGTGACGCCCTCGTCGCGGCTGACGGCGAAGGCGATGTGCTGGTCGGCGGGAAGGTCGGCGGAATAATTCTCCACCGAACTCTGCGTCCAGACCGCCATGAGCGACCCATCGGGGCCGTCGAAGGCCAGGAAATGCTCGTTGCCGGTATCGCTGATGGACGCGGGATTCACCTCGGGCACGAACACCACGTAATCCGGCTGGGTGATGCGTAGTTGGGCGGGGATGCGCGCCCTCATTTCTTCGAGGGTGATGGGGGGAAGTTCGTTCGGCATCGGCGGCTCCTTTCGGGAAGATGGAACTGGGGGAATTCTGCGCGCACCCACGGCGGGGGCAGCGCAACTCCAGTATCGACCATTCCGGGGGAGAGTCCAATGGAGAAACGGGACGGGGCTAGGAAAAACCGGTCATTTGGCCGCGGAGCATCGCGCCCTGAGTGCCGCTACACGGGCGTCTCGAGGCCGCAGCGTGCGCCCGAGGCAGAGGGTCCGAAACCGCGATTACGACGGATCGAGCGTCACCTTCACCGCTTCCAGAATAAGGCCCCGCTGGGCCGGTGGAACCGTCACCCTCAATTCATTGGCTCCCGCGCGCAAGGCGTGGACCCCGAAACGGATCGCACCGTCCGGTAGGGGGTCGAGGGGACCGACGAGTTCCCCGTTGAGTTCCCAAAGGATGCCTTGGGCGGGAGGCGCCGCCCGCCATTTCACGGCCAGAGCGCCTTTCAGGCGAGTACGTGGCCATTCCGGAATTTCAATCGAAAAAGAGTGCATCAGCGGGGCGGTGAGGTCCGAGAAATCAAGCGGTAACGGACCGAGTTCGACCGTGCCGTTCTCAAAAAAGGGGGTTCCGGCATCGAGCGCGTAGGCGAGGGGAAGGGCGTTGAGCGACGAAGATCGGGCGACTTCATCGATCCAGCCGTACTCGTCGGGGATGAAATGGTTGAAGAGGTAGAGGCCGTGCGCGCCCTGCGCCCACTGCCGTTGGCAGGCCCCGCGGAAGAGGGCGGGGTCTGCGAGGCCCTGGGCGCTGCGCGAGACGCAGGCGTACACCGGAACCTTGTTCGGTCGCGCCAACTCTTGCCAGGGCGCGAGCGGCGCGGAGAATACGGACAAGCCGTTGCCCGCGATGAGGAGGTCGATCCAGCCAGATGCGAGCCACGTCCCCACGTCCAAGCCGACTTCGAGGGCGCGTATCGGGGTGTCGGGAACCCGCATGGCGATCGTGATGCGCTTTCCCTTCGAGCGCGCGACCTCCCGGATGGTTTCGGCGGCGCGGCGGACGAAATCGTTCATCAGGGGCAATCGGCGGCGCTCCTCGCCGAAGCGGAAAAAATACGGGGCGCGGAGCCAATCGAGGTCGATCCCGTCGAGGTCGTATCGCTCGCAAGCCGTACGGATGCAATCCAGGAAATACGAGCGCACTTCCGGCTTCGCGTAATCGTAGGCCGCCCAAGATTGCACGTCCCGATTTCCGCCGCCGCGGCGCTCGAGCACTTCTTGGAGAGGGTAGACGGAGGCTTCCCCACGTATCCATGGAAGGTAGCGGGAGGCGAGCTCCGCCGGCGGGATCGTGGACTGGAGGCAATCGAGGTGGGCCATGCGAAACGGCTCCCAGTAGGCGGGCCCCCGCCAATGCTGGCCGGATGAGTGGCAGTCGTTCATGCGCAGATTGAAGAAGAATTCTTTCCCGCAATCGTGGGTAAAATCGACGATCGCCCGGAGCGGGTCCTCGCCCAGGGCCGCGGTGCGTTCGCGCGGGAGTTGCCAGCAGGGCCACACGAAGAGCCCGCAGTAGGAGATGGTGTCCGCCGGCGTTTTGGCGATGCCCGTTAGGCGGAGGTTTATAAGATCTTGGGGGGAAGCGAAGCGCTCCGGAAGCGGAGTGCCCCCCGGGTCGCGGGCGTTCCACAGCGTCTTCTGGCCGAAGGCGACCGAGGTCAGGTCATCTCCATCGTTATACCAGATCACACGGCCGGGTGGTTGGATTCCTGTGGGCATGGGGTCTCCTTTTGCATGGCAAGCTCGTCGAGCGTCATGGCAGCGACCGGCCGGGATCGCGCGTTCCCTAGTCCGTGGCGGGTAAGATCCTCCCAACGCTTTCAGCCTCCCCCGAATGGATTTGGGGGTCTCGCGCCGTGGGCATCGGGTACCGCCGAGATTATAGCGGTCGGCCGACTCGCCGGATAGGTCCTCACGGAGGCATGCGACTATCCAGAGTTTACATCGTGGATGCTGACGAAAATTCGTCCCCGGTTCCCCGTCAAAGCCGTGGGCGATCCGCGCGCGGAAAACGCTTGGTCCCCGTCACAATGGGACCGCCATGGTTTAAGGTTCCTAGACCGGGCGGCAGGGTTCGCTGCTCATCCGTTCCGTGAGTCATAGACCGACGAGCAGAGGAAGATCATCTATTTTTTGACGCCGACCTTCTTTTTCGCCGCGACTTTCCGCTTCTTTTTCGGAGGCGCCAGGAGGGTCTTCCGGCATTTCGGAGCGCCGCATCGGCACGGGTAGGCCTTCCGGTCGCGCTCGGTGACGGCATGGCCCACCTCGAGGAGATAGTCGAAGGTCAGTTCTTCGCCCGCCTGGATCGAACGCATGGCCTCGATGTAGATGCGGCCTTCTTCATCGACCGTCTCGCAATTGGGCTTGCAGGAATGGTTGAGGAACCGGGCCTCGTTGCCGCCGCCGATTTCGGGGTCGATGACGATGCCCTTGCCCACGGAGAAGATATAGATGGGATCCGTCCCGATTTCGTCGTCTTCGGGGGTCTCGGGGCGGCGCTTGCCGGTGTACTCGATGATGCGCTTGCCCTTGGGGATGGCGCGCCGGGCGAAGGCCCCGCGGCCGGCGATGGAAGAGTTGCGGACGACGACGAGCGGATGGGGTTTCTTGGCCATCCAGGATCGTGTCATGGGGGGATGGCGAAACTCAAATCGATGGGGGGAAACTGCGGCAAGTCGACAGGAACTTTGGGGCATTGCATGGCGGCGTCGGCCCTGCGATACTTAGGGGGCGGGGCCGACGCCCACCGGCCCCGATTTCGACCGCACGGCGTGCCCACGGGCTCCGACCGAGCCGCCAAGGATTCCCAATGAAGACCGTCCGAACCCTCCAAGCAAACAGCGAAGAAGCCCACCGGTGCCTCTGGGGGCGCTTCGTCGACGCGCACGGGGTGCTACTGGATTATGCGGGCCCCGGCGGCGAAGTGGAACTCCCGAACGGGGAGGATTGCGCCTTGGGCCGGCCCAATGCCATCGGTTGGTGGAGCCCCATCGAAAATGGCGCGTTCTTCAACGGCCTCTACCTGCAGGCCTTGTGCCTGCGGGCGCGCCGAACCGGAACCGAAGGCGACCGCGCCAAGGCCCGTCGCATCGCCGGGGGGCTCCTGAAACTCTCCGAATTGTCCGACGTGGAGGGTTTCATCGGCCGAGGCATCGGGTCCGACGGGAAATGCCATTACCCGATGGGTTCCGATGACCAGACCCACCCCTGGTTCCTCGGCCTCTTTCAATACCTGAAGTCCGGCCTTCCGGAGGGGAAGGAGAGGGCGCAGGTGGAGGAAGCCACCCTGCGCGTCGCCCTCGCCTTGGAAAAATCGGGATGGAAGGGCCCCTGTGACGGGTCCTTCACCGGAGAGACCCGGGGGGATTTCACCAAGGCCGAGTTCCGCGGGGCCGCGAATCTGCTCTTCATCTTGAGGTCTCTCCACGCGCTCACCGGGGAAACGGGCTGGCTCGGGAAGTACCGCCGAGCCTTGCGCGAAACCCCGGAAGGCGGCCCCGACGATCGCCTTGCGATCTGTTCCCGCTCCTGCCTCCATGATCTGCCCCATATCCCCGATATCCGCACCCAGATGTGGATCGTGGCCGGGGCCCAATCCTCCCTCGCGGAGCTCATCGGCATGGAGGAAGACCCCTCCGCGCGAAAGGCGTTCCGCGACGGGCTGGAGAAGAACCAGGCCGTGGCCGCCGAGGGCTTGGCCGAGTACCGCAAGTTCGTGCCCGATGAAAGGTCGCCCTACCGGGTCCTCCGATGGCGGGAGGCCTTCCCCGTCTGGCGGGCCCAAAAGAGCCAGGCAGAAGCCCAGCGCTTGGCCGTCGAGCAACTCGCCGCCCTCGACCGCCTCGACACCGATGCGGGCCGACCTTCACGTCGCGCCCTCGAGCGCCACTTCATGCAGCAGCCTTTGGCCGCCGCGTGCGTCGCCGCCATCGGGGCGAGCGCCGAATGGAAGGAGAAAGTGCGGGGCCCGGTCGCGCAGGCGCTCGGCCATTACGACTACGGCTCGCTGAACACCTCGAGTTTTTTCTTCGCCGAATGCGCCTTCGAGGCGATGGAACATCCCTGGGACCTCGGGTCACATTGAACTCGGCGGCTTGTCCTCCGGGTCGGCGGGCGCTTATCTTTTCGGGGGCGCCTTGGGTCCTGAACCCCCGCGCTCTGGGAGCTATTGATGCTTAAAAAAATGATGTGGGCCCTACTGGGCCTCGTCGCGCTTGCGCTCGTCGTGGCCGGTGTCGGCCCCCTGTTCCTGCCCAAGTCCTACTCCGTCTCCCGCAGCCTCGATCTCGCCGCCCCGGTGGCCAAGGTCTATGCGGCCGTCGGCGATTTCCAGAAGTTCAACCTTTGGCAGCCGTGGATCCGCTACGAGCCCTCGGCCTCCCAGACGGTGAGCGGCAAGCCCTTTACCGTCGGTGCGCGCTACGCCTGGGAAGGAAAGCGCATCGGAAGCGGCTCCATGACCATCCGCGAAATTAAGGAGAACGCCCTCGTGGTCCACGACCTCGAGTTCACTTCGCCCCAGGCATCCAAGGCGGTTTCGCGTTTCGACATGAAAGACCTCGGCGGCGCGACGCGCATCACGTGGACCCTCACGGGAGAGTCCGCCTATCTCGGCCGTTGGTTCGGCCTGATGATGGACCGCATGATGGGGAATGATTTCGAGTCGGGCCTCCAGAACCTGAAGGCGTTCGCGGAAAAATAGGGGGATCGCGGCCCGCCCCCTTTCCCCATCGGGCCGGGAAGGCCCGGGAGGGCTTATTTCTGGACTTGAGCCCAGCCGCGCAGCGTGACCTGGACGTTGGATTTCACGTCGACCATCTGGAAAGCGGCGCGGTCGTGGCAGACGCGCAGGCTGCCTTTTCCGCTTTTCACGCGGGCGGCGTCTTTGCTGAATTGGGCGTCTTCGGGGGTCGCGGGGACATTGGTCTGGAGGATCCACCCTTCGGCGGTCTCAAAATCGCCGTTCTTGAGGACCGCGCCTTCGACTTCTAATTTGTCCCAGAAGACGAAGACGGGCGTGTTCTTGGTGTCGCCTTCTTTCTTATAGTAGGGACCCTTCACTTGGAGAGTCACGGTGCCCGTGCCGAGCGGGGTGAACTTCAGTTCCACGGGGACGAATTGATTGTTCGTGACATCGGCCTGGAGCACGGCGTAGCAGGGCTTCTGGTCGGGCTTCAGCCAGGAGGCATTGGCGCCGTAGCCGCCCGGCTTGGTGGCGAAATTCGTCAGCGGAATCTTGCTTCGGGTGGCATCGATATCGATGCGGGCCTGAGCCGGCTGGGCGAAGAGGCCGGCGACGGGGATGAGGAGGAGGGCGAGGAGGGGGCGTTTCATCGGGGGCTCCAAGGGTTGATTGGCGAATTTTCACTTATGGCGCGGGGCTTGTCAATTGATCGCACCGAGGGTGAACGTCCTCGGAACGGGGCCTCTCGCCCAGTGCCGGTGTTCTGTACCTCGGTGCGCACGCGCGAACATGCATCAAGTCGAAAAAAACCTTCGCACCCATGGAAAACGGGGTAAGACATTCGGTGGAAAAACAAAGGGGAAGTAGGATCTTCTGCGCATCGAAGTGCACCATGGCATCGGGCCTTCCCTTAGTTCGAAACCCGGATCAGGTTGGGGATTCGCTGCGGCAAGCGGGTTTTCGGGTTCGGTGCCCCGATTGGCGCTGGGAACAAATACCGTTTTGCCACGGTGTTGAATCCTTGGATCTCGCGGTATAAGTGCGCCGGTGTTCGAGCAGACCCATCCCAGGGGCGAAGCGCGATCATTCAAATGAAGGAGGGTGAACCCCATGCGTTCCGTTCGATTTTTGCCGATGCTCGTCTTTTGCCTCTGGCCCATCGCGGCCCAGGCGTCGCCCGGCGATCTCGCTTCCGCGGCGACGGCGCCTAAAACCAGGGTCGTGAATTTCGATTCCCGAAATCTATTCAAGACCTTCCAGGTCGACGGAAAATCCATCCGCTACCAGGAGACAGACGCCCAATTGCGTAAACTCATCTCCGACGATCCGCAAGCGCTCAAGCTCCTCCGTTTGTACTCGGCCCAGCGAGGATGGGGCGGGGTCTTGGTGTGGACCGGCGCGATACTGGGCACGGGGTCGGTCATCGGATTGGCGTCGCTGAACTCGACCTACACCTATTTCTGGCCCGCCCTCGCGGCTTTCAGCGGCACGGCCCTCGGGGGGATCGCCCTCATGCTCGGCGGCGTCCATATGAAGGAAAAGTCGGCCACCAGTTATATCCAGGCGATCGAGGCCCTCGACCACAAACCCCGGCTCTCGTTCTGGGTCCTGCCGAATGCGGCCGGCCTGAATGGGTCGATTCGGTTCTAACCCCAAACATTTAAGGAAATCCTATGAAAAAGATCATCATCGTCACCGCGGCGTTCGCCCTTTTGGCCGGCATGTCCGGGTGCGCCCTCAAATCGATCCAATTGCCGGGCGATCTGCGGGCGAAGCCCAAATCCATCAGCGTCTACATCCCCCGGGCGACGTTTTCCACCAGTTTCCAGAATGAGCGCGGGAACCAGGGGGGGCTCCTCGGCGCGGTCATCACCGTAGCGGCGAATAAGTGGCGCCAGAGCATCGCGGAGGGAGCCTTCGCGACCCTCGAGATCAGCAGCAATTTCCGGCCGATCCTGGCCGAGAAATTAGGCTCGAACTTCAACTTCGAGGTGCTTCCCTTCGAGTCGAGCGCGGCGGAGGCCGATCCGTCCGCCTACGTCCAAATGAAGGTGAAGGAGTATGGCA
Organism: Spirochaetota bacterium; assembly: GCA_017302015.1. Classification (GTDB taxonomy): domain Bacteria; phylum Spirochaetota; class UBA12135; order COTS27; family JAFLEE01; genus JAFLEE01. Next base: position 118,275 of record JAFLEE010000001.1, on the reverse strand, counting down.
CCCTCCCCAAACTGAAGGATCCCGCCGCGACAAAGGCGAATTACCTCGCCTACCTCGACGTGCATGAGGTGCTCTTCACCAGGGACATCGCCGATAATTACTACTCCGTCCTCCAGGGATCGCTCTACCTTCTCGACAAGAGCAACGATAAGCTCGTCTTCTTCAAGCAGGCCTCCGACACCAAACTCCTCGCCAAGGGAATGGAGGTCCCGAAGAAAAAGCTCGCCCACTTCACGGGAGACGCCACGGGCGAGTGGCAGAAGGTATTGGATGGGCAAGTGAAGGAACTCGTGGAGAAACTTTTCACGGAGGAAGCCGAGAAAGAATAGTTACCTCGTAACGTCCCGCGGGTTGCGGCCGAGAAGACCCCCGGCCGCGACCTGCGGGATTCGTTTTGCCTCGGTTCTTCGGAGTCCAAGTCCAGCGCGAGCCGGGGCCGAGGCCGTGGGCGGCGCCTATTCTGGGAGGGGCACCCCGGCCCACCCGGAAATGTTCTTGACGTCTTTCATGAGTTCCTGGTAGCGCGGTACGGACTTGATCTTCGCGTTCGGGTGGCGTCTGGCCTTCTCCAGGAAAATTTTCGTCTTCTCCTTGTCCCCCAGGTGTCCCCAGCAATCGGCCTTCCAAACCCAGCATTCCACCCAAGCGAGGTCCCCCGTCCAGTGGCTGGACTTGAATCGGCCCTCGAGGAAATCCAGGGCGCCGAGGGCCTCGGTGTATCGTTTCCGCGCCATATGGACTTTGGCGTAGGACCACCAGGTATAGAGGTTCACCGGGAACTCCGCCAGGGACTCCTTCAGGAGCGCCTCGCATTTCACGGGTTGGCCCTCCATGTTCCAGATATCCACCAAGGAATTGCGAGCTTCCCAACGCGTGAAATAGCCCTTTTTCGTGGCGACCTCGAGTTCTTCGATGCCCTGCTTCATCTCGTCCTGGGTGGTGAAGACGCGTACGATGGCGGCTTTCTTGCTGCGCCAATAGTGGAATTGGCCCAATGCATAGTACACATCCCAAATGTTGGGGTTCAATTTGAGCGCCTGGAGCATGTGCTTGTAGCCGGTCATGCCGTCGTAAAACGCCTTGAGCCAATTGCCGTATTTGATGTCGGCCAAGCCCAGGAAGCCGTAACCCGCACCCAAATAGAAGAAAGCCCAAGCATTCTTCGGGTCCTTGACGACCATCTCCTTGGCCAAGGCGATCGTCTTGTTCATCATGGCGAAGAACGGGGGCCCCTGCTCCAGGTTGCGGTAATCCCAAGCGAGCCATTCCAGGGCGGCTCCGTAGAAGAAAAAACCGGCGGGGTGGGCGGGCATCGTCTTCTGCACGACGGCGAAATTAGAGAAGGCGTCGTCGTAGCGGTCGCAGTGGAGGAGGCGCACGCCCTCCAAGAGGCGGTCATCCATCGCCTGGGGGAGGTCGCTCATCGACCAGGCTCCCCCGAAGGAGAGCAGGAAGAGCAGCGCCGCGCGCCTCATCGCTTCTCGGTCCCGGCGGCCGCGTGGGCCGCGGCGTTCCTGCCCGAATAGACGCATTCGGCCAGGGAGAAGCCGCTGACGTAGGATCGCGAGAGCACCCCCGCGCCGCTGCGCCCCGCCGCGTAGAGGCCGGGGATGGCGCTGCCGTTTTCCCGGAGGACCTGGCTGGTGAGGCCATGGGACTTGAGGCCCCCCAGGGTGAGGCAGGGGATGGGGAAGAGGAGATTATCGATGCGGCAATCGATGGCGTAATAGGGCGGGTGGGCCAGTTTGGCCAATTGGTCGCGGGATTTTCCGAAGGCCTTATCTTGGCGCCAGAGGAAGGCCTCCCGGTATTCCTCCATGGACTTCCGAAGCGCCCCGGGGGGGATGCCGCATTTGGCCGCCAGGGATTCCAGGGTTCGGGCTTTTTTCCGGTTGAAATGGAGGTTTACGAAGCAGGTGAGGCGGCGGTAGAGCAGGGCGTTCATCTCGCCGGAGAGGAGGCACTTGAGGGGGACGCCCGCAAAGCTTTCCCGCTCGCGGACCTGCCGGGCCGCTTCGCGGTGGACGCGGCTGTCGATGATGAGCCAGGCCGCCCTGTTTTCCTGGGCGGCGATGGAGCGGCTGAGGCTCGCGCCGTAGACGCTCTCATCCACGAAGCGGCGCCCGTCGCGGTTGACCAGGATTCCGGTCACCAGGGCCTCGGGGGGGTAGATGAACCGGGAGGCCATGGCCCCGCCGGCTTCGAGCCCGAGGCGCAGGGCGCTGCCGTCGTCGCCGGGGGTGCCCAGGGGGAAGGTACCGCGGTAGGCGGGCGCGTGCCCCTGGAAGAGCGCCTTGTCATAGACGTGGCCGCCGGTGGAAAGGAGCACGCCCCGTCTGGCGCGCAGGCGGCGTTTCGCCCCGAGGGTGGTCTCGATCCATCCGAGGAGACGCCGGGCGGTGGCGCTGACGAATCCCAATTGGGCCAGGGGCCAAGTGAGTGGCCGCAGGAGGAAGAGCCGGCTATAGCGGATCTCCACGCCGATGACCGCGCCGCGTTCTCCCTGGAGGAGGCGCACCGCCCGGGCATGGCGGCGCACCGGGATCCCGCGCGCTTCGACGGCGAGGTGCAGCGTGCGGAATAATTTGGAGCCCGACATGCCGGTGCCCAGGGGCACGTGCCCGCGGGGAAGCGCTTCGCCCTCGGGGGCGTATTGCTTTTCATTCCCCGAAAAATAAAGGCCGAAGCCCCCCGGGGGTTGGTTGGTCTTTCCGGCGAAGAACTTCAGCGGGATATCGAGGCCGAGGCCCTCCAGCCATTCCAAGTTCGCCTTGGATCGGTCGCAGAAGTGCTTGAGGGCTTTGCGATCGATGGAGGGTTTCTTCCCGGGGAGGGGGTTGGTCTCCATCTCGCGCGTCAGGTAGCGCAGCATCTTCTCGGGGCTGTCTTTGAATCCGGCGGCGAGTTGCTGGCGGGTGCCTCCCCCGGCATAGAGCACGCCCCCGCTCATCTTCGAGGCGCCGCCGCCCGAGAACCGCTCGAGCACCAGGACCTTGGCGCCCCGGTCATGGGCTTCGATGGCCGCGCTGGCGCCGGCGGCTCCAAAACCGACGATGATGAAATCATACTCGCCGTGCCATGCAGTCGCGGCCCGAGGCCGGACCGGGGCCGGGACGTAACGGGGAGGCGGGGGAGGGGAAGCCTTTGGCCTGGCGGTCGAGGCGCGCTTTTGGGGGGTCTTTTTCATGCCTTCGGTATTGTTCCATGGAGGCGGATCTTGGCGTTTGCATCCCCCACTCGTCGGGGTCGCCTTCCAAGTCCCGCATCAGCGGCCCATTGCGCGCGGCGATTCCGTAGCGGTGGCCGGATAGGACACGCAGGCATCATGGCAACGCGCCACACGGGCGGCCCAGAACCGACATCGCCAATCGGGCGGCCCTTTCCGTCAACCCCGGGGCCTTGAAAAAGGATAGACTTACGGCGACCCCGGTGGGGGTCCCCGCGGAGTCAACCCATGAATTTGGAAGAAATGTTAAAAACGTTCCCCCTGCCTCCCGCGCCGAAGACCCCGGTGCGCCTGGGCGTCATCGGTTGCGGCGGCATCGCCCGCAATGCCCATTTTCCAGCCTTGAAGACGCTCCTCGACCTCGGGTGGCCCCTGAGCGTGAGCGCCGTCTGTGATTTGAAGGCGGAAAATCTCGAACTCGCCCGCAGGGCCTTCCCCTCCGCCAAGGCCCACACGGATTCGGTGGCCCTCCTGAAATCAGACGAGGCCGATGCCTTCCTCTTTTGCCTCTTCCCCGAGGTGGTGGAAAAACTCCTTCCCCTCTGCTTTGAACGGGGCATCCCGCTCTTGGTGGAGAAGCCGGTCTCCCACGATCCCGCGCGCTTATTGGCGTTCGCCGAAGAGGCCGAGCGGCGCAAGGCCGTGGTGCAGGTCGCCTTCAATCGGCGCTTCGCCTCGGGGGCGAAAGCGGTCCGCGAGAGCCTGGGGAAGGAGTCGCTGACGGGCGCCGCCATCCGTTTCTGGCGCCGCGACCGGGTGGCCTCCAATTTCTACCACGACACCATGGTGCACGCCGTGAATCTCGCCCAGTATTTCCTCGGGCCCCTGACTCTGGAGCGCGCAGAAGGCGGCGGACCCCAATCGGGGAGCCCCCTCACCCCGTGGATCATCGCCCGCCTGCGCGCCCCCTCCGGGGTGGCCTGCGAGTTGGACGTCCGGCCGGCCGTCGGCCAGGATACCGAGACCTACGAGTTCTTCGCCCAGAAGCGAACCCACCATTGGGCCTTCGCGGCCATCACGGGGAGCCAGGGCGGCGGCCGCTGGGCCGTCCTGGAGGGCGGTCAGCAGGATTGCCGGTTCGATTTCAACGCCGCGTTGGCGAAGGACCCCAGCGAGGAGATGAGCCTCATGCGCGGTTTCACCCATCAACTCGCCCATTTCCTCTCGGGCAGGGGCCTCCCCGATTTCGACCCGGTGAGTTCCCTGCGCACCGCGTGGGAAACCGCCTCGCTCTCGGACCGCATCCGCGAGCAGGCGGGCGCGAACGTCAACGGGCATTGAAGGCGCCGCGCTCCTAGACCGCGGCCGCCAGGGCGCGGGGCGCGGCACGCGCGGGTTCGTAGACGCACTCCCTGCACGCGTCGGCGAAGGCTTGGAGATTCGCGGGATCGCCCTTGAAAAAATGGTCCGAGGGGCAGAGGATGTAGCCGGCCTTGTCGCGGGTCGCCTCGAAGCATTGGTGCACCATCTTGCGGACCGTCGCGGGGTCGCCCTGCTCGAAGCCCCGGTTCTGGTCGAAGCCGCCGATGAAAAAGAGCCGGTCGCCCACGCGGCGGGAGGCCTCGGCGAGATCGCAATCGCCCCCCATTTCGGGCGGGGTCATGGTTTCCAGCCCGTCGGAGCCGGATTCAACCACGAGGTCGAGCATCTTCATGAGCCCGCCGCAGAGATGGGTGACGACCTTCACCCCGGCTTCGTGGAAGGCCGCGTTTTGCCGGCGGTCGTAGGGAAGGCAGAACTCGGAGTACAGCGAAGGACTGATGACCGTATTGCTCCCCGCGCCGCCCCCCACCTCCACCAGGTCGGCGGGCGTCCCTTTCCAGAGTTCGGTGGCGCGAAGCGTGCGCGCGACGATGGCCTCCAGGAAATGGTGCAGGAGGTCCGGTTCGTCCATGGCGAGCATGATGGCCGGCTCGGTATCGTAGAGGGTGCAGAAACTTTGCCAGGGAGAGCCCTGTCCCGGGCTGAAGGGATGGCTGCGCACGATGCCCCGATCACCTAGTTTTTCCCGGGCTTCCCGGACTGGGGTGAAATCGATCCCCACGGGGACGGGGGCGTAGGCGGCCCAAAGCTCGAAATCGGCTTCGTTCTTCAGGAGATGCTCGGTGTCCCAGGTGGTGAAGGCATTGGTCGCTTGGATACGGCGCAATTCGCCCTTGGGGGTGCGGATCGTTTGGAGCCGGGTGGCATTGCCTCCCGCATCCGTCCCCAGATCCTTCCACTCGACCTGCCAGTGGGCGAGATCGGCCTCGGCGTAGCGGTAGTTGGGGCTCACATAGATGGCGAAATCCATGCCGAAGCGCTCGTAGGCCCCGTACCAATCGCATCCCCCCAGGTAGGTCTTAAGGTAATAGGGCATCCAACCGTGCACCTGGCAGGGAAGCCGGTCGGGGCGTCCGTTGTCGAGGGCGGTGAGCAGGCGTTCGCGGGAGGTCATCATGGGCGGCTCCGTGTTTCGGTAGCCTAAGGGTAGGCAAAAGCAAGGGACCGCTCCATGGATGGATAAAAATAAACATGTAATTATGTACGGTCATGCTTGCGGGCCGGCGGCTTTGCGGCTATGCTTCGGGGAATGGATGCCCTCGATTCCCTCCAGCCCCGCATCCTCACCGGCGAGAAGGGCGTCTACCGCCATGGAATATGGACGCTTCGAGAGGGGCGCGAGGCCTGGGCCCGACTCTATGCCGTCGTCGAGGGCGAGGGTTTCGCGCGCCACCACGGCAAGACCTTCCGCCTCGCGCCGGGCCGCCTCTACCTCATCCCCCCCGACTCGGGGGTCGACCTGGGTACGCCCGCGGAAGTCGCCATCTGGTGGGTGCACGCGACCCTCCTCATCGGCGGGGGGCTCGATTTTTTCCGCCTCGTGGAGCCGCGCTACGAACTTCCGGATGACGGGCGGGGAACGCTCAAAGAAGCGATGGGAAAGATGATCGAACTCTGGGGGGGCCGCGACGATCCCCTCCCGCCTGGCGGCCCACGGCATCCTCCTCGACCTCCTCGCGCGCTTCATGCCCGAGGGGGCGATCCTCGGGCGCAGCCTCACCCCGGATTGGCGCCGCTTCCTTCCGGCCCTGCACCGCATGGGAGACACGGGGGAGGAACCCCCGACGGTGGCCGAATTGGCCCGGCTGACGGGTTTGTCACGGGGCCAATTCTCGTCGCGCTTCCACGAACTCGTGGGCATGGCGCCGGTGCGCTACCTCGTGAAATCGAAGGTCGAGCGCGTGAAGGCGCTCTTGCGCTCGCCCGAGGCCCCGGGGCTGGAGGCGCTCGCTGCCCGCTGCGGCTTCCACGACGCGTTCCACCTCTCGAAGACCTTCAAGCGCGTCACCGGGGTCTCGCCGAAAAACTACCGCCAGAACCTCGGGAAGAATCCGATGGCCTGAGGGGCCGCCCGACGGCGGCGGCCGGTTTCCGGGCGCTATTTCACCACGTAGACCCGCGAACCGAGGGCCTCGATGGAGTCGACGATTTTTCCGTCTTTTAAAACCGGCTTGCCGCGGCCGAAGACGGCCGAAACCGCGCCCTTGGCGCCCGCGGGGAGGGCGACGCTGAGGTCGGCCTCCTTCTCGGACACGTTCACGGCCAGCACCCAGGTTTCGCCGTTCACCACAGCGGCTACGGCATCGACGGCGGGGTTGGACTTCACGTTCCAGGTCTCCCGGCGCATGGCCTCGGAGAGGAGCACGGGGGCGAGGGCCTTCATCTCGCGGTTCATCTGGAGGGTCTTCTCCCACAGATCGCTCTGGGCCAGGTTCCACGAGGGGTCGTTCATAGAGTAGTAGAAGATCCCGATGGCGCCGTGCACCAGCGATTGGTAGATGTAATTCTCCAATTCGGCGGCCGAGGGCTTGGGCCAGGCCGGCAGCATCTCGAACGCCTGGACGACGCAGACGATGGGCTTTTGGGCGCGCTTGGCGCCGTCGATCCAGGTCCGCACCGCGGTGATCGGCTCGGGATTCTTCTTCTTCGGGTAGGGGTCGACGTAGATGACGTCCATGCTCTCCTGCTGGCCCATGAAATGGGCCGACGGCGGGAAGATGACGGAGGAGGCCGGATGCACCCGGGTGCCCGCGCCGATGATGGCCCGCAGTTCGACGAGTTCGTCGGGGCCCACGCCCCAGACGTCGGGCTCGTCCATGCTCCAGAACCCGAGGAGCGCGGGGTGCTCGGCGAAGGCCTTGAGTTTGGCGCGGGTATTGGAGAAATTGCCGCGCACCTTCATGCCGCCGTAGAGCGGGAGGCAATAGCGCAGGCCGCTGGCGGCGCACTCGTCGAGGTGCTTCTTGAGCACGCCCAGGTCATGGGTACCGCTGCCCTGGACCGCGTTGAACCCCCCGGAGAGGAGAAGGGGATATTCGCTCTCGTGCTTCACGTGGTAGGCCCCGATGGGGAAGAACGGCTTGCCGTCCACCACATAGCAGCCCGAGCGCACGAGGCTCGGCCGTTCGACCACGATGGCCAGGTCATTGGTGGCGAAGCGGACCTTCCCGGAGGGATCGAGGAGGCTGGCCTCGACGTTGAATTGGCGGGACTTCGACGCGGGAAGGGCCAAGGAAAAACTGAGGGCGGCCTTGTCGGCCTTCTGCAGGAGGGGGGCGATAAGGACGGTTCCGGAGACCGCATCCACCACCGACAGCTTCGCCTGGAACCCCGCCATGGAGGCGAGGTCGTCGCTATTGAGGAAGACCTTCACCTCAGGCTTCAGTTCCCCCCCGATGTAGGCGACCCGGGGCGAGACCTCCATGTCGAAGGGCACAGGATCGGTGAAGCGGAAATCCAGGTCGTCGAAGGCCGCTTCGCCATTGCCGAATTGGCGCAGCAAGAGGGTCGCCCGTTCGGTATCCCGGCCCGCGCGCAATTTCACGCTGACCTGGTTCCACACGCCGGCGGCGATGAGGGGGAGGGAATAGACCCCGCCGGTATTCTCGCCCTTGGCATTGTAGAACTCGATCTTCAGTTTCGGCCCCTCCTCGCCGACCCCCATGCTCTTGACGCGGGCCGAGAAGGTGTAGACGCGGTTGGCGGGGATATCGGGGAAGGAGAAGGCCGCGATGGGGGATTTCTTCTTGCGGTCGGGATTGTCGATGATCAAGCAGGCGGCCCCGGTATTGCCGCCGGTGGCCGAGATCCGGCCTTCCGCGGGAAGGCTCCAGCCCTTGCCGCCGGATTCGAAGCCGGGGTCCTCCAGCAGGTTGGTGGCGCTCCGGCGCGACGCGGCGCGCTTCTTCGCGGCGTCGGGGTCGCCGCCTTCCACCAGGGAGAGGTCGTCGATCCACGCCTGCCCGGAGAAATCCTCCATGGCCTGGGCGTAGAACTCGCCCTTGACCGCGCCGGGGCGCGTCTTCACCACGGCGGCGTATTCGACCCAGCCGACGTTCTGGCGCGTTTTTTGCCAGGTATAGGTCAGCGTTTTCCCCGCCGCGTCGAGCTCCCGGAGGCCGCCCTGGAAATTCCCACCGCCGTCGACCTTCGCCCAGAAGGTGAGGGTATAGAGCGTGGCGCCCTTGAGGGCGAAACTCGGGGAATTGACCACGTTCCATTTCTCGCCGGGCTTCGACTTCAAAGTCGCCGCCCGTTTACCGCCGTGGGCTTCGGCACCCGCTGCGCCGTTCTCCCGGAAGTTCCAGCCCGTGGGCTTGTCGGCGCCGTCCTCGAGCCCGGGATTGGGAATGAGGTTCTGGGCGCCGGCAAAACCCGAGAAAGCGATGGCCAGAGTCGCCAACGCCTTGATCCAATTCATCGCCATGGGAGTCTCCTATTCATTTACGGGAATCGACGGATTTGTTCATCGTGGATGGGGAACGGGGCCGCGCGGTAGCCCGGGAACCGACGGGCACGCATTCGTCGCAGTCGGGGCGATTCATCGGAGAAATACCTTTGGCTCGATGCGCCGGCGGCAGGGCCCCTCGCCCAGGAGTTCGGAGAGCAGGGCCGGGGCGAGGCGCTCCAGGTCGGGCGCCGCGGAGGAGGCGGGGAAGGGAAGCCAGCGCATGGCCTCGATATTATTGTAGCCGGCCACCAGCACGTCCGTTCCCACGCGCAGGCCGGCTTCGCTGAGGGCCTTGATGCCGCCGAGGGCGTGGTGGTCGGTATGGTAGAAGAGCGCGCCGGGCCGGGGAACGCTGGAGACGAGTGTATGGGTGGCCGCGAAGCCGGCCTCGAAGCGGGAGGGGGCATCCGCGCCCGCATCGGCCATGAAGAGGATCCGATCGGAACGGAGGGCCGCATCGGCGTCGTCGGGGAAGAGGTGCAGGAGCGCCGCGGACCTGGAATTGGGCGCGAAGCCTTCGGCCTCGGCGAGGAGGAACATCTTGAAATCCGTCCGGCCGCAGTCGAGGAAATGGCGGAGAAGCGCGGCGACCCCCACCGGCGTCTCGGAGTCGACGCTGCGGTCGAGGTTGCTGTTGTACCCAATATAGGAGAGCCGGCGCTGCCGGAAGAGTTCGGTGGCGGCCTCCGCATCGTCCATGCGGCCGATGAGCACGAAGGCCTCGCATCCCCGGTCGGCCAGGTTGCCGAGTTGGGCGATGGGGTCGCGGCCCAGGGTGGCGACGTAGGCGGCGTATTCCATCCCCTCCAGGCGGCCGATGAGGTTTAACACCAATTCTTGGAGATGCGGTTCGGCGATGTGGATCGCCTGGGTGAGGACGATGGCGGCGGTGCGGGTTCGCTGGCCGCTGATGAGTTTGCCGCTGAAGCGTGGCCGGTATTTCAGTTCCCGGGCGATGGCCAAGACCCGCTCCCGGGTTTTCGCCGAGATGTAATTATTGGAGCGGCCGTTTAATATGAGGGAAACCGTCGGGATGGCGAGTCCCGCTTTTTCGGCGATATCTTTGAGGCCGGGGCCTGATTGTTTGGCAAACATGTAAATGTATTTACTTCTAGACCTAATTCTAGATAAAAAATCTGGTATTGTCAAAAAATAATCAGGTTGCACATTCTCTGAAATTGTGTTTTATAATGTATATGTGTTAGTACTTCACCCATTTTCTACGAATTCCACAGTTTTTTCCCCCCAAAATCCCGCCTAAAACCTGACTTAAGAGGTTCGATCCCATGAGAAACCCCCGCGCGCTGCTAGTTCTGGCTTCCTTATTCCTCTGGACCGGGCTCCTCTACCCGGCGAGCGATCTCCTCGAAGACGCCAGCCTGCGATGGGGGTTCCGCCTGGTGGAGGGGGCGAGCGGCCGGCTGAGCCGTGGTCGGGAGGGGGGATTCGTTCTTGATAAGACGGGTGCGGGCGGGCACCTGTTTCTCCTCAATGAAACTTCGCTGGTTCTCAAGCCCGGCGCGCATTACCGGGTGCGGGCGGCTTTCAAGGTGGATGGGCCCCAGGCAATGGGCGGCCTCATGCTCTCCATGCCCGGAGGCGCGCGAACGCCCTATCCGGTGAGCGAGCTGCTTTCGCCGGTGGGGGAAAGGGGAGAAGCCGCATTGGTCTTTACGGCGCGCCCCGACGAGACGGCGCTGCGCATCCATTTCGTACTCAAGGGCACCGGCCGCGCGGAGGTGGAGGAAATCGGGGTGGAGGAACTCAGCGAAGGGCAGCTCGCCGCCGAAAACGAAAAGCGAACCCTCACCGCCCTCGAATGCGGCCCGGCGGAATTGCGCCGCTTCTGGAAACCGGTGAACCAGCGCGCCTTCACGGCGGGCGGCGAAGGGCTCGAAGCCGAGGTCATGCCCGGGGGCGGCTTCGTCTGCGCACCCGTGGATTGGCCGGCCAGCGGCGTGAAGAGCGTGGAGGTGAAGTTCAAAGCCTTCGATGAAGGCGGCTACCTGCAACTCGATTTCGAAGCCGAGGCCCCGGGGCGGAAACTGAGCGCTTTCCAGACCCGTTCCCTTCCGCCGGATGGCCAGTGGCGCACCCTCATCTTTCCCGTGGGCGAAGACCCCTCCTGGCAAGGGCGAATCAAGAGTCTGAAGCTCGCCTGGAAGAGCACCTTCCTGCCCTGCCGCATCGCCCTGGGAAGCGTGCGCGCGCTCGCCTTCCCGAACCTCATTCCCGATGCCGGGCGTTTCGCCGACGGCGCAAAGGGAAAGGTCGATCTCCTTCGGCCCCGCGGGCGCTACGCGCTCTCCTGGATCGGGGGATCCGGGCCCGGGATGAAACTCGAGTTCGTGGACCGCATGGACCAGGGGCTGGGAACCGTGGAACTGAAGCCGGGCGAGGGGAAGACGGATTTCCTCGCGCCGCAGCGGGCCGCATACGGGATCCTCCAGTCCGTGACGAAGGGGGCGGGGTTCCCGCGCCTTGAGCTTCTGGAGCTTCCCGATCTCGATCCACCGGCCGCTTCCTGGCGCGGGTCTTGGATCTGGAGCCGCCTCGGGGCGGGTCCCAATGAAACCACCGTGTGGTTCCGTCGCGTCTTCGTCTGCCCGGGTCCCGTCGCCGAGGCGACCGTGCTCGCCACCGGCGACGATCAGTGCAGCCTCTGGGTCAACGGCAAGGAGAGGTCCGTGAGCTCCGATTGGACCGTACCGGGAAGGCTCTCCATCGCGGGAGATCTCAAGGTCGGCTCCAACGAACTCCTCTTGAAAGTGCGCAATTTCTCCGCTTGGGGCGGGGCCCTCCTGAACCTCTATGTCCAGGGCGCGGACGGGAAGCATTTTTTCCTCGAGACGGACGAGGCGTGGACTTGCCACGAGGGCGGGGACGCTCCCCCGCCCAAGGTCGAGGAGAAGGTGATGGTCCAAGGGAAGGTTCCCTGCCCGCCTTGGGGTTCCCGCATGGCCTATTCTTACCTCGGCCCCCGCGGCCGCCTGCGCATCACGGGGCAGCGGCCGGGGGGCTTCACGGCGAAGATCCTCTCGGCGCCCGCGGTGGACTCCGAGCGCCTCGATGCGAGCCTGGCCTTGCCCACGGGTGGCGTGCGGCGCGTGCAGCTCGCCACCCAACCGCCTACGGGCTCGTGGCGCGTCGGCGGGGAGGTCTCCGTTTCCTATTCGCTCCCCGAACAGGATGACGAGCGCGGCGGAGACGCTCCCCTCTCCCTCGAGACGGATTACCTGGAGATCGAGGGAAGCCCCCGATTGGGGACGGTGACGGTGCGAGCCCGCACGCCCCATGCCCTCGTTCCCTTCACCATCACGGGCGCCGGGGAGCGGCCCTGGTTCCGCGTCGCGGGCGAGCGTTTGCCCCCATTCTATTACGACCTCCCCGGCGCGTTCATCGACGCCCCGCAGGAGCGCGGCCACCTCATCCGCCAGAGCGCGAAGGCGGGGATCGAGGTCGTGCGCCTGCCCCTCTTCCTATCGAAGTTCTGGCCGGAACCGGAGCGCATGGACTTTTCCTCATTGGACCAGGCCATGGCGGTGATCGTCCTTAATGCGCCCCGGGCGCGCGTGCTCCTCGCCACGGCGACCTATATGCCCGCCTGGTGGCTCTCGAAGAATCCGGGGGAGGCGACGGCGTTCTTCCGCGGCGAAAAACCCAACCCCAACGAGGATTTCCAGTCCTTGGCATCCAAAAAATGGCGCGCAGACTTGGAGGTCCTCTACGGGAAATTGGTGGAGCATATCCGCCGTTCCTCCTACGCGACCCGGGTGGTCGGCATCGCCCCGGTAGACGGGGTGACCTGGGAGAATATGTGGTCCCACGGGCGCGGGCATTCAGGGCGCGCTTACGCCGACGCGTCCCCGGCCGCCGAAGCGGCGTTCCGGGGGTTTTTGGAGGGGAAGTACGGCACGGATGCGCGGCTCTCCCAAGCCTGGGCGCGGCCCGGCTTGAGCTTGGCGACCGTGCGGCAGGTCGAACCGGAGCGCCTCGACGCCTCCTCGGTGGTCAACCTCCTCGACCCGGGCCGCGACCGGGATCTCATCGACTATTTCACGTGGCGCAACGAAGCGGTGGCGGGCTACCTGGGCGCCAATGCCGCGATGGTCAAAAAGGCGAGCGGGGGGGCTTGGATCTCGGGCTCCTATTACGGCTATCTCCTCATGTTCAGCCGCATGTACTGGCATCTCCAGGATGCCGGCCACCTGCGCTTAAGCCGCCTCGCCCGCGACCCTTCCATCGACTTCGTGTTCGGCCCCACGCTCTACCACTGGAGGCGCCTCGGCCTCGGCGATAGCCCCATGCAGCCGGCGGAGGCCTTCAGCAGCCACGGCAAATTGGTGATCGCCGAACTCGACCTGCGCACCTTCAGCGAGCCCACCTATTACGAGAGCGTCAACGGCAAGTCCGACACCGTGGAGCAGAGCCTCGGGGTCATGGACCGCGCCTTCGCGCTCCTGTGGGCCCGCGGCATGGGCGCCCATTGGATGGAGATGTACGAGCGTTGGTTCCGCGAGCCCGTCCTCCTGGACCAGATCGCCTCCCAACTCGCCCTCTACCGTTCGCTCCCCGAGAAGCCCCTGGGCACCGTGCCCCGGGACGTCTGCATCGTCAGCGACGAGGACAGCGCCTTCTACGCGCGCAATAACGGCGGCGACGGGATCCACGCGCTCCTCACGGCGGAACTCATGCGGCGCCTCCCCGAGGCCGGCTTCTCCTTCCGCCACGTGCTCTTGGCCGACCTCCTGGAAGAGGGCCGCTTGCCGCCCCATAAACTCTATATCGCCAATAATCTGCTGGTGCTCAGCGAAGCGGCGCGCAAAACCATCATGGAGCGGGCGCGCCGGGAAGGAGCCCAATTACTCTGGCTCTACGCGCCCGGCGTGTTCTATCCGGACCGGGGCCCTTCCCCCTCGAATATCGAGGCGCTCCTGGGCCTTCCCTTCGCCATGGACGCCGTGAAGAAACCGCTTTCCATGAAGTTCGCCGGGGGGAGCTTCGGGGAAGGCCTCGTGGAGAGCCAAATTTCGACGGGACCCTGGTTTTTCCCCCTCTCCGGTTTCGACGAGGTGCTCGCCCGCACCCCCGACGGGAAGCCGGCCATGGTTCGTTGGCGCAAAGACGGCCTCACGCAATACTTCGCCACGGTGCCCAATCTGCCGCCCGCGGCCTTGCGGACCCTCGCCCTGGGCGCGGGGGTCCAAGCCTATTTCCGCGGCGACGACCCGGTGCACGCCGGCAACGACCTCGTCGCCCTCCATACCAAGACTTCCGGCGCGAAGACGCTCCTCCTGCCGCCCGGCCTGCGGGCGCGTGGGGTGCTGGGCCCCTTCGCGGGAACCCTCAAGGGCGGACAGGCCTTCTCCGCGGTATCGGGGCGCACCTACGGGTTCCTCATCGAAAAGGAATGAGGCCGCGGCGGGGAGCCGAGTGCCCCGGGCCGCACGAGGCCCGGCGTTGCCGATGGATCAGGGTTTAAGCCGCACGAACACCTTCATGATCTTGGTCGTGTAGCTGCGGGCGTTGCCGGCGAAAGTCCAGTCGGTATTCTTCTCCCCGGGGCGATTGCCGATGCCCAGGTCGGGGTTTCCGCCCTTCCAGCCGTTCATGGCGAAGAGCACCTGCCTGGCCTCGTAATTGTGGATCTGCATGCTGCCGTGGCCGTTTTCGGGGTCGCTCATCTGGTCGCCGAAATCGTAGTCGTTGGCGGAGGCGTTGGGGACGTTCTTCGCGTTGGCGGCCCCGTAATTATGGGTCCAGAACTCGATATTGCCCTTGAGGCCCGTGCCGGTCGTGACGCCGGGCACGTTGCAGTAGATGTTTAGGCCGGTGAGGAGCTGCTGGAATACGGCCTTATTGGCCAGGGTGGGCACGCCCAGTTTGGCCGCGTCGGCGGTGTAGGCGTCCATGCTCACCCAAAGCCATTGGGCTTCCCCGGTGGCGCCCTTCAATTCGAGGTAATAGGCGATGCGGTCGAAGGGTTTCACTGTGGCGCGGTTGTCGACGGCGTAGGCGGGCTCGCCCGAGACCTTGGCGATATCGAGCTGGAGGACCAATTGGTAGTCCTTCAATTCGCCCACGTTGAGGGAGAGGGCGTCGCGGTTGGTCCAGGCGCCAGCGCGGAAGGGCACGGCGGGCAGGCCGTCTTTATTCATGAAATTGGGCTCGGCGAGCTTATGCCAGGCATGGCGCACGGCGAGGGGGTTCTTCACCGACGGCGCGCTCACCACGACTTGGGCGCCCTGGATCACGGCCTCGGCCGGGGTCCAACCGCCCTCCTTCGCGTCGAGGAGTTCCCACCAGGTGAGGGGCTTGCCATCGCGGCTGACGAGGCCCGCGCCCACGTGGTCGAAACTGACCTTCATCTTGTCGCCCTCGACGAGGTGGGATTTATAGGTCGGTCCCGACCATTCCAGGCCCTTGCGGCCGTAGTCCTTGGCCAGGGCGTGGAGGGCGAGGCGCCGGCCGACTTCCTGTTTGTTTTTGGGGTGGATATCCTTCAGGTTCCCGATATCGTTGACGACGGCCATGCCCACCTTGGGGATGACGCGGGTGGCGATATCGACGGCCTCCCAGAACTCGGCGAGGATGGAAGGGTTCTCGTTGCCATACTGGTAGGGAGCGATCTGCACGAAATAGAACGGGAACTCGTCGCCCCAGATCTTGCGCCAGCCGAGGATGAGCGCCTTCTTTTTTTCGGTGTAGAGGAGGCCTTCGGGATGGTTGCTCTCGCCCTGGTACCACAGGGCGCCCCGGATGGCGAAAGGGACGAGGGGGTGGATCATCCCGTTATAGAGCACCGAGGGCTGCTGCTGGGAGGTCGGGGGGAGGAGTTCGGGGGGATAGGGAGGGGCGATGGCGTTGGCGGAATCGCTGGCGATGGAGGCGCGGGCTTCGGCGGCCCAGGCTTCGAGTTTCTTCAGGTAGGTCTCCAGGGCGGCCTTGCGCAGCGCGGAACGGGGGTCCATGGCGAGGGCCTGGGTGAGTTGGCTCTGGAGCACCGGCACCATGGCGAAGCCTTCGGGCACCGTCCAGGGCTCGATGCGCGTGCCGCCCCAGGCCGACGTGATGAGGCCCACGGGCACCTTCAGGTTCGTGTGGATATTGCGGCCGAAGAAATAACCCACGGCGGAATGGCCCTCGACGATGGTCGCCGGCGTGCAAGCCTTCCAGGCGGAGGGGATGGCGTTGGTGGGGGAGGCCAGGAATTTCTTGGGGACGAAGAAGAGGCGGATATTGCTGTAATTCGCCGCGGCGATCTCGGTGGCCGCGTCGTCGACCCCCCGGATGCCCCATTCCATATTGGACTGGCCCGAGCAGAGCCAGACTTCGCCGAGCACGACATTCTCGCACACCACGGCGCTCGTGCCCTTCACGGTGAGCGCGTAGGTCTTGCCGTCGGCCTTCATGGGCGCCAGGGTCGCCTTCCATTCGCCCTTGGCGTTGGCGGTGGCTTGGGCGGTCTTATCGCCCAGCGTCACGGTGACCTGGGTGCCGGGCGCGTCCCATCCCCACACCACGATGGGCTTCTCCTGCTGGAGGACCATATTGCTGCTGAAGATGCTCGCCAGCCGTAGATCGGCGAAGGCGTTCACCGCGAGCAAGAGGAAGGCGATGGACGCGAGGCGCAAGAGTCGTTTCATTGGGGACATCCTGGGTCGGGAATGCTTGGATTTTATTATTGGAAGGGAAATCTAGCCGCCAAGAAAATCCGAGAGAGAACGAGTCGGCGAAGGGGGTTCTTCGGGCGATTCGCGCTGGATCGACCCATATCACCCCGGGGGCGGGGTATGTTTCATAAGAAAACAAATCTTGTTCTATTGGGTGCCGGTGTTTAAAAATCGGGAAGCTGCCCCCACAGTGACACCGAACGAAAGGCGGGCCGCAAACCAGACCCGCCGTTTCGCGACCCTATTTTCCGTTTCGCCGGGAATAAAGGTGTTCGCCCACCTTGCGGCTGGCCTCCACCAATTCCCGTACGGGGACATCGACGCTGTCCACGAAGCCGCAGCTATAATTCTCGCCGTCGAACCGGCCGCTGGGGGGTTCGTGCTGGTAGAGGAACCAGAAGGTCCCGACCACCAGGGGATGGGCGAGCGCGCTGCTTAAGTAATTCCCGTAGCGCTCGGCTTGCGCCGCCAGATGGGGCACCTCGAGGAGGCCGGCGGGGGAGAAATGGCCCCGATCGGGCACGCAGAAATGGAACTCGGTCACCATGAGGGGCCTCGGGTTCGCCACGGGGGGAACGAGTTCGCCCACGTCGTACTTGTAATGGTTGTGGCTGACGACATCGCAATAGCGGTGGGCGATGGCCTCCACCTCGGGGGCGCGGGAAGCGAAGCGGCAGCCGGTGTAGAGATGGCGGGGAAACTGCTCCCGCACCGAGTCTCGGCAAACCTGGAAATACCGCGCGATGAGTTTTTCGTTGAAGGCGCGCAGATCCTCCCCGGCCTTCTTCGCGTCGGGGGCCGCCGTGGAGGCGAGGAGCGCCTCCCAGGAGGCATGCGCGGCGCCCCAGGCCCTGTTGAGGGCCTCGATCTCGCCGTATTTTTTACGAAGTTCCTCCACGAAGGCCCGTTTGCCGGCTTGGTCCGGGGGGCATTGGAGCGTGGCCACGGCGAGGGAGGCCGCGCCCTGGGCGCCCCAACTGAGTTCGTTGTCGACCCCCACCCCGAGGAGCCAGGGATCCTCGGCGAGGGTCTTCGCCAGGTTCCCGAGGGCGGCCTTCACCGCCGGGGCGAAGCCCGGATCGAAGACGTCGTAGAAATTCCCCCAATAGCCCTTGGCCGCCTTGAGCACGGGGGCCTTGGGCACCACGTAGACATAATAGGCCATGCGCTTCAGGGCCGGGATGCTCAGGCTCGAGCCGGCTCCGATGGTATTCATCCCCCAACTGGGCAGGCGCCGGGTGCATAAATCATCGAAGGTCTTCTTCCAATCCTCCCCGTATTTGCGCCGGAGATTGGCCTGGGTGAAATTATAGGTTCGCACGGGCGTTCCTTCTTTGTAATACCAGGAACCCCAGGCCTTATAGCTCTCCCAGAAGGAGCCGAGGACGGGATCGGAGGGGTCGGGCAATTTTTCGAACCAGGACTCCCGATCCGTGACGGGGGTCGGCGTGCCATAGCGCACCCCGTGGATGCCGTGGGCAAAGAAGAGTTTGCCCTCGGGATCCACATACCACCATTTACCCGCCAGGTTGGTGACGTAGAAAAAGCCGGTGGACATCAGCGCGGGTCCCTTCGCCCAGCCCCCGTACTTGTCCCAATCCTTCGGCCGGGGCTTGGCGTCGTACTCGGCCCGTTCCGCGGCGGCCCCGCCGGTGAGGTCTGCCACGGTGTGGATTTTCCCGGGCCAATCTCCATGGAGGTATTGGCCGAAGGTATCGAAGAGGGGGAACGGCTTCTCGGGGGCCTTGGCGCCGCCCGCCGATGGGCCGCGGACCACCAGGGGTTTCAGCACGAGGCGCGCCTGGGCCGAGGGGCGAACGAAGTGGAGGCCCAATTCCGTCACCCGGCTCCAATCGAGTTCCGAGGCCTTGCTCCCGGGATTCTGGGCCCAGGGGGGCACCCCGTTCATGAGGAAGAGCACCGGTCGGTCCGCCGCGAGCCCCTTGGGCGTGATGGGGAACTTCAAGGTCATGGTGACCCCGGGGACGATCTGGAACCGCTTCTCGTCTTGGGCTTTTTTCCCGGCGGCGCTCACCGTGCCCACCTTGATGCCGACCTCGGCGGAGACCGTCCCGACATTGGCGACCTCCAGGGCCAGTTCGCCGCCGTCCGAGAGATCGGCCGGGGGGAATTGGAACACGTAGCCGGGCCAGGCGTAGGTGAAGCCGGCCATTGGGGTGAATCGAAGGGCGCCCCCCTCCACCGTCCCCGAGATCTCCTTTGCCGTGGCCTCTTTCAGGACCTTCTCGGACCCGAGGTCGAGGAGGATGCGGTCCGCCGGGAAGAGCAGCGGCGTGATCAGCACGAGGGTCGATAGGAGCTTGAGGGATGCGGGTTTCATCCCGGGAGTTTAGACCGAAATCCGGTGGGTGGGGATGGAAAGGACCCTGCACCGGTGCAGGGTCCGCGCACGAACCGCCTCCCGGCGGGCTTGAACGGGTTTCAAGCGGTTTCACCCGGGCGCAGGCGCGGGCGGCTGCGGCTGTCCACGGGTTTCCCATCGGCCTTCCACCGAAGGAGCGCCAGGAAGCACCGGGCGCCATCGGCGGCGAAGGGGATCTCCACGCTCGTGAGGCGGAAGGGGCCCTCGCCGGCGGCGGGATAATGGTCGATGCCCACCAGCGCGAACGCCTGCGGCAGGCGCAGGCCCCCGAGGGCGGCGGCGTTGATGAGGGGCAGGGCGAACTTGTCCGAAGCGGCGAGCACGCCGGAGGAGGGCCCCAGGCGCCCCAGGAGTTTTCCCAGCCGCGGGTCTGCGTGGCGGCGCTTCAGGAAGGTCGCCTGGGGGTCCAACGGCAAGACGCGGATCGAAGAAGCCGCCACGCCCCGCTCCAGGAGCCAGGCGCGGGCGGCCTCCCCCCGGCGGCGCAGGACGGGGATCTTCGCCATCGTGAGGAGGACCCACTCCTCCACGCCGCGGCGGCGGAGGCGCCCGAGGGCGAGGTCCACGAGGGTCGACTCCGCGAATAGATGTCGGTTCACCCCATCGAGGCTCCCCAGGTGCGCATCGGAGCCGTAAAAGAGGAAGGGAACCTGCTTCACCTCGAGTTGGGCCCGGGCGCGGAGGACGAGGCCGATGTCGCGGTAGAGGAGGACCCCGGCCAGGCCCGGATAGATGAGCCCGAGGTCGGGGAGTTGGGCGAGGAAACTCTCGGCGTCGAGGAAGACCGGGATGACCTGCTGTTCCCGCCGTCGCACCGCCCGGTTCATGCCGAAGAGAAAATGGGTGAGGCTATTGTCGAGGGGATGCCAATGGGCCGGTTCTTCGGCGACGACGAGCACCTGGCGGATGCGCGCCGGGGGGGAGAGGAAGGTGCCCCGGCGCTCCACCCGGTAGATCACACCCTCCTCGAGGAGTTCCGCCAGCGCCTTGCGGACCGTGTCGGCGCTCACCGCGAAGCGCCGAGCCAGGCTGCGTTCCCCGGGGACGGGGGCGTGGGCCCCCCGGCGGGAAGCGCGCCATTCGGCGGCGAGGCGGTATTTGACCTCGCGGTACTTGAAGAGTTCAGTGCTCAAAGTACCTTAGCGGCTCCCGGAGCGCGAGGCTTCCGGGGGTAGGCAGGATCCAAAGCCGGGGAATCGGCGCCATCTGGAAGGGGTCGGATTCGGGCTCCCATCCGATCCGCGCCCCATCAGCCGACCTCCTCCACCCGCGTGCGCCGCTGCCCCGAGGGCCTCACGGGAGCATCGAGGATGGTGAAGGTCTCGCCGGCCTCCCGCGCCCGCGCCAGGAGCCGCGCCTTCAGTTCATCGGCGACCCCGCGGAAGGCCTCGATGCCGATGAGGTTCTCCTGCTCCCAGGGGTCGGCCTGGAGGTCGTAGAGCAGGTCCTCCGTATAGGTCGAAGACTCGCCGACTTTCCAGCCTTCCAGACCGGGGGCCCGCACGGCGTACTTCCACCGGGCGCTCCGGATCGCCCGGCCGACTTGGGACTCGCTGATCTCGAGGTAGGCTTCCTTCGGCCACCCCTCGGTCTTGCGGTCCAAGAGCGGCATGAGCGAACGGCCCTGCATCTCGGGGGGAACCGGCAATCCGGCGGCCTCGAGGAGGGTCGGGGGGAAATCCACCAGGCTCGCCATCTCGGGGAGGCGCCCCCGGCGGCGGAAGGGCCCCCCCGCGAGGATCCCCGGGACGCGGATGGAGGCCTCGTGGGCCGAGCGCTTGTACTCGCCGTTTCGCGTCTTGAAATGGCTGCCGTGGTCGCTGGTGTAGAGGAGCACGGCCTTCTCATCGAGGCCGAGGCTCCTAAGCGCATCGAGGAGCCGCCCGAGGCATTCGTCCAGGCGCTTCACCATCCCGAAATACCCGGGGAGATGGCGAGCCGCCGTTCCCCCGCCCCCCGCGAGGTCCGGCGGCAGGTAGCGCCCGGCGTAGCGTTCCTCGTAGCCCGTCGGCGCCGGATAATCGTCGCGGTGGTTCTGGTGGTGCGGTTCGATGTAGGAGATGAAGAGGAAGAAGGGCTGGTCCTTATTCTCGTGGACATAGCGGATGGCCGCGTCGGTGATGGCGTCGGCGCGGTAGCCGGGCAGGTCATGGGGCTTCCCGTCTCCGTCCCAGAGGCGGGTTTGGTAGGCGTCGCTCGAGAACTCTAGCAGGTTCGATGCGAGCCAGGATTGGTATCCACCCCGGTCCTCGGGAAGCACCGCCCCGCGCTGCTCATCGGGGGCGAGGTGCCACTTGCCGATATAGGCCGTGCGGTAGCCCCCCGCGGCGAAATGGTGGGCGAGGGTCTTGGCATCCCGGGGGAGGGGGATGCCATTGCGGTAGCAACCCACCGCGTGGGCGTAGCGCCCGGTCTGGAGCGAGGCGCGGGCCGGCCCGCACACCGGCTGGCAGGTGAAGGTGTGCTCGAGGTGGGTATTCTCCCGGGCGAGGCGGTCGAGGTTCGGGGTGAGATCTAGGGGGCAGCCGTGGGCGCCGAGCGTGTCGGAGCGTTGCTGGTCGGTGAAGAAGACGATGACGGGGGGGCGTTGGGCGTCCATGGGGGCTCCTCGGTAAGCCGAAGTTTCGGCTTCCATCCGCGTCGCCACCGGAGGTTTTCCGGCCCACGGCGCGGCGGATGAAATTGTCATATGCCCGCCGGAATCCGGAAGAGGTATTGGGGATGAAACCGAGGTGGCTTCCTTCCGCGCGGGCCCGGTCGCGGGCGGCTTTAGCTCGTCGTCGGCCCGCCCGCGGCGATCCAAGGGACCGCGAGGCCCCGCCCGCGAAGGCGATCGGCGAGTTGGCCCGCGTGGTGTTGGAGGTGGCGGATATTGTAGATCTGGAGTTCGGCCTTGTTGAAGGGAAGCCAATGGAAGCCGGAGGGCGACGAAAAATCCATCCCCGCGATCCTGCCTTCGATCTCCCGGCGGCAAAACTCGAGGTAATCCAAGAGGGCCGGCGGGTCGTAGGGTTCCCCGATCTTCGGCATTTCTTGGGGCGACCACGGCAGGGGTCCCAGGAAATGGTAGTTCGGCCTTTGGCCGACCCACGGCACGAAGGTCTCGAGGGAATCGGCGAGATAGAGGTTCGTGTAATGGAGGGCGTGGTAGGCGATACGCCAGAACGCGTTCTTGGGCCCCGGATCCACCCAAAGCGTCTCCGGGCAACGGCGCAGGCATTCTTCCAGCATGGAGAGGCTCGCCAGATATTGGGACCGGAAGATGGGGATCAAATCCATGGGAAGCCTCCTTGGAATCGCCGCATGGTTTCGGGGGGCGAGGGAAGAAACACCCCCTGGCGACCTAACCGGCGAACCCTTTGTGCCATGAAATGGGATTGAGAATAGGCCTCTGATACTTTTTTCCGAACAAGCGAGAAAGGAGGACGGGAATCCCGGGTTGGCGCGCCGATGGGCATTATTAGGTCAAAATACGTAAACAAAAAAGACATGCCCCGACGTAGGGCGAAGGTAGATTCCATAAATATTGTTGCCCGCAACGGCAAGGCGGAGTAAACTCTTTCCTGTGAAGCGGAAGCGTGCTAGCGATCAGGGGGGCCGACCCGCCCCGAGCCGGGGGGGCTTCCTTTCCTGCGCCCGGCGTAGTCGCGCCTGGTCCGCCTTGGCGCTCCTCCTCTGGGGCGGGCTCTGCGCCGACACGATTCGCATCCGCTCGGGCGTCTGGGAACCGTTCCACGGGGTCGCGGGTTCGCCCCAGCCGGGGATCATCATCGAGATCGCGTCCAACGCTTTCCAGAAGGCGGGGCACCGCCTCGATTACCAGAACCTGCCCTGGTCGTGCTCCATCGATCTCGCGCGATCGGGCGAAATCGACGGGGTCGTCGGCGCATCGATCCCCAATGTTCCCGACTTCGTCTTCCCGAAGAACGAGCAGGCGATGAACGTGAACGTCTTCTATACGCGCAAGGGGAACCCGTGGAGATACGAGGGGCTTCCTTCCCTCGCGGGCAAGCGGGTGGGGATCATCCAGGATTACCTCTTCACCGAGGACTTTGACGCCTACGTTCGAAAGAACAAGGGAAACGGCGACCTCATCCAAATCGTGGCGGGGATGGACGCCCTCCGGCAGAACCTGTTGAAACTCGAGAACCGGCGCATCGACGCCTATCTCGACGACCGCCTGGTCATCGAGCATTTCCTGATGAAATCCGGCCGCGCCGGGCTCTTCCAAGAAGCCGGCGCGATCGGCCGCGTGCCGATCTTCATGGCCTTTTCCCCGGCGCGCCCTCAGTCGCGGGCCTACGCCGCCATCCTCTCGGCGGCCATGGAGACGATGCGCGAAAGCGGGGAACTCGCCCGGCTCCTGGCGCGCTACCACACGGTGGATTGGCGCTGATTATTCCAGCACGATCACCCCGGCCCGGTCCACCGCATGGGTGGGTCCGCCGGTGCCCACCCAGACGATCCATTCCCGATTCTCGCTGCGCCGCACGCCCGCGTTGAAGGCCAGGCGCAGGCCGCTTCGATAATTGACCCCGAGGGCGGAGAGCGGCAGCGAGAACTCGCCGACCCAGATATTATTGTAGGGGCGTGGGGCGAACTTTAGGGCGGCTCCCAGGGCCTTGGCGGCCCGGGGATTGGAGGCGCCCTCCACGGAGACGTCCGCCTTGCCCCCGTAGAAGCCGTGGAGCACGAAGACTTCGCTGATGGGCGTGCCCTCGGTGATCACCGCGAGGCAGATTTCCACCCCGTCGTCCTCTCCCCAAGTCTCCCCCTTCTTGAGTCTTTCCATGTCGCGCACCGGAACCTTCACGGCGAGATTCAGGTTCACCCCATCGTGGCTGATGGCGGCTTCGCAGGGCCCGCCCGCGGGGGGTTCGTGCCGAGGCGTATCCTTTAGCGGAAAACGTCGGGGATATTCCCCCGCCGGGATGAGCCCGTCGACCCTCACTGGGGGCGCCTTCGGTACATCCACCCGGGCCGCCTCTTTCGCGGCCTTCACCGGGACCGGGGCGTCGATGCCGGAGATGGGATGCTCGCGCACGCCCTCGGCTTCGCGGATGGGCCAGGTAGCCCGAAGGGCGTCGGCGTAGGGCCCGATCAAATCTTGGGGAATATTCTGGAAGCCCAGGGCGAGGGCCGGCGAGCCGGGCTTCAGGCGGAAATCGCCCCGGGCGACGTCGGTGAAGAGCGGGTCGGCGACCACGCTGTGGCGGTCGAGGCCCAGGCGTTGCCACTCGGCCCATTGCTCGGCGGGCTCGGTCTTGACCCCCTGCACGGTGGGGATTCCGTTGGGGTGCCAGACCACGTTGGAGTCGATGGTCGTGCGGTCCCAGGAGAAATTGCGCACCGAATAGACGTTGGCCTTCTCGTTCGTGGAATAGAAGATGTTCTTGACGATGAGGTTGTCGACCATGAACCCGGCTTCGGAGGGGGGCGCCTTGGCGAGGCCGCGGTACTTCTGCCAGGCCGGCAGGTGGGCGAAGGCGCGCCAGGTGGCGTCCATATTGGTCACGAAGTTGCGGAAGAAGCGGTGGCTCTCGGTCCAGCCGCTCATCTCGAGGTCGTGGAGGCCGTTATTGATGAAGAGGTTATTGGAGGCGACGATGTCGCGGGCGTTATGGAAATGGATGCCCGCGCGGTTGGCGTTGACGACGATATTCCCGACGACGTCGACCCCGCAGCAATCGTCGTCGAGGTAGATGCCCCAGGCGTAATAGGGCGAGACCCAGGTATCGAGTTTCTTCCCGTAGCCAAGGGAATCGCTGATGTGGTTGTAGGCGATGCGGCAGCCCCGGGCGGTGAGGAAATCCCGGCCCCAGCAATAGGTGGCCCCGGAATCTTCGGTCTGGAGGTTCATGTGCCGCAGTCGGTTGTATTCGATGCGGTGGTCGTTGCCGTAGAAGATGAGGGCGAAGCGGGGGCAATCGTGGATGAGGTTATGGGAGGCCCGCTGGCCGACCCCGTCGATATTGAGGCCGACGCCCCGGGCGTAGACGACGCCCACATGGTGGATATAATTGTTCTCGGCGAAATGGGAGGCCGGGATCAGGTCGCGGCGCTCCCCCCCGGCGAGGTGGATGGCCGTCGTCCCGATATCGGAGAGGTCGTTCCCGACGACGCCGACATTGCTCCCCCCCACGACGACGACCGCGCCCATCCCCGTGGGCTTGCCCACCACGTTGCGGATGACATGGCCGGCGACGAGGCAATCCACGCAATTGGTCAGGAGGAACGCGGCGTCTTCGGCGCATTCGAGGGTGAATCCCCTGAATTGGATGTCGCGGGCGCCTTCGGCCACGAGGAGCCGGTCGAGCACGGGCGCCAGCACCACCCCCGATTCGATGTCGGTCGGGGGCCAGAAATAGAGGGCCTTGGCCGCGGCGTCGAGGTACCATTCTCCCGGCGCGTCGAGTTCCTCCATGAGGTTGCGCACGTAATAGCGGTCGACGGGGCGGAAGGCGTAATCGGCGTCGCGGGAGAGATTGTAGAGGTTCTTCGCGATATCGACCGATTCGATCGGGAGGATATTATTGCGGTAATTGGGGCCGGGGTAGATGAAGATCTCGCCCTCCTCGGGCTTCGCCCAGGCGCGCTTATCCTCTTCGCGGAACTTGAACGAGCGTTTGCTGTCGGGCTTCTCCCGGTCGGACATGCTGCCGGCCACATAGGCCCAGCCGCCCCCATAGGGGTTCTTTTCGTCGAAATTGGGGTAGCGCGCCAGGATCTGCCGCTTGCCGTTGAAAAAGAGTTGGCGGAATTCCGGGCGGGGAAAATCGGCGGAAAGATCGGCCTTGAGGATCTTGTCTCGAAAAGGCTTGAAGCCCCGGATGCGCTTGCCGCCGACGAGCACCGGCTTCTCCTTCGGGTTTCCCCGCCACACCACCGGGGTCCCGGGGGCGCCCGAGTCCTCCCCGCTGAATTGGAGCGTGGCCGATAGTTCGTAGAGGCCCGGCAGGAGCTCCACCCCCAGCCCGCCGGGGGGAAGTCCCTTCGAGCGCTTCCACTGCCTCACGGCCGTTTGGGCCCGTTCCAGGGTCCGAAAGGGGCCGTCTTTCAAATCGCTTCGGGGCGAGGGAAGATCTCCCGTCCAGGAATCCCGGCCGTCTTGGGAAACGTAGAAGATTTTAGAGGGCTTGGGCTCGGGGAGGGCCGCCGCGCGCCTCGCCCTGTCGGGAACGGCCAGGAGCGCGGCGCAGCCGATGAGGATGGAAAAGCTAAGGTGGCGGGCGGGTATCATGGAGACTCCTATCCGACGGGGAAATAACGCTCGGGGTCGACCGTATCGTCCCAGCCCATCGGGGGCCAGTCGGTCCGACTTGGGCGAGACCATTTAAGCATTCGCGGCGCTTGGCGCACGCGCCAATTCATTTTTTGCATGGCGGCGGAAAAAGACATGGGTGTCGGCCGCATAATGGCTTAGGATCTCCCGGCCAAAGGCGCTGCCGCAACGGGCGGCCGAGCGGGCCAGGCTTATTTCCAGGTGGGCGAGCATATAGCGCGGCGTTTCGGGGGAACCCATGGGGGTGTCATATCCAGTGACCCCCTCTCGGCGAAGCAGGGCCTCCATCGCCGTCGCGAGGGCCGGGTCGGCCAGGCGCTCCACCGAGCTCGCGATCGCCATGAGGCGCACATAAAAGGGTTCGGAGACGATATCGCCGCGAAGGCGGTCATAGGGCATGCAGAGCGGGATGGCATCGCCGGGCCCCGGGGTTTGGGAAACGGCGAGGGCGAGGGGGGGAACCACGACGGCGGAAGCGCTTCGGCCCGCGCAAATGAGTAGGCGATTGACGAGGGAATAATCATCTTCCCCCGCCAGGGTCGACGAGACGAAAAGGCGCTTGATGCTGCGATGGGGCGCGGTGAGGTGGCGCCCCTCTTGGACGGCCCGGGCGAGGAGCGCGCGAAGATGTTCGGCGCCCAGGTCGGAACCGTGCCAACAGAGGGCCATGGCGAGGAGGGCCTTGGCGTCGGCGAAGGGCTCTTTCCCGGTCCCCCCACCCGTAGCTGCGGGAAGCCTTTTCCACTCGGCGACGAGGCAGGGAAGCGCTTCTTCGGCCTCCAGGTGCACGACCCCTTCGAGACCACCGAGCCCGTCGGAGAGGAGCTTCGCGACCCGCACTTCGGGGGCTTCGGGGGTTCCCGCCTGGAAGGCCCAATCGGGAAGGACGCCGTGGGCCTTGAGTTCTTCCTGGAGTTTCCCCACGTCGATGGACCGCAGATCGGTGGCTCCCCGGATCGCCATGGCGGCGGCCAGGCCCAGGGCGTAGCCTGCGTTCTTGATGTCCGCGTTCATCCGGCAAAAACTCGTCGCGTCGCGCTCCCCGGAGAAGGCCTTCGCGGCCACGAGGAGCCCCTCGATGCCTTCGGGGAGGAAGACCCCATAGGGGATGCGCACCTTGAGGAGTTTCCCTCCCCCGATGCTCCCGATGCGCGCGAGATCGGAGGAGGTGTAGGCGTGGCTATCGGCCGGGGTGTGGGCGACGGCGACCACGTCGTTCGGGCAACTTTCACGGAGGAGGTCCCCCACCGTCAGCGAGGCATCCCCCTTGATCCGCCGGGATTCCCTGGGGGTGATCATGGCGGCGATGTGGAAGGGCGAATTGGATTTCTGGGCGAGGCGGATGGCGCGCAGGCGTTCGGAATACACATCGGGATGGAAGAGGTCCGGATCCGTGAGGTAGCGCGTCGCGAGGTGGCTGGGCGTGGGATAGAGTTCGGCGCCCCACATGCTGTAGGTCTGGACCATCCCGTCCTTGGGATCTCCCACCTGGTAGGAGGCCCCCGCATGGGCGGCGAGGTCGGCATCTCCCGTGGCGTCGATGGAAACGCTCGCTTCCACGGCGAAGAGTCCGTCTTCATTGGCGGCGAGCACCCGGGCGAGGCGCTTCCCTTCCATCACGGCCCCGCAGACCCGGGTTCCGGTGAGGATGCGCACGCCGAGGGCGCGGGCCTTGGCGAGGAGGATGGCCGCGTGGCCGATGCCGCCCGTGCCGGTTTGATCCGCCACCGGCGCCATGAGGGTCTGGGTTTCCCGGGCGAGGCCGCCGCTGGCGCCGCCCTGGTAGCCGTGGTAATAGCCCGCGACCCGGCCGGTGGCATGGGTTCCCCCGAACTCCCGGTTGATTTCGAGGGCGGTGACCGAAAGCCCTTGTTCGGCGCAGGAGAGCATGGCCATGCCGCCCCCGGCTCCGACCCCCGCAATGCAGACATCGGATTTCAGGGTGCGGGCGGGGTCCAATTCCCCGGCCAAGTCGACGCGCCACAGCGGGGCGGCGAGGCCGTCGTCCTCGAGCAGGGCGCACTTCGCCCGAGCGGCGGGCACCCGAAAGCCCGGGCCCATGAGGTCGCCCACCGGTCCGCCCCGCTCCCCTTTATTCGGTTCGTGCTTCGAAAGGCATTCCTGGATTTGCCTGGAGAGCGCCGCCACATCGCCCAAATCAAAATCCCATCCCAGGCTGGGGAGGGCGGAGAGACCGCGCACCGGGCTCGCAAGGGGCGCTTCCCCGATGCGGGTCACCTGGCTCTCGAAGCCGAGGTGGGACAGGCTGCCATGGGCGAGTTCGGGGAGCTGCGCGCGCAACCACGCGACGATGGCGTGGGTTTTTTCCCGGGAACTGGCCTCGAGGGCGCTTCGGGCGATGAACCGCTCGCCCGATGGGCGGGTTTGGAACGCATAGTCGAAATTGAGGGTGTCGCCCCGCAGGGTCGCATGGGACCGAAGGCTTTCGGGTTCGAGCGCCAGGGCCCGTTCGGCTTCCCGAAGGCCCTCCATGCATTTCCCGAGGAGCGGGGAGGCATCCCGGGGGAAGGTCAATTCGAAGCAAGCGTGGAGGCGCAGGTTCCCCGATTCCAAGTGGGGCCGATCCGAGAGGAGCCGCAGGAGGGAGGAGGATTCGCTGGCATCCAAGACCCCCGCCCCGGGAAGCCAGACGATTCCGGGCGGCGCGGCGAGGAGGAGGCCGCTGATGGCACCGTTTTCCATGGAGGCCCCCACCGCTTCGGCTTCGAAGAAGACGGGGATGGCGCGCTTCTCAAGGAGCGCCAGGAGTTCTTGGCGGAGGAAGCCCTCGGGAACGAGGATCTCGCCGCGCGGGTCGCGGATGGAGAAAAGGTCCCGCCACGCTTCGGGGCAGCGGCGAAGGTCGTCATCGCCCCCGCCGGCGCCCAGGAAGGTGTGGTTGTGGGCGGCGAGTTCCCGACCGAGGTAGACGCGCTTCTCGACGATGGCCACCGTGAGGCCACGGGCGTGGGCCTCGAGGGCCGCGAAGACCCCGACGAGGCCGCCGCCGTAGACGATGAGATCGGGCACTTTCTTTTCCATGGGCGGCTCCGGCGACAGGGGGTTCCAGTCCCCATGATCTTAGGCCTCGCGATGGATTTCCGCCACGCCCCAGGCGCCTGTCGGGCGGTCCAAAACGCTTGGAGCCGCCGGTGGCGGGGCGTGGGGCGGGATGCCAAAATCCCCCTGTCTATGGGACTCCCGACACAAAACCCCAGCTGGGCGCGGATCCTCGAAGCCCACGAGAAGCATTTGGGGGTGCACCTCGGGTTCTACGATTTCAAGGGACGCCTCCGCCCCCTGGTGGGGGAGGCCTTCCTCAATCATCGGGCGCCCGTGTGCCTGAAGGCCAAGGCCCGTGACCTCGCCTGCTGCAAGAGCTTCGAAGGCCGGGCCCTGGCCCGCCTCGGGGAAGGCCGCCCCGTGCTCTGGAAGCGCTGCCCCTTTGGCGTCCATGAACTCCTCTTCGCGATCCGCGGCCCCTCGGGGATGGAGGGCGCCCTCTTCGTCGGTCCCTTCGAGGCCCCGCGGGGAACCGGGCTCGAGGATCTTTTTTCCATCGACACCGCCCCCCGTGCCCGTTCGGACCCCGGCCCCCAGGCCCAAGCCTCGTGGATCCCCCTTTTGGCCCCGCTTCTTTCGGGTTTGGAGGCGACCCTCGGGCGCGTTCCCGAAGAATCCGGACGCACCCGGGAAGACCAAGTCCACCACTTCTTCGGGCAGCGCTACCTATCGTCGACCGTCCACGTGGGCCAACTCGCCGCTGAACTCGGCCTCTCGCCCTCCGCGACCCGCGCCTACCTCAAGCGGCGGTTCAAGAAGGGGTTCAACGAACTCCTCACCCTCCGCCGCATGGAGATGGCCGCCCTGCTCCTGCGCTACGGCGAGGAGCGCGTGGAGGGGATCGCGCTCAAGGTGGGCTACGAGCACGCGCGCAGTTTCGACAAGGCCTTCCGCCGGGTCCACGGCATGAGCCCGGGCCGCTGGCGCCAGGATCGGGCCTCGGGAGTATAGGGGAGACACCGGAAATTCGGTGCGATGGTATCCTCTTCGCGGACCCGAGGCGCGGCTTGGCGAACGCTTGTGGACCAGGCACTCGAGGTTTTGCAGGAGTGAGCATGACCCCTCCGACCATTCTGCGGCCGCTGCTCGGCTTCGGGATCTTCTCCGCGGTTTGGGCCGCCGCGCTTCCCCCCGTGCCGCCGGGTCCCATCGCGGAAAAGAAAGAACTCCTCTTTTCGGACGATTTCCAGGGCGTCGAGCCCTCCAAGCTTTGGCATCGGGTGGTGCCGAGTTTCGCGGTGACCAACGGGGCCCTGAAGGGAACGCAGACCCGCGACAAGGACGTCACCGGGGCCGATGGCAAGGTCACCAAGGCCCACGCGGCCGTCCACGGTCTCGAGTTGCCCACCCGCGACAGCGTCCTCGAGGTGAAGATCCGCTTCGAGGGCGCCGCCATGATCGACGTGGAGTTCGACGACCGCAAGTACACCAACGCCCATTACGGCCACCTCTGCCGGGCCCAATTCCGCACCAATGGCGTCACGATCATCGATGAGCGCGACGGGGGGATGCGAAACGATATCCGCGCCATGGCCGGGGACCCCGCCCGGGCGGCCGAACGCGCCAAACTCCTCCTCGGGCGCCAGATCACCTACCCCTTCCGTATGGAGCCCGGGAAATGGCATGCGGTCGCCATCGAGACCGCGGGAGGCGCCATGCGGGTCTCCGTCAACGGCGCCCCCGCGGCCTACCTCAACTCGTCCGGCATCGGTCACCCCACCAAGTCGAAACTCGAGTTCGGCGTCGCGGGGAAGGACGGCTTCTTCGATGACCTGAAGATCTGGAACGCGTCCCCGGCGGCGGCGCCCTGATCGGATCCGGCCGGGCGGCGCGCCGCCCCTCGTCTCTCCGCCGTTCGGGCGTCCCCGCGTGCGCGGGTTCCTCCGCGGCATCCGCGCGCAGAACATGAAAAAATAGGGGGCGCTCGCCAGCCCCCCCCCAGGAAGTCCCATGCGAAACCTGTTCCTCATCATCCTCGCGATCCTCGTCGCCTTCAGCCAGTACGTCACCTACCGCGTGGCCGGGAAAGACGGCATCCGCCCGATCTATTGGGCCACGGTGATCAACCCCAGTTACCGCGGCTATGCCGACAAGTACTTGGCTTGGCGGAAATCCAAGGGGCTCCCCGAAGAGGCCATCTCCATCGACGTCAATAGTTTCGGCATGCAGAAGACCCTGGTGCAGGGCGTTTCGGGCGTGGCGGCCGATGTCATCGATGCCCACAACGAGATGCCCTATTACCGCGAGGTCGGGCTCATCGAGAATCTCGACCAGTGGCCCGAGGTGGCGGGGCCGGTGCGCAAGAACCTCGAGTCCTTCCCGTGGATGAGCAACGCCTTCCTGGGCACGGGCAACCTCTATTGCATCCCCACCCGCTACCACACCCAATTCCTACTCCTCAACCTCGATACCCTGAAGCATTACGGGATCAAGACGCCCCCCTTCGTCACGAGCCTCGACGAGTTCGAGCGCATCGCCCGGGAGTTCACCGACAAGGCCAACGCGGGCAAGGCCCATCGCGAGGCCTATTTCTGCGCCAATATCCCCTTCAACACCCTCTTCCACTCCTCCGGGATCTCGATCTTCAACGAGACCGGCACGGGGATGTCGTCCTTCGATCCGAAACGGCAGGCCCTCATGGACCGCTACCGCCGCTGGATGTACGAGGACCACCTCATCCCCACCCCGGCCGAGATGGCCTCCTTCAGCGTGGAATACGCGGGCCTCTCCGCCGCCTTCTCCATCTTCTACAAGGGCCAATTCGCCGCGCTCTTCGGGGGCCGCTACGTGGCCATCTTCATGCGCCAACTCCCCAAGCCGGCGGCCATGGGCGGCATGCTCGTGCCCCACGGCGGCTACCCGGTGGTCGATATCACCTACGGCGGGCTCACCCTCTACCGCGGCAGCCACATCAAGGAGCGGGCGCTGGGCTTCATGAAATGGTGCACGAGCCTCGATTTCGCCAAGGCCGTCGTGGCCTCCAGCGACGCCCTGCCGCCCTTCCCCCAGGTCTTCGACGATGAGGAATTGCTGCGCCCGTCGAAATGGACCAACGAATGGGATTTCCACCGGCATTTCGTCGAGGTCATCCGCAGCAATTACGTCTGCTCGCCCGACGAGAGCCCCTATCTCATCGGCTCCCAGATGAACGTGTGGAACAAGGGCCTGGAGGCGTGGACGATCCGCGCCGTCGACGCCGCCACCGCCTGGTCCAATTCCCAAGCCTTCGTCATGAAAGACATCAGCGTGAACTTAAACCGCCGCCCCGAATGGCGGGCAAAGTTCGCCCGGAGCGTGGAGAACCAGAAGAAGATCGACGCGATCAAGGAAGCCGGCGGCAAGATCCCCCTGGCCCTCGTCGAAAACCCCTACCTTCGGCAGTACTATAAGGACATGGGCCGCGGGGAATAGGCCCGCCGCCCCGGGCGGCCGCACGTCGCCGGGGAATCTTCATTTCCCGTAGACTTCCACCTCGGTGTAGCTGTTCCAGGCGCTTTCGCTATTGCCGGTTCCGAGGAGGCGCACCCAACGCACGCCTTCCATCGGCGGGAAACCGAAGAACTCGATCTCGAGGGTCTGCCCCGAGGTCTTGAACGCGCCGGCTACGGTCCACTTCCCGCCATCCTTCGAGACGAGGGCCTTGAAGAAACTCGCCCGGTTATCGCCGCGCATCGTGGCGAGCCCCACCCCGCGGACCGTGCGGGGAGCTCCGAGATCGACCGCGATCCACTGTTCGCCCTCGGCGCTCCAGCGCGTCTCCAGGTTTCCGTCGCCCGCGTTGGCGGGCTCGTTCCCATCATGGCTCGAGGCGGCATAGGCCTTGGGGACGAGGCGGTCGGTCTGGGCCGGCTTGGACGCCCGCATGGGCAAGGGTGCCTGCGCGGTCTCGATCAGCAGGGTGAGCTTGCCCTCCTTGAGCGGGCGGGTGAAGTCGAAGCCGAGGCGGCTGAAACCCTTCGCCCCGTGGGTACGGGTGAGGTCTTCGCGCTTCAGGGCGACGGTGCCGCCGACGGCTTGGGCCGTGACCTTGACGGCGGCCTTGCCGCTGCCGATGATCCACTGGGTGGGGGAAAGTTCCACATGGGGCGATCGGGTGATGAGGGCGGTGCCGAACTCCTCGTTCCCGGAGAAGCGGAAGGCGTCCTCCACCTGGAGCACCGCATTGGAGCCCTTCCGGAGATAGCGGAAGGTGCGGGTGAGTTTCTCCAGAGAAGGCGCCTCGTACGATCCCCGCAGATCCAGTTCCACCACATCTTCGGAATCGTTGGTCGCGATGGAGACCACCGGGGCCTTCGCCTCGCGGCCGTGGAATTGGAGCGTCTTGGCGGGATAGGGAACGGGATGCCCGTAGGAATTGAGGAGCTGGCTCTCGAAGCGCTTGGGGCCGAAGGTATCGCGCGTGTAATGGTCCATCCCCGGATCGAGTATCGGGGTGCCTCCGCCGCAGGCGACGACAAAACTGCCGTTATCGAGGTGCTCATGGCCGCCGGCGTTCACGCCGGCCTTGAAGCAGAAGGAAAGCGACGTGGGGGCGCGTCCCACGGGGCGGCCGACCCAGCGGTTCCCGTCGGGGAACCAGTCGCGCAGGTCATGGCCCAAGTCGACGGGCGGGAGGCCGGCGACGGGGGGCAGGGGGCTGAAGAAGAATAGGCCGAGGTGGTAGAGGTGGTTCCCCAGGGGATGGCCGATGGAAGCGGGGATCTCGCTCGCGAGGGCCTCGGCCGCATCGGGGAAGCCCAGGCGGATGGAGATGGGCCGCATGAACGCCTTGCCCGGGCGGGCCCCCAAACCCTGGTCGCCGAAGGCCCCGTACTGGCCGCCGACCATCTCGAACCGGCGCGGCCACGCGGCCATGCGGGCGATCTTGGGGGCGGCGAGGTAATCGAGTTTGCCCGAGGTGGCCTGGCGGATGATCTCGCTCAGCGACAGGAAATGGCCGAAGCCGTAGTCGAAATAGCTGATGCCCTCGAAGCAGGTGCCGTCCTCGCCGTAGCCCTCGATGAAATGCGGCAGGAAGGCCTCGGCGCTCGCCAAGAGCCAGGCCCGCTCGCTCCGGTCGGGATCGAGCATGAGGGCGCTGCCGATGAGCCCGCCATGGCAGACGGCGTTCCAATTATTGTCGCCGACCGCCCATCCATAGGGGACCTTCCCCGCCTTCACCGCCGCGAGGTAGGGATTCCAAACCCGGCGCGCGATCTCGCTCCTCACGCGATCGGGGAGGCCCTTGGGCAACCGGTCGCCCAGCCAGGAAGCGATGCAGGCCAGGCTCCAGGCCCGGGCGGTGGCCGCGAGGTCGACGGAAGTTTTATTCCCGCGGAAATATTCGCTATCGCCGCCGCAATGGGCCGGGCTGCACCAAGTGCCTTCGGCGAGGATCGCCTCCAGTTCCGCGGCGAGCTTGGGGAGGTAACGGCCATCCGGCCGGGCGCATTCGGCCAGGGCAAAGGCGATGGCCCGGTTGAGCCGGGCGGAGTGGGGCCTTTCCCATTGGGGGCGGGTGCCCTTGGTCTTGAAGTCGGTGAACATCTCTTCGGTGAGGAGCGGTGTCTCCTTGGGGGCTTCCCGCTCGGCCTCCTTCACGATGGCCGTGAAGAACGGGTGCGTGGCCAGTGGATCCCAGGCTTTCCGGTCGGAAGCCGGCTTCCCCCAGGCAACGGGTTTCTCGCCGAGCATCCCCTCCAGCTCTTTCGCCCGCTCGGCGCTGGGGAGTTTGGCGGTGAGGCCGGGCGCGGTTGGGGGTTTCGGCGCCTCCCCCGGGACGAGTTCCATGGCGTCGAAGCGGAGTGCCGTATCGGCCGCGGGCTCGACGCCCCAACCTTTCGCGTTGAAGGTGATCCCGTCGATCTTCCGCCAACCGGCGGGGTCGCGGGTGGCGGAGAACCGGGACAAGGGGAGGGTCAACTGTTTCCACCCGGTGAAATCGACGGTGAAGCGCCCCATGAAATACGAGAAGACCTTCGCATCGGCCTTGCTCAGCAGGATGACGTTAATGGGGGCCTGATTCGCTTTTTCGCTATAGCACCAGAACCGCAGGGCGGAGACCCGGCTCCAATCGTGGGGGATCCGGTCGCAGGAGATTTCGGGGTTCACCCCGTGATCCTTCCAGAGCCCCGAAGTGCGGCCTTCTTTGACCGGGGCGTTGGTGAGCACGAGCCCCTTGCCCCAGAGGGCCTTCTCGAAGCCGAAAGCGGCGGCCGTTTCCGCCTCCTCGGCCCCGTTCGGGCTGGCCGCCGTCGGAGCCAGGATGGGCGTCGCCGCAGTGCCTTCGGGGACTTCCTCCACGGCGAGGTCGTCGAAGAGCGCGATGCCCCTCAGGTTCCAGGCGAAGAGATCCAGCGAGCATCCTCCCCCGAGGTCGCTCGGAGTCTTGACGACCGCCTCCAGGAGCGTCCAGTCCCGGGGCAATCCGGGGACTTTCATGCGGGAGATGCCCGCTTGGTCGGTGAGGCCGGCCAGGGTCAGGTAGCGATTTTCCGAATCCTTCGATTTATCTTTTCCCCGCATGGCCAGGCGCAGGAGCGGTCCCGGCTGGTCGGAAGAAACCT
This sequence comes from Spirochaetota bacterium, assembly GCA_017302015.1. Classification (GTDB taxonomy): domain Bacteria; phylum Spirochaetota; class UBA12135; order COTS27; family JAFLEE01; genus JAFLEE01. The sequence continues at coordinate 82,330 of JAFLEE010000001.1, read as the reverse complement.
GAGCGCCCGCCGTCTTGACCCAGACGCTCAACCGGTACTGCTTTCCGGGTTGGAGCGCGATCCCCGAGCCGACGCCATGGCGGGCGAAATCCGTGGAAGCCAGGCGTAGGCATTGACCGCTTCGGCCCCCAGGCGCGGTGGCCGCGGCGCAACCCTTGTCCTTCGACTCGGCGGGGATGAAATGCTTCCAACCGCCTAAGCCTTCTTCGAAGGTGGACTGGGACGCCAAATTGGGAGCGGCCGCAAGGCTCGCGGTGGAGAAAGCGGCGAAAAACACGCCCCGGATCAAGTTGGATAAGAGAGTTTGAGTGCCCATGTTTCTCCCGATGCCCAAAGAGGAGCATAGATTTTGCCCCTTGGGCCGTCAATGGGCGTTTTCGGAAACTCATCCGCGAAACAGGCCGTGATTAGACGGAAGGAAGCCGTCGAACCGGACGGCAGCGCCCGGAAGGCGCGATAAGCCGTCCGGCAAGGCGGAAGGAGGCCGTGGAACCGGACGGCAGCGCCTGGAAGGCGCGATAAGCCGTCCGGCAAGGCGGAAGGAGGCCGTGGAACCGGACGGCAGCGCCTGGAAGGCGCGATAAGCCGTCCGGCAAGACGGAAGGAAGCCGTCGAACCGGACGGCAGCCCGGAAGGCGCGATAGGCGCTCCATAAGGCGCCTAAAAGCCGGACGTCACGCGGGGGCCTTTCAAGGGACGGTGCGTCTTCTGACTCGAGGAGCGGTGAAAAGCCTTCGTTTTCCTCCCGCTCCCGCGAGTTCCGAAAAATCTCCTTCCATAATATCCTTTTAGGCTCGCGAATTCCCCATCAGGAACCCTCCATGTCCGGACACAGCAAATGGGCCAAGCTCAAGCATAAAAAAGGCGATATCGACGCCAAGCGCGGCAAGATCTTCTCCAAGATCATCAAGGAGATCACGGTCTCCACGCGCATGGGGGGCGACGACCCCGCGACCAACCCGCGCCTGCGCCTGGCCATCCAGAAGGCCAAAGAGGCCAATATGCCCGGGAAGAACGTGGATAACGCGATCCTGCGCGGCGCCGGGAAAGACGAGAGCATCTCCTACGAAGAGATCACCTACGAGGGCGTGGGGCCCGGGGGCGTCGGCCTCATGATCACCTGCCTCACCGACAATAAGAACCGCAGCGTCAGCGATGTCCGCTCGACGCTCACCAAGAACGGGGCCACCATGGGCTCGGCGGGCAGCGTCTCGTGGCAATTCGAGAAGAAGGGCCTCATCAACATCGAGAAATCGGCTCAGCCCGACGAAGAGAAGATGATGGAACTCGCCCTCGAGGCGGGGGCCGAAGACGTGGTGGTGGAGGAGGAGGGCTACACGGTGAAGACCGACATCCCCTCGTTCGTCACCGTGCTCGAGAAACTGAAGGCCTCGGGCGTCACCGTGGCCGAGAGCAACCTCGATTTCTGGCCCAAGCAGACCGTGCCGGTGGACGATGCCGTCGCCGAAAAACTGGCCGACCTCGTGGCCCTCATCGACGACCTCGACGACGTGCAATCGGTCGCCTCCAACGAGGCCTCGGGCTGAGCCTTCACCTCGGGGTCGACCCCGGCCTGGAACTCACCGGCTTCGCGCTCCTGAGGCTCGAGGGGAAAACGGCGGTGCTCGTGGAGGCCGGCGTCATCCGCACCGCGCGGGGGCTCCACCTCTCCCGCCGCCTCTCCGATCTCCAGCGGGATTTCGAGACCCTCCTCGGCCAGCATCCGGTGGCCAGCGCGGGGGTCGAGAAACTCTTCTTCACGAAGAACGTCACCACGGGCATGGCCGTGGCCCACGCCCGGGGCGTCGTCTACGCGGCCCTGGGGGGGCGGGGCATCGCGGTGCGGGAATACACCCCGAGCCAGGTGAAGAAGGCCGTCTGCGGCTCGGGGCGCGCGGACAAGCGCGCCATGATGGAGATGACGCGGCGCCTCCTGGGCCTGCGGGAGGTCCTGCGCCCCGATGACACCGCCGACGCCGCCGCCGTCGCCCTCTGCCATGTTTTCGCCCACCCCGACCTCATGCTCCCGGAACCCGGAGAAACCCGGGGGGCGGGGCCCGCCGCGAGGACCGCTGATAAGACCAGGAGAAAGACATGATCGATTACGTGAGCGGCACCCTGGCGGAGAACCGGCCCGGCAGGGCGGTCGTCGACGTGGGGGGCCTGGGCTATCTCGTCCATACGCTCCCGGCCCATTTCGGCGATCTGCCGGGGGTGGGCCAGGCGGTGAAATTGTGGACCCATTACCAGATCCTCGAGGACGCCCGGGCCCTCTACGGCTTCGAGTCCAAGTACGACCGGGATGTCTTCTCCCTCCTCTGCAGCGTCTCGGGCATCGGGCCGAAGATGGCCCTCAAGGCGCTCTCCGAGCATGCCGCCGCCGACGTGATCCGCTGGATCCATAGCGGCGACGAGGGGCGCCTGCGCGGGCTCAAGGGCCTCGGCCCGAAACTCGCCGCTAAACTCATCCTCGACCTGAAGGGGAAGGCCGCCTCTTTCCTCGCCCCCGCGGATGCCGCCTCGGGCGCCCAGGCCCCGGGAGGGGTGCGGGACGAAACCGAACTCGCCCTCAAGAACCTCGGCTATAAGGACAGCGAGGTGAACGCGGTCCTCTCCCATATGTTCGCCGACGGGGAATTGCCCCTGGAATCCGCCATCCGCCGCGCGCTCTCGCTCCTGGCCAAGCGCTAGGAGCGGGCCCGAGCTTTGGGGGCCGGCTATTTTTCCAGGAGGTAGAAAAGGCCGGCGCTGACGCTCGGGAACGCCAGCCATTTCTTCTTCGCCTCGTCGAGGCCGGGCCTATAGCGCAGCGATTTCTCGACGGTGAAATAAAAGACCGGGTCGGGGGAGCGCAGGGCTTTCCCGTCCACGAAGTGGCCCGCGATATTGGTGGAGACGGAGACCTGGAAGCAGGCGGGGAAGACTTCCTTCACCGTGGCCACCTTGACCGGGGCGGCCGTGCCCTTCTGGAACGAAACGTCGAGCCCGGAAACGCGGTACTCCCTGAAATTCCGCGGGGAGACTTTGCCTTTGCCCCGGCAGACGTCGCAAGTACGCCCCTGGTGGCCCTTGCCCTCGCAGGATTTGCAGGGAAGCTCGCGGATGCCCTTCTTGCAATCCGTGCAGGGTTTTTCGATGGTCTTGTTCCCGTTGCATCGGGGGCATTTGCGGCCGGTGACGCCGCGCCCGTCGCAGGGCTTGCACGGGCGGTCGATCTTGCCCTTCCCCTCGCACGGGGCGCATTTTTCCTCGACATTGCCCCCGCCGCCGCAAGAACTGCAGGGGACGACGACCCCTTGGCTGTCGACGCTCTGGCCCTTACCCGCGCAACTCGTGCATTTTTGGGTTTTGGCGCCCAGGCCGCGGCAGGTCGCGCAGGCTTCTTCGATGGCGCCCCGGCCCCCGCAGGCGCCGCAACTGACGGTTTCGGTGAGGCCGATGCCTTCGCACCCGGTGCATTTGACGGTGAGCACCCCCTTGGCGAGGCAGGTGGGGCATTCTTCCTTGATTTTTCCGAAGCCGGCGCAATGGGGGCAGCGGACCTTCATGGTCTTTTCGCCGCCGCATTTCGCGCAGGCGAGTTCGGCGTCCGCGGCGACCGCCGCCGGGGCGATGAATAGGAGGGCGAGCGCGAGGGAAAGGGCGTATTTCATGGGGAATCCTATCGAATCGCCGGATTCCGGCTTCCCGCCATGGCGTGGGGCGGGAACCGCTACGGCAACGGGAACGTTCTCCCGCAAAGTATACCGTCTGGGAGCCGGGAACGGGCATTTTTAGATCGATGGGGCGTTTCGTTGCGCGGAGGTGTTATCCGAGGGGTCCCCCGGCGGGGGGATGGGGCCTTCCATCAATCGCCGTCTCCCCGCGGACCCGGCGGGCGCCTTGCGAAATCGTTTGCCCGGGCGTATCATGCGCCATCATGATCAAAATCGGTACGGGTTGCGATGTGGTCCTCGGCGGCCAATGGGGCGACGAGGGCAAGGCCAAGATGATCGATTTCCTGGCGGGGAGCTACGACGTGATCGTGCGCTTCCAGGGCGGGGCCAATGCGGGGCACACCGTGGTGGTCGACGGGAACAAGTACGTCTTCCACCTCATCCCCTCCGGCATCCTCTACCCCGGGAAGACTTGCGTGCTCGGCAACGGGGTGGTCATCGACCTCAAGGAACTCCTCGCCGAGATGCGCATGCTCGAGGCCAAGGGCGTCTCGCTCGACGGGCGGCTGCTCGTCAGCCGTTCGGCCTTCACCGTCATGCCCTTCCACATCGCCCTCGACAAGGCGCGCGACCGGAAGAAAAAGATCGGCACCACCGGGCGCGGGATCGGGCCGGCCTATATCGACAAGATCGCCCGCATGGGCGTGCGCCTGTGCGACTTCGAGGATCCGGCCCAACTCCGCCTGCGCCTGGAGGAGGCCCTCGCCGAGAAGCAGGCCCTCTTCCGCCACTACTTCGATCCCTCCGACGATTGCCGCTGCGATATCGACGCGATCATCGCCGAACAGATGCCGCTCTTCGAGCAGATCCGGCCCTACCTGGCCCATACCCCCTACCGCCTCAACGAGGCGATCGCCTCGGGCAAGAAGGTGCTCCTCGAGGGGGCCCAGGGCGCCGGGCTCGACATCGACTTCGGGAGTTACCCCTACGTCACGAGTTCCAACACGACCAGCGGCGGCGCGGTCACCGGGTCGGGCATCGGCGCCACCCGCATCCGCGATGTCATCGGCGTCTTCAAGGCCTACATCACGCGGGTGGGCGGCGGTCCGCTGCCGACGACCCTCGCCGGCGAAGCGGAAGAAGAACTGCGCCGCCGCGGCGGGGAATACGGCGCCACCACCGGGCGGCCGCGAACCTGCGGCTGGTTCGACGGGGTGCAGGCGCTCCACGCCGTCATGGTCAGCGGCATGACCCGGGTGGCCCTCACCAAGATCGATGTGCTCGACGCCTACGACACGGTGCGCCTATGCACCGAGTACCGCATCGACGGCAAACTCACCCGCGAATTCCCTGCCACGCTGCGCGAACTCGAGAAGGCCGAACCGGTGTGGCGCGATTTCCCAGGGTGGAAGACGGCCACCGCCGGCATGACCGACTGGAAGCAGCTCCCCGACGCCGCGAGGCGCTACCTCGATTTCGTCCAGGAATACCTCGATTGCCCCATCGGCTGGTTGAGCACGGGCCCCGAACGGCTGCACACGCTCACGCCCCCGTAGGGCGGTCTCGTCCCGGGGCATCGCCCGCCGGTGCGGGCGGACCTAGGGCCGCTTCTCGAATTTTAGGGAGGCGGAATTGATGCAATAGCGCTGCCCCGTCGGCGCGGGGCCGTCGTCGAAGAGGTGGCCGAGATGGCCGTCGCAGCGGGCGCAGCGCAGTTCGATGCGCACCATGCCGTGGCTTCGGTCTTCGAGGCGCCGGATGGCGTTGGAGTCGAGGGCATCCCAATAACTCGGCCACCCGCTGCCCGAATCGAATTTGGCCTTGGAGGAGAAGAGATCGGCGCCGCAACCGGCGCATTGGTAGACCCCGGTCTCGTGGTGGTTCCAGAACGCGCCGGTGAACGGGGGCTCGGTGCCGCATTGACGAAGCACCTGGTAGGACATGGAATCCAGGTGGCTCTTCCACTCCGCATCAGTCTTCACGAGGGGCGCGGCGGGGCCTTTTTTGGGGGTCTGGGACATGGGCTTCTCCTTTTGGCTCGCGCAGGCGCCGATCAGGAGGAGGAGGCCTAGGGCGCCGACGAGGGCCGCCGGGGCGGGGAATGGACCGACGCGATCATGGGACTTCATGGATTCCTCCGGATCATCGGACGAGTCGGGGGGAATATAATCGGGGCCCGGCCATTTGGGAAGCAGGCGGAATGGAGGGGCGTCCACCGGTGGCCCGCTCTCGGTCCCTCAGGACCGCTTCTTCGCTTTTTCCATCCACCGGACGATGAACCGAGCCAAGCCGAACCACAGGAGCGCGGCGATCCCCCCGAGCACGAGGAGGACCATGAGGAGGATCGGCACGGCATAGGCGGCCCCATAGGCGATCCATAAGCCGATGCCCGCGAGGCGAACGCCCAGATTCTGGAAGGGGGGTATGGAGACCAGGCCGGGGGCCTCCGGGAAGGAGACGGCCACCGAGATCCGAGTCCACTGGATTCGGTCGCGGATGCGCCACGCCTCGAACTCCGCTTCGTCCAGCCGGTCTTCGCTTTGGGATAGGGCGTTCTCCACGTCGGCGGCATTGCGACCGTCGGCGTCGGTGAGGGTGGCGCGTCCCTGGCGCCGCAGGAGGCGCTGTTCTTCGCGGCGCGCCTTGATGCGGCGCTTCGCCTCCTCTTCGGTGAGATCTTCCGCCGCGAGGTTTTCGCTGACGAGGTCGCCGAGCCGGTCGAGGTCGGCGAGCGCCTCCAATAGGCGCGCGGTGCGCACCTTGATGACCGCGCTGAGTTGGCCCCCTTCCCCGGCGGCGGCCGTTTCGCTCTCGAGGAAGCCGTGGCGGGGGAAGAGATCCAGAAGGGTCCTCCGCGCTTCGGCGAGGGATTTTCCGCGGTAGTGCAGGCTCATGGAGTACGAAAGCAGCCGGTCGCCCGAGAGGTTGGTGGCGAAGAAGGCCCGGTCGAGGTGATCGGCGTTGGCATCCTTCTTTTTGGGGGCTTGGACCCCGCCGGCATAGGCTTCCGAGTCCCGGACCGCCGCGGGGGCGGCCTCTTGCGCTGGGCGCAGCGCCTGCCGGCTGCAGGAGACAGCCGCGCACGAAGCGGCCACCAGGAGGGAGAAGGCGATGAACGGATGGCGGCGCATGGGGCTCCCCGAAGACGCACCCGGGGGCGCCTTCGGGGGAATTATCCGATCGAAAGTTCCCCTCGCCCGAAGCGGTCGGCCTAGGGGCGGGTGGTTCGCCCCAAGGCCCGCAGCGGGGCCATGAACTCCGGCGAAATGAGCCCGGCCCGAGTGGGGGGAACGTCCCAGGTGAGGACCCCCTCGAAGGCGTTCACGTAGCGCGTGTAGGCGATGAGGAAATCCTCTCCAAATCTCGGCTGGCCCATCCCCCAATAGGTCCCGAGGAAGGTCAGCAAATGGTACTGGGCGCCGTCGACGAACCGCTGGAGTTTCGGCGCCCACGCGGCGGGTTTGCCGCTATCGACCCCGACCGGAAGGCTACTCGCGACTTCGCCGGCGGTATAGTCCTCGCACGGGAGGTGGCGGACCACGGGGATCTTCACGCCCGGATTCAGGGCGACGATGGACTCGGGGTTACCGGCCCGCATGGCGGCGGCGAAACTTCCGCCATTGGGCGCGTCGGCGTGGCGGTACATCCGATCGGCGTAATAGCAGCCGTCGATCCACCAGCCGTGCACGTGCTTTCCCCAGCGCTGCGACCATTCGCGGATGACCTCCTCCCAATTCTCCTGGAACCGCGTGAGGCGCTCGTCGGTGCCCGGGGCGACCCGATAGGATCCGGGGACCAGGCCCCATTGCCCATGGTCGAGGGCCGGGGTGCAGGCGAGGCCTTCCACGGCCTGGAGATCCTTCGCCGGGGCGTGGGAGGGGAGGTAGACCATGAGGCGGATGGCGCGCTTCTCCAGCGCGCTATAGAGGTCGGCGACGAGGTCGCGGCGCGAGAGCCTGCTGGGCGCGCGGCCGACCAGGCGGTCATAGGCCCGGTTCGGGGAAAGGAAGAACCCCGAGTTCTGCCCGAGGGTGATGAAGAAGTACCCGGCGCGGATCTCCTCCAATTGGCGCGCGAGGCCCTCCACATCGAAGCCGTCGATGCGCCGGTTCCACTCGTCGACCGTCATGTCCGGCAACTCGGCGCTGGAGGCGGGGGAGGCGAGGTAATGGAAGAAGACGCCCCAGCGCGCGTCGCGGAACCAATCGGTCGGGTGGGCCATGGGAACTCCAAGAGCGGGCGTCCGTCCGATCGGGATGGGGCCGCCGACTCGCGTGAAGCATAGCCCATCGCCCCCGGGGGCGTCCATGGACGGAGGGGTCCCGGAGGTGGACAAATGGGCCCCGAGCCGGGCCGCGCTTCAGTCGAAGAGGACCGTGCGCCGGCCGCAGAGGAAGACCCGGTCTTCGAAGACGAGGCGCAGGCCCCGGGCGAGGACCGTGCGCTCCACATCGCGGCCGGCGCGGGCCATGGCCGCGGCATCCCACGTATGGTCGACGGGGATCGTGTCTTGCGCCAGGATGGGGCCCTCGTCGAGGATCTCCGTGACGAGGTGCGCGGTGGCGCCGATGATCTTCACCCCGCGGGAGAACGCCTGGCGGTACGGGTGGGCCCCGGTGAAGGCGGGGAGGAAGGAGTGGTGGATGTTCACGATGCGGTCGGGGTATATTCGCAGGAAGCCGGGGGTGAGCACCCGCATGTATTTGGCGAGGACGAGGAACTCGGGCCGGTGGGGTTCGAGCGCCTTTCCCACGGCCTCTTCATGGGCTTCCCGGGAGAGGCCCCCGTCGGGAACGTGGAGGAAAGGCACCTCGAAGCGCTCCACCAAGGAGGCGAGATCGGGGTGGTTGCCCAGCACGACGGCGATCTCCGCCCCCAGATCGCCGAAGGCATGGCGCAGCAGGAGGTCGCCCAGGCAATGCCACTCCCGGGTACAAAGAACCGCGATGCGCCGGGGCCGCGGCTCGGAGAAGCGCAGGAGGGCCTCGGGGGGGAGGACGGCCCGGAGGGAGGCTTCCACCGCCCGGGGGGAGGCCTCCCCGGCGTACTCGGTGCGCATGAAGAAGCGCGCCGCTTCCCGGTCGACGAACTCGCTATTGACGAGCACGTTGCACCCGCGTTCGAAGAGCACGCCGGTGATCCGGTGGACGAGCCCCGGGCGGTCGTCGCATTCCACGAGGAGGATCTGGGTGGGCATCCTCCAACGATAATCTGGTGTCCCGCCAGGCGCAAGGCGCCGGCGCCCCCCGCGATCGCCCTTCCCGGAAGATCGCCGTGGTCAGCCCATTTCGATTTTGAGGCAGGGAAGGAACTCGCAGACTTTCTGGGCCGGGAGATGCACGACGAGGCAATCCTCCTCCTGGCGCCAGCGCACGGGGGCCTGCGCGCCCAGGACCGAAACCGCCTTCACCGGCCCCGCCTGTTTGCCTAGGCGGCGCACGTAGGCCATGCGGTCATCGGGGTACTTCATCTGGAAGGCGTAGACGGCGGGGCCCCTGGCGGTGAAGCGGAAATCGCTGCTCGTCCACTCCACGGGCTTCTCCTCGAAGCGGGCCTTCTGCACGAAGCGCGAGGGACCTTCGGCGGCCGCGGACCAGGGCCTCGTGCCGTGGAGGCCTTCCCCGTTGACCTTCATCCAGGCGGCGAGGCGGTCCAGGAGATGGCTCGCCTCCTCGTTGAGGGAGCCGTCGGGGAGCTGGATCACATTGAGGAGCAGGTTCCCGTTCTTCGCGACGATATCCACGAGGGTCTCGGCGATCTGCTTCGGGGTCTTGAAGGGAGCGCGCACGTCGTAGAACCAATTGGCGATGCAGGTGTCCGTCTGCCAGGGGGTCGTTTCGGCGGTCTCCGCCTGGCCTTTCTCGATGTCGAAGACGCCGATGCGGGCCACGTCCGGGCTCTTGTCCTTCTGGTTGTAGACGCCCAGGTGCGCGCCGTGGCGCTTGTGGAGCACGTTGTAGAGGTGGGCGACGATATGGCGGCCGACCTCGTCGAAGGGCAGCGCCCCGTCGGTGTAGAGCAGTTCCGGCTCGTGCTGGTCGATGAGGTCCTTGATCCGCTTGAACCACACTTCGTGCCAATACGGGTTCGCGGTGTACCAAGGCAACCGCTCGCCCTTCTGGTGGAGGCGCCAGGCCTCGTCGATCTCGGCCTGAGTATGGGGCAGGTAGAGGTCTTGGAGGGCGGGGTCGTAGCTCTCCGGTTTGACCCCGGCCCAGGGGCCTTCCGGGTCGATGAACTTATTGGTCACCCACCACGTGTAGGTGGCCGACAGGTGCTCGGTGAGGCCGAAGGGCAGGCCGTGCTTCTTCGCCGCGGCCTTCCAGAGGCCGACGATGTCCTTCTTCGGGCCCATCTGGACGCTGTTCCACCTGTGGTGCTTGGAGTTCCAATTGTCGAAATTGTCGTGGTGGTTCGCCTGGGCCACGAAATAGCGGGCTCCCGCGTCGACGAAGCGCTTCATGAGGCTTTCGGGGTCGAAGCGCTCGGCCTTCCAAGCGGCGATGAGGTCCTTATGCCCGTGCACCGAGGGGTGGCCGTAGGTGCGCAGGTGGTGGTAGTACTGGGGGTGGCCCTGGACGTAGAGGTGGCGGGCGTACCAATCGCCCTGGCCGGGAACTACCTGGGGCCCCCAATGGCTCCAGATGCCGAACTTCGCGTCGCGGAACCAATCTGGGCAGGTGTAGGACCGAAGCGATTCCCACGAGGGGGTGAAGGGCCCTTCGGCGATGGGGTCTTTTTTAAGGAATTCATTCATGGGGCGCTCCGCGGGGAAGTTGGGTAAATGATGGGCCGGGGGGGGGCGACTCGGCCATGGACACGGAGGGCGAATAAGTGGACGATTTTAACCATGGCCCCCACCCGAGACACCCACTACCCCCTCTTCCAGACCCTCATCAACCGGCTCCGTCCGGAGATCCTATGGCACGGGTACACCAATGGAGACGCGAGTTGGCGGCATTTCCATCCCGTGACCCCCTACAATCGCCTCTATCTGTTCCTTAAGGGCCGGGCTTGGGTGCGCCACGCCCGAGACGGAAAAGCGCAGGCCTGGCCGGAACCGGAACGGGGCCGGGGAGAGTGGGTGCCCTTGCAGCCGGGAGCCGCCTATCTCCTTCCCTCGGGCCATTCGTGGCAACTCTTCGCCAAGGGGCCCTTCCAGAAATTTTTCGCGCATTTTCGCCTCGAAGTTTGGCCCGGGCGCGATTTGTTCCAGGGCGATGCCTTTCGATTGCCGCTGAAGCGGGAACACCCCCATTTGGAAGCGCTCGCGCAACAAGCCGCCGGCGGTGCCGCAGAGCTCCTCCGGTTCCAATCCGGATTCACCGCGCTCCTGGCCTCCTTCATCGAAGAAGGATCTTTCTCGGCGGGCGGCCCCTTAGACCGGGATCTGCTTCTTGCGTTGAAGTACCGCTCGCTGTTTGAGGCCGCGGAACAAAGCCCATTCCGGGAATGGTCCTTCCAGTCCATCGCGACCCGCCTGGGCCGAAGCCTCCCTTCCCTCTCGCGTTCCTTCCGCCGGGATACGGGCATGACCTTGACGGATTTTTTTCGCCGCCGCCTGGCGCGCCGCGCCGGAGACCTCCTGGTGTTCACCGACCGCAGCGTCCGCGAGATCGCCTACGACTTGGGGTTCGAGGACGAGCATTATTTTTCGCGGTTCTTCCGGAAGGCCTCGGGGATGGCGCCTCGGGAATGGCGCCAGCGGAAACTGGCCGCGCTCCAGACGGGGGGCGAGGGCGCCTAGAGGCCGGCGGCGGCCTCGCGCGCTCCCGCTTGCGCCATGCGGCGAAGGAGTAGGTAGGCGCCGAGGGCGAAGAGGGCCATCACCAGCCCGCTATGGGCATACCCGGCCTGGGGAACCCCCCAGCGCCGGGTGAGATCGAGGAAGAGGGCGAACGAGAGCCCGCCCGCGGCCAGGCCCGTCTTGCGAGCGAAGGCCCAGGCCCCCACGTGCAGGGCGGAAGCCCCGGGGCCGTCGGAGAGGCGGCTGGCATGGGTCGCCATGATCGCGATGGAAAAAAGCGCCACGGCGGCGTAGACGAAGCCCACGGCGGCGAAATAGCCCAGGGCCGCCGCTTCCGCCCAAGCCGCGGGGAGCGCGCCGGGCAGCGCGGAAAACGGGAAAATAAACGCCAAGAGGAGGGCCGCGATGGAAAGCAGGTGGAGTTGCCGCTTCCCATCGCTGCGCTTCTCCCAAAAGAGGAGGCCCAGGGCCATGCTCAGGGCGAAAATGCCATAGAGGAACCCCTGGCGCGCCCCGGGGGGCAGGAAGCCGCCGCTGGCCGGGAGGACGTGCCGGTTGAAGTACTCGATCCATTTGAGGAAAAGATTGCCCGCGGATTCCATGAAGAATACCGTCAAGGCGAAGAGCAGGAAGGCCTTATCGGCGAACAGGCGGCGCAGGAAAAAGATCTGTGCGGGCGGGCGGGTTTGCGCGAGCTCGGAGGCTTGCCGCGGGAGGACGAAAAGCGGCATCACGAGGAGCGGCGTGGCGATAGCCAAGGCGATGAGCCCCATCTGGGGGATATCCCCCCGGGAGAGGAGCGGCAGGGCCAGGACCACCCCGATCAACCCGGCCAGGGCCTTGAAGCGGGAGGCCCGAAGGCGCGCGGGGGGGTCGGTGGCGATTTCGGCGAGGAGTGCATCATAGGGAACCCCGTAGGCCGCATAGGCGATGAAATAGAGGTTCACGGCGGCCAGGAGGAAAAGGAAGTTCATGAGGTGGCCGTGGGCCATGGGCGCGGTCGGCAGGAGGGCCGAAAACGGCGGATGCCAAATGCCCAGGAAGGCGAGGGCCATGAGCGGCAAGGAGGCCCCCATCATCCAACCACGCCCCCCCCGCGAATAGCGCCGGGCGAGGCGGTCGCTGAGGAGGCCGAGCAAGGGATCGAGGAAGGCGTCGACCACGCGCCCGATGCCGAGCGCCCCTGCGGCGAGGAAGAGCGGGGTGAAGGCCGGCCCCAGGCGTGCGTCATGGAAGAAGAGGATCTTGGTGAGGAGGAAGAGATTGAGCAGGTTTAGTCCGGCCGAACCGGCCGCGTAGAGATAGAAGGAGAGGCGTTTCATGGCGGGGGTTTCGGGTGGGGCCCGTAAGGATACAATCGGCGTGCATTCCCCGCCCGGGTTGCCCAGCGTAAAATGCCGCGTGCGCCCCGCGTGTCTCCGAATCGCCCGCGTCCTCATCCTCGGGTGGTTCGCGGGCATCGCCTGCCTTGCGTGGGCGCGGCAGCCCTCCCTTTCCCCCGAAGACCTCGCCCGCAAGAAAGAGGGCTGGTACCCCCTGGGCCTCCCCTTCGCCAACGGGAACACCGACTTCGGGTTCGGGGCCGGCGGCGGCCTCTATCTCTTCTATACGGGCCACCGCACGAACGCCGACGGCTCCCCCAATACCGAGTTCGCCAGATGGCCCCACGAAGTCCGTCTCGGCTTTCAACTCTACTTCACGACCCTCGGGCAACAGAAGCATTTCCTCAACCTCGATATCCCCCGACTGGGGAACGACCGGTTCTCCCTCTCCGCGGAGGCGGCCTGGTGGACGACCCTGGCCGAAAATTATTTCGGCATCGGGGGGAACACCCCGGGCCTCGCCGCCGCGCCCGGATACCAGCAAGTCACCAGCGAGACGCCCTATCTGACCGCCCGGCTGACGAGCGGGCTCTTCGGCGACCTCGCCCTGCTCACCGCCGTCAAGATCCGCTATGCCCGCCTGGTCTCCCGCAGCAACGCTAGGCGCGACGATGGCGTGGTCATCGGAACGACCCTGTTCGATGAAGAGCATCCGGTGGGATGGGAAGGGGGCTGGGCCAATAGCGCGACCCTCGGCCTCGTCTTCGATCGCCGCGACTTTACCCCCTGGCCCCGCAAGGGCGTCTTCGCCCAGCTCTCCTACGATGGATATCCCGGCGGTTTCAGCGAGCGGGTCTTCGGCCGATGGAACGGGGAGTTCAGCGGCTTCGTTCCCTTGGCCAAGACCCTCGTGGCTTGCGCTCGGGTTTCCGCGAGCGAAATCCTCGGGGAGGCGCCGTTCTGGGAATACGCCCGCCTCGGCGGCAACGACCGCCTGCGCGGCCTTGCGGACCGCCGGTTCCTGGATCGCAGCATGGTCTTGGCGAATCTCGAGGCCCGCTGGCGCGCCCTGGATTGGCGCATCCGTAAGGAGCAGTTCCACCTCGCCCTCGTTCCGTTCCTCGACCTCGGCCAGGTCGCCCCGTCGATCCTTTCGCCCCTGATGTGGCGGGGGTGGCACCTGTCCACGGGGTTCGAGGCCATCCTCACCTGGAACCTCTCCACCCACCTCAACGTGACCGCGGGGTTCTCGGTGGAGGGGTTCGCTTTCGCGGTGGACACCCGCGTCATGTTCTGACATCGGGGGAGCCGGGTTCGCCCGAGGTCTTCATGATTTCCGCGCCTCGTCGCGGCGATGCGGCGCGGTCCTTCCGCCACGACGGGACTTTGTTCCCCGTCCCCGGCGGGGCCGGGCTATTCCAGGAACATCTTCAGTTCGGATTTCATCCCGGCTTTCTTCATTTTTTTGAGGGCGCTGGCCTGGATCTGGCGCACGCGTTCCCGGGTGATGCCGAGCTTCTTGCCGATGGTGTCGAGCACCATGGGCTCGGCGTCGTCGAGGCCGTAGCGCATCTTGAGGATGCTGAATTCCTTCTCGGAGAGTGCGCTCATGAGCTTCTTGAGGGCGTCCATGAGGTCGTTCTTCACGGCCTCCTCGGTGGGCTGGTTGGCGGCGTTCTCGTCGGGGAGCATGTCGCCGATCTCGCGGTCGCTGCTGCCGATGGGCGTCTGGGTGGAGACGAAATCCCGGGGGATGCGCGCCAGGAGCTCGAGGCGCTCGCCGTCGAGGTGGGTGCTGCTCTTGAGGTCGCCGATCTCGGGCTCTTTGCCGTGGTGGTTCTTGTATTCCTGGATGGCGCGGCTATAGCGCGAGAACTCCTTGCTGATGTGCATGGGGATTCGGATCATGCTGCCCTTCTCTTTGAGGGCCTTGATGACGCTCTGCTTGATCCACCAGATGGCGAAGGTCGAAAAGCGGAAGCCCTTCCTCGGGTCGAAGCGCTCCACGGCGCGCATGAGGCCGATATTGCCCTCTTCGATGAGGTCGGCGAGGTGGAGGTGCTGGTTCTGGTAGCGGCGCGCGATGCTCACCACGAGGCGGCAATTGGAGCGGATCATGCGGTTCTTCGAGGCGTCGAGGCGAACGAGCATGTCGTCGATCTTGGCGTCGAGTTCGGGGGTCTTCTTCTTGGGGTCTTTTTTGAGGAGGGTCTCGCGCTCCTTGATCAGGAGGAGGGAGTCGCGGCGCATGTTCCACACCAGGGTCGCGGTGGCGTGCTCCTCTTCGGGCGTCATCAGGGGGACTTTGGAGATCTCCTTGAGGTAGACATCCAGAGAAACCAGATCGTTGAACGATTTCATCCCTCATTCCCCCCGAAAATTCACATATCTGCGCCGGATGCCCTGAAGTGGAACACCCGCTTCCACCGAAGGGTGAAAAGCTGCGCCTGAAATGTCAAAAATCGTGAACCGAGCCTATTAAAGAATAATGGATAAAAATAGTCAAACAAGTGGAAAGGTTTCCAGTTTCGATCGATTTGACGGGATTTCGCCCGATTGAGATATAATGCAGGTGCGGGGCATTGAAGGTGGCCACGAGATCGCAGGCTTCGCCCCCTTGGGCCGCAATCCCGGTTTTTCGGCCATCGTCCGAGCGAATCAATGCCCCGGTCCAGTGAACCCCATGAATGAAACGCAGTCCCCCGGTCGAATTTCCCCTTCCTCGGGATTGGCCATCGCGCTCATCGCGCTCGCGATGGCCGGCTTCGCCCAACCCGCCCCAGGCAGCGCGGCGTTGACGATCCGCGTCGCTTGCGTGGGCGAGTTTTCGGCGACGAATTGGGAACTGTGGGAAGCCAGGCAACGCCCGGATGGCTCGTTTTCCGACCTCGATTACCGCGCCGAACCCGGGTCCAATTTCCAATTACCCCTGGCCTACCAGCGCCTCTTCTCCATGGCGCAGGCGTGGGTTTCCCCCCGATCGCCCCACGCGGGCGACGTGGGGTTGTCCAATCGCATCCGCCTCGGTCTGGCCTTCGCCAGCGAGACGCCGTTGGCGAAAAAGCGGCCGGGCGAAAGCGTGGCCTGGCGGCGGCAGGTCTTCCTCGAGCCCGGCCGACTCGGGCCCCTGCTCGCTCTCGTCGCGCCCCGCCTCGATTCCCAGAGCCTGAAGGCCTCCTTGGTCCTGGCGAAAGCGTGCTGCGCCCCCCCGTTCCAGCAATCGGGTTCTCCGCTCTTGGAGCATTGCATGGCGCGCCTCTATTATGCGGCGGCCACCGGGGACGGCTCCGCCCTCGATCGGGTGCGCGGGGAGATGGAGGGCCTCTTCCTTCCCTCCTGGGACCCCGACCGCGCCGGCGCTCAGATCGACGGTTCTTGGATGGCCGGCGGGGTCCTCGACCTGGGGGGGGAGGGGATCTTCTGGGCCGATCAATTGGGCCGCTACGAACGCCTCGTCGAAGGCAGCAGCGCCCAACTTTCCAACCAAACCCGCCTGGCCATCGACCGGTTCCTGCGACAGGGCGCCGCCTGGGTGCACGCCTCCCCGGCGTTGCGCATCGCGTTCCGCCGAAATCCGACCATTGCGGCGGAGTCCCTGCCGCCCCAGCAGGGGCCGCCGCCCCCTGAAGGCGTGCAGGCCTTCCCCGTCGGCGATGCGGCGGCCTTCCGCAGCGGCAATCTCTTCGTCGGTGTGCGGATGGTTTCCCGGCGGACCCATCCCTGGGAATGGCGCCCCGGCGATGGCGAGGGCCCGTGGCACGGGGCGGACGGCGCCACCTGGATCGGCGCGCTCCAAGAACCGCTCCTGCTGGAGGGCTTCGATTGGAACCGGGTGCCGGGAACGACCCTCCTGGTGAGGCCCGGGAAAAAATACGAAGGCTCCCCGGTGAAGGCGGAGAGCCCGTTCACCGGGTTCGCGGGGGCCCTGGCCTCCGGGGCCTCGGGGGTCGCCGCCCAGGCCCTCGATAGCCGCGATGAACTCTCCCCCAACACGGGCTTGGCGGCCCATAAGGCGTGGTTCTTCTTCTCCAACCACGCGGCGCTCTGCCTCGGGCACGGGATCACCGCCTCCCTCCCCCTGCGCGCCGAGACGGTGGTCGACCAGCGCCTGGGCGCTTCCCCGCCGGCTGGGCTCCTCCCCGACGGGGGCGTGCAAAAACTCGATGGAACGGCTTCGTTGACTTCGGGCTTCCTCTCGTATTTCTTCCCCGCCGGCGGTCCGCTTCGCGGGATGCGGAAGCCGGGGAACGCGGGCTACACCCTCTGGTTCGACCATGGACCGAAGGCGTCCAACGCTTCGTATGCCTATGGCGTGCTTCCCGCCGGCGACGCAAGCGCGCTCGCGCTGGCGGCCGAGGGCAAGACGCTGCGCATCCTTTCCCACACTCCCCGCGTGATGGCCGTACGCGACGAGCGCAGCGGCGAGACCGGCTACGCCTTCTTCGCCCCCGCCGAGGTCGACGACTTCTCGGCCGCGCGCCCCTGCATCGCCTGGACGCGGCAGCAGGGGAATCTGCGCACGCTGCGCGTCAGCGACCCGGCCCAACTCCGCGAAGACCTCACCGTGCGCCTTCGGGGGCTATGGAAGGCGGTGGACCTTCCCCCCAAATGCTCGGTGAAGCGGGCTCCCGGGGGGCTCGTCATCCGCCTGGCGGTGACGAACGGTCTGCCCCTCACGGCGAGTTTCCTCGAGAACACGAATTGGCCGCCCACGGCGGCCGACGAGTCCAAGCCCCGGAAATAGCCGAAGGCGCGGGGCTACTTGTTCGAGCCCGACGCGGGCACGGCCATCGGCGTATTGCTCGCGCCGAGGGTGCCGAGGCCGGCGGGCGCGGGCTCTTCGGTGAGCGGGGTCTTGCCCGGGGCGGCGGTGTCGACGTCGATGAGGGTCTTCTTGCCGCTGGAGATGATGCTGAGGAAGATCGCGCCCACGACGAAGATGACGGCGAGCACGGTGGTGGTGCGCGTGAGCACGTCGCCGCTGGAGGCGCCGAGGAGCGTGTCGCTGCCCCCGGAGAAAAGGCCGCTCTTGGACTGCTGGAGCAGCACCACGATGATGAGCAGGACGCAGAAGAAGACGTAGACGGCGGTGACGGCGATGAGCATGGTGGTTAGGCCTTGTATTGGATCATGCGGGTGAACGATTCGGGCTTGAGCGCGGCGCCCCCGATGAGCGCCCCGTCGATGTTCGGCTTCGCCATGAGGCTGTCGATATTGGCGTCGTTGGCGGAACCGCCGTAGAGGATGCGCGTGGCCTCGGCGACCTGGGCGTTCGCGAGGGCCGCGAGGGTGCCGCGGATGAAGGCGTGCATGGCGTCGGCGTCTTCGGGGGTGGCCGTCTTGCCGGTGCCGATGGCCCACACGGGCTCGTAGGCGATGATCACGCGGGCCAGGTCGGCGGCGGGGACCCCGTCGAGGCCGCCGGTGAGTTGGGTCTTGACGACGTCGTTCTGCACGCCCTTTTCGCGCTCGGCGAGGACCTCGCCGACGCAGAGGATCACCTTGAGCCCGGCGGCGAGGACGGCCTTCACCTTGCGGTTGACCACCGCGTCGGTCTCGCCGAAGAGCGCGCGCCGCTCGCTATGCCCGATGATCACGTGGGAGACTTCGGCGCTCTTGAGCATCTCAGCGGAGGTTTCGCCGGTGAAGGCGCCCTTGGCTTCGAAGTGCATGTTCTGGCACCCCAATTGGATCTTGCTGGACCCCAGGGCCTTTTTGACGGGGACGAGGCAGACGAACGACGGGCAGACGACGGCTTCGCGCCCGGCGGGGATCTCGACCTTGGCGAGGGCCTCGGCGAGGGCCACGGCCTCGGGGATCGTCTTGTTCATCTTCCAGTTGCCGGCGAGCATCGGGGTACGCATGGGGAAAACCTGGGGGAATGCCCCCGCAAGGGGGCCTTAAGGATCGCCGATTTTACCACGGCGGGGGGTCGGAGACAAATTTGGCGGTTTGGACGCCCGCGAGAGGAGGGCCGAAACCCCAAGGCAAGCGGGAGCGGGGGTTTTTAGCCGAGCGGGATCTTTTCCTGGGTTCCCGTCTTCAGGTTTTTCAGGGAATAGGCCTTTTCGCGAACTTCGTCGTCTCCCACGAGGGCGACCTGGGTGAAACCGCGGGCTTCAGCCTTCTGGAACACCTTTTTCACCCCGCCGGAATAGACGGAGAATTCGGCGACCCGGCCGGCGGCCCGAAGGGCCTCGGCGACCTGGAGCGCAAAGACGGCACTCTCTTCCCCGCCCAGGGGTTGAACGAGCACCGAGTCCCCCGCCTCGACCTTGGGGAGTTTCCCAGCCTCCTCGAGGAACAGGGAGAAGATGTAGATGCCCATGCCGAACCCGATGCCCGAGAGGGGGTCGTTGGAGTAGAGATCGAGGAGTTTGTCGTAGCGCCCCCCGCCGAAGAGGGCCCGGTGGATCGACTCGCCCTCGGCATAGACCTCGAACACGAGGCCGGTGTAATAGTCGAGCCCCCGCACCGTGCGCGGGCTATAGACCGCCCGCTCGAGGCGAACGGAACCGAGGAGCCGCTGGAAGGCCTCGAGGCGCCCGCAGAGTTCCCCGGTCTCGGGGATTTCTCTTAGCCAGGCCAGGAGGACGGACACGTCTTCGTTGGCCAGGTAGGTCTCGAGGAAAGCGCGCTTGGGCGCGTCGGGGAGTTTCTCGGCCGCCGTGGCGCCGAAGGCCTCCGGGGCGATCTTGTCGACCCGGTCGATGAGCCAATAGAAGGCCTTCTGTTCGTCGGCGGAGAACCCGCGGTGGCCCAGCAGGGCATTGAGCGCGCCCCGGTGGTTCCAACGGATGCGCCACCCGGCCTCGGCGAGGCCGAAGGAGGCCATGAGCCCCTTCACGAGCAGGAACATCTCGAGGTCGGAGTGCACGCTATCGTCGCCCATGAGGTCGACGTTGAGCTGGCGGAACTCGCGCAGGCGCCCCTTCTGGGGCCGCTCGAAGCGGAAGCATTTGGGGATGCTGTACCAGCGGTAGGGCCTGGGCCTTTCGCGGCTGATCTGGCTGACCATGCGGGCGAGGGTGGGGGTCATCTCGGGCCGGAGCACGAGTTCGCGGTCGCCCCGGTCGCGCAGCACGTAGGCCTGCTCGCGCACGAGTTCCTCGCTGCTCTTGGCGGCGAAGAGTTCGAGGGGCTCCAGCACGGGCGCGTCGTACTCCTCGTAATGGAAGGATCGGAGCAGCCCGGCGATGGTGCCCATCACCCGGTTGTGCACCGCCATGTCCCAGGGAAAATCATCCTGCATGCCCTTCTGGGGCTGGTTTGAAAACGGCATCGGAGATTGTAGCACGGGGAGGGGGGCGGAGGGTCGCCACGTCGGGAGCGGCGGGTCCCCCCCCTTCGTCGGGGCGCGCCCAGGCGAAAGGAACGCGCCGCCGAGCGATGGGGATCGGGGGCCTTCCCTACCGCCTCGCCGCCCTCGCCATCTTCAGAATCTCCGCATCGCTCCCGCTCGTATTGGTCTTCACCGGCCAAGAGAAGAGGGCGACGCCGTGGAGGCCGGGGAGGCGCGTTTGGGCCGCCTGCAGCTCGCCGCCGAGGCGGCGGAAATCGGGCTTCCAGAGGGACAGGCGCTCGCCCGCGGCGACCGCGACGTCTTTGACGGCGAAGGGCTTCTCCACGCGCAGAAGCTCACGGGTACCGTCCACCGATTCGGGCCGGACGAAGGGCCGCCAAGCGTCGGGGGAGGAGAACTCGATGAAGGGGATGCGGGCCCTGCCCGAGGCATCGAGCACGCTCATCGCGCCGTAGATCGGGGCGACGAGCCAGATGCGGTCGGCGCGGGCGTCCCGGGCGCCGCGGCCGCGGGAAGCGCCCGAGCTTTCGCCCTCGTGCTTGAGGAACATGCGGCGGATGAACTCCGCCGTCCAGGGCACGTCGACGGGGCGGAAGCCCTCCAGGTCCCAGGAAAAATCGTAGGCGCCGACGGCGACGCGGTCGAAGGCGTCGAGGGCCGAGACGCAGTCCATGTTCGAGATCTGGTGGGGCGAAACGAAGGCGGATCGGGTGAAGGAGTTGGGAAGCGCGAGCTTGGCCAGGAGATCGGGGTAGCGGCGCACATCCCAATCCCCCTCCAGGTCGAATTGGATGCCGGAGAGGCTGATGCCGCCCCGGGAGAACGCGCTCTGGGCGGAGGCGATCCACGAAAGGAGCTGCTCGGCGACGAGGTCGCCCTCGCGGGGCCCCGACACGCGGTGGTGCATGACGGCGTGGACGCGCATGCCGCGGGGAAGGGGGAGGATGCCGCGGACGACGGGGGGGATGAACCGCAGGTTGGGCCCCGCGCGCTCCACCGTGCCGGCCTTGAGGAAGAGGTCGTCGGGCGCGAGCTCGAGCATGGCGGCCCACCGGTCGGGCCACAGGGTGTTCGCCCAGTAATAGACGCCGAGGCGCCCCCGCGGTTCGCCTGGCGCGTTGTTCTTCGAACAGGCGGAGGCCGCGAGCGCGAGGCTCAGGAGGATGCAGAGACGGAGATGGGAGCCCATGGAGATTCCTCGGAAGATTGGATATTAGGAGGCACCCTGAGGGAGGCCCTTCTTGCCGATGTCCCGCCGGCAGAAACCCCCCTCGAAATGGATGCGGTCGACATCCGCGTAGGCGCCCTGGATGGCGCGCCCCAGATCGGAGGCCTTATGGGTGACGGCGAGCACCCGTCCCCCCGCGCTCAGCGTCTTATCCCCCGCTTTCTTCGTGCCCGCGTGGAAGACGAGGGAATCGTTCACGTTCTCGAGCCCTTTGATCTCTTTCCCGTTCTGGTAGGCGCCGGGATAGCCCCCAGAAGCGAGGATCACGGTGCAGGAAGCGCCGTGCTCCACGCGAAAATCGACCCCGGCGAGCCGGCCCTCGGTGGCGGCCAAAAAGATCTCCAGGAGGTCGCCGTCGAGGAGCGGGAGGACGCATTCGGTCTCGGGGTCCCCGAAGCGCGCGTTGAACTCGACGACGTTCACCCGGTCGCCCTCGATCATGAGGCCGGCGTAGAGCACGCCGCAGTACGGGATACCGCGGCGGCGGAGCTCGGCGAGGGTGGGGAGCAGCACGCGGTCTCGGACCTGGTCGAGGTGGGCTTCGGTCACGGGAGGCACGGGGGAGTAGACGCCCATGCCGCCGGTATTCGGGCCCTCGTCGTTGTCGCGGGCCCGCTTATGGTCCTGGGAGGCGGGGAGGAGCTTCACCGCGGTCCCGTCGGTGATGGCGAGGATGGAGACCTCGTAGCCGCGAAGGAAATCCTCGATCACCAGGGTGGTCCCCGCGGCGCCGAAGGCGTGCTTCACGAAGTATTCGTCGAGGGCGGCTTCGGCGGCGGCGAGATCCTCCGCGATGATGACGCCCTTGCCCGCGGCCAAGCCGTCGGCCTTGAGCACGTAGGGCCCCGGGCGGCCCTTCAGCCAAGCCAGGGCCTTTTCCCGGGACGTGAACGATTCATAGGCGGCCGTCGGGACGCCCGCGGCCTTCATGATCTCCTTGGCGAAGGATTTGGACCCCTCGAGGCGGGCGCCGGCTTTTCCGGGACCGAAGACGCGGTGCCCCTTGGCGCGCAGGACGTCGGCCATGCCGTCGACGAGCGGCTTCTCGGGCCCGATGACGGTGAGGCCGATGCGCTCCTTCTCGATGAAGGCGAGGACTTCTTCGAAGGGCGGCTCCAGGGCGAGGGGGACGTTCGTGAAGGCGCCATCGGTGCCCCCGTTCCCGGGCGCCACGAAGATGGCGCCGGCGTTCGGGCTCTGGGCTAATTTCCAGGCGATGGCGTGCTCGCGGCCGCCGCTTCCGATGACGAGAATTTTCATGGGCCTTCCTCTCTCAAGCTCATTCCGGGAGCGATTCGTAGATCTGCAGGTAATTCTGGTAGCGCACGGGGTGGATGGTTCCCGCCTCCACGGCCGCGCGCACGCCGCAGGCGGTCTCTCGGGTATGGGAGCAATTCTTGTAGTGGCAGCCGGAGCGGGCCTCGGTGAACTCGGGGTAGAAATCGTCGAGTTCGCGCCGGGCGAGGGCCATGAAATCGATCTCCTTGAGCCCCGGCATGTCGTAGACCTCGCCGCCGAAGGTGAAGGAATGCATCCGCACGACGGTGGTGGTGTGCTTGCCGTGCTTGGTGAAGGCCGAGACCTCTTGGACGGCGGCGAGATAGGCGGGGTCGATGCGCCGCAGGATCGAGGTCTTCCCGGCGCCCGAGTGGCCCACCACCGCGCACCGGCGCCCGGCGAGTTTCTCCTTCACGGCCGCGATGCCCTGCCCCGTTTCGGCGGAGACCTCGATCACTTCGACCCCCACCTCGCGCCAGATGGCGGCGGTGCGGGCCGCGTCGGCCGCGTCGGCGAGCAGGTCGACCTTGTTGAGCAGCAGCAGCGGTTCGACGCCCTCGAGTTGGGTGAGGATCAGGAAACGGTCGATGAGCCCGGGCTTGAGTTCGGGCATATGGAACGAGGCGACGATGACGAGCAGGTCGGTGTTCCCGATGAGGTGGTGGATGCCGGCGATCTTCTTGCGCCGGAAATGCCGGCGGTAGAATTGGCTGTCGGCCTTGCGGCCGCCCTTGCGCAGCTGGGCGCTATCGGCGTTCTTCCGGTGGAACCGCTTGACCCGGCGCTGCTCGGCCATGGACCCTTACAGCGCGAACACGCTGCCGGTGTAGGCGTATCCGCCGCCCACCGAGACGCTCAGCACCAGGGCGCCGGGCTTGTAGGGGAGCGTGGGCAGGAGGCCCCGCTTGTACCAGTCGAGGACCGTGGGGATGGTGGCGCAGGAGATATTGGCCATCTTGTCGATGGGCATGGCGACCTTCTCGGGGGGCACGCCGAGTTTGCGGGCGAGCTCGATGAGGATGCGCACATTGGCCTGGTGGGGCACGATGGCGTGGATCTGGTCGAGGCCGACGCCGGCGAGTTCGAGGGCCTTGTGCCCGGCCGTCGCCATGGCGTTCACCGCGTTCTTCTGGACCAGCGGGCCCCCGCCCATGACGATCGGCTCGCCGTAGCCCATGGTGATGTTGTTCGAGTAACGGCTGCCGGCCCACCAGGAGCGGATGCTGGCTTCTTCGCAGCGCTCCACGAGGCACACCGCGGCCCCGTCTCCGAACAGGATGGCGGTCGTCGGATCGTCGTAGCGCATGCGCCCGGAGAATTGCTCCCCGGTGGCCAGGAGCACGCACTTGCTGAGGCCGGAGCGCACCCGGGCGTAGGCGTCGCCGAGGGCGTCGAGGAAGCCGCTGCAGGCGGTGTTGGTGGTGATCGTGGCGACTTCGCCGAGGCCCAGGAGATGGGCGAGGATGACGCCGGGATTGGGGATGATGGTGTCGGAGGTCACGGTGGCGAAGATGACGGTATCGATGGCCGAGCGGTCGATGCCCGCCTGGGCCAGGGCCGCTTCGGCGGCGTTGGCCGCCATGATCTCGCAGTGGCGGTGGCGGTCGTAGAGGTCTTTCTTGGGGAAGGCCTCGGCGTCGGCGTCGCTCCAGACGTGGCGTTGGGCGATGCCGCTGACCTGCTTCACCCAACGGTCGAAGACCTGGGCGTCGTTCAGGCCGTCGGCGGGGTCGCCGCGCTTGGCGAAGGATTCCCGGCAGCGACCGGGGTCGAAGCCGGAGATTTTGCCGTACAGGGCGACGTTGTCCACGATTTGCGAGGGCAGATAACTGCCGACGCCGGTGATTCGAGCCTCAAACATGGTCGAGAATTATATTATGGAGGTGTCGGACCCGCTTCCACCTTAGAAAGGATCCAATTCGCCGCGGCGAGGAGGTCATCGGCCGTATGGTCGGGGGGGGCCGGGAATTCCGCGTCGCGGCCCCCGTGGCCGGTCTTCACGAGCACGGTCCCCATGCCCGCGCGCCGGCCCGCTTCCATGTCGCTGGTCTTGTCGCCGACCATGAAGCACTTCGAGGCGTCGAGGCGGAGTTCCTCGACCCCGCGGCGCAGCATGCCGGGTTCGGGCTTGCGGCAAGCGCACCCGTCGGCCTTCCCGTGGGGGCAGAAATAGACCTTGTCGATGGCGATCCCCGCGCGGTGGAAGAGGCCGAGCATTTTCTGGTTTACCTTGAAGAAGTCTTCCTTCGTGAAATAGCCGAGGCCGATGCCCGCCTGGAGCGTGGCCACGACGATCTTGTAACCGCCGGCGCGCAGGGCCTTCACGGCCTCGAGCACGCCGGGGAGGAGTTCGAACTTCTCGGGTTCGTGGAGATACTCCACCTCGCGGTTGATGACGCCGTCGCGGTCGAGGAAGACCGCCTTGCCGACGGGGCCCTCGGGCAGCTCGAGGGAAGCGGCCTCGCCCGAGGGCGCCCCGTAGACCTCCACGATCCGCTGGATGACGGAGGTGGTGGAACGGCCCCCCAGGAAGGGGATGAGTTCGACCTTCCCCCCCCAGGGCTCGAGGAATCGGGCGGAGGAGAGGTCCTTCTCGGCGTAGTCGCCCGCCTTGATGTAGCGGTCGGGCTTGAGGGCCTGGATATTGGCTTGATTGCGGCGCTCGGGGAACAGGAACGCGTAGTCGACGCACGCCAAAGACGCGATGACGAGGACCCGGTCTTCCTGGGGGTTGATCGGGCGCAAATCGCCCTTGTAGGATTTCACCGAGGCGTCGTCGTTCACCCCGACGAGGAGGACGTCGCAGGCCTCCTTCGCCTTCTCGAGGTAGGTGGCGTGGCCGGCGTGGAGCAGGTCGAAGCTGCCGGAGGTGAAGCCGATTCGCTTGCCCTCCCGGCGCCATCCATCGCAAAGCAGGGCGAGCTCTTCCCGGGTCTTGATCTTGTCGCGGACGCGCATCCCCGATTTTCCCGTGGGAGGCGGGGCGTCACAAGGCGCGGGGCGCCCCCCCATGGTCTTCCACGGCCCGAAGGGCTATAATTGAAGCGTGAGAAAGGTATTCGGGGCATCGCGGGGCGGTTTCGCGCCGCCGGGAGAAGGGGCGTTCGCTCGGATTCCCCTGTTATGCCTCCTGGCGGTGCTCTCCCTCGGGGCGGGCTGCGCCGGGAAGCAGATGGAGCAGGTGCGCGTGCGTTTCATCCCCGAATCCCGCCACACCGTCTTCATCGGACTGCCCATCAACAACACGGCCCTGCCCGAGCTCCCCCGGCTGCTCCAAGACGGCCTCAGCGAGCATTACCAGACATCCCGCGAGCTCACGTTGACGCGCGATTTCCCCAGCGCCGACCTCTACCTCGAGATCGAGATCCTCCAGTGGCTGGAGACGGGGACCCTCGACCTCAAGACCGGCGCCCAGGGGCAGACGCGCTACCTGTTCAAGTGCCAAGCGTCGTTCCGCGATATCAAGACCAAGGAGTACCTGCTGAAGGAGAAGCCCATCGAACTTTCGCTCTTGGGGCCGAGCCGCCGCAATGGGGAAGCCATCCCCCCCGCCGTCAGCCGCCCCCTGCTCGCCCGGCTGGCCTTCTCCCTCGACTGCCTCGTCGTCGGGGGGAACGCCCCGGTCATCGGCCAGTACGGTTACGAGGGCCTGGAGGATAACGTCGGGCGCAGCTGGTTCGAGCGCCAGAACCTGGGCAACGACACCCGAAGCCGCGATTTCCGCGACCGACCCGAATCCGACTTCACGAGCTTGTCCAACGACGTCGAATCCAACCGGCTCCGCTCCATCCTCGATCGCGACCGCCGCGGGCTCCGCTAAATGGCGGGCGCTCGCCATATCCTCGCGCTCTGCGGCGACGACCCCTGGGCGGTGCGCCGGGAGATCCAGGCCGCCGTGGCCCGGGTTCCCGAGGAATGGCGCGAACTGGCGGTGCTGCGCTTCTACGGCGAGGATCTTTCGGGGGAGCGACTCGTCGCCGAAGTCTGCACCCCCGCCTTCGGGGCGCCCCTCAAGGTCGTCATCGTCCACCGCATGCAGCGCATGGGCGAAAAGGCGGCTTTGGCCGAGGCGATCCGCCAATGCCCGCCCGATTGCACCCTGGTGCTGACCCAGGACGACCCGAAAATCGGCGCCGCCGCCGTGGCCGGGGCCCTGGAGAAGCGCCGCGGGGCGGCGGAGGTGAGGAAACTCTACCCGCCCGATGCCCGGGAACTCTCCCGGCGGATGCAGGCCCGCTTCAAAGAGGAGGGCATCGCCGTCGACGACGACGCCCTCGACCACCTCGCCCGATCCCTCGAGGGCGATCCCTCGGCGCTCGAGGGCGAACTCGAGAAGATCGCCGCCTACTTCGGCGACCGCGCGGTGGGCGAGAAGCGCCTGCGCGTGGAGGACGCCCGGGAACTCTGCGGGACGGGGGGAGAGATCGACCTCTTCGCCTTCGCGGGCCTTTTCCTGGAGCGCCGGCGGCGCGCCTCCCTCGAAGCGCTCCTCGATTACCTCGGGCACGGGGGCGACCTCATCGCGCTCAACGCCATCCTCATCGACGAGACCTGGAAGACCCTGCAACTCCTCGAATTGAAGGAAGCGGGGGAGGGCGAGGCCGAGATCTGGAGATCCATCGGCGTGTATTGGCCGCGGGCCCAGGCCGCCCTCCGCGCGCGCGCGGGGAACGCGCGCCTCGGGGAAGTGAAGACGGCGATGGCGGGCGTCCTCGACCTCGACCGGAAAATGAAGGGGGAATCGATGACGAGCGAGGGAGCCGACGCCCATCGGGTCCATTTGCCGGGCTTGTTGCATCTGCTGCGTCTGGTGTACCATTACACCCGGTGATCCCCATGCGGCGAAATTCCCCTGCTCCCGTTCCCCGATCGGAGGCCGTCTGCCCCGCCGGCAGAAGGCGCCGGTGAGAAAGTCCCCCGTCGGAGGATGGTGCGCCGTGGCCCTCCTCGCCCTCCTCCTGCCGTTCTCCTGCGGCGTCCCGAATCCCTACGAGTTCCAGACCACGCTTCTCTCCCCCGAGTCGGTGGACGCCCGATTCGATGGCGAGAACATCGTGCTGAAGATCACGGGGGACTATCCCCCCCAGAGCGCCCCCGATTTCAGCGGCTACAACCTCTATTGGTACCGGCTCAACGCCGCCCAAACGATCCTCCAGCAATTCGTCTTCGCCGACAACCTCTACAAGCCCAGCGTCAACGCGCGCCCCGGCGAGGGGCGCAGCACCGTCACGGTGAATTTCTCCCAATGGTGGTGGTCCAATACGGCCACCGGGGTCGTCACCCGCGAGCCCTTCAATGCCCACGACAGTTATTTCCTCATCGTGACCGCCTGGGCCGGGCGCACGCGCATGGAGAGCAGCGGCTACAATAACGTCGCCGAGGTGCGCATCCCGAAATGGCTGACGCGCCAGAGCCTCTTCGAGGAGGTGCCCTACACCAACGATGGCCCGGGCTTCAAGGTCTCCGGGTCGAGCCTGATCCCCCAGAACGGATCGTTCCTCCAATCGGTCGGGGCGGCGGCGTCTTGGACGAATGCGTTCCCGGCCCCCGTCTCCGGCTACGGGAGCGCGCCCCTGCCGCTTTACGTGAAGCACGTGTATTATTTCTATGCCGTGAACCCCACGACCAATTACGCCAAGCTCTGGGTGGAGGAACGCCAAGGATCGAACCTTCTGTTCCATTGGGCCTTCTTGAAGGGGAGCCCCCTGCTATGAAGGGCTTCCATTGGGCCTTGCTCTTTCCGCTCCTCGGCGCATGCGCCTTCGACCCGACACAGACGACCACCCTAGTGGGGTATCCCACCCCCCTGGTGAACGCGGTGAGCCTGGCCCCTTCGCAGGCCACCGTGCAGGTCCAATCCTGGGTCGTGAGCGTCGATTTCATCCGGTACAACATCTACCTCGCCGACGCGCCGTGGGAACTGACGAATGTGCACAACGTCGATCCCAATGATTACGACAACCTGTCGCTCAAGCCCCACCTGAAGGCGAGCGTCGCCTTCACCGCCCAGGCCAACGGGAGCCAATACGCCCTCGCGACGATCGGCGGCCTGGCGACGGGCCACCGCTATTGGGCGGTGGTCACCTGCCTCGGTTCCAACCAATTGCTGGGGAGCCTGCGGACCAATCGCGGCCTCTTCGAGAGCGGGCCCTCGGTGCCGTGGGAGATCACCCCCCGACCCGAAGCCGGCTTCAGCTTGACGAATTTCTTCTTCACCAACTCCGGGAGCGCACTGGATTTCGACGGCACGAACCTGAGCCAGACGTCCCCGGCCGGCCCCTGGTCGGCGGTGAGCTCCCTATTGGTTTCGATCGTCGGCCAGACGGCGGGGGTGTATTACCCCGCCCTCGCCGTCGGGCCGAACAGCGCGGGCCAAATCCAGGCGAAGGGCAGTCCCGCCGATTGGAATACGTCGATGGAAATCCCGACGACGGGCTGGGCGTCGGCGGGATCGGTGTTCCCCGTCGCCGTGGGAAACCTCTTCTTCGTGCGGATGTCCAATGTCAATGTGAAAATCATGGTCACCAACGTTTCGGGCACCGTCTCGTCCACCAATTCCCCGATCATCCTCGGGGGGGTGATGGCTTGGCAGACCAATCAATTCGCCACGAGGCTGTAAAAAATATGACGCAAACCCTCCTCAGCCTCGCCATCGACCTCGCCCTCGGGGTCGCCTTCGGTCTCCTGCATTTCCGCCTGCTCAAACGCCCGAACGTCGGCGGCCTTTGGGCGGCCATGGGTGTCGCCTTTTTCGGCGCGGTCGCCGGGGGCTTCGCGTTCGACTGGATCCTCTGCCGCCTGGTGGACGTGCTCTACCTCGCCCTCGACGCCGTGAACTGGCTCATGCGCAATACGGACGGCCGGTTCCTCCCGCCGGTCAACCTGGTGGCCGCCGCCCTCGGCGCCTTCCTCCTCGTTTATGTCTTCCATAAGATCAGTCCGGGACGCGATGATCGGTAGCTTCTTCCGGCTCCGCCCGGGGCGGGCGGCCTCCTGGCTCCTCTTTTTCTTGGGATCGGCGTTCGCCGAGACGGCACCGATCCTCGAACCCGGGCTGGTGGAATCGGACGATCCCCGGATCGAACTCCGAGCGGGGGTCGCCTCCAATCGATCCTACGCGTGGACCACCGGGAGGTCGGGGCCGCTTCCCGCCCTTTTTCTTTCCGAACGCCGGGGCATGTGCTCCGGGGGAAACCTGGTTTCCAGCGGGTTCGGCTATGGGCAGGATTTCCCGACCAATCTCGCCGCCAAACCGG
Source organism: Spirochaetota bacterium (assembly GCA_017302015.1). Lineage (GTDB taxonomy): Bacteria > Spirochaetota > UBA12135 > COTS27 > JAFLEE01 > JAFLEE01. The sequence continues at coordinate 52,540 of JAFLEE010000001.1, read as the reverse complement.
TGCTGCGGCTCTCCTTCAGCCGGATGCGAAGCGTTTCCGCCCTCCTGCTGATGCATGAGGAGGGCCAGACGGCCCGGGCGGTTCTCCGCGGGCCGGGCGGGGAATGGGCGACCAACCTGGAGACCTACGCGCCGTCGGTCCTGCAATACGCCCGGGGGGGCGTCGTGGGGCAGGTGCGCGAGTTCCTCATCGCCAACGAGCTCGACCCCGAGAAGACCTACACCCTCGAGCTGACGAACCTCGGTTTCTGTCCGCGCGCGGCGACGAACGCCTGGGCTTGGCGCACCAGCAGCGCCGAGGGGGGTCGGGGACGCGGCCCCCAACTCCTGGTCGACGGCGTGCGCTTGGGCACCTTCCCGTTCTCCACCCTCGAGGGCCAGGTGCGCCTGCCGACGGGGGCCGGGGTTCCCCAAGCCAAGCTCACCCTCGACAATGGAGCGGTCTTCTATACCGACGGGTTCGGCCGCTTCTCCCGCTCCGGCCTGCGGGCGCGCAGTTACAACCTCGCGGTCAACGCTTGGCCCGATCTCGACCTCGCCCTGAGGCTCGGCCTCGAAGAGGGCGATTGCCTCTCCAATGATCTCGTCCTCCCTCCGGTCTTCTCCGTGATCCGTCCCCGCACCTCGATGCCGGCCATCGTCGACACCCTCGGTACGATCGCCATCGAGGTGGAGGGCCCGGAAGACGCCCAAGATTTCGAGGTCCGCCTGATGAACCGGGAGAAGGCGATCCCCCTCCCCATGGTCACGCGGCCCGTATTCGGGCAGAACGGCATCCTCCACGAGACCCGGGCGGGGTGGACGCTCCAGGCGCCCCTGCGAAAACTGCGCCCGCCGGTGCCCGCGGACCTGTGGGACCTCGAGATCACCGCCGTGGTGGGCGGCGCGAAGCGCGTCGTGCGCCAGGCCCGGGCCGTGAAGGTCCTCACTTCCTTCTCGGAACCGTTCTATATCGTGCACGTCGGGGAACTCCGCAGCGGCACGCCCCAAGCCGAAGCCATGGCGGCCGAGGCCCTCGAGGTCGCGTCGTTGGCGGGGGGCCGGGCCCTGGTCGTCGGGGGCGGGCTGCTTCCGTGGGCCGGCCTGCGGCAGGATCTGGAGCATCTCGCCCCGATCCTCGGCGCCGCGGACCAGGCCCTCCTCGCGATCCCGGGCGACTCCGACACGACGCCCCAATCCAACGCGGTGCTCTGGAGCCATGCCCAAAGCCATGAGCAGTGGCTGCGCTGGGTGGGTCCCTGGTTCCACGATCTTCGGATGTCGGGGGTCTATTTTCTCTTCCACGATAGCCAATCCGATCCGGGCCGGGTGACCCTGCCCCTGTGGAAGCGCAGCCAGCGGGATGCCCGCGACGACCTGCGCATCCTCTTCTCCCACCGCGACGCGTGGAAACCGCTGAGCAACGAGGCGCCTCCCCGCCCGAGCTTGTTCGTGGGGAATGTGCCCCCGATGGATGGACTACGCTCCAACCAAAACTATCCGTACGTGAGCACGATGTCCCCCGCCCTCGGATGGCCCGTGGGGGGCCGGCTCCTGCGGTTTTCCCTCGAACTCGACCACCGGTGGCGCTTGGGGGCTCCGGGCTACCTGGGCTCCCCCGAGGATCCCCCGATCTTCTGGCGTGATCCTGCCCTGCTCCCGCCGGATGGGGTCAGCATCGCCACGCGCCGCGGGGCCGATGATGATCCGGATCCGCGCTGGGTCGCGAGACGGCCCGCCCATGCCCCCGAGTCGCCGGCTTCGTTACCGCTGTCCCATTTCGCCGGCGGGCCCGAGGACGCGGTGGAGCGGCGGCTGACGCGATCCTGGATCCTCCCGAATGACGGCACCCAGACCTCGAACACCGTGGTCTTCACGAACCGGCTCGGCGAGGTCTTCGACGATGCCCGGGCGCGCTTCGTGCTGGCCCGGGGCAATTACCGGGTCGAGGGCCCCGCCACCTTCCTTTCCGCCTATGATTCCGATGACCTGACGCGCACGGTCTTCCATGTGCGCGTGAAGGTCGGGGCCCATGGGGCGACTTCCGTCACCGTGCGGCCCCTATAGATCGCGCGCGACCCTCCCTCCGCCGCGCCGCCGAATGCCGCGGAGCCTGGAAGCTCCCGCCTTCTTGCGCGGAGGCGGATTCCCGGTTACGATCCTCCATCGAGCGGGGCGTCAGGATGACCTCCGCGGAGACGCCGCGGCAGGCGGCCGCCACAAGCGTCTTCAGGAGCTTCCCGATGGCCTATATTTCCTGGACCCCGGAATTGTCGGTGGAGGTGCGCGCGTTCGACGAGCAGCACCGGCGACTCATCGACCTCATCAACAAGGTCCATGAAGCCATGCTGGCGCGCAAGTCGGGGGAGATCCTCGACCAAGTGCTCAGCGACCTCGTGGACTATACCCAGACGCATTTCGCCTCCGAGGAGGCCCTCATGGCCACCCATGCCTATCCCGACCTCGAGGTCCACCGCGGGGAGCATCGGGCCCTCATCGCCCAGGTGACGGATTTCCAGGCGAAGCTGCGGGCCAAGACCCTGATGCTTTCCGTCGATCTCCTCGAGTTCTTGACCTCCTGGCTGAAGAACCATATCCAGAAGACCGACAAGGGATACGGCGCGTTCTTCGCCCAAAAGGGCGTCGCCTAGGCCTTCACCGGATCCGATTTGAGCGAGGCGAAGCGGATTTCCCGGTTTTCCTTCTCAAAGAGGAAGCGCACTTTCTGCATGTTCCCCGTGGTGATGTGCTTCGTGTTCCCGAACCGCACCGTATTGTCGGGGAAGACGTAGCCGAGCACGGAGAGGTCGGCATCGGAGACGTCCTCGATGCGCGCGAGGAGGGCCTGGGCTTCCTCGCGCCGGGCCCGGAAATCCTTGATCAGGCCCCCCTTGCGCTGGAGGAGCCCGCGGTAGACCTGCTTCTGGGCGGGGGTGAGGGTTTCGATCTTCCCGCCGACGGCCTTGGCGACGCGCTGGATCTCCTGGTCGATGCGCAGGGCGTCTTCCCGAAGCCCCTTGAGGCGGGCGCCCAATTCGAGGTACTGCTCGAGTTCGCGCCAGTCGGAACCAAGATGCACGAGGGACCGCGCGCCCGCGGAGTTCCCCAGGTGGTGGATGCTCACGCCCTCCCGGCCCACGAGGACCCCGCCGATGACGAAGCTGCGCGCGCTGATGGCGGTGATGGTCTCGAGGCTATAGACGCGGCTATGGAGGATCGCCCGCTCGATGACCACGGCCCCGCCGGCCTTGATGGTGGAGTTCTCCACGAAGCGCGCGCGCACGTCCTTGGTGGCGGTCACGAAACCGCCCTCCTTCGTGATGATGCCCCCCTCGCAGGCGAGGTTGCCGTCGACGGTGACCTTGGCGCCGAGGACCATCCCCTTCACGATGAGATCGCCCTCGACCTCCACGGTCATGCCGTCCTCGATGTTCCGCTGCACCGTCACGTTGCCGATGAATTTCAGGTTGCCCAGGGCGAGGTCGACGGCCTCCACGGTCTTGTGGCTGGAGACGCGCATTTCGGCCCGCTTGGAATCCCAGCTGAGTTCCCCGTCTTTGGAGGCGGTGATGACCTTCACGCCCCGGTCCTCCGTCTCCGTCAGCCCGTCGAAGAGGGTCAGGCGCACGGGCTTCCCGTCTTCGGCCCGCACGTCCCGGGCCCGCACCGTCACCCCGTGCTTCGTGCCCGGGGTCGGGGGGGTCACGGTGGCCACGCGCATCCCCGCCTTCACGAGGATGAGGTTGCGCTGGAAGCGGTAGTCGATGCGCCCGTTGGGGTCGGGGGTGAGCACGGGTCGGAGGTCGATGTCGATGAGGAAATCAAGCCGGCCGTCCAAGCCGTTCTCGGGCCGATCCCCGATGGCGCAGATGAATTGCCTGAGGCCGGGCTGGGCCTGGTAGGCGAGCACCTCCTGGTCGATGGTCTTCCAGGCGACGCCGTAGCTCACCCCCGCCCTCTTGATCGCCTCGTGCACCTCCTGGACCTGCAGGGGGAGGCAGAGCCCCGCGGGGGGGAGGAGTTGGCAACTCGCCTTGAAATCGTCCTCTTCCAGCCGGACTTGCACCCCCACGTGCTGGTACTCGATGACCGCCACGGCGTTGCCATCGTGCACCGCGAGGCCCGTAAGCCGCGCGATGAGTTCCACCCGACCCTCCGTGCGCCGAGGTACGAGCCCGCCGCGCATGGTGAAGGGATTGGACCCGTTCATCGCCGTGATGGCCACGCCCCCGACGGTCATCCCGTTCTTTCCCCGCGTCTCGGGGACCAGCACGGCGACGATCTCGCCGGGGTTGACCAGCTTGAAATGGCGGTCGGGGAACCCCTCGGGGATCGGCCGCCCGGGGTGGGCCCGGAGGAAGGTCGGCTGGTCGACGAAGCCGTGGGCGACCTCGAGGCGGGCGTCGGTTCCCGGGGTCATCGGCATGCCCGCGGCCACGGGCTGCGGGGGGATCCGCTGGGGATGGCTATTGTAGCGCTCGATGATCTCGCGAAGCGCGCCTTCCTTGAGGCCGACGCGCACGCCCTTCTGCTTCAGGAACGCCGCGAGGTACTTGTAGTCGAGGGGCCTGGAGGGACCCTCGGGGGGATGGATGGAAAGGCTCGCGGAAAGGAGGTCGGGGGAGATCTCGACTTCGGGGATGGCGGCGAGGAGCTTCTCGCTCTCCGCCTGCGGTTTGGGGAGATCGATCACCCGGAACTCGTTCCCCCGGCGGATGGCGATGCCGCCGATCTTCGCCGTGAGGACCGCGCCCCGCTCGCTGCGGGAACTCAGGGCCCCGCTCCCGGCCCGGAAGGGATTCACGCCGTTGCGGCCCGCCAGACGCAGCCCCTTCACGGTGATGCCGGCCTTTCCCCGCGTCTCGGACTTGATCCTGGCGAGGAGCGTCTTCTCCTCGACCAGCGCGTAGAATTCCTCTCCCACGGGTTCGGGCATGGGGAGGTCTGGGTTGTCCTTATGGAATACCGATCGGGGGGTGAAGGGGATGGCGAGTTCCAGGAGGGCGTCATCGCCATTTTGGGGAAGGATCCCCTGGGCCACGAGGCGTTGCTCGATGGTGTTGGGGGCTTGGTTGTATTCCTGCACCAAGGAGGAGACGGCCGCGCCATCGATGCCGTAGCGGAGCCCGCCCTTGCGCAGCCAGGCCGTGACCGCCTTGGAATCGAGGAGAACGGACCTGCCTTCGGGAGGCCGTAGGGTCAGCCAGGCCGCCATATGGTTTTCGGCGATGACGAGGGAGAGCACCGGGATCTGGGGCTTGGAGGGTTCGGCGGGGAGGGCGCCCTTCGGCGCGGCTTCCCCCGCGCCCTTTCCCGCCTTGGCCTTCGGGATCGGGATCGTTCGAAGCTGGCTCTCCGTCCACTGGAGGGCGCAGGCGGCCCTCACGCGCAGGGCGATCCGCTCCCCCTGCTTTTCTTGGGCGATCGGCTGGAGTACTTTGATGGCCGCGGCGCCGCTTTCAGCGGGAATTTTTTTCCCAAGGACCGTGCTGCCCGGGGTGCCCTTGGTTTCGGGGGTGATCCATCCCAGTAAGCCGGGACCGTCGACCCGGGCGAATTTAGCTTCGTCGGGGGGAAGGGGTATTTCGGGGAACCGTATCTGGAACGCGGCGCGAACCAGGAATTCAACCGCGGGCTCGAAGACGGCATTTTTACCGGGTTGTGGGTGCGTGCCCTTTGCGATGAGCGCCTGCATCACCGGGCGGAATTGGGCGTTGAAGGTGTCGACCGCGCCCGTAACCGCCGCCATTTCCAACCCATAGACGACGCCCTTCTGGCGGATGGCGGTGAGGACCGCCTCGTGGCTAGCCGGAACTTTGGCCCCCTCCGGGGGATAGATAAAGAGATGGGCGACCATGGAGTCTTCGGAAACCACCACCCGGATATAGGGGCTTAGCGGAGTTTCGGGGATCTGGGGTGTGATTTCAGGGGTGGAAAGGCGGGGCTTGACCTTTTCCACCGGATTGGAGGGGTTTAGGGCGAGGCTTTGGTCGGAGTACTCCTGGAGGGCTCCGGCCATTTCCCGGGCTTCTCGCTCCAATTCCCTGATTTCGCCATCAAGATCCGGGTCGCCCGCCATGCCCGATCGTAATATGCAAACCGAAAGGGGCATTTTCGGGATTTCACCGAACGGTGTCGGCCGAAACGGTCTTCGGGGCCCCCAACTCGGCAAATATTCGAATTCGCCGGGGATCGGGGAATTTGCATGAATAAAACTTTTTCATTAAAATAAGAATGAAAACGTTTTGAAACGAGCGGGGGCGCTTTGTACCGTAACTTACGGTTGACTCTGACCTGTGTGGCCGTGACCTTGGCGTCTGCCTGGGCGGGCATCACCTACGACCTGAACGGGGCCACCCTCGTCCAGACGAATACGGGGGCCTTGATCACCCTTTTCCCCGCGTATGACCCCACCATCGTCGACCCCTACACCCTGACGGTGACGGCCAATGGGATCGAAAAGGCCGTGGCCAGCAACCAACTCTCGCCCGGGATCTTCCTCGACGATCAAGCGTTGTTCTACGGGTATCCCTACAATTACGTGATCACCATCGCCTACGCGGCCACCAATTATTCCGTGACGCGCAGCCTGACCCTCCTCAGCAATAGCCAGATGTCCAATAGTTCCTTCTATATCGGGAATCTCGGCCCTGTGCAGTCCCGCACCCTCGGGACGGCCGACGCCCGGGTGATTTTCCCCAGCAATGCCCTCGCCTCCAATATGACCTTCTCGTTCATCTTGATCACCAATTCCAGCGTGGCCACCTACCGCTTCCGCGGCAAGGCCTACATGGAATATCAACTGACCGACAACGACTCCAACGGGACCCTGCTCCTGCCGGTTTCCTTCCGCGTGAAGTACTTCCTCCAACTCACGAACACCGCGTTCATCGCGGTCCCGGGCTTCGCGGGGACGAACCTCCACCTCACCAACCGATTCGATCTCTCCATCGCCACCTGGGACGGCCGCACCTGGGTCCCGCGGAACACTTTTTACGAGCTGGGTCCCCAATATATCGCGCTCAGCGCCCTCGTCTCGGAAGAGGGCAATCTCGGCATCGTCTACAAGGGCTGGGGAAACGTGAACCCCAACACGGAGCAGGCCGTCGTCTCGAGCCGCCTCATCGTACCGGTGAGCACCGACCCCCTGTTCCGCAATTTCCACTGCACTTTCCAGAACGAGAGCGCGGAGGCGGTGAGGTTCATCATCTATGACCTCCGCGGGCGATCCATCTTCGAGAGCCAGTCCACGCTGGGCACCAGCGTGATCTGGGACGGGATCACCAAAGAGGGGCGCTTGGCCCCCCCGGGGGTCTACGTCTACGTCCTCAAGATCGGAACCTCCGATACCCGGAATTACAAGGGTTCGTTCATGGTGATGGGACAATAAGGGAGAGTCGCGAATGAAAGTTTTTCACACCCCGCCCCGATGCCTCGCCCTTGCCCTCGCTCTGGCCCTCGCCCCCTGGTCGGGGGCGGAAGTGGTGATGCTCGACCCCAACGCTCGGGTCGTCGCCCTGGCCAATACGGTCGCCGCCCTCAACGGGATGCCCGACATGTACGGGAACCCCGCCACCATCGGAGGGGTCACCTCGCTGAGTTTCGTGGCCGGCTACAACATGCATTTCCCCGGCATCCTGCCCCAGGGCCAGGAGATCATGGACTTCCACGTGAGCATCGTGAGTCCCGTGGTCACCGTGAAGAAGGCCGTGCTCTCCACCTTCGGCATCTCGCTCTACAACCGCCCCCTGGCCGGCGTCTACGAACTCATGACCGTCGGCGTCGCCGGCACGTTCAATTTCGGGAAACTCAACGCCTTCCGCAAGGCCAAGATCCAAGACCTCATCCTCGGCGTGCGCCTCAAGGTGTTCGACGCGTCCTACAAGTACAACGGCGAACTCGGCATCCCGGCGCTTCCGAACGATCTCAAGCGACAATTCAACATCTTCAACACAGATGTGGGGCTTCAGGCCCAGCTGTTCAAGCCGGGGCTATGGCTCGGGTTCAGCGCCGTCAATATCCTCCCCTTCGGCTATGGCGCCTCCAGCAACGCGCTGGTTTCCTCGCCCAGCCTGGTGGAGGGGAACGACATGCAGATGGCCTTGGGCGGACGATACGACATCAATTTGGGGCGCTTTGTCGTGCTCACCCCCGCCCTCGACGCCACCCTGGTCGGCCCCCCGATCTCCACCACCAACGGCTCGCTCGCCTTCGGCGGTCGCGGGTCCCTCGAAGCCAATTTCCTCGATTTGATCTATCTGCGCTTGGGCGTGGGCCTCAGCACCACGGACGCTTTCCACATGGGCGTGGGCATGGGCCTCCACCTGCAGATGGATAAATTCGTCGCCGACGTCGATCTGGCGTTCAAGTGGCTCCCCACCGAAACCCAACTCGGCACCTCCATCCAGACGCTGGCGATCAATGTCAGCGCGAAACTCTGAGAGTCACGCCATGAAGAAGCATCTGCTCTGGCTCCTGCTCGCCTCCGTGTTCCTCTTCCTTGTCGGCTGCAAGGCGATGGAGAAGGCCGTGGTCGACGATGACGACCTGAAGAAGACCGACGCCAACCAGCGCCTCAAGGAATACGAGAACCGCAAGCGCTAGGCGAGATCTCTTAAGGCTTTTCCGCTCCCCTCCCGATGATGGAGGGGGCGCCATGTTCAAAAAAATCCTCCTGGTCGTTTTGCTGTTCGCGGCCCTCGCCGCGCTGGCCCTTTGGCAGGGGTGGATCGCGGTGACGCCCGAGGGTCGTGCGGCGGGCCGGGCGGCCTTGGGCGAGGGAAAATCCCAGGCCAAGCGCGCCGCCGCCTGGACCCTCGAGGCCCTCTTCGAGAAATAGCCCCTCGGGGGATCCCGCAATTGTCGGGAATCGCGCCCTGTCGTAAAATAGGGCGGCCCCGCGGCTGCGCCGCCCCCGATTTCCGACCAGGAGTCTCCATGCGTTGGCTATTCACCGGTTTTCTCGCTTCCCTCATCGCCTTCTCCCTGTTCATGAGCTGGCGCTTCTCGGGCGCCATCGGCCAGGGGGGCGCGCCCGTCATCTATTGGGTCACCGATCCCAACCCCGCGCGCATCGAGCAGATCGCGCTCTTCAAATCATGGCTGAAGAAGCGGGGCTATCAAGACATCGACCTCCGCCTGGATGTGAACAACCAGGGGGCCCAAAAGACCGTGGTGCAGGGCGTCACCGGGGTGGCCGGCGACTGCATCGACGCGGGCAGCACCTGGATCCGCTATTTCTACAGCATGGGCATCATCAGCCCGGTGACCAACCTCGAGAAGCGCTTCGGCTACCCCGATGACGGGCTCTTCCCCTGCATCCGAAGCGACATCTTCGTCGACGGGAAGCAGATCGCCTTCCCCTGCAATCTCGGGATCGCGGGCTACCTGGTCAACGCCGATGTGTTCAAGAAGTACGGGATGGAGACGCCCCCGTTCCTCATGGATTTCGCGACCTTCGAGCGCCTCGGCAAGGAGTTCGTCGAGAAGGCGAACGCCGGGCGGCGCCGCGAGACGTTCTTCGCCGGGGCCATTAGCCACGAGGCCATGCGCCGCAGCCTCGGGGTGACCCATTTCAACGAGACGCTCACCCGCAGCGCCATCAACCGCAAAGAGTTCGTCGACGTGCTCAACCTCATGTTCAAGTGGACCTACACCGACCACCTCGTGCCCACGGCGGCCGAAATGGCCTCGTTCTCGGTGGAGCAGGGCTACGGCGGTCTCCAGTACCAGCTCCTCTGCAAGGGGAATTTCGGGATGGTCGAGACCGGGCGCTGGGCGATGATCCAGATGCGCAAGATGAAGAACCCCGTGCAGTGGGCCCAGGTGCTCTATCCCCACGGCGGCTACCCCAACGCCATGGCCACCACCCGCGCCGCGGTGCTCTACGCGGGGACGAAGAACCGCGACGCCGCCGTCCATTTCCTGGCCTTCCTGCGCAGCGACGACTACAACATGCACGTGGTGCGCGACAGCGACGGCATCCCCCCGAACCCGAAATTCATGGACACCGACGAGTTCCTGAAGCCCGCGGGGAAGACGAACGAGTGGGCCATGCACGCCTCGAGCCGGCGCATCGCCAACGATTACGCCTTCCCCCGCGACATCAGCCCGTTCGCCCTCTTCCAGAAGTACAACCGGGCCGAGTCCCTGGCGATCCAGGGTTTCATGAACCGCCTCACCACCGCCGAGCAGGCGGTCGCCCTCATCGAGCAGGGGGTCAACGACGAGCTCGACCGCTTCATGCGCACCCACCCCGACCTTCGGTCGGCCTTCCAGGCGGCCCAGGAGCGCCAGAAGAAGATCGACGCCGCCAAGGCGGCCGGACAGAAGATCCCCCTCGCCCTCGTCGACAACCCGTTCCTGGCCCGCTACTACAAAGACAAGGGCCTCGGAGAATAGGGCCCGCGCCCAAGGAGCCATTCGATGCAGAACCTATTCCTCGGCCTGTTGGCGGTGCTCATCGCCTTCTCCCAGTACATGAACTACAAGTTCGACCAGAAGTTCCGCGGGGGCGACCTGCCCGTCATCTACTGGGTGACCGACGCCAACCCGGCGCGCGTCGAGCAGATCGCCCTGTTCCGCTCCTGGTTGAAGAAACGGGGGTATCAAGACATCGACTTGCGCGTCGACGTGAACAACCAGGGCGTCAACAAGACCATCGTGCAGGGGGTCACCGGGGTCGCGGGCGATTGCATCGATGCCGGCAGCACCTGGTTCCGCTATTTCTACAACATGGGGATCATACAGGCGGTGACGAACCTGGAGGCGCGCTTCGGGTACCCCGATTCGGGATTGTTCCCGAGCCTCCTGCCGGACATCCTCGCCGACGGCAAGCAGATCGCGTTCCCCTGCAACCTGGGCATCGCCGGCTACCTCGTCAACGTCGACGTCTTCCGCCGCCACGGCATGGCCCCGCCGTCGTTCCTCATGGATTTCGACGCCTTCGAGAAGCACGGGAAGGAGTTCGTGGAGCGGGCGAACGTCGGGAAGCGGCGGGACGTCTTCTACGCCGCCTCCATCAACCAGGAGGCCATGCGCCGCAGCGTGGGCGTCTCCTATTTCAACGAGACCCTGACGGCTTCCGGCGGCAACCGCAAGGAGTTCGTGCGGGTTCTGCGCCTCAATTACAAGTGGGTCTACAAGGACCACCTCGCGCCGACGGCGGCGGAGATGGCCTCCTTCGCCACGGAATACGGCTACGGCGGGTTGAGCTACCAGCTCCTGAACAAGGGGAACTTCGGCATGGTCGATACCGGCCGGTGGGCGATGATCCAGATGCGCCAGATGGCCAACCGGCCGGAATGGGCGCAGATCGTCTATCCCCACGGCGGCTTCCCCAACGTGTTCTCCACCACCCGAGCCGCGGTGCTCTACGCGGGCTCCCGCCAGCGCGAGGCGGCCATCTATTTCCTCGGCTTCCTGCGCAGCGACGAGTACAACATGCACGTGGTCAACGATAGCGACGGCATCCCCCCCAATCCCAAGTTCATGGACCGCGAAGAGTTCCTGCGCCCCAAGGGCTACACCAACGAGTGGGCCATGCAGGCCGCCTGCCGCGACATCGCCAACAATTACGCCCTCCCCCGGGATATCACCCCCTACGCCCAATACCAGAAATATTCGCGCATCGAGAACCTCTCCATCCAGAGCTTCATGAACGACCTCATGAGCGCCGAGGAGGCCGTCGCGGCCATCGACGGGGCCATCAACGAGCACATCGCCGGCTTCATGAAGGTCCACCTCGAGATGAAACCGCGGTTCGAGCAGGCCCTGGCGCGCCAGAAGACGATCGACGCGGCGAAGGCGGCCGGGAAGAAGGTGCCGCTCTCCCTCGTCGACAACCCGTTCCTGAAGGCCTATTACAAGAAGACGGGCCTCGGCGAATAGCGGTCGGCGCGCCGTCGGCTCACGGCAGCAATTCGTAGCTCATCCCGTAGCGGATCTTTTCCCCAGCCCGAAGCACCCGGTAGACGCCAAAAAGGGTCTCGCATAGGGCCGGGCAGAGAACGGGGTTTCCCGCCTCCGTGAGCGGCCCTAGATTTTTGGATTCCAACGTGATCTTGAGGGTGATTTGGCGGTCATAGCCGTTCTGGATGTACAGTAGGAAGCGGTCTTCGCGTTGTTCGCCGCGGAGTTGGACGCTTCCCGTTCGGGCCACGGCGTTGGTGAGGGCGGACCACTCGCGGAAAAGGGTTTCGATGGGCGGCGGCGCCTTGACCGGTGGCTTCCCGGGGTGGAGGGCCGTGTACCAGAGGCCTTCCTCCGCGACGAGCCGCTGGCCGCCGGGCCCGGCGAAAAAAGTGGGGATCGCCAGGGGCTTCTCGGCGGCTCGGGCCCGGGTCACCTCGAAGTGAAGGTGGGCCCCAGAACCGTAGCCCGTGTGACCGCAATAGGCCAAGAGATCGCCGGCGGCCACGTGCTCGCCGAGGCGGCGCACGGTGCCGTGGGCGCGCAAATGGTCGTAATGGGCCACGGTGCCATCGTCGTGGAGAACATCGAGGATATTTCCCTGGGAGATGAGGGCGGGATCGAGCCCACCCCGGGTGAAATTGCTCAGGATGCGCACGACGATGCCGCCGCGCGCGGCATGGATCGCCTCGCCCTCGGCGAGATCGAAGTCGAGGGCCTTGAGCCCCTGGTGGGAGAAGGCGCCCCCGTAGCCCTGCCCCACGGCATGGCGCACTCCGTGGGCCCAGGGGAAGAGGTAAGTGACGTTCGTATCGGGGACTCGGCCGGGGTCCCCGGGCCAAGCTTCCAGGGAGACTTTCATCGAGAGTCGCGTGGCGCCCTTCGCCGGGGTGAGACGCGCCAAGTCGGGGACCGATCGGGGGGGAAGGGTCGCGAGGATGGGGAAGGGATGGTCGCTCTCGTAACCTGCCAGGGCGCCGGAGAGGCGCACCTGCATGGGCAAGTAGGCCCCATTGCTGACGGAGAGCACGAGTTGGTCCCCCTCTTTTCGTTTGAGGAACTCGATCTCCTCTTCGCCGTAGAGGGAAAGGAGCCAAAGGGACGCGCCAAGGAGGCAGGGGAGGAGATGTCTCATGATTGTATTTGGGGAAACGCGGGGATCGCCCGGCCGGACCGTTTCGGAACTATACGATGGGAAGCTCACAGACCCCGATCGAACCGATTGTAAAATCGGGGATCCCCCGCCGATGGAGCCCGCCATGGCCAAGAAGAAAACCTCCCCGACGAAAAAGAAAAGCGGAAACGCCCCCCGATCGCGGAAGGCCGGGGCTCCGGCGCTCCTCGTGACCGGCGGCGCCGGCTATATCGGCAGCCACACCGTGCGGATGCTGGTGGCGGCCGGGGAGCGCGTGGTGGTGCTGGACGATCTCGCCTACGGCCACCGGGACGCCCTCGTCGACCGGGGCGTGGCGTTCGTCAAGGGCCATATCGGCGACGCGAAGACGGTCGAAGCGATCTTCCGCAAGCACGCCATCGAGGGCGTCATCCATTTCGCGGCTTGGACCTCCGTGCCCGAATCGGTGCGCGAGCCCGCGAAGTACTACGCCAATAACACCGCCGCGCCGTTGGTGCTCCTCGAGGCCATGAAGCGCCATGGCGCCAAGCGCTTCATCTTTTCGTCCACGGCCGCCACCTTCGGCAACCCCCAATACGTGCCCATCGATGAGAAGCACCCCCAGGCGCCCATCAACCCCTACGGCATGAGCAAACTCATGCTCGAGCGCATCCTCGCCGATTTCGAGCCGGCCTGGGGCCTCCAGAGCGTGAAGCTGCGCTATTTCAACGCCTCCGGGGCCTCCGAAGACGCGCTCATCGGCGAAGACCACGACCCGGAGACCCATATCATCCCCCTGGTGCTCATGGCCGCCGCGGGCCGCCGCCCCAACATCACGGTCTTCGGCCGGGATTACCCGACCCCCGACGGCACCTGCATCCGGGATTACATCCACATCCTCGACCTCGCCCGGGCCCATGTCATGGCCCTCGACTATCTGAGGAAGGGCGGCGCCTCCATCGGCCTCAACCTGGGCACCGGCCACGGCCATTCCGTCCAGGAGATCATCGAATCCTGCAAACGGGTGACGGGCCTCCCCATCCCCCTCGTCGAGGGCGACCGCCGCCCGGGCGACCCCCCGGAACTCGTGGCCAACCCCGCCCTCGCCGAGAAGGTCTTGGGCTGGAAGGCCCAGTACCAAGACCTCGACTCCATCGTGCGGACCGCCTGGGCGTGGATGAACGGCCCGCGCAAGGGCAAGTTCAAGAAATAAAGCGGGGCGCCTCGGCGCGCCCGCTATTCGATGAGCGTCATCGGCTTGCGGAGCACCACGATCTCGAACCAATAATTCTTGAGCATCTCGATGGCGCGGAAGAGGCCGTTGATGGAGACCGGCTTGGCGATATAACTGTCGGCGCCGAGTTCGTAGGCCTGCTTGATGTCTTTTCCCTCGACCGAAGACGAGAGCATGATGACCGGGATGACCTGCAGATTGCGGTCCTGCTTGACGGCCTTGAGCACCTCGAGGCCGTCCATGTCGGGCATATTGATGTCGAGGAGGATCATGCGGGGGAGGGGCTTCTCCTTCTCCGCGGCGTACTTGCCGCGGCGCAGGAGGTAATCGAGGCCCTCTTTGCCGTTATTGATGTGGAGGATGACGCTATTGAGGCCGGCCTTGTGGAAGGATTTCTTCGCGAACTCGTAGTCTTCCGCGCTGTCGTCGATCATCAAGATCAGGTTGTCTTCGTTGATTTTCATGGGGCCTCGGATTTGGACGATGGCATGATTTTCGGCACGCACAGGGAGATGACCCCGGGGGAGCCCCGCAGGGTGATCTCCAGGGGAATATACACCCTTTCGGCACTCGGTGAGAAGAGCGAGGCGGGGGGGGCGGGCAGGGCGGCGGCCACGCTGGCGGCGCCCTCCACGGCATGGTTGAGGAAGGGCTGGGTGCGGCTGGCGACCAGCATGCGGTCGAATCCGATGCGCCCCTGGCGGTCGACCCAGGTGAGGAGGGAGACGGCATCGTCGGTCATCAGGTGGGTGGCCAAGTTATTGGCTTCCAAGAACGGCATCAGGGATTTCACCATTGATTTGAAATAGTGGTTGAGGAAGTCGGCGTAGATGTAGGCTTCGCTGCCGATCTGGAACCGGGCGGAGGCCTCCCCGAGATTGAGGGCTTGGCCCTCGCCGGTCCAAACGGCCACCGGGGCCTCCATCGACATGGAGGGACGGTTCTTTTGGGCGCGCTCGCCGTGTTCGGATTTCTCGGGGAGCTTGGGCTGGGGGCTAGCTTGGGAGGGGGGGGGCGGCTGGAGGGAGCCCTGGTTTTGGCTGCCGAGGCGGTTGATCCCCTTCTCTTCGGTCACCCGGCCGAGCCCCCGGCGGTCTTGGTTGGCGAGGAATTTGCCCGTCTCATCCTTCCCGGGATCGGGCTTCTCGCCCTGGAGGTCGAGGAGCACTTGCCGCTGCGCCGAACGCGAGGCGAGCGCGTCCTTGGATCGGGCATCGTCGCCGCCCAAGGCGATGGAGAATTGGCGATGGGCGAGCCAGAGGACCCCGGCGTGGAGGGCGATGGAGAGCGCGATGAAAAGGAGCAGGGCGGGGCGGGTCTTCAAAGGATATCGCGGGAGAGGTCGCGCGCGCCCCGGATGGGTTCGAGTTTCTCGCGGACGAAGGCCGCATCGATGGCGACTTCGGGGGCCGTGTCGGGCGCACGGAAGAGCACGTCCTCCAAGAGGCGCTCCATGACCGTGGCGAGGCGGCGGGCCCCGATATTATGGCCGCCCTGGTTGATCTCGTAGGCGGTCCGGGCGATCTCCGCCACCGCGTCGGGGGTGAAGGAGAGCGCGACGCCCTCGGTGGCGAGGAGGGCCCGGTACTGGGCGAGGAGCGCATTCTTCGGCTGGGTGAGGATCTTCTCGAGGTCCTCCGCCGTGAGGGCGCTCAGTTCCACCCGGATCGGGAAGCGCCCCTGGAGTTCGGGGATGAGATCGCCGGGGCGGGAGGTGTGGAAGGCCCCGGAGGCGATGAAGAGCACGTGGTCGGTCTTCACCAGGCCCCAGCGCGTCTGCACCGTGCACCCTTCGACGAGGGGCAGCAGATCGCGCTGCACCCCCTCCCGCGAGATGTCGGGGCCGTGCCCCCGGCCGCCCTCCGCCGCGGCGACCTTGTCGATCTCGTCGATGAAGACGATGCCCGAGCCTTCGACGGCCTCGATGGCCCGCGCGCTGACCTTGTCGTTGTCGATGAGCCGCTCGGCGGCCTGCTCCTCGAGGCGCAGGCGCGCTTCGCGGACCTTGAGGCGCCGCCGTCGACGGGTTCCCGCGGACACCTGGCCCACGAGGTTCTGGATCAGTTCGTCCATCCCCTCCGTGCCCTGCCCGGGGACGAAGCCGATCATGGCGTTCTTCACCTGGGCCCTCGGGCCCTGGTCGATCTCGACGAACTTCTCCTCGAACTCCCCCGCCCGTAGGCGCAGGCGCGCCGCCTCGCGCAAAGCGGGGTCGGGCGGGGCGGCGGATTTGGGCGCGGCCGGGAGGAGGGCATCGAGGAGCCGCTCTTCCGCGAGGCGCGCGATCTCGTCTTTGGCCTGGTCGCGCAGGCGGGTTTTTTCACGGCTGACCGCCACGCCGGTGAGGTCGCGGATGATGGACTCGACATCGCGCCCGACGTAACCGACTTCCGTGAACTTGGTGGCCTCGACCTTCAGGAAGGGGGACCCGGTGAGGCGCGCCAGGCGGCGGGCGATCTCGGTCTTGCCCACGCCGGTGGCCCCGATGAGGATGATGTTCTTCGGGGCGATCTCGTCGCGGAGTTCCCCGGGCACGAGGCGCCGGCGCGTGCGGTTTCGCAGCGCGATGGCCACGGCCTTCTTGGCCTCTTTCTGGCCCACGATGTACTTGTCGAGTTCGGCCACGATGGCGGCCGGGGTGAGGTCATCGGGAGCGGACGGGGCTTCCATGCCCCTTTAATTTAATATGCCGGCGGGACGCTGGGGGCGGATTTTTCGGGCCCCGGAAACGCAACCCCCGCCGCCCGGTGGGCCGAATTCACGCCGGTTTCCGCTCCGTGGTCCATAGCCAGGTCGTCACGATCCGGGGATAGTACTTGCTCCCCCGGGCCACGCCGGAGGAGAACTGGTCGGAGCAGGCCTGGTCGGCCGAGCCCACCGCCTCCCACCGGACGTGCGCCGCGTCGGCCCTCCCCCCGTCTTGCGCGGGGATGCCCAGGACTTCCCGGGCCACATATTGGCAGAGGCAGATCTTGCTCATCCACGAGTTGTCGGCGGTGGAGGAGAGTTTCCATCCGCCGTCGTCGTAGAGGCAGATGCCCGGCTTCAGGATGTTCACGAAGTGGCGCTTGAGCGCCCGTAGGAGGGCCCCATAGGGGCCCGATTCGGAAAGGGCGTCGGCGAGGCCCAGGCGGTAGGGGAAGACCAACCCCTCGATGCCGGGGAGGATGGCGCTCTCCGATTTCCCGTCGAGGAGGGCGGGGATGAAGCCCTTCTTCTCGTCGAAGGCGGCGGCGATGGTGCGGGCGGCGCGTTCGGCGCCCCGCCGGGCCTGGAGCGCCTGGGCCCCGTTCCCGCTCCCGCCGAGGACTTTTTCCAGGGCGAGGTAGGCCGCCCAGCCCTTCACGGCGAGGTAGAGATTCTGGCGGCTCTGGCCGAGGGAATGGTCGAGGGAATCGTAGGTGGTGATTTCCCCCCCGCCCTCGCAGCGGGAACTCTCGAGTTTCATCACGCCGTCGCGGCGGGCCTCGTCGGGATGGTCGCGGCGCAGGAGGCTCTCGAGGCAGGCCGAGAGGGTGGGCCCGTGGCGCAGCAGGAACTCTCGGTCGCCGGTTTCGTGGAGGTAGAGCGCGGCGCAGAGGACCCAATTCACGAGTTGCTCGTGGGTCATGTAGGAGAAGCAGAGGCGGTCGAGGCCGCCGAGTTCATAGGAGGAGAGGCCCGGGGGCGTAAAATGGTTGGCCACGCCCATGTCGTGGGTGAAGCTGAGCCCGCCGGGGACGCGCGCCCCGTAGGCGCCCGGCAGGTAGACCTCGTCGACGTAGGCGTAGCGGCGGTGGAACCACTCGAGTTCGTTTCGGACCGTCCACGGCGAGAAGGCGAGCTCCCAGAAGACCTGGTCGACCGTGAGATCGAAGGTGTTGAGCATGCGGTACTCGCCCTCGTTGACGACCCAAAGAGGTTCGCCGCCGGCGCGCAGCCACTGGGTGTTTCCCCAATAGGACCGGGTGGCGTGGGCGATGAGCCAGCGTTGGTCGGCGGAGCACGGGGTCGCCTCCAATTCCCGGTCGCGCTTGGCGGCCTCCTCGAGGTACCAGGCCCGCTTTTCATGGGCGTAGTCGAGGACCGAGGCGGCCGTGGGAAAATGGCGCGCGTACTCGTACTCGGCCTCGATCCCCGTGGTGACGAGGCCGCCCCGGTGGAAGGCGGCGAGCACCATCACCTCCCGCGCTTGCCCCGGCGGGACGTCGAAGAGGAGGCCCATCGAGCCGCCGAGGCGGTGCTGGGGCGGCCGGGCCGGGTTCTTCACGACCGCCTGGAGACTAAATCCCATGAAGGTGCGGTCCGCGTCGCGGGAACCGAAGGCGAGGCGGTCCTCCCCGAATTGGAAGCCCTTTAGGTCGTCCGCCGACTCGAGGGGGCGCCGGGATTTCTCGGGCGCCTGGATGCCGAAGACCCCGGTGAGCGGTTCCTTTCCCCCGCGATTGTCGAAATGCAGGCGCAGCCAGAGGGCAGGGCAGGACTCGCGCTGCAAGGTCTCGCGATCCGCAAGGCGAATCTCGGTGAGCCGGTAGAAGGGGCTTAAAATATCGAAGCGGATGGCGGGGGCGCGGAAGGAATCGGTGGCCCAGCCGTACTCGCGGGCGATCTCATCGGCGGCGAAGGGACGGATGAGTTCATCGGAAGCCTTCGCGCCGGCGTGGTAGGCCGCTTCTTCATCGGAGGCGCCCTTGTAGAAGGGGAACATCCTCCCCCGTCCCCCTTGGATCCATCCGACGTAGACGGCTTGGTCCGCCGGTGAGCCTTTTTCCAGGGCGAAGCCCCCGTTAGCGTTGAAGAGGCCCAGGGTCAGGCTTCCATAGGCCCCTACGGGGGAATGGTGGGCATGGAAGGAAACGGGTCGGGAATCCATGGAAACTCCTGGATCGAATCTGATATATAAATAACTACAGAATTGTAATGCCCGGAAGGACGCTTGTCAATTCTCCGCGATGCGTCCTCGGATTTCCGGACGGAAAGCCCCCCATTGCCTCAACGATAAAACCGGACGAAACGATCGGCTCCTATTTGGAGCCGATCGTGGAAATGGAAAATTGAGCCCCGCCCTCCGTGAAAGACGCCCATGGATCGTCGAATCGGCCGTTGCGTAGCGTGAGGGCCGCTGGGGCCGTTTCAATTCGCCGTGGGCGCGGGGCAGGCGAGGCGAAAGCCCACGCCTAAAATCTTGTCCTGGGGCTCCGAGGAATTGCGCACGGCGGACCGGCAATTGGCGCCGGAGCCCAGCCAACTCCCGCCGCGGTAGACGCGCAGCACGCCGGCTTCGGGACCTTGGGGGTCGGTGACGGCTTGGTAGGGATATTTCCCGTACCAATCGAGGCACCACTCCCAGACATTGCCGTGCATGTCGTAGAAGCCCCAGGCATTGGTCCGGAAACTGCCGACGGGGATAACCTGCCCGCGGGAGGGTCCCGCGGCGCCGAGGCCATAGGGCGCCTCGCCGTCGAAATTGGCGTTTTTCGAGTCGAGGTCGTGGCCGAAGGAAAAGGGCGTGCTTGTTCCGGCGCGGCAGGCGTATTCCCACTGGGATTCCGTGGGCAGGGTGAAGGCCGTGCCCGTCAGCCGCGTGAGTTTGCGGCAGCATTCCATCGCCTCCTCCCAACTGACGAGTTCCACCGGGAGGCGGGGACCCTTGATCATCGCCGCATTCGTTCCCGTGATCGCCTGGAACAGATCTTGGGTCATCTCGTGCTCCGCGAGGTAGAACGCGCGGCTGAAGGACACGGGATGGAGGACCTCGGAACGCCCGCGGGAAAGTTCGGAGGGCGGGCTGCCCATGGTGAAGCTTCCGGCCGGAACCGGGAGCATGCGGAATTTCACCCCCTTGACCTCGAAGGAGAGGGGCGCGGGCTGGGATCCGCCCGCCGCCAAAGCGAGGGTCGCCAGGATAAGTGAGGAAAAAAAGACGCCAAGCGCTCGCTCGCGCCGCGGGATGGATTTTCCGGCCATCATAGAAATATCGTGAATTTCATACGCGAGGTAAAGCGGGACGAATCGGCCGGTGGTCAGAACGGGAAGGAGGCCACCGCATCCACCAAGCCCACCGCCTGTTCCTCCGTGATCCCCCGGGTCAGGGAGAGGCGTACGCGGGCCTTGCCGGGCTCTACGGTCGGGGGGCGGATGGCGACGGCGAGGTAGCCCTTGGCTTCGAGGTGGGCGGCGAGGGAGAGGGCTTTTTCGTTGGCCCCGCAGAAGACCGAAAGGATCTGGGACGCCGATGGCACCATCGGGACGCCGCGCCGTTCCAACGACGTCTTGAGGGCGGCGGATCGGTCCAGGAGCGCGCGGCCGAGGCCCGGATGCTTGCGCAAGTACCTGACGGCGGCGAGGGTCCCGCCGAGCACCGAGGGGGGAAGGGCCGTGGTGAAGATGAAGGACCTAGCGGTATTCACCAGCCAATCCCGTTGGACCCGGGTGCCGCAAAAATAGGCGCCCGAGTTTCCGAGGGCCTTCCCGAAGGTGCCCATGGCGAGGAGGTTTTCGCGCCCGACGGGGAGCCCCGGGGTCAAGCCCTCGCCCGCTTCGCCGAAGACGCCGGTGGCGTGGGCCTCGTCGACGAGCAGCCAGGCGCCCGAGGCCGCCGCAAGGGAGGCGAGTTGCGGGAGCGGCGCGAGGTCGCCCTCCATCGAGAACACGGATTCGGTGGCGATGAGGGCTCCGGTTGTTTTTCGGGAGGCGAGTTGCGGGAGCGGCGCGAGGTCGCCCTCCATCGAGAACACGGATTCGGTGGCGATGAGGGCTCCGGTTGTTTTTCGGGAGGCGAGTTGCTCCGCCAAATGCGAGACGTCGTTATGGCGGAAGCGCGACCAGGGGGCCTTGGAAAGGAGCATGCCGTCGATGAGGGAAGCGTGGGCGAGGCGGTCGGCGAAGACGGGGGTCCCGGGCCCCGCGAACGCGCCGAGGAGCGCGAGGTTGGCCAGGTATCCCGAGGAGAAGACGAGGGCGGCTTCGCAGCCCTTCCAGGCGGCGAGTTCCGCCTCGAGTTCTTCGGTCAGCGTCGTGTTTCCGGTGATGAGGCGCGATGAGCCGGCGCCCGCGCCCCAGCGTTCCAGGGCCCGCCGGGCGCCCTCGACGACTTCGGGCTCGCGGGCGAGGTCGAGGTAATCGTTGGAGGAAAAATTGACGAGTTCGCGCCCCCCGAGGCGCAACACGGGGCCGCTTTGCTCCAAGGGGCGGAGGCGGCGGCGGGCATGGTCGCGTTCCAGGGCCCCGAGGGCCGCACAGAGATCGGGGAGCGCCATCTCGGCAATGTATCATGCAGGATATAATCTCCCGTGGTCCGCTTCACGGTTTTCGCGCTGCTTTTCTCGGCCCTCCTCCTCTCGCCGCTGCCGGCGCAAGAGACCCTCGGACGCATCGATACGCACCGCACCACGGCCAATATCTTCGCCCTCTCCCTCCTGAGCGCCTTGCCGATCCTGGTGTTCGCCACCGCCGACGCCCGGCCCGGGCTGCGCGCCGAGAACACCGCCGCCGGGGTCGTCCTCTCCATCCCCATCCTGGTGGCGTGGCCGCTCCTCATCGGCGAGATCCACCGCGCGAAGAAGGCCGCCGTGCCCCGCACCCCGGCGGAGGCGCCCTGAAGGCCGTGCCGACCGAAACCGCCGTCGCCCTCAAGCCCCAGGTTCTCCTCAAGGTCTTCTACGGCTGCGGCCTGTCGGCGATCCCCATCGTGCGGGAGCAGGCCATCAAGTCCTACCTCACCCACGAGAAGACGATGTCGAAGGTCCACTCCGAGGCCTTCTTCCGCGAAGACATCATCCAATACCTGCCCTACCTCACCGAGAAGCGAAGCGACGCCGATTTCTTCAAGGAGATCGACGAGAAGGCCCCCGCCAAGGTGCCCATCGTCGACGCCCAATCCTTCGCCCTCACGGAGCTTTCGGCCTCCGAGTTCAACATGCGCTTCCGGCCCTTGCAGGAACTCAGCGGCGACGAGTACCAGCGCCTGCTCGAGGACGTCGCCTCCCCGGTCCTCGTCTTCAATTCACGGCGCGAACTGATCTTCCGTAATAAGGCCAGCCGGCGCCTGCTGCGCATCCTCCAGGAGAACCTCGGCGGTCGTCAAACGCGCATCGAGGAGTACCTGCCCCCCGAGTTCTTCAATCTCCTCGTCAAGCCCGACGGCGAGCGCGTCTACGAACTCATGACGGGCAACGGGGCCCGGGTGGCACGCTACCGCCTCTGCCGCTTGGAATTGGGGCGCGGAGAGGTCACGATGGCGACGTTCTTTTCGGCGGGGGGAGAACGGGGCGGGGCGGGGTTCTGACGGCCCGCCGCGGCGCCGACGAAAGGGGACGCCGGGGGGAGGCGGGGGCGCTGGGGACCCAGGCTTGGCGTCCGGCCCCCATGCGGTAGCGGGCGGGGGGCACCCCGCTATGGGCCTTGAAGCTCCGATTGAAATGGTAGACGTCGGCGAAGCCGCAGGCTTCGGCGATTTCGCCCAGGGGCATGCGGCCGAACTCCAATAGGTGGCGAGCCCGCTCCAGACGGTGGCGGAGCACCCACGCTTTGCAAGTGAGTCCCGTGGCCTCTTTGAAGAAGGTCTGGAAGCGCCGCAGGCTCAGGGGCCCCACCCGCCCCCCGCTCCCGATCCGGAAATCGCGCTTCAGCCCTTCATTTTCCACCAGGGTCTTCCATTGGGACACCAGGTCCTCCCGGAAGGCCAGGCGTACCGGGTCGACCTCGAGGACGGGGACGGCCTGGGGGCGCTTCAGATAGACGAGGAGTTTCTTGATTTCGGAATCGATGACCGCCTCCCAGCCTTCGGCGCGCTGGGCCACCTCGCGGGCGATGGAGGTGAAGAGGGGGATGAAATCGAGGCCTTCCCGCCGGGCGAGGAATCGGCAGCCTTCGGGGCAGCCGGGGATCTGGTCGGCGTCGAGGGCGATATAGGCGATGACGGGGTACATCCCGCCGGCGTGGGCGCGCTCATGGTGGGCGGTGCCGGGCGAAAGCACGTAGAGGTCGCCCTCGGAGATCTGCAGGCCCCGCCCCCGGAGTTCGAGCCTGCCCCCGCCGTGAAGCACGAGGCCGAGTTCCCAATGGGGATGGCAATGGGCCCCCGGAAAGCCCTCGATGCGCTCGGGGGTATTCTGCCGCAGGATCTTCGATGGCGGCCGGAATTGGACGGGGAGCGGTTTTGGCGGCATAGAAAAATCGGAAATAATTGTATCGATAATTTCGCAAATATACAAAGGCCTTCTTGATCCTGCATGGCAGAAACCGGGGTTCAAGCCCATCATTCCCACGAACGGAACTGAGCGAGGACCCCCATGACCCGAGAATTTCCCGACCACGAAAACCCCGCGGTGAACCACCGGCAACGACGCGAGGCCCGGGCTTGGACGGCCCCCTTTTCCGGGGTCGCGGCGGCTTCGGAAGACCCCCTCCACAGCCCCTGGGTGAAGTCGCTAAACGGCACCTGGCGTTTCCACCTCGCCCCCTCGCCCGCCAAGGTGCCCCGGGATTTCATGAACGCCATGGATGAAAGCGGGGCCGCCTGGTGCGACTTGCCCGTCCCTTCCATGTGGCAGCTCCACGGACACGGCAAGCCGATCTATACCAACGTCAACTATCCGTTTCCCATCGACCCTCCCCGGGTTCCCGATGAGAACCCCACGGGTTGCTACCGCACCGAGTTCACCGTTCCCGCGGGCTGGGACGGCCGCAAGAAGATCCTGCGTTTCGAGGGGGTCGATTCGGCGTTTCGGCTGTGGGTGAACGGGAAGGAGGCGGGCTTCTCCAAGGGCAGCCGCATGGCCGCCGAGTTCGACATCGGCGCCCACCTCGTCCCGGGGAAGAACCTGCTCGCCGTCCAAGTCATGCAGTGGAGCGACGGAACCTACCTCGAAGACCAGGACATGTGGTGGCTGTCGGGCATCTTCCGCGATGTCATGCTCTTCGCCCCCGCGCCGCGGGAACTCTTCGACGCCTTCGTCACCACGGTGGCCACCGACGAGAGATACGAACAATGGGAGCTGCGCCTGGAAACCACCTGGGCTCCGGGACCGGCCCTCGGTGCCGGCGCACTCAGCCTCCTGGACCCCAGCGGGGCCCTGGTCGTGAAGGGAACCTTGGAGGGCCTCACGGAGAATCGCAGCGGGAACGAGATCCGCCGGACCGTCCTGAAGGTCCCCAAGGCCCGCGGATGGACGGCCGAGACGCCCGAGCGTTATTTCTTGCGCCTCGAAGCCGCCGACGGTTCGGCCTACCTCTGGCGGGTGGGCTTCCGCCAGGTCGCCATCCGCGATGGCCAGATCTGCGTCAACGGGAAGCCCATCATGTTCCGCGGGGTCAACCACCACGATACCCACCCCGTGCGCGGCCGCGCCATGACCGAGGCCGACCTGCGCCTCGACATCGAACTCATCAAGAAGGGCCACGGCAACGCCATCCGCACCAGCCATTATCCCAGCGCCCCGGCCTTCTACCGCCTCTGCGATGAACTGGGGATCTGGCTCATCTGCGAGGCCGACCTGGAAACCCACGGGTTCGGTTACGAGATCGGCAAATGCCCGCCCCACTGGCCGGAGTGGAAGGACGCCATGGTCGACCGCATGGCGCGCATGGTGGAATCCCACAAGAATCACCCCTCGATCCTCCTGTGGAGCCTGGGCAACGAAAGCGGCTTCGGGCCAAACCACCTGGCCATGACCGAGTATGCCCGCCGCCGCGACCCCGGCCGCCTCGTGCACTACGAGCGGGCCACCGCCCTCCTGGGGCCCGAGGGCCCGCGCCAGAGCGAGTTCGGCGACCACACGAAGGCCTTCGAATGCGCCGACGTCGTCAGCCACATGTACACCGCCCCCGCCGACTGGGAGAAGGTCGCGCGCCTCCACCCCGATCGCCCGCTGCTCTTGTGCGAATACGCCCACGCCATGGGCAACGGCCCCGGCGGTCTGGCGGAATACTGGGATGTCTTCCATCGCGTGTCCAACGCCCAAGGGGGCTTCGTCTGGGAATGGGCGGACCACGGAATCGAACAAACCCTCCCCGATGGCCGGAAATGGTACGCCTATGGCGGCGATTTCGGCGAAGAGGTCCACGACGGCAATTTCGTCGCCGACGGGCTGGTCTTCCCGGACCGCACGCCGACCCCGGGCTGGCACGAGTGGAAGAAAATCCAGGAGCCGATCGCCGCGAAGCGGATCCGGACGGGGAAGGCCCTCGCCTTCGAACTCGAGAACCGCTTCGATTTCCTCGACCTCGGCGAGTTCCGCGCGGATTGGAAGATCGAGGTGGATGGGCGCCCCGCCGCCTCCGGGACCGCCGCGCTTCCGGCCCTGGCGCCCCGGGCCAAGGGTTCATTCGAAGTCGCGCTTCCCGAACTCCCCGCCGCTGCGGGGGAGCGCGTGCTCACCCTCGCCTTCCGCTGCGCGAGGGACCTCGGGGTCTTCCCCGCGGGCGCGGAAATCGCGTTCCACCAGGAAATCCTCGGGGGGGCGGTCGCCCGTCCCAAGGCGCTCCCCGGCGCGGCGCCCCAGATCACCGAAGCGGAAAGCCTCTTGACCATCGAGGCCGGCGGGAACCGCTTCGTCCTCGACCGGGACACCGGGGACCTCCGGTCTTGGCGGGCGGCGGGTACGCTCCTGGTGCAGTCGGGGCCCGTCTGGCGCCTCCACCGGGCGGCCATCGATAACGACGCGTGGTGGCGACCCCAGGGCTCCCTCTCGGGGGCCTGGAAGGCCCAACGTTTCCACCAAGCGCGTCGACGCACCCTCGGTGTGCGCGTGGAGCGCTCCGGGGAGGAAGCGGTGGTGCGCGTGGCCCAACGCCTCGCCCCGCCGGTGCTGCGCTGGTGCCTGGAGACCGAACTCGTCTTTCGCATCAGCGCCGGAGGCCTTCGCCTCCACGCGGAAGGGAAGCCCGTGGGCTTGGAAACCCATTTGCCCCGCATCGGGCTCGAGTGGCAGCTCCCGAAATCCCTCGGCGAGGCCCGGTGGTACGGGCGCGGTCCCCATGAATCCTATAGCGATAGCCGGGCCTCGGCGCGGCTGGGCTTGTGGAAGGCGGGGCTAGCCGAACTCGAGACGCCCTATCTCTTCCCCCAGGAAAACGGCAATCGCATCGACACGCGGTTCGTGGAATTGGGCGCGGGCACGGGGCTGCGGGTCTCGGGCGAGGCGGGCTTCGCGTTCTCCCTCCATGAGCGGGAAATCGATGACTACGAGAACGCGCGCCATCCCCACGAACTCCCGGTGCGCGACCATCTGGTGCTCCTCACCGACTACCGGCAATGCGGGGTGGGTACGGGGAGCTGCGGCCCGGCCACCTTCGAGGCCTACCGCATCCCGCCCGAGCCTTTCGCCTTCGACCTGGACTTGGAAGCGTTCTGAGCCGGGCGCCTTCGTTCGTCGGGGCGTCGCCGCGGCGAACGAAGGCGGCGTTACCCGATGACCACCTGCATCTCGGGGTCGTACTCGTCCCGGAGGATGCCCTCGATGGCGTTGAGGGTGCCCCCGATGGAGGAGGGGCAACTTCCGCAGGCGCCCTGGTAGCTGATGGTGAGTTTCTTGTCCTCTAGGGAGATCACCTCGAGGTCGCCGCCATCGCCCTGGAGGCCGGGGCGGATGGTGCGGTCGAGGATCTCCTCGATCTTCTGGAGCTCCGGGGAAAGATGGGCGCGGCGGTCGGGATTGTCCTCGGCGAAGGCGGGGTCGTGGGTGGGGAGTTCCCGCAGGATCACCTCTTTCACATCGACCTCGGCGCGCTCCCAGGAGACGGCCTCGTTCTTGGTCACCGTCACCACGTTCTCGTGGAAGTGCACCTGCTCCACGTAGACCAGAAGGAAGAGGCCGCGCGCCAGGGGCACGTGCTCGGCTTCCTTCGCGCTGGGGAAGGAGATCTTCCCCCCGCTGCGCACGTCGCGGTCGAGGACGAATTTCATGGCGTTGGGGTTGGGGGTCCATTCCGTCGAGATGCGGATGTCCGTGGCCGGGTTTTCCATGGGCGGCTCCTTTAGCGGGTGAGTCGAAGCACTTTGTCGAGGCCCTGCAGGAGCAGGTCGGCTTCGTGACGGGTGTTATAGAACGCGAAACTGGCGCGGGCGCTGGCGGAGAGCCCGAATCGCGCGTGCAGCGGCATCGTGCAATGGGTGCCCGTTCGGATGGCGATGCCCTCGGTGTCGAGGAGCGCGCCGATATCGCTGGGATGGACGCCGGGGAGGTTGAAGGAGAAGACGGGCGCCCGTTCCCCCGCGGCGCCGAGGAGGCGCAGGCCGGGCACCGCGCCCAGCAGGGGTTCGGCGTAGCGGCGGAGCTCGTTCTCCCGCTCGCGGATCGTTTCCCAACCGGTCTCCTCGACGAAGGCGACGGCGGCCCCGAGGCCGATGGCCTCGGCGATGGCGGGCGTGCCGGCCTCGAACTTGTGGGGAAGTTCGTTCCACGAGGCGGATTCGAAGGTCACGGTCTTGATCATGTCGCCGCCCCCCTGCCACGGGGGCATGGCCTCGAGGAGGGATTCGCGGCCCCAGAGCACGCCGATGCCCGTGGGGCCGTAGAGCTTATGCCCGGAGAAGGCGAGGAAATCGATGTCGAGGGCGCCCACGTCGACGGGGAAATGGGAGACCGCCTGGGCGCCATCCACCAGGATCTTCCCCCCGCAATGCTGCCTCACGAGGCGCACGAGCTCCGCGGCGGGATTCACCGTGCCCAGCGCGTTGGAGACCCACGGGAAGGCCACGA
Organism: Spirochaetota bacterium; assembly: GCA_017302015.1. GTDB lineage: Bacteria > Spirochaetota > UBA12135 > COTS27 > JAFLEE01 > JAFLEE01. The sequence continues at coordinate 24,622 of JAFLEE010000001.1, read as the reverse complement.
GTTTCGTCCGCTCGCCGAGGAGTCCCGGCAGGGCGCCCAGGTCGAGTTCGCCCGCTTCGGTGACGGGGATCTCCCGCAGCACGGCGCCCGTGGCGTCCCGCAGCAGCTGCCACGGCACGAGGTTGGCGTGGTGCTCCATGCCGGTGAGGAGGATCTCGTCGCCGGGCTTCAGGGCGCCGCGGCCCCAGGCCTGGGCCACGAGGTTGATGGATTCGGTGGTGCCCCGGGTGAAGAGGATCTCGCCCCGGGAGGAAGCGCGCACGAAGGCGGCCACGCGGTCGCGGGCGCCCTCGTAGGCGGCGGTAGCTTCCTCGGCGAGGGTGTGGATGCCGCGGTGGATATTCGCCGTGCCGTGGCGGTAATAGTGGTCCATCGCGTCGAGGACGGCGGCCGGTTTCAGGGTCGTAGCGGCGTTGTCGAGGTAGACGAGGGGCTTGCCGTGCACCTTGCGGGAGAGCACGGGGAAGGCGGCGCGAAGCGCGCTCTCCTTAGGCTTGGCGAGGGTCGGGGATTCCATGGAGCGCTCAGGCCTTCTGGGCCGAAGGGCCGTGCTGGGCGAGCCACGCCCTGGCGTGGAGGCGCAGCCGGCCTTCGGGGATGGCGCCGAGGAGGTCTTCCACGAACCCGGCGGCTAGGAGCGCCCGCGCCTGCTCCCTGGGGATCCCGCGGGAGGTGAGGTAGAAGAGTTCCTCTTCGCGGAGTTGGCCCGTGGTGGCGCCGTGGGCGCACTTCACATCGTCGTTGTAGATCTCGAGTTGGGGCCGGGCATCCACCCGGGCATCGGGGGAGAGCAGGAGCGTGCGGTTGGATTGCCCCGCATCGGTGCCATGGGCGCCCTTGTCCACGGTGACTTTCCCGGTGAAGACCGCGCGGCTCTTCCCGTCGAGCACGCCCCGGAAGGTCTGGCGGCTCTTCCCGTCGGGCGCGGCGTGGCGCAGGTGCACGTGGATGTCGTTATGCTTCGCGCCATCGAGCGGATAGAGCCCCCTTAAACGTGCTTCGGCGCCCTCGCCGTCGAGGAGGTGCTCGAGGCTCAACCGGGAGAGCAGGCCGCCGGCGCACACGGCCGTGAAGTCGAGAAAACTCTTGGCCTTCTGGTGCACGGAGATGGTCTGGACGCCGCTATGGCCCGGGTTCCCGGCGCTCGCGTGGAGGAACTCGAGGCGGCTTTCGGTATCTTGGAACGCACGCACGGCGTGGGTGGCGAAACTCGGCGCCCCGGCGCCCGGGGCCAGATGGCTCGAGAGGAAGCGCAAGGAGGCGCCCCGGCCGAGGCGCAGGTAGAGGCGCCCGTGGGACATGCGCGCGGCGGCGGCCGGGGAGTGGAGGTTCACCACGTGGATGGGCGCCTCGAGGCGCACGCCTTCGTCGACGGTGAGGAGCCAGGCCGAGTCGCACAAGGAGCGGTTGACGGCCTCGAAGGGCTCCCGGGAATCGGGGGCCTGCTGGAAGACGGGAGGGAGGATCGCCTCTCCCCGGAGATCCTTCGCGTGGAAGCCGGCGGGCAGGGCGCGGCTGCCGCCCGGGAGATGGAGGAACCCATCCACGAAGACGAGGGGAAAATCGCCCGCGTCGAGGATCTCCGTCAGGCGGTCGACGAGGGCGGCGGGAAGCGGGGCCTGGGGCGGGGCGGGGATGAACGATTGGGCGGCCAGGTCGGCGAGGGAGGTGTGTCGCCAGGCCTCCTCGGATTTCTGGGGGAGGCCGCGGGCGGCGACGAGGTCTCGGCCCGTTCGGCGCTCGCGGTCCCAGGCCCCGGAGGCGTCCCTTCCCGGGAGGCTCCAGGCGGCCTGGATGGAATCGAGGAGCGGGGATCCCATGGTCAAACCCCCGCGGCTTGCAGGATGCGGTCGTAGCCGTTCTTCTCGATCTCGAGGGCGAGCTCGGGGCCGCCGCTCTTCACGATGCGCCCCTGGACGAGGACGTGGATGACGTCGGGCTTCACGTAGTCGAGGAGACGCTGGTAATGGGTGATGAGCACCAGGGCCATGCCCGGGTGCTTCAGGCGCGTGATGCTGTCGCCGATGGAACGCAGGCTGTCGACGTCGAGGCCGGAATCGGTCTCGTCGAGGAAGGCCAGGCGCGGGCCGAGCACCGCCATCTGGAGGATCTCGTTGCGCTTCTTCTCGCCGCCCGAGAAGTCGACGTTCACGGCGCGGCCCGCGAAATCGCTCTTCATCCCGATGCGGGCCATCTTCTCGGCCAGGAGCGCGTCGAACTTCGCTTCGTCCATCTCGGGGATGCCCTGGGCCTTGCAGATGGCGTTGAAGGCGGTGCGCAGGAAGACGGTGTTGGAGATCCCGGGGATCTCCACGGGGTACTGGAAGCCGAGGAAGACCCCGGCGCGGGCGCGCTCATCGGGGCTCATGTCGAGGAGGTTCTTCGGCCGCCCGTTGATCTCGAGGGTGACGGTGCCCTGGGTGACGGCGTACTCGGGGTCGCCCGCGACGACCTTCGACAGCGTGCTTTTCCCCGAGCCATTGGGCCCCATGACGGCGTGGACGGTGCCGGCTTTCACGGTGAGGTCGAGGCCCTTGAGGATGGGGACGCCCCCGGTTTCGACGTGCAGATCCTTGATTTCGAGCATAGGCTTTCCTGGGGTTGGGGATGGGGTCGGGCGGGGCGTCAGCCCACGCTCCCCTCGAGCTTCATCTCGAGGAGTTTCACGGCCTCCACGGAGAACTCCAGGGGGAGTTTCTTGAAGACTTCCTTGCAGAAGCCGTGGAGCAGCAGGCTCAGGGCGCCCTCGAGGTCGAGGCCCCGGCTCTGCAGGTAGAAGACCTGGCCGGCCGAGATCTTGGAGGTGGAGGCCTCGTGCTCCACCACGGAGCTCGGGTTCTGCACCTCGACGGTGGGGAAGGTGTGGGCGCTGCAACGGTCGCCCACCAAGAGCGAATCGCACTGGGTGTAATTGCGCGCCCCCGCGGCCCCGGGCAGGATGCGCACCAGGCCCCGGTAGGCGTTGGAGGAATCGCCGGCGGAGATGCCCTTGCTCACGATGGTGCTGGTGGTGTGCTTGCCGACGTGGATCATCTTGGTGCCGGTATCGGCCTGCATGCGGTTGTTCGTCAGGGCCACCGAGTAGAACTCGCCGACGCTATGGTCCCCCTGGAGGATGACCGAGGGGTACTTCCAGGTGATGGAACTGCCCGCCTCGACCTGGGTCCACGAGATCTTGCTGCGCTCGCCGGCGCACTTGCCGCGCTTGGTCACGAAGTTGTAGATGCCGCCCTTGCCGGCCTTGTCGCCGGCGTACCAGTTCTGCACCGTGGAGTAGTTGATGGTGGCGCCCTTGAGGGCCACCAGTTCCACCACGGCGGCGTGGAGCTGGTTCTCGTCGCGCATGGGGGCGGTGCAGCCCTCGAGGTAATTGACGAACGAGCCCTCGTCGGCGATGAGGAGTGTGCGCTCGAATTGCCCGGTCTCGCTGGCGTTGATGCGGAAATAGGTGGAGAGGTCGAGGGGGCAGCGCACGCCCTTGGGGATATAGCAGAAGGAGCCGTCGGAGAAGACCGCCGAGTTGAGGGCGGCGTAGAAATTATCCCCCGCGGGCACGACGGTGGCCAGGTATTTCCGCACGAGGTCGGGGTGCTTCTCGACCGCCTCGCTGAAGGAGCAGAAGATGACCCCGACGGCCTCGAGCTCCTTCTGGTGGGTGGTGTGCACCGAGACCGAGTCGAAGACCGCGTCGACGGCGACCCCGGTGAGGCGCTTCTGCTCGGAGAGCGGGATGCCGAGCTTCTCGAAGGTCGCCAGGAGGTCGGGGTCGACCTCGTCGATCTTCCCGGGCGCGTCTTCTTTCTTTTTCGCCTTGGGGGAGGACCAGTAGCGGATGTCCTGGAAATCGATGCGGGGGTAGCTCACTGCGGCCCAGCGGGGCTCGGCCAGGGTGGAAAAGCGCGCGAGGGCCTTGAGGCGGAACTCCAGGAGCCAATCGGGCTCGTTCTTCTTCTTGGAGATGAAGCGCACGATCTCTTCATTGAGGCCCTTGGGCACGGTCTCGCTTTCGATGTCGCTGGTGAAGCCGTACTGGTACTCCTTCTCGAGGAAGTCCTGGTGGGCGGGTCGGGGGGCGCTGGTGATTTCCATGGGACCTTCAGGCCTGGGCGGCGTGGGCTTGCGCTTTGGCGGAGCGCAGGAGTTCGGCGACGGTGATGCCCCGGTAGAATTGGGAGATGCGCTCGTTTAGGTGGAGGACCGGGGAGAGGATGCTGCAATGCTCCGAGAGGTCGCAGATGCCGTCTTCCTGGAGGCAGCTGGCCACGCTCACCGGCCCGACGAGGGCGAGGTGGAGGTCGAACATGGAGACGGTGGCGGGGTCCTTCTCCAGGAGATAGCCGCCGCGGGCGCCCTTCACGCTCTTGAGGATGCCCGTCTGCGCCAGGGCCTGCATGACCTTGCTGGTGACATCGAAGGATAGGCCGAAGCGCTGCTCGGCGTCTTTGGCGGAGAGCAGGCCGGGCTTGCGCACCCAATGGCCCAGCAGGATGAGCGCGTATTCGAGTTTTTTATTGATTCTGACCATGGGATATAAGACTAATTTAGTCCGTTTTAAATATAGCATCGAGGGAGCACCGGGTCAATGGTTTATGGGGAACTGCCCAATGGGGCCCAAGCCGCCGAATTCGCCCACGGATGAATGAACCGAGCCATTTCGTTGGAATGGTTCTAATACCAGGGCGAATATCATTTAAAGGGGCTGAATGCCGTATATATGTGGGGATGTTTTGCACTTTGTCGGTCAAGAAAAGTTAACAACTGCATCGGTATGTTCTCGCCTCCATTTCGCCTCCTTATTCGGATCCTCCCGGCGGTTTTCATTCTCGCTGAAGCCGCCCTCTTGGCCCAAGGAAGCGGGGAAGCGGCGGCCTCGGTCATCGCGGTGCGGGGCCGGGCCCAGTACCGCCCGGCGGGGGAAGGGGAGTGGGCCACCATCGTGCGCGAGACGGTCCTTCGGGAAGATGACAGCATCCGTACGGGACTCGACACCTACCTGGAGATCGATCTGGGCGCCAGCGCCCGCGTCTCGGTATTGAAGCCCGGCGTCTTCAAACTCAAGGTCTTGCGCCGCACCGCGACGAACCTGGCCATCGGGCTGCGCATCACCGACGGGCGCTACCGCATCCTCATCGACGCGCAGAAGGCCCCTTTCTTCGTGGCGGAGACGCGCGACGGGCGGGTCGCCACCATCGGGGGGGATTTTTTATTGGATGCCGCGGCGGACAAGACCAGCGTGCACACCCTCGCCGGCCTGGTGAACTTCAATAACACCTTCCAGACGGGGGAAGCGGTGGTGGTGCCGGTGGGGCATTCCAGTTCGGTCATCCGCTCCACCGATCCCCCCACCGCGGGCATGACGGCGCTTTCGGTCTACCAGGATTGGAATATCCCGGCGCCCGCCGCCGCCGTCCATCCCGATCTCCTGCTCTCCCCCACCAACGAGCGCCCGCCCCTTTCGAACCGGGAAGAAGAGGCCAAGACCGCCGCCAAGGAAAAACAGGCGGAGACCAAGGCCACCAATGCCCGCCCCAAACGCGGGCCGCCCCAGGTGGTGAAGCGCCCCGCCGACCCGCTCTTCCCCCCCATGCCCTGGAAATTCCAGTTCCGCCATAGCCTCCAACTCGGCATCTTCCAGGAACCGGGCGACACGAACGCCGCGAATTACGGCTACCCCTTCCAACTCGCGACCCTCCAGGTCCCCCATTGCGGCATCTGGGGGACGCTCACGTGGGTCCCGGAACTCTCGTGGGGCCCCTTCGGCCTCGGCCTCTACCTGCCCGTCATCTTCGGCGTGCGCGACCAATTCTATCTCCCCGCGAATTTCTACAACGCCTCCGATTGGGATTTCGACAGCGCGCAGGACGTGCTGAACAAGCTCGTCTATTTCCAGATGTCGATCTGGCGCTTCACCCTGCGCTACGGCGGTATTCCCGGCATGACCTGGGGCGGGGGCCACCTGCTCGATGGCTACAATAATATGCTCGAGTTCCCGGTGAAGCAGGTGAAGGGCCTCGTGCTCGGCTACCGCGACCCCTGGTTGGGCCTCGGGGGGACGTTCTTCAGCGGCGATCTCAGCCAGAAACTCCTCTATGGCGTCCGGCTCGAATGGCTTCCCCTCGTTTCGTTCGCCAAGCCCGAGCGCAAGGGCCAACTCGGGCCATTGGGCGGCCTGAACGTCGGGGTGAACTGGCTGCTCCTCGACACCCCGCTGAAGCCGAGCCTCACCAACGCGCACCCGTACGCGATCTACACCAACGCGCTCAATAGCGTCGACGGCTTCGGCCTCGACCTGGGCCTGCCCCTCGGGAAGGGGTCGGTGCGCTTCCAACCCACGGTGAGCGCCTCCATGCTCGACGTCCGCATCGCCACCAATCTCTGGGCCCTCGGCCCCGGTTTCGCGGCGGGGCTGAAGGGAGATCTGGGCCCCCTGCGCTACAAGGCGGAGGGCTATTACAACCTCAACGGGTTCCAGGCCGGCCTCTTCAATCCGTTCGTCAATTACGATTGGCAGCGGGCCGACATGATCTCGAACCTCCTCGCCAATCGGAACACCAATAGCCTGGGTTGGGGGGGGGAACTCGGGGTGAGTTTCGGGAAGGCCGGCGCCTTCACCGCCTCGTTCGAGGCCTTCTATGATCCCCAGACCCTCGCCTTCCAGAGGAACCAGATGAAGGCGCAACTCTCGATCTATAAGGGCGCCCTGAAGGGCTTCTACGCCAACGCCTTCTATCTCCGCCACAACGTCACGCCGGGGGGCCTGGTGAGCAACCTCATCGACGCCCAGACGCTGGTGGGCGCCGAGGCCCACCTCACCATCCTCGGCCCCATGGAACTCATGGCGCGCTACAGCCTCTCCTTCCCCAACGGGGCCTCGACGCCCCAGGGATCCCTCCAGATCAGCCTGAACTTCGACCTGAACCCGCCCTCGACGAACGCCTCGGCGCTGCCGGCGATCCCGGGGGCATCGACCGTGCCGGGGGTGCCGTCGCTCCCGGTGGCGCCGACGCTTCCCGGAATCTAGCGCGCCCTAGACCTGGAGGATGGATCCATAGGGCTTGCCGCAATCCAGGAGGAAGACGGGGATGGCACAGGCGGCCTCGATGCGCCGCACGAGTTCGCGAACGGGCCCCGTGGGGGCGCGGGCGTCTTTCATCGAAGGGTCGAGGTGGTCGCAGAAGGTGAGGGCGATCTTCGTGGCGCCGTTTAGCAGGACCGATTCTTTAAGGAGTTCCATGGGGATGGAGGAGGCCTTGCGCCTCCGCCTGCCGGTGAGCACGCCGTATTCGGCGATGCCCCGGGCATCCTGCTCCGCCACCGAAAGTTCGCCGGGAAGGGGCCCCGCCCCGATGCGCGATGGCACGGCCTTCACCACGAGGACGACCTCCCGGATATGGCGCCAGCTGAGCCCCACATCGTCGGCGCAGGCGACGGCCGTGCAATTGCCGGAGGTGCAATAGGGGTAATCGCGGCTTAAGGCGAGGGAGAGGAAAGTGCCTTGGCTTCCTTCCACGATGACGGTCTCCCCGCGCGCGCAGGTCTCGTTGATTTCCCGCGCCACGTCGCAGACGAAGGGGGCGAGCGCGTCCACCTCCTTGGCCTGCGTCGCCTTGCGCAGGCAGAAGGCCGCCTGGGCGACGCCCGTGCCGCTGCAGGTGGAGCCGACCGTGCCCGAGAGGTGGGGATCGCTGCGCTCCTCTTCGGCGTATCCCGGGAGGATCACCGGGCAGCGCCCATCGACGCGGGCGCGGGAAGCGACATCGAATTCCTTGAACGCCTCAAGTTCCGCGAAGAAGACCCTGGGGTCGACCGCGACCCCGCTGCCGACCCGAAGCCGGGCCCCCGAGAGGATTCCCGCGAGCGGCAATTGATGGGTCTTGAGGATGCGATCGCCTTCGAGATAGAGGCTATGGCCCGCATTGGTTCCCGTCCCGGCGCGGGCGCACAAGCTCGCGCGGTGTTTCTGGGCGAGGAAGGAGGCGATCTTCCCCTTCCCCGAATCGCCCCAGAGGGCGTCGACGACGATGGTGGCGGGCATGGCGGGCTCCTGAGCCCCCGATTTCGGGGGCCCATGAAGGATGGCCCAAGGAGGCGAATAATACAAATTGATACAATTTATAATAAACATAAGGATAACTTATGACCGTCGACCAACTCCGGTGCGTCCGCGCGGTGGCCAGCGCGGGCTCCTTCACCCGGGCCGCGGCGAGCCTCCTGGTTTCGCAGCCCGCGCTGAGCATGCAGATCCGCTCCTTGGAACGCGAACTCGGGGAGCGCCTCTTCCACCGAGGGGGGGGAGCCATCGTTCCCACGGCGTCGGGACGGGCGGTTTTGGGCCACGCGCAGGCGATCCTCGCCGAAGTGGAGAAGCTCAAAGCCGGGATGAAGGCTCGCCGGGGCCTGGAGGAGGGGGAGCTCAACCTCGCCGCGGGGGATGCCGTGCTCCGCCACCTCCTCCTCCCATCGCTTTCGCGCTTCGCCAAGAAGCATCCGGGGGTCCGCTTGCGGGTGTGGAACAAGACCTCTTCGGAGACCTGCGCCCTGATCCAGGAGGGCCGGGTCGACCTCGGGGTGGTCACCCTCCCGGCCAAAGCCCGGGGCCTCGAGATCAAGGTCTGGCGCGCTTTCCGCCAAGTGGCGGTGAGCGCATCCGCTCGGTCCGGGGCGCCGCCGCGTGCGATGGCGTTGACCGACCTTTGCGCCCAGAATCTCCTCCTTCTGGAACGGGGGACGCGCGGGCGGGAGGCCTTGGAAGCCTCATTTTTCCAGCGGGGTTTGGCCCCGACCTCGGTGATGGACCTAGGGAGCGTGGACGCGCAGATCGACCTCGCCCGAATCGGGGTGGGGGTCGCCGTGGTCCCCGATTTTTCGGTGCGGGGCGCGGCGGGCCTCGCCTGCCGGCCGATCGGGGGCTTGCCCGCCGCGCATTTGGCCTTGGCGACCCGCAAGGGGCCCGTGTCCCGCCTCGCCGAAGCGTTCCGCGCGGCGCTCTTGGAAGGAGGCGCGACGCGGTAGGCGCCTTTTCACGCCCCCCGGACCGCCGCGGCGACTTCCCCCAGGATCCGCGCCCCGTCGAGCACCTCCGCCTCCGTCGTCGCGGGCCCGAAACTCACCCGGAGGGAGGATTCGATGCGTTTCGCCTCAAGGCCCATGGCGAGGAGGATGCGCGAGGGCCGCCGCGCGCCGGAGGCGCACGCCGCCCCGCCGGAGATGCAGAGGCCCCCGTCCCCCAGGCGGATCTGCATGATGTCGGATTGGGTCCCCGGGACCGAGAAGTTCACGATGGCCCGGGAGTTCCCCGCCGGGTCGCCGTTGAGGACGACGCCGGGGATAGCGAGGAGCTTCTCGAGGAGGATCGCCTGCAGGCGTTCGCACCTCTGGGCGAAGGCGGGAGCCTCCAGGACCGCGCGTTCTACGGCGACGGCGAGGCCGGCGAGATAGGGGGTGTTTTCGGTGCCCCCGCGCAGGCCCAATTCCTGGCCGCCGCCTTCGATGAGCCGCCCCAATTCGAGGCCGGGTTTTTTATAGAGGAAAGCCGCCCCTTTCGGCGCGCCGATCTTATGCCCGCCGAAGCTCACGAGGTCGGCGTCGAGCCCCTTGAGGTCGAGGGCGAGTTTGCCCAACGCCTGCACGGCATCGACGTGGACGAACACCGGGTGCGGCGCGCGGCGCGCCATCGCCACCGCCTCGGCGACGGGCTGGAGGACGCCGGTTTCGTTATTGACCAGCATGAGCGACACGAGGGCCGGCCCCGAAGCCAGCAGGTCGGGGAGCCCATCGAGGAGCACGCGCCCCTCCCCCGAGACCGGGAGGAAATGGAGTCGCAGGCCGGGGTCTTCCTTGGCGAGGGCTTCGGCCTTGGCGAACACCGAAGGGTGCTCGAGGCGCGAGGTGATGAGCGTGCGCACGTCGGGGTGGGCGGAGAGGATCCCGTCGAGGGCCCAATTATTCGCTTCGCTCCCGCAGGAGCAGAAGAGGATCTCGGTGGGGCCGACGCCCAGGGCGGCGGCGATGCGCGAGCGGCTTTGGCGCAGCAAGCGCCCCGCGCCCTGGCCGATGGGGTGGAGGCTGCTGGGATTCCCCCAATGGTTTTCCATGGCTTCGCGGATGGCCCCGGCGACTTCGGGGAGCACGGGCGTCGTGGCGGCGTAGTCGAGGTAGATCACGGGGCCTCACCGAGGAGCTTGCGGCCGTTCCAGGCGTTCATAGACGGGGCGACCCCCCGCGCCAGGATCTCGAGGATGCATTCCGCCGCGGCGTCGGCGATCTTGGGCAGCGCCTTTTTTTCGTCGGCGGAGAACTCGTGGAGGACGAAATCCGCCATGGGCACCTGCCCGTGCTCGGCGTGGACCCCGATGCGCAGCCGCGGGTAGGCCGGGCCGATCTGGGCCTGGATGCTCTTGAGGCCATTATGGCCGCCGTCGCTGCCGTCGGGCCGGATCCTCAGGCGTCCGAAGGGCAGGGCGTACTCGTCGACCACCACCAAGACCTGGGCGATGGGGACTTTATAGAATTGCATCCATGGGCCGACCGCCTCTCCGGAGAGGTTCATGAAGGTCAGCGGCTTAACGAGGAGCAGGTCGGACCCGCCGTGGCGGGCGCGGGCCGCGCGGCTTTTATGCTTCTCTTCCCAGTCGGACGGCCCCAGGCCGAGTTTCTCGGCGAGGCGGTCGAGGACGATCCAGCCGGCGTTATGGCGGGTCCATTGGTAGCGGGGCCCGGGGTTCCCGAGGCCGGCGATGAGGAACATGACCGGGGATTATAGGATCGCGGCCCCTGGATGGTAAATTCGGCCCACATGCGCCCGCATCGGCTCCTCATCGCCCTGGGCTTGGTCTGGGCCGCGTTCTTGCCGGCCCAGGAGGGTCCCGTCCCCCTCACGTCCTGGAACCAGGCGCGAATCCTATCCGCGATGGAGAAGTACGCCCCCGCGGGGGCCACGCTGCGGGCCCTTTCCCCCGAAGTCTCGCGGATTTCCAACCAAGTGCGCCTCTTCAATCTCACGATGGTGGCCAGCAATGGCGAAACGCTGCTTCGGGCGGACAGCGCCTCCCTGGCCCGTTGGCAACGGGGCGGCCGGGTGCTCACCGAAATCTTCCAACTCGAGAAGGCGGTCTATAGCGAGACGCTCGTGAAGCAGGCCCTCCAGGCGGCGCAGAGCGCCCGGGAAAAGCTGCCCAAATCCAATCAAGGCATCCCCGTCGAGGGCGGCGAGCCCGACGGGTTCACCCCCGCCCTCGAGGCGTGGGTGGGCGAAGGGCTTCGGACGCCCTTCGATCTTTCGACTCGTCTGCTCCTCGACCCCGAAACCCGCATTCTCACCCTCGATCCCGGCCGCTTGGATTGGGGCCCGTATTTCAAGGGCCACTTCAAGGCGGTCCTCGACGGGGTCGACGGGGCCGACCTCGATGCCTCGGCGGCCGCCTTGCGCCGGCAATCCGTCCTCGGCGCCGAGGCGAACGGCTTCATGGCGGCGGCGGGCCCCGGGCGCCCTGGGATGCGCGAGTTCTCCGCCCGCCTCGTTGTCGACGTGAGACAATTCGATGTGCGGCGCTTCTGCGATCGGATGAAGATCCAGAATCCCCTGGCCCTCGGCGTCATCGCCCACCCCCTCTTTCCCCAGCAGCCGCAGGTGCGGGGCGAGATCTCCATGGCCTTCGACCGGGAGCGGCGGTCGGTCGTGCTCTCCCCCTTCTCCTTCGAGATGCAGCCCGGGTTCGAACTCCGCCTCGAACTCTCCCTGGCCGATTTCCCCTTCCAATCCTTCGCGGGCCTGACCAATCTGGGGGATCTTTCGGGGAAGGACGCGGGGACGAACGAGGGGAAGATCGAGCGCCTCGCCCTGCGCTTCACCGACACCGGCGCGCTGGCTATGGCCCTGGGCATCGGCGGCGCGTTCATGAACGCGAAACCCGAGGCCGCTCGGCGCCAGATCCTCGCCATGGCGGAACAGGCCGGGCAGACAGGCGTGGGCGGGCGGCCGGTGCCGCCGGAGGCCATGGCGGCCCTGCGCGAGTTCCTTTCGGGCAAGCGCAGCGCGCTGACGCTGCGCCTGAAGGAAACCTCCACCTTCCAACGCCTGGGAAACGAGTCCCGGCCGTTCTTCGAACTCTTCGCGGTGGAATAGCCGAGCGGGAACCGGGGCGAAGCGATGCACATCAAGCTTTGGGGGGTCCGCGGGAGTATTCCCACGCCGGCGTCGCCGACGGTGCTCGACGGGCAGCGCCGCGGCCTGCTCCATGGTTTCTTCCAATCCGGCTACACGCGCCCCGAGGAGATCGAGACCTACCTCCAGCGCGTGCCGCGCACCTTCATCTCGGGCTACGGGGGCAATACCCTCTGCGTCGGGGTGAAGGCGGGGGGCGAGACGCGCCTCTTCATCGATGGCGGCAGCGGCCTCTGCCCCGCCGGCGCCGAATTGATGGCGGGGCCCGCCGGAAGGGGGAAGGGCGAGATCCACCTGCTCTTCACCCATTTCCATTGGGACCACCTCTTGGGCATCCCGTTCTTCACCCCGATCTACATCCCCGGGAACGTGATCCACCTCTACGCGGTGGAGGGCTCCCCCGAAGAAGCCATGCGCATCCTCTTCCAGAAGCCGTACTTCCCGGTGCCCTACGAGAAGCTCGGGGCCAAACTCGTCTACCACTCGCTGACGCCCCGCGAGCCGTTCACCCTCGGCGAACTCTCCATCACCCCCTACCAACTCGACCACCCCGACCCGTGCTGGGGCTACCGCATCGAAGAGGCGGGGCGGTCCTACGCCCATTGCGTCGACACCGAATGCAAGCGCTTCAGCATGGCCGAATTGGGCGACGACGCGAAGCTCTACCGGGGAGCCGACCTCATGCTCTTCGACGCCCAGTATTCCCTGCTGGAGTCCATCGAGAAGGTGGATTGGGGGCATTCCACCGCGAACCTCGGTTTCGACCTGGCCCACAACCTCGGGGTGAAGCGCGTGGCGTTCACCCACCATAATCCGGCGGCCTCCGACCGAAAGATCCGCGATGCCGAGGGGCAGACGCGGGAGTACGAGCGCCTCCAGAAAGAGGCGTTCCGCAACGCGGGCAAGCGCGTGCCCGACCTCAAATGGTTCTTCGCCCGGGAAGGGGACGAACTGGAGGTTTGAGCCTCAGGGCTCGGGACGGAAGAGCGCGCGGCGCTTTCCCGTGGCCCCGCCGAGGCCGTCCCAACGCGCCGCCTCGAAATCGATGACGTGGATGTCGGCTTTGCCGAGGCCGGGGGCGTCCGCGGTGAGGAGATGGGAGAGTTCGCTCACCCCGGGATTATGGGCGACGAGGTACTGGATGCGCACGTCATCGGGCGCCGCGCGCACCAGGGCGAGGAGGGCGTTGGCGGTGGCGTTATAGGCGCTTTCCTCGAAGCGCGCGATGCCGGCCGGAAGGCCCATCACCTCCTGGATGATGACGGCCGTCTCGCGGGCGCGCCGCGCCGAACTGGCCAGCACGAGGTCGGGGGTGAGGTCTTGGCGTTCGAGGAAGGCGGCGGCCTGCCGGCATTGGGAGATGCCCGCCTTCGTGAGGTGGCGCTCCCGGTCGCTCCCGGACCCCGCGTATTCCTCGGCGTCGGCGTGTCGGATGATGCAGAGGGTTCGTTTCATGGACGCGAAATGTAGCATCCGCCCTGCGCGCGGATCAATTTTTTCGCGGGGGATAGACTCGGTGCCTGGTCGGCTCACACGGGCCCCGCGGGGCCGTGCTTCGCCTCACCGGCGGGAGGAAGGTCGGGCCGGGCCCGATTTGCCCTTCGAGCGCGAAACGCGCTTCGCGCTCTTTCCCTTCGGGGCCGACTTGCCGGTGGCCCCGCGTTTTTGCGGCGCTTTTTCGGCGGGAAGGTCTTTGTGGAGCAGGACCGCGCGGCTCCAGCGCAGATCCAGCCGTTCGGCGACGCGGAAACCGGCCATGAGGGCGAGGCCGGTCTCGGCTTCGAACCGCTTGCGCCCCACATGGAGGATCGGCTCGGCCAGGAGGAGCGCCCCGCCGGGCTTCAGGCGGCCGTGGAGATCGACGAGCATGGCGTGGGCGTCGGGGACCTCATGGAGCATCCAGAAGCAGAGGATGAAATCGAGCCCGACGCCGACGCCGGCGACGCGGCCGGCGGCCCGGTGCAGCGCGATGCGCGATTCGAGGCCCTGGGCGCGGGCTTTGGCCTGGACCTTGGCGAGCATGCCTTCCTGGAGGTCGACGGCGAGCACCTTGCCCCGCTCGCCGACGAGCCGCGCGAGGTCGAGGGTGAAATGGCCGGGGCCGCAGCCGACGTCCATGGCGCTCATGCCGCTTTGGACGAGTTCGCCGAGGATCTTCTGGGGCGGGTGGACGAGGCGCCGTAGGGCGTTATCGAGTGAGAACGCGAAACGGGATCCGCAGACGTGGCTCATGCGCAGGCCTCCTTGAGGGAACGAACGAACGCGCCGACCGCGGCGACGCCGCCCCGCTGGTGTTCGCGGATGAGTTGGCTGCCGACGACGGCGATATCGCAGAGGCCGCGGACTTGGCGGATGGCTTCGGGCCCGGAGATGCCGAAGCCGGCGGCGATGGGGAGGGGCACAAGCTGGCGCAACGCCTTCAGGAAGGAGAGGCCCTTCTCGGAGGGGCCGGCGACCCCGCCGGTGATGCCGATCTTGAGTGTGGCGTAGATGAAGCCGCGGCCGAGTTTCCCGATGCGCGCCAAGCGGTCGGTGGGCGTGTCGGGGGACACGACGAAGATGGGGTCGACGCCCAGGGCGTGGCAGCGCTCGACGTACTCGGGGAGATCCTCATCGAAGGGCAGGTCGGGGAGGATGATGCCCTTGGCCCCGCGTTCCCGGGCCCGCTCGACGAAACGGCCCACGCCCATGCGCCACGGCACGTTCAGGTAGGTCATGAAGAGGAGCGGGACCTTCACGGCGGGGCTCAAGCGGCCCATGAGGTCGAAAGCGTCTTGCACGCTGACGCCCGCGTCCAGGGCGGCCTGGTTGGCCATCATGATCGTCGGCCCGTCGGCCATGGGATCGCTGAAGGGGATCTGGAGCTCGATGAAATCGGCCCCCTGCGCGGCCATGGTGGCGACGAGGCGCTCGCTCTCGGTGGGGTCGGGATAGCCGGCCACCACATGCGTCATGAGCCGTAGCCCCTTGCCAGCGGCGAGGGCCCCCGCGATCGACCCCGGGGCGTTCATCGGGGATCCTCGACTTCGCTCTTGAGGAAGGCGAGCCATCGCTCGCGGTCGGTGGCCCGGGCGGTGATGAAGAGGTCTTTATCGCCGCGTCCGCTCAAGTTCACGATGAGGATCTTGTCGCGGCCCAGGCGGGGGGCTTCGCGCAGGGCGAACGCCACGGCGTGGGAGGATTCCATGGCGGGGAAGATGCCCTCGCTGCGGGCCAGGCGCTTCCAGGCGCCCAGGGTTTCATCATCGCTGGCCCGGTGGAACTCGATGCGCCCGCTCTCCTGCAGGTGCGCGACTTCGGGACCGACGCCCGCGTAATCCAGCCCGGCGCTGATGGAATGGGTGGGCAGGAGTTGGCCCTCGTCATCTTGGAGGAAGAAGGATTTATAGCCCTGCACGATGCCGACGGAGGGCTTGCCCGTGAACCGGGCGGCGTGTTCGCCGGGGCCGTCGCCCCGGCCCCCCGCTTCGACCCCGACCATGCGGATGGATTTTTCCCCCAGGAGCGCATGGAAGAAGCCCATGCTATTGCTGCCGCCGCCCACGCAGGCCACCATGACGTCGGGCAGCCGCCCCTCGCGCCCCAGGATCTGTTCGCGCGTCTCGCGGCCGATGATCGACTGGAAATCGCGCACGATCAGGGGGAAGGGGAAGGGCCCCAGCGCGGAGCCGAGGAGGTAATGGGTGCTCCCCAGGTTTTCGATCCAGAACTTGAGGGCGGCGTTGACCGCGTCTTTGAGGGTCTTCGTCCCCTCCTTGACCTCCACGACTTCGGCGCCCAGGCTGCGCATGGCGAAGACGTTGGGGTACTGGCGGCGGACGTCGACCTCGCCCATGAAGACCGTGCAGGCCATGCCGAACCGCGCGGCCACCGTGGCGGAGGCGAGCCCGTGCTGGCCGGCCCCCGTTTCGGCGACGATGCGCTTCTTGCCCATGCGCTTGGTCAGGAGGATTTGGCCGAGGCAATTATTGATCTTGTGGGCCCCGGTGTGCAGCAGCCCCTCCATCTTCAGGTAGATCTTCGCCCCGCCGAGTTCGCGGGTGAGGTTCTCGGCGAAGTACAGGGGCGTGGGCCGGCCGGTGAAGTTCTCCTGGAGGTCCTTCAGTTCGGCCCAGAAGGCGGGGTCACGACGGGCATCTTCATAGACCCGCTCGAGTTCATCGAGGGCGGGGATGAGCATCTCGGGGACGTAGCGTCCGCCATAGGCGCCGAAATGGCGGTTTTTCAAGTGGGATTCATCGAGGGACATGGATGATTTTACCGTCAAAGGTCGGTTGCAACGCGGCCATCGCTTCCCGGCGGAATTCCCGCATTCTATAATCCGCAATGGCGCCGGTGCCCGGAAATTCGAATAAAAATCCAGGGCCGATGGCATGAGCGCGCCGCTTTTCGCCCCGCCCGGCCGCGGGATGGCCGAAGAACCCGGGGCGCTCTGGCGCCGCCTCCGGGGAAAAACCGCCCTCATCGTCGGTTTCACCGCGCGCACGGGCTTCTCCGCCGCCGTGCGTTTCCACGCCCACGGCATCCAGGCCCGCGTGAGCGACCATAAGGATGCTTCCTCGCTCGAATCGCTGCGCGCCAAGCTGCCCGATCCTTCCATCCCCTGCTTCTTCGGGCCCCAATCGCCGGAGCAGCTGGCGGGGGTCGATTTCTTGCTGCTCTCCCCCGGGGTGCCGCGGAACATCCCCCTGGTCGCGGCGGCGGTGGCGCGCGGCGTCCCCGTCTACAACGACGTCGACTTCATCGCCCCGTTCATCGCCGACAAGGTGCTCGCGGGGGTGACGGGCACCGACGGGAAGACGACGACCACCGAGCTCCTCGCCCACGTGCTCTCGGCGGTCGGCCCCGCCGTCGCCTGCGGCAATAACGGCCTGCCCGTCTTCGAGGCCTATGAGCGGCTGCGCGCCTGCCGCTTCGCCGTCCTGGAACTCTCGAGCTACATGCTCGAGGATCCGAAGCAGCTGGCCCCCGACCTGGCCGTCATCACCAACCTCGCCCCCGACCACCTCGACCGCTACGCCGGCATGGAGGCCTACGGCGACGCGAAGCGGAACCTGCTGCGCCACGCCAAGCCGTCCTGTATTTATGCCCAAAATATGGATAATGCTTGGACGGCCGGCTTCGCCCCCGGGGGGGTCCAGCGGCGCACCTTCAGCCGCGAGCGCCCCGCGGACTACCGGTTCGAGGGCGGCGCGTTCGCCTTCCCCGGCGGTTTCCGCTTCCCCTACGGCGCGTGCCTGCTCAAGGGCGTCCACAATATCGAGAATATCCTGGCGGTGATGGCCCTCGCCGAGGGCGCGGGGATGGCCCCCGCCGAGATCGCGGCGCGCGTCCAGTCGTTCCCGGGGCTCCCCCATCGCCTCGCGCCCGTGGCCGTGGCGCGCCCCATCCAGGTCTTCAACGACAGCAAGGCCACCACGCTCCAGGCGGTGCACCGCGCCTTGGAAAGTTTCTCCGTCCCGGTGGTCCTCATCGCCGGGGGCCGGGGAAAGGGCCTCGATTACCGGGAATTGGGCCGCCACGCGAACCTGCGCAGCGTCGTCTGCTACGGCGAGGAGGGCCCGCGCATCGCGGGGATGCTCGCGGTGGCGGATCGGCCGGTCATCGGCGATTTCCGCGAAGCGGTGCGCGCGGCCTGGGGCCGTGTGCGCGAGGGCGAGGTGCTCCTGCTCTCGCCGGGGTGCACGTCCTGGGACCAGCACGCCGATTACGCCGAGCGCGGGCGCGTGTTCTGCGACGAGATCGGCCGCCTCGACCGCGGGGAAATCGCCTGATGGAGAACCGCAAGGCCTTCGACCCGGTGCTGGTGCTCACGGTGGGGGTCCTCCTCCTCGCCGGCATCGCCTTCGTCTTCTCCTCGTCCTACCACGCGGGGGAGAAGAACGCCGGGGACGCCTTCTTCTACCTGAAGCGCCAACTCTTCGCCCTGTTCCTGGGCCTCCTCGCCTTCGTGGCCGGGTTCCGCCTCAATTTCCGCAAGGTCCTCGAGCACCCGAACGGCGAGCGGGCCCTTCGGTGGATCCTCATCGCTGCCTACGTGGTGCTCGTCCTCGTCTATATCCCGGGGCTCGGTCGCGTGGTCTCGGGCTCCCGCCGGTGGATCGACCTGCGCGTCTTCCAGATCCAGGTCAGCGAAGTGGCCAAACTCCTCCTCTTGATCTACCTGGCGGGCAGCCTTCCCCGCCTGGGGGACCAACTCCGCGATTTCACCCGGGGGTTCCTCCGTCCTATGGCGCTGACACTCGGCGTCGTGGCCCTCATCGCCATCGAGCCCGACCTCTCTTCCGCCCTGCTCACCCTCTCGGTGGCCTTCTTCCTCTTCTACCTCGCCGGGACGCCCATGCATTTCCTCATCACCGTGGGCATGGGGGGGCTCATGGGGGTGGTGATCCTCATGCAGGCGAAGCCCTACATCGCCTCGCGCCTCCTGTTCTTCAACCCGTGGCTCGACCCGTGGGGCAAGGGCTACCACTTGCTGCAAAGTTTCACGGCCTTCCGGAACGGGGGGCTCTTCGGCGCCGGGCCGGGTAGTTCGGTCCAGAAGATCGGCCGGCTCCCCGAGGCCCATACCGATTTCGTCTTCTCGGTCATCGGCGAGGAACTCGGCCTGGCCGGGGGGCTCTTCATCATGGCCCTCTTCATCCTCTTCACCTGGCGGGGGCTGCGCGTCGCCCTGCGACAGAGCGACGCGCGCCTGCTGCTCCTGGCGGCGGGGGCCACGGCCTACATCTCGATCCAGGCGGTCCTCCATATCTCGGTGACCCTGGGGCTCATGCCGACCTCGGGCCTGCCGCTTCCCTTCATCAGCTACGGTAGGTCCGACCTCATCACGAAACTCTTCCTCGCCGGGGTGCTCGCCTGCCTCTCCCGACCGGCCTACGCCGGGGAAGAACCCCGCCCCGGCGCCCCTTCCTTCCATCGACCCGACTCTTCCCATCCCGGATAACCCATGCCCCTACGCGAAAGCCCGTTCCTCAAGGTCCGCCACCTCCATTTCATCGGCATCGGGGGGATCGGCATGTCCGGCATCGCCCGCATCTGCCACACCCTCGGCTACCACGTCGCCGGGAGCGACCTGCGCGAATCCGAGATGGTGCGCGACCTGCGCGCCCTCGGCCTCGTCGTCCACCTCGGGCACCGGGGCGAGAACCTGGGCGAGGCCCAGGTCGTCGTGACCTCCAGCGCCGTCTCGCCCGGGAACCCCGAACTCCGCGCCGCCGTCGAGCGCGGCATCCCCGTCATCCAGCGCGGCGAGATGCTGGCGGAACTCATGCGCCTCAAGTACGGCATCGCCGTCGCCGGCACCCACGGGAAGACGACCACCACGGCCATGGTCAGCGCGGTCCTCATCGAGGGCGGCCTTTCCCCCACCACCGTCGTGGGCGGGAAATGGATGGCCATCAACTCCAACGCGGAATTGGGGCAGAGCCAATTCCTCGTGTGCGAGAGCGACGAGAGCGACGGCTCCTTCCTGAAGCTCGCCCCGGTGATCACGGTCGTCACCAACGTCGACCTCGACCACATGGACCACTACAAGACCGAGGAGAACCTCCAACTCTCCTTCCTGCAGTTCATCAACAAGACGCCGTTCTACGGCAAGGCGATCCTCTGCGCCGACGATCCCCGCCTCGCCGGCCTCCTGGGCGAGGTGGAAAAACCCAAACTCACCTACGGGTTCTCCGAGCGCGCGGCGCTTCGGGCCTCGCAGATGCGCTACGAAGACGGGGCGATGGGCTTCGACGTCTCCTTGGCCGGCGAGTCGCTCGGCCGCTTCCAACTCCGGGTGCCCGGCCGCCATAACGTGCTCAACGCCCTGGCCGCCATCGCCGTGGGGCTCGAACTCGAGGTGCCCGTGGAGAAGATCCAGCGGGGCCTGGGGGGCTTCGGCGGCGTCGCCCGGCGCATGACGACGGTGGGGAGCCTCGGCCATTGGCGCGTCATCGACGATTACGGGCACCACCCCACCGAACTGCGCGCCACCATCGAGGCGGTGCGCCTCACGACCCGGAAACTTTCGGTAGTCTTCCAGCCGCACCGCTATTCGCGCACGCTCGCCCTCTACCGCGAGTTCGCCGAAGTGCTCGCCCTCGCGGACCGGGTGTACCTCCTCGACATCTACGCGGCGGGCGAGGCGGCCATCCCCGACGTCACGAGCGGCCTCATCTTCGAGCGCCTCGGCGCCCATCCCGCGGCCCAGTGGGTGAAGGACCGCGGCGCCCTCGCGGCCCGCCTCGCCGCGGACCACGGCGAAGGGGAAGGCGTGATCCTCACCATCGGCGCCGGCGACGTCTACCGCATCGGCTACGGCCTCTGCGGCCTCGAGGCCCCGTGATCCCCCGCGACCGACCCGAAGGAGCCCTCCCATGAACGACTCGCCATCTCCCGCCGCGCCGGCGCCCGGCCCCGAAGTGCTGCGGCGCCTCGATCCCTTCCGCACCGGGGTGATCGGCGTGCTCATGGGCGGCTTCAGCAGCGAACGCGAGGTGAGCCTGCGCAGCGGGCAGAACGTGCTCGACGAACTCCTGGCCCTCGGCCTGCCGGCGGTGGGGGTGGATGTGGACGCCCGGCTACTCGAGACGCTGCGCGAGAAGGGGGTCACCCTCGCCTTCAACCTCCTCCACGGCACCTTCGGGGAGGACGGGCAACTCCAGGCCATCCTCGAGTTCCTGAAGATCCCCTACACGGGGGAGGACCTCCTGGCTTCGGCGATCTGCATGCACAAGGTGCGCACGAAGGAGCTCTTCGACGCCCACCACATCAAGACCTCGCCCCATTTCGCCTTCGCGCCCTGGCTGGCCCAGGGGGGCGACGCCGCCCGCGCCAGCGAGCACCTGGACCTGTTGGGCTTCCACGCGCCCTTGGTCGTGAAGCCCGTCGCCGAGGGGTCCTCGGTGGGGGTGAAGGTGCTGCGCGACAAGACGGCGCTCAAGGAGGAACTCGACCGCCTCGCCCGGGAAGGAGCCTTGGGCGGCATGTTCCTAGAGAAGTACCTAACCGGCCGCGAGATCACGGTGGGCGTGTACCGGGATCGGGGCGAGGTGCGGCTCTTGCCGATCCTGGAGCTGCGGCCCAAGAACGCCTTCTACGATTTCGAGGCCAAATACACCAAGGGGATGACCGAGATGATCCTCCCGGCGCCCCTGCCCAAGGGGCTCCAGGCCCGGGTGGAGCGCATGGCGAAGGTGATTTTCGCGGCCTTCGGCCTGCGCAATTGCGTGCGGATCGACATGATCCTCGAGGGCGAGACCCCCTACGTGCTCGAGATCAATACCCAGCCCGGGATGACGGCCACCAGCGATATCCCCGCCATGCTGCGCGCCGCCGGGATCCCCCTGGCCGAGTTCCTGGCGGCCAACCTGGAAAACGCGGCCTACGGGGCGGGGGAAAAAAAATAAGGCTCACGGGAAATCGAAAAATGCCGAAGCTCAGGGACAAGGCGTACTGGGGATGAAATTCCGGCATTTTTACCTGGTTTTTACCGTGGCGGCGGTGGCGTTCACCCTCTGGGTGGCGGGGCGCTACCTCGTGCGCCTGGCCGATTCCGCGGGCTTTTTCCCGGTCCGGCAGGTCCAGGTCTTCGGGCTCAAAAAGTACCCCGTGGGCGACCTCGTGCGCCGAAGCGGCCTGCGGCCCGGCGAGAGCCTCGTCTTCCTCAGCGCTTCCCGCATCAAGCGGCAGGTGGAGACCGTGGCGCGCCTGAAGGTCCGCTCCGTGGAGCGGAGCTTCCCCGAAACCCTCATCCTGCGGGTCGAGGAATCGGAAGGATCGGCCGTGGTGGTCGCCGGGGCGGAAAGCGCCGAAATCGACCCCAAGGGCACGGTGCTGGGCCGGGGCGCCGAGATCCTCGATTGGGACAAGCCGCTCTTGCGCCTTCCCGGATCGCCCCTCGACGAGGCCGTCACCAACGCCCGCCTGCTCTCTTTCCTCGCGGCCCTCGAAGCCCTGCCCGAAGGCGAGCGGGATTTCCCCCGGGTGCTCTCGGAGGCGGTCTTCGGCGACGAGGTCGATCTGTTTCCCCGGTCCCCGAAGGTCCGTTTGAGCCTCGGGGTGAAATGCGACCTGGCCCAGCTGCGCCGGGCCCGCTACGCCCTCGTCTACGCCCAGGCGAAGGACCTGAAGGCGCGCCGCATCGACCTGCGGACCGACCCCGTGAAATACGTGCTTTGAGAGTGGAGGAACGCGTGGACCAACCGTTTGTCGCCAGCCTGGATATCGGGACCACCAAGGTGTGCGTCCTCATCGCCCGCCAGAACGCCGATGGCGCCCTGGAAGTCATGGGGGTCGGCATCAAGAACTCCATCGGCGTGCAGAAGGGCATGATCGTGAACATCGACCAGACCGTGGAATCCATCCGCAAGGCGGTGGAGGACGCGGAACTCCAGGCCGGGGTGGAGGTCACCGAACTGCATACCGGCATCGCCGGCGGGCTCATCGAAGGGATCAACTCGAAGGCCGTCATCGCGGTCTCGGGGCGCGGCGGCGAGCAGGAGATCACGATGGCCGACATCGAGCGGGTCGTGGCCGCCGCCCAGGGCGTCACGCTCCAGTCGGGGCGGGAAGTGCTCCACGTGCTGCCCCAGGAGTTCCGCGTCGACGACCAAGACGGCATCCTCGACCCCAAGGGCATGCTCGGCAGCCGCCTCGAGGTGCACGTGCACATCGTCACCTGCCAGAAATCCACCACCGCCAATATCCGCCGCGCCGTGAGCCTGGCGGGCTACCAGGTGGCCGATATCGTGCTCCAGCCCATCGCCAGCGCCGAGGCGATCCTCAACGAGGACGAGAAGGAACTCGGCGCGGTGGTCATCGACATCGGCGGCGGCACCACCGATATCCTCATGTACATCGCCAATAGCATCTGGTCGACCCACGTGATCCCCCTGGGGGGCAGCAACGTCACGAGCGATATCGCCTACGGCCTGCGCACCCCGAAGATGTCGGCGGAACTCCTCAAGAAGCAATTCGGCTCCGCGGTGGCGGAGGGGGTGGAGGAGAGCGAGCTGATCCAGGTCCCCATCGTGGGCGACCAGGAGGCGGCCAAGGTGCCCAAGCGCATGCTCGCCCAGATCATCGAGCCCCGACTCGAGGAGATCTTCGCCCAGGTGAAGACGGCCCTGGAGAAGACGGGCTACCTCGACAAGATCGGGGCCGGGGTCGTGCTCACCGGCGGCGCGAGCCAATGCGACGGCACCGCCCAATTGGCCCGCCGGGTGCTCAATATGCCGGTGCGCTCCGGCCGGCCCCGCCGTCTGGCCGGCCTCGCCGACAAGGTCGCGGGGCCCGAGTACGCCACGGTCACCGGATTGGCCCGCTATGCCCTTTCCCAGGGGGGCGAAGAGGCTTCCGGGCACAAACGGGGCCCTGGAGACGGGGAAAAAGGCGGCTTTCGGAGATTTTTGACGGATTTCTTCAGTTGACACGATAGAATTCATCCACGGGAGGAGGGACCCGTCATGATACAGGAGAAAACAGAACCAATCGTATTCGAATCGGCGGAGGACGCCCGGGCGATCCGCAGCAATCCGACCATCATCAAGGTCGTCGGGGTCGGCGGCGGCGGTTGCAACGCGCTCAATCGGATGATCGAGGCCGGGATCCCGGATGTCGAGTTCATCGCCGTGAACACCGACATGCAATGCCTCAACCTGTCCAAGGCGGCGGTGCGCATCCCCATCGGGCATACGGTCGCCCGCGGCCGGGGTTCCGGGGCCAACCCCGAGAAGGGGCGCCAGGCCGCCGAAGAGGATATCGACGCCATCCGCGCCGCCCTCGAGGGCGCCAATATGGTCTTCATCACCGCGGGCATGGGCAAGGGCACCGGCACCGGGGCCTCCCCCGTCATCGCCCGCATCGCCAAAGAACTCGGCGCCCTCTGCGTCGCCGTGATCACCCGCCCCTTCGCGTGGGAGGGCAACCAGGTCGCCAACCGCGCCGCCCAGGGCGTCGCGTCGCTGCGCGAGGTGGTCGACAGCCTCATCGTCATCGCCAACGACAATATCCACCGCGTCGCCGACCGCAAGGTGCGCTTCTCCGAGGCGTTCCAACTCGCCGATTCGGTGCTCATGAACGGCGTGCGCGGCATCAGCCACATCATCACCACCACCGGCCAGATGAACGCCGACTTCTCCGACGTCACCCGCATCATGTGCGAGGGGCGGGGGCACGCGCTGCTCACCATGGCCCGCGCCTCCGGCGAGAACAAGGTCAGCGAACTGCTCGCCCAGGTCAGCAGCAATCCGCTCCAGGAGCGCCGCGACAGCGAGATCTTCACCATCGACGGGGCCCGCAATTGCCTCGTGCACATCTCCCACGGACCCGACTACGGCAATTGGGAGAACACCGAGATCCGCCAGGGCATCAAGGACAAGCTCCACCCCGACGCCGAGATCATCTCCAGCGACCTGGAGGACCCCTCCATGGCCGATGAGGTCCAGATCGTCGTGGTCGCCACCGGGTTCG